>NZ_MUHE01000018.1:9475-97620 GCF_002217405.1 Flavobacterium psychrophilum DSM 3660 = ATCC 49418 | reverse complement strand
TTTAAACTTTAAATGGTATAGTAATAAAAAAACGATAATTTTTACTAAAAAAAGGCATATAATTATAAAACATGCCCCAAAATAGTGTCTAATTTTTTTGGGCATGTTTTATATTAAATTTCTTTTGGTTTAGCTCTCTTTGTTGTCGTTTTCTTTTTTCTTTTCGGTTTCGATTTGTTTTTTCGTTTTTACATAAACGGCATCGTCAGGATTTAACTCTTTTGTAACTGTTGTATAAGGTCCGGTTATAATGGTTTCGCCTTTTTTGAGACCAGAAAGAACTTCTATATAACTATCATCTTGAATTCCTGTGGTTACGATTCGGAGTTTTACTTTATCTCCCATTTTTACAAAAACACATTCGTATCTTTTTTCGTTTTTCACTTCTGGTTCTTGTTCGGAATTGTCTGAGTTATCATCTTTAACCATTAATACTTTGCGTGAAGCAGAGGTGTCTGTCCTCATGACAACAGCACTAATAGGTACGGCAATAACATTTTCTTTGCGTGTTGTTATAATATCTACGGTTGCCGTCATGCCTGGGCGAAAAGGAGAAAAACTGGCTGGTTTTCCTGACATTAAATCTTGATAGGAGTCTTTAATAATTCTAACTTTTACTTTAAAATTTGTAACTTGATCCGCAGTCAAAGCAGTACTTGCCGAATTTGAAATACTCGTTACAATTCCTCTGAATTCTTTTTTTAGATACGCATCTACTTCTACTTTTGCTAAATCTCCTATCGAAATTTTTACAATATCATTTTCATTTACATCAACTTCGACCTCCATATTGTTTAAGTCGGCAACACGCATCATTTCGGTACCTGCCATTTGTTGTGTTCCTAAAACACGCTCGCCTAATTCTACTCCAAGTTTAGAAATAGTTCCGTCAACGGGTGCATAAATAGCTGTTTTTCCTAAATTTTCCTTCGACTCATTTACCGTTGCCGATGCGCTTTGTACGTTATAATATGCTGCTTGTTTTGCTGCTTGCGCACTTTCGTAAGTAGCTACAGATTTGTCCCATTCTGCTCTAGATATAATTCCTTTGTCATATAATTTTTTGCTTCTTTCATAACTTGCTTTTGCTTCTTTAAACTGAGCGTCAGTTTGGCTTAAACCAGCTTTGGTATTAGATAAACCAGCTTGAGACTTGTTTAATCCTTGTGTGTATAATTTAGGGTTTACTTGTACTAATAAATCTCCTTTCTTAACAGTTTGTCCTTCTTTTACGGGTAATGCAATAATTTCTCCAGAAACTTCAGATGAGATTTTAACTTCTATTTCAGGCTGAATTTTTCCTGTTCCAGATACAGTTTCTGTTACAGTTCGTTGTGTTATTGTAGCAATTTCTACTTCTTTGCCTTTATTACTATCTCCTATAGCTCCTGATTTTTTAAGATATATTGCTCCTATAATTGCGGTAACAGCAATGCCTAATACGATATATTTTGTTTTTTTTGTCATGGTACTTATTGTTTTTTAATAATTGGAATTCCGAAGTAAAATTCTAAAATTTTGGTTCTAAAAATATAGTCATATTTGGTTCTTAAAACTTCCGATTGGGCATTTGTAAACAATGTTTGTGCCTGATTAAAATCGAAAATATTCATGAGTCCTACTTCATATCTTTCTTTAGCATAGTTAAATGATTTTTGTCTTGCTTCAAATGTGGCAAGTGCAGCTTCATGTGTTTTTTGTGCCCCTTTTGTATCGGTATAGGCAGTAAAAACTGTTCTTTCTACATCTAATTCTTGTTGTTTTAAAGTTATTTTCGAACGGTCTAGTGCGATTTTCGAGCGTGCTACATTGTTTCTTACCGAAAATCCGTTAAGTATAGGAATGTTTAAATTTAGCCCAAAGTTTTGTCCTTTGTTGGTACTAAACTGATTAAAAATAGCATCTGGTTTGTCTAATATTCTAGAATAATTGGGTTGTAAAACTGACTGGTTTGTACCCTCTACATAACCAATTATAGCTGTGGGATTGCTTGTGTTTGGTGCAAACCCAACGACTCTATCCGAATAACCTGCTCGGGTGCTAAAACTATAAAAACCTTGCAGTGTTGGTTGGTATGCGCCTCGTGAGATTTGCAGATTTTTTTCGGCAATTTGTACATTGGTTTGCGCAATTTTCAAATCGGTTCTGTTTTTTTTTGCTTTATCTAAAATTACTTTAGGGTCTTGCATTAAGATGGTGTTTTCTTGAATGGGAATTTCGGCATCGGTAATGTCAAAATTTTCAAAATCATCTATTTGTAATAATTGGGCTAAGCTTAATTTCGATAAAAATAAGGCGTTTTCTGCAGCAATAAATCGCTGGTTATCTGTGGCAACAGTCGCTTTTACATCTAGTAAATCGCCACGAGGCGTTACTCCAGCTTCTACTAGTTCTTTGCTCCTTTCTAATTGTTTGTTGTCGTAAGCCAATTGTAGCTGCTGTACTTTTAGATTTTCCTTGTTAAAAAGTATTTGCAAATACCCGTTTACAATGTTTAACGAAACATCTTCTTGCATTTTTGTTAATTGGTATTGCGAAGCAATGCTGCTAAGATTTGCTTTTCGCAACAGGTTTTGGTTCTGCAAACCTTTATAAATATCGATACTAATATTTACTCCTGCCGAAGTAAATTGTGTGGTCTGGTTTTCTAACAAACCTGTTGTGATATTTTGGTTTAAACCAATATTCCAAGAATGGGAACTTTGCGCATTTACCGAAGGAAAAAATTTACCTAAGGCATCTTTCTTAGAAATGTCAGACAATTCTTTGTCTAAAACAGCTTGTTTTATCGAAATGTTGTGCTCTATAGCATAAGCTACACATTCTTCGAGTGTCCATTTTTTGGGTTGGCCAAAAGAAACACCACAATACAATAATGTTGTAATTATTAAAAACGAGTATTTTATTTTTTGCATTTTATATAATATGGAATTTTTTGTTTAGCGAATTTAATCTTTTTATAAATTAAATTTACAATAAGACTCTTGCTTTTATAATTTGTTACAATTAATGCGTAAAAATAAATGAAAATTAATTTTTACATTTGCTTAAATTACTTTTTTGATGAAAAATATATTACGGATTATTGGATTATTTGCGGTAACATTTTTTTATACCAGTTGCTCGACAACTCAAAAAATAGAACTCATGAAGCCAGAACCAGATGACGCTACCCCTATAATTTATCCCGTAACTTCTTCCTATATTAGTTTTCCTGTAACATTAACATTGAAAGATATTGAAAAACAAGCCAACAATGCTTTGATGGGATTAATTTATGATGATCATAATATTGATGATGACAAAACCGAAATGAAAATATGGAAAAATGCCCCAATATTAATTTCTGAAGATAATAATAAACTAAAAACAATTATTCCTCTAAAAATCTGGGCAAAAGTTAGATACGGCACGTCAGTTTTAGGGATTAATTTGTATGATACTCGAGAAATAAACCTAAACGGCACAATTACTTTTTTAAGTAATGTAAAAATGAGTAACTGGAAAATTACAACTACTACCGAATTGCAAGATTTTGAATGGCAAGAAAGTCCAACAATTATCATAGGCGGAAAAGAAATTCCTATTACTTATTTAGTAAATCCAACGATTCGAATATTTAGAAATAAAATTGAAAAAATTATTGATGAATCGCTAGAGAAATCTCTAGATTTTAAATCAAATATTCTCGAAATGATGCAAAAAGCAAGCGAACCATTCGAGATGAGTTCAACCTATCAGACTTGGCTAAAAGTAACCCCGCAAGAAATATATGCTACCGAAGCTAATTTAGAAAAAAAAGCCGTTTCTATGACCGTAGGTCTTAAATGTTTAATGGAATCCTGCATAGGACAAAAACCAAAACCTAACTTTGTAAAAGAAAAAATAGTATTGAAGCCTATCGTAAATTTGCCCGAAAAAGTAGTAGCAAACATTGCTGCAGTTTCTACTTATCAGGATGCTTCGAGAGTAATGACAACCAATTTTAAGGGAAAAGAATTTGGCGAAGGAAAACGAAAAGTAACGATTCAAAATGTCGAAATTTGGCACAAACAAGGCAAAATGGTTATTGCACTAGATATGCTTGGAAGTTTAAATGGGCGTATTTATTTGTCTGGTTTTCCGCAATATAACACGCAAACCAAAGAATTATTTTTTGATGATTTAGATTACGCCCTAGAGACTAAAAGTAAGCTTATGAAAACTGCCAATTGGTTTGCTCAGGGTTTAATTTTGAACAAAATAAGAGCTACTTGTCGCTACTCGATTCAGCCTAATTTAGATGAAGGAAAGCAAAATATTTTAAAATACTTAAATAACTATTCACCCATAACAGGTGTTTTTGTAAACGGCAAACTAAATGATATTGTTTTTCAAAAAGTACAATTAACCAATCATGCTATCGTTGCCTTTCTAAATATTACAGGAAATGTAACGGTAAATATAAATGGTATGTAATTATTGTTTCTTCCTATACATTCTATAAACTGCAATAGCTATGAGTACCACAAGTATATAGGGAATAATCATTAAGTATATAATGCCATCATTTACCGCCTCTGCTTGCGATACGTCTGCTGAGCTTTCTAGCGAAGCACGGCACATGGCACATTGTGCATTTGATGCAATAGGTAATAGGCAATGGGCGATAAGTAAAAGAAATGCTATTCTTTTACCTGAATTTTCTACTTTAGCTAACATAATAAGGAGAAATCATTAAATATACAATAACACCAGTAACAGCAACATATAACCAAATAGGAAAAGTAATTTTTGCTATTTTCTTATGTTTATCAAATTTTTCTGCTAGTGCACGAACATAAGTGACTAAAACCAATGGGATAGTAATTATAGATAGTGTAATATGGGTTATTAATATAAAAAAGTAAGCAACTTTTAAAATTCCCGCTCCTCCATATTTTGTAGCTTCAGATGTCATGTGATACGCCACATACATTGCTAAAAATGCTACCGAAAGGCCAATAGCGGTTTTCATTAAATTTTCATGTAGTTTTTGTTTCTCGTTTTTGATAGCAATAACAGCCCATACTAATACAATAGCTGTAATTGCATTAATTGTTGCATAAATAGGAGGTAAGAATGATAATGGTTTTACATCGAAACCTAAATCTCTTAGTTTTATTTTAAATAAAATTGCCACCACTACAGGAATTACTATTGACAATATGGTAATCCAAACATTGTATTTTTTTTCTGAAATCTTTTTTTTCATTGTTTTTTATCTTATTTTTTTGAAAGCAAATTTGTAAAATTATCAAAATTTCTAAAAAGGAAGTTTAAATTAAATTTTGATGATAATTATTCCGCTAAAAGCTTCGATATGTCTTGTTTAATTTGTTTGATGCCTTCATCTTTTATACCATCATAATAAATAATTGGATTTCCAAATTCGTCTTTTCGGCAACGTATATTTCCTTCTTTGTCTATTAAAGCAAAGAATCCAGAATGCTCAAATCCTCCAGGTATTTTTGCGTTTTGTCCAACATATAAATTAAAACCCTTGTTTGCAATTTCATAAATTCTAGATTTATCACCGGTTAAAAAATTCCAGTTTTTACCTTTAGCACCTATTGTTTCAGCGTGTTTTTTGAGAACTTCTGGCGTATCGATTTCTGGATTTATTGTTATAGAAGTCACTCCGAAATTAGTATTGCTAGCAAATGCTTCTTGCACAAGCTTCATGTTTCTATTCATAATAGGACAAATAGAAGGACAAGTAGAAAAGAAAAACTCAGCAACATATACTTTTCCTTTGTAACTTTCGTTAGAAATTGTTCGTTTGTCTTGGTTTATTAAGGAAAAAACTGGCGCTTTGCCTATTGTCATCAAATCGCTTTTTGTTGCAACGTGTGTTCCTTCAATATTTAGTCTATCTCCTTTTACAATGTCATTGTTTTTTATTCGGTCTATAATTTTTGGAACAAAGTAAATTCCAAAAACTAGTATGATAAAAGCGGTTCCTATGTATGATTTGTTTTTCATATTGCTGTTTTTTTTGTTTGGTCTTTTTATAATTTCGCTGCAGATTTAATATTTTGATCAAAAATAACTACTAATTTGCATGTTTGTAGTAAAAAGGGGGTGTTAATTATTATTTGTTTTCGTGCAAACGGAAATCTTTTCTTTTGTTATTTCGTTTTAGTGCTAATCGATATTCTCTGAGCATTATTTTTATATCGTCTGACATCTCGTTGTGTAAATCTGCAGCAGAATTTGTGTTGTAACTTTCTTTATATTCGTTTTTTTCCTCTTTATTTTTTCCTTTTCGCCCACGGTGATTTTTATCTTTATCTATAATAATGACCTTTGTAGAGCTAAAATTTTCATTAAGACGATCGTGCAGTTTAAAGGAGTCAAAATAGGATTGAATTTCTTGGGGTTTTGCGAAAACAAATTTCCATCCTGATAAATCTTCAGAAAATCTAGTTAATTTTTCTAATAAATCTTCTACTTGTTTCTCAGAACCTTCCTGCGCTATCATAACTAGCTGAAAATCATGAAACCCCTCGTATTTTCCGTATATTTTTTGGTTCAAATTAAATAAGTTTTCTTCATTCTTATAGATATCATTGCCTAGAAATCCGAGTACTGTAATTTTGTTTATAAGAGAAACGGGTTTGCCATCTAGGCTTTTCCATTTGGGTAATTCTTTGTTGTTTCTAGAAATGGTTGGTAAGAAAAGTGAATTATGTGTTGCTGTTGCAAAGATTAAATAAATTAAAACGGGAAGTATTAGAAGGATGATTAGAACTAATTTATTTTTCATAGGGAAAGTGTAATTTATTTGAGTACAAAAATAAAAAAAGCTCCTGTAATAGGAGCTCTTTTTTGAATTAATATGTTGTTAAAAATTCCATTTAATGGTAGAGTTTTTAAAAACTTCGAATATATAATCAGCTTCAACTAGCAAAATAAATACTAAATAAATAATTAAGAATACAATTGTTCCTGCAACTGCCCAACGCAATGAGGCTTTTTCCCCCTCAAGGTGCATAAAAGACCACATAATCCAGTATGCTTTATATATGGTTAGCATGATGAAAATCCAATTTAATAAATTCATACTAAAAAAAGTATTGAAATATAAAAAGTCAGGTTTAACAATTCCTAAAATAACCTCGATGATTGTAATTATTGATAGTAATCCGAAAACTTTCCAGATTCGTCCTACATTTGATACGTGTTCTTGTGACATAACAATATATATTTTTCTTATATTAAAATTAAACTAGGTAGAAGAATGTAAATACAAACACCCAAACTAAATCGACAAAGTGCCAATATAAACCTACTTTTTCGACCATTTCATATGTTTTTCTTTTGTCATAAGTTCCTAAAAGGACGTTAAAGAAAATTAAAACATTGATTATTACTCCTGATAATACGTGAAAACCGTGAAAACCTGTAATGAAGAAGAAGAAATCTGCAAATAATTTTTGTCCGTATTCGTTACGAATTAAATTAGCGCCTTCTACTACATATTTAGTGTCTTCAATTCTTTTTAGTGATTCTTCACGAGATAAAGTAATTTTTGTTTTTGTTTTTGGATCAATCGCTTCAGTACGAATTAATATGTCTGAATGTGCTTTAAAACCTTCCTTTACTTCTGCTATAGAATAGCTTGGTAAAGTTTCATCTCCAAAAAACCAAATTCCTTTGCTTTTAGTATCTTCTGTTCTTTCACTAGGAATGTCGGCTGCAAATTCTGCGAGTGCTACTCTTTTGTACACAATATTATCAGCTGTTGAATGTTCTTTGTCAATTTTTTCGAATTGTAATATAGAACCTCCTTTGGTTTCTACTGCTCCATATTCTCCTTTGATGAAGTTTTTCCATTCCCAAGCTTGTGAGCCTACGAATATAAAACCACCAACAATGGTTAGAAACATGTAAATGATTACTTTGTCTTTTTTCATTTGATGACCAGCATCTACTGCTAGTACCATTGTTACCGATGAGAATATCAGTACAAATGTCATAAATGCCACGTAATACATGGGGGCTGAAACGCCATGCATGAATGGGAAGTGGGTAAAGACCTCATCGGCCAAAGGCCAAGTTTGGATAAATTTAAATCTTGAAAAACCGTATGCTGCCAAGAATCCTGAAAAGGTTAATGCATCGGAAACGATGAAAAACCACATCATCATTTTTCCGTAACTAGCATTCATCGGCTCATTTCCGCCGCCCCAAGTTTTGCCTTCAGCACTAGTAGTAACTGTCGTTGCCATAGAATTGTGTTTATAAAGTTGTCAAATTTACAATTTTTTATTATTTTACGAAATATAAAAATAAAAACAAATATACCCAAAGAATATCTAGAAAATGCCAAAACATCGCACCAAGCTCAATACCAGTGCTTTGAGAGGAGTTGTATTTTTGTTTAAAATGATTATAAATTATAATTAATAGCGAAATTATTCCTCCCGCAAGGTGTGTTAGGTGTAAAATTGTTAAAACATACAGAAAAGATGATGTAACTGTGCTAGCACTTCCTGTAAAAAAATACCCCATTTCTATTACTTGGCTAAATCCTTTTAGTTGTAATATGACGAAGGCTATTCCTAGAATTAAAGTGGTTACTAAAAACAATGTTGTTTTTTGTCTGTCATCTTTTTGAATTGCTTTTTTTGCTAAATAAATAGTTAGACTACTTATTATGATTACTATGGTGCTAAAAGTAAATGCTGGTGGCAAAACCATAGTGTGTATCCAATCTTTTCTTGACGAACTTACTAAATAAGCGCTTGTTAGTCCTGCAAAAACCATAAACATGCTTATCATTGCAAAGAGTAATAATAATTTGTATGATCTTGCTTTTCTGTTGTTATGTTCCTCAATAGTCATTCCTTCCATAATTATTATCTTAAAAATTTATCTAATATATATACCACTTGTATTAGGGATATGTAGGCAACACTTACTAGCATTAATGTTTTTGCAGATTTGTCGGTTTTGTTTTTGTATAGTTTGATAGCATAAACGAGCATCCATAAACCTAATAAAACAACAATTATTGCTGAAACGGGTGTTAAATATAATCTTCCTGTGTAGCCAAAGCTTGGCAAAATAGAGGCTGCTGTTAACCAAAGTGTGTATAATACAATTTGCATTGCAGTTCCTTTGTCTCTTTTGCCTGTGGGTAGCATATAAAATCCTCCCTTTTTGTAATCTTCAAATAAAAACCAGCCGATTGCCCAAAAATGTGGAAATTGCCAGAAAAATTGAATTAAAAACAACGTTCCTGCTTCTATGCCAAAATCATTAGTAGCAGCAACCCATCCTAGCATAAATGGTATTGCTCCAGGAAAAGCACCTACAAAGACTGATAATGAGGTTACGGTTTTAAGTGGGGTATAAACGCAGGTGTATAAAAATATCGATATCGCTCCAAACATTGCTGTTTTGGGATTTATCATATACAAAATTGTTAGGCCTGTAATTGTTAAAATTGTTGCAATTGTAAAAGCAGTATTTACTGACATTCTTCCCGAAGGAATTGGACGGTTTTTAGTTCTGTTCATCAAAGTGTCTAAATCCTTTTCGATGATTTGATTGTAAGCATTTGAAGCCCCGACCATGCAATATCCCCCAATAGCAAGCATTAATAAAACATAAATAGTCTCTAGGTTGAATTCATGAATCCCTAATAAATATCCAGCCAGCGATGAGAAAACTACGCTAATAGCCAAACCAGCTTTGGTAATTTCTTTGAAATCGTTGAAGATAGATTTTATAGGTGGTAATGTATTTATCGCACTCAAGGCAGGAATATTTATTTTTTAAAACTTTGCAAATATAGGTATAACCAATAGGAATATTCAAATCTAATATCTTTATTTTTAAAAATCTGTAATATCTGGTAAAAAAATGACTTAGTATGATAAGCATGGTTATATTAATTTCTAACTTTGTAACTTTGCTTTTTACAATTTTGCATCAAAAAAATGACATACATATTAAATATAGAAACCGCTACAAGAAACTGTTCTGTTGCTTTGTCGCAAGACGGAAATATTATTGCTTGTAAAGAAATTGCGGAGGCTGGTTATTCTCACGCTGAGAAATTGCACATTTTTATTGATGAAATTCTAAAAGAAAACACAATTACTTACAAGGATTTATCTGCAATTGCCATTAGTCAGGGGCCAGGTTCTTATACAGGTTTGCGAATTGGTGTCTCGGCAGCAAAGGGATTGTGCTATTCTTTAGATATTCCTTTGGTTGCAATAGATACTTTAGAGGTTTTGGCTAGGAAAATTACGATAGATAGTGGTGTTATTATTCCTATGATTGATGCTCGAAGAATGGAGTGTTATACAGCAATTTTTGATGCCAACTATATAAATAAACGAGAGGTGAAGGCTGAAATTATCGATGGTAATTCTTTTTGCGAAATAACCCAAACGATTCATCTTATTGGTGATGGTGCTTCTAAATGTAATGCGGTTTTAACCGATGCTAAATTTGTTTATCACAGCGAAATACAATTTCCGTCGGCAAGCGAAATGAGTAAAATAGCTTTCGATAAGTACAAAAAAAACGACACTGTTAGTGTCGCTTATTTCGAACCTTTTTATCTTAAAGATTTTATGATGACGGTTGCATCTAAGTAGTTATTCAGCTACTTTGTCTGCCGTTTTTTCAGTTGTATCTGCCGCAAGGTTAGTTGCTTTTTCTTGGGCAGTACCAACAGCTCCATGTGCCATATCTTCTACTTTTTCTATTAAATCGCCAGCCTTTTCTTTTACTGTTTCTACGGCATTATCTATAGTTGCAGTTGCTTGCGGTACATATTCTTTAATTTTATCCCCTGCTTGTTCAGCAAAATCTTCTACTTTGTCTATTAGTGGCGCTGCGCTTTGCTTTGCTTTTGCAATTGCATCATCAGCGAAATTTCCTGCTTGGTCAATTATCTCGTCTACTTTTTTTGAACCAAATATCCCCTTAAAAAAACTTGCTACTCCCATTTTGTTTTAAATTTTTAGTTATTCATGTAAAAATACATAATTTTAGTTAAATTATATTTCTAAATTGTTAAAAGTTTCTTCAATTGTAAATTTAGGCATCAAACAGGCTTTGTTTTGGCAAATATAATATAAGTTTTCTTCTTCTATAAATCGATTTTCTAAAAATGGTAATCTGGAGTTTTTTGTTGTTCCGGCGGTAATAATATGCGGTAAATATTTAGCCTTTATTTTATGATTGTTTGCCACGGCATTGTTGCCACAAACTGCTAGCTCTTTATTGTCTTGAGACAAATTCATCCATAAATTCATCCAATTCGAATAAGCAGAAGCATAATCGATATTGGGGATTATGTGATGCAACATTTGTAAGGCTATTTTTTCATAATAGTTATTGCTAAATAAAAGGCCTAAAACATATAAATTATTTGCCATAACGGAGTTAGAAGCGGGCATTACATTGTCTTCTGTTTCGAAATGTTGGGCAATAAGTTGTGCCGATTTTCTAGAATTGAAAGCAAAAAAATGTTGCTTTTCGTTATAAAAATTGTCAAAACAATAATCTGTTAATTGCTTTGCTTGCTGCAAATATTTTTCATTTAAAGTGGCTTGGTATAAACTAATAAACGCATCGATTGTAAAGGCGTAATCTTCTAGAAATCCCTCAATGGTGCTTTTGTTTTTTTTGTACGAACGATACAAGAAGCCTTCTGCCGACCATTGTTTGGTGGTGATAAATTGTGCGTTTTTTTCGGCAATGGCCAAATATTTTTGGTTTCCTAAGGCGTTATAAGCGTCTGTATATCCTTTTAGCATGATGGCGTTCCAGGAAGTGAGCGATTTATCGTCGAGTCTTGGTTTGGGGCGTTTTTCTCTTTTGGTAAAAAGTAATTGTTCCCAATTTTTCCTTTTGTTTTGTAATTCGTTTTCGGTCAAGCCGAATTTTGAAGCAATACTTTTTGAGGGTTGGTTTTGAATGAGTACATGATTGTCGTGTTCCCAAAACCCAAAATCGTTTACATTATATAGATGGCTGAAAATTTCGAAATCGTTTTTTAAAATTTCTTGCAATTCAGTTTTTGTCCAAACGTAGAATGCACCTTCTTCTAGTTCGTTATTTTGGTTTAAACTATCGGCATCGAGTGCGGCATAAAAGCCATTGTCTGAATTTAGAAATTCTCTTTCTACAAATGTTAGTGTTTTTTCGATGACTTCTTTGTATAGCGGGTTTTGGGTTCTTTTGTAGGCTTGCGCATATAAAGAAACGAGTTGTCCGTTGTCATATAACATTTTTTCGAAGTGAGGAATGTGCCAACGAATATCTACTGAATAGCGGGAAAATCCTCCAGCGATGGTGTCGAAAATGCCTCCGTGTGCCATTTTTGTTAGGGTTAGATCGACAAAGTTGAGTAGTTCTTGAGATTTGGTTTGATAGCCATAACGTTGCAAGAATAAATAATTGTTTGGCATCATAAATTTGGGTGCACGGGCGTAACCACCGTATTCCCAGTCGAAGCTTTTAGACCATTTTTCGACTAGTGGTTTTATGTTATTTGTGTGGTTTTGTTCTTGTGCCGTATGGTGTTGTATGGTGCCTAATACTTGAATGCCTTGGTGTAATTTTTGGGCGTATTTGATAATTTTTTGAGGATTGGAAACATACAATTCATGTAGTTGTTGTAGTGTGTTTGTCCATTCTTCTTTCTGGAAGTAGGTTCCGCCCCATATTGGTCTTCCGTCTGGCAGGCAAACTACATTTAGTGGCCAGCCTCCACGGTTTGTCATCATTTGTACGGCTTTCATATAAATGGCGTCTACGTCTGGGCGTTCTTCTCTGTCTACTTTTATTGAGATGAAGTTTAGATTCATTACTGATGCTACTTCTTGGTTTTCGAAACTTTCGTGTTCCATCACGTGGCACCAGTGGCATGCTGAGTAGCCTATGCTTATGATGATTAGTTTGTTTTCTTTTTGGGCTGTTGCTAATGTGTTTTTTGACCATGCTTGCCAATGTATTGGGTTGTTGGCGTGTTGTAGCAAATAGGGACTGGTTTCTAAATTTAGCTGATTCATACTGGTTGGTTTAGCCCCGATAGTAGTGGAAATCCTCGCCATTTTTCTTGGCGAGATTGCAACGGATAGCGGGAAATAGCTTCGAAAAAAAAGCGCTTCAAATTTTGAAACGCTAATTTATGATTTTATGTGGGTTTTTTTAGTTTGAAATGTGTTTTTATTATTTTTTAGCTAGGCATTTAGTGCTTCTACTCTTAGTTCGGGTTGGTTTAGCATGTCTTTTAGCATGCTTTCTATTCCGTTTTTTAGTGTGAATGTTGACGATGGGCAACCGCTACAGGCGCCTTGCAAGATGACTTTTACTTGTTTGGTGTCTTGACAATAGGAATCGAAAAGGATGTTTCCGCCATCGGCAGCTACGGCTGGACGAATGTATTCTTCGATGATATTGATGATTTTTTGTGAGGTTACATCTAGATTGTCGAAATTTGTAATTTCTTGTTTTTCTTCGAGTTTGGTAGCTACGATTTTAGTTTCATCGACTACGATTTTTCCGTTTTCGATAAATTCTTTGATGAATGTGCGTAGTTCGAGTGTGATTTCTTGCCATTCTGCTACGGCATATTTTGTTATTGAGAGGTAGTTTTCGTCGATGAATATTTCTTTTACAAATGGGAATTTAAATAGTTCTTTGGCTAATGGCGATGCGTGGGTTTGGTCTATGTTTTTGCATTCGACAATTGTTTTTGTTAGTTTTTTGCTGGCTACAAACTTCATTACGGCAGGGTTTGGTGTGCTTTCTGCGTAAACGGTAACGGGCGATTTTTTTGGTGTTTCGGTTTGTTTTACTACTTCGCCGCCATTGCTTACAAATGCTTCCATTTGGTCTGCTACGTCATGTTTTACATCTTCCCATTGTACAATGTTGTATTTTTCGATAGCGATAAAGTTTCCTGAGATGTAAACTGTTTTTACAAATGGTAGGTAAAATAGTTGTTGGGCAAGTGGCGAAGCGCCGGCTTCATCTATGTTTTTGTATTCGTAACTTTGATTTGGTGTTATGAAATAAGAGAATTCGAATTTTAGAATATTCGGATTATTGGTGTCTTTTATGGTGATTAGTTTCATGGTTTTATATTTTATGCAAAATTAAGAAACCTATTTGGTTTATGACACTTAATTTTGCAATAAACAGTATTTTAAAATTTTATGTTTTTAGTTGCAAGCTAGGGTTGTTAAATTCGTATAATAATAGTTGTGTAGTGGGGTGATTTTTTTGAGGTGCAAATAGCTTTAAGAAGGTTTTTGTGCAAAATTTCTAACTAAAAATATTGTTATTACTCGACTTATGTCTTGTGTAGTGGGTGGTTTAGGGTTAATTTAACTTTTTGTTGGTTTGAATGGCTTTTTTTGTGGTGTTATTTGTTGTAAAGTTTAATTTGGTCTTTTGTTTTTTGTGAATAATTTATTTTTTGTTAATTTAGTATTGGTTAAGGTTAATAAAATATTAATATAAAAAAAAGTATAATTAGAAAAACTTTCGTAAAAAATTATATCTTTGAACGTTTTGAAAAATAGATTAGCTTGACTAATTATTTTGTAAAGAAAACAGTTTGAACCATTTCGTACCAAAAAGATTATAAAAATGAATTTCAAAAAAATTATATTAGTATTAGCTTTTATTTCAACCCAATTTGCTTTCTCTCAGGAAGGTATTGCTGTTTATTCGGATTATTTGTCGGATAATTATTATTTACTTCATCCATCTATGGCTGGTGCTTCTAGTTGTAATAAAATTAGATTAACTGCTCGTAAACAATGGTTTGGTAGTAGTGAGGCGCCGTCATTGCAGACTTTGAGTTATAACGGTTCTCTTGGCGAAAGTGGCAAATCAGGTATTGGGGTTATTCTTTTTAATGATAAAAATGGGTATCATTCTCAAAAAGGAGGAAAAATTACGTATGCTCACCATATTATGTTTTCTAGAACTACAACTGATTTGAACCAGTTGTCTTTTGGGTTAAGTGCTGGTATGGTACAAAATCAGTTGGATGAAACTAGTTTTGATTTGCAAGATTTTGATCCCATTATTGGCGGTATTCTTCAGAGGTCTTCTTATTTTAATGTCGATTTTGGGGCGTCTTATAATTTTCTTGATTTTTATGCGCATGCGACGGTTAAGAACGCTTTGTTTCAAAGTAGAGGTCTTTACACATCTTACGAATCGAATAATTTGCGAAAATATCTTGTAAGTGTAGGTTATACTTTTGGGGATGCAAAAAAATTGCTTTGGGAACCTTCTTTGTTGTTTCAGCTTACAGATAGGACTAAGGAGAAGGCGTTAGATGTAAATATTAAGGTGTATAAGTCTGTTGATTTTGGTAAAATTTGGGCGGCTATGTCGTATAGAAGAAGTTTTGATGGGGCACAGTATGATAATGGGCGGGAATTAAAAAATCAGTATTTGCAATATATTACACCAATTGTTGGGGTAAATTATAATAAATTTATGTTTGCTTATACTTATTCTCAAGTTACTGGAGATATTAAGTTTGATACTGGTGGCTATCATCAAATTACTTTAGGATTTGATTTTGGTTGTAAGAAAGAGCGATATGACTGTAATTGTCCTGCGGTTAATTAATTATATAACTTGTCCCGATTATTTCGGGACTATTTTTTTTGTTAGATATGGTAATTAGAGAGGTGAATGGAAAGTATCCGCAAATTCCTGAGGATTGTTTTGTTGCAGAAAATGCGACTATAGTTGGTGATGTTGCTTTTGGTGCAAATTGTAGTGTTTGGTTTAATGCGGTGATTCGTGGCGACGTGAATTTTATTAGGTTTGGCGATAAAGTGAACATTCAAGACGGTGCGGTGGTGCATTGTACTTATGAGAAGCATCCTACTATTATTGGTAATAATGTTTCGATAGGTCATAATGCTATTGTGCATGGTTGCACGATTCATGATAATGTGCTAATAGGTATGGGGGCTATTGTTATGGATAATTGTGTTGTACATAGTAATTCGATTATTGGAGCTGGAAGTGTGGTTACACAAAATACGGTGGTTGAATCTGGTGCTATTTATGCTGGAATTCCTGCTAAGAAGGTGAAGGATATTGACCAGAGTAATTTTGCTGGTGAAATTGGTCGTATTTCTAATAATTATGTGATGTATTCGGGTTGGTTTAAGGATGAGCAATAGTTTGCTTGATTTATACGGGTATATAATTTGTATGGCTGTCTGCTAACTGGTATGTGTTTTGTTTTGCTCAGATTACACTAATTTTTTGGGTTTTCTGCAGGAGGGAGGTTTATTTTTTTGATGGGTGTGTATTTGTAAAATTCTGTTACCTGTGGGCTTTTTTTTGAATTAGTGGCAGTTCTTGTAGATTTACTTTATAAGTGGTGGTGTTTAAAAAAATAGGTTGCGTTTTACGGTTTTTGATATTTGTGTGTTTGCAAGTATGCGATTACTTTGCTTTTAGCCCTGATGGATGTGAAAATCCTCGCCATTTTTCTTGGCGAGATTGAAACGACAGCAGGTATATGGTTTGCAAGATGGCACAAGTGATGCTCTCCTAGAAATCTTTTGCGAATACATTTTCTGAAAAGCCTAAAATATTTTTTAATACTGTAGGGTTGCTATTTGCATAAAATATTTGTTGGCTGTTTTTTGTTGTGGTATTTAATAAATTATTTTTTTCTAATATGGTTTTGGTTTGTCTTGCTACTGCTTGACCTGAATCGATTATTTTGATGTTTTCGGGTATGATTTTTTTGATGGCTGGTACTAGATATGGATAGTGGCTGCAACCTAGTACTAGATAATCGATGTTTGCTTTTATCATGGGTTCGAGATAGGAGGTGAGTAGTTTTGTCATTTCTGGGGATTCTATTTCTCCGTTTTCTATGAGTTCTACGAGTCCGTAGCCTATTTGTTCTATTATTTTTATGTTGGTGTAACTTTCTACTTGTTTGTTGAATAATTCGCTGTTTATGGTGCCTTTTGTGGCTAGGATTCCTATGGTTTGGGTTTTGGTTTTGTTTGCAGCTGGTTTTATGGCTGGTTCTATTCCTATGATTGGGATTTTGTATTTTTCTCTTATTTGTATGATTGCGTTTGTTGTGGCTGTATTGCAGGCAACTACGATCATTTTGCAGTTTTGTGATACTAGATAGTCGATGTTCTTGAAGCAAAGTTCTATTATTTCTTGTTTGCTTTTTTTTCCGTATGGTGCGTTTTTGCTGTCTGCTAGATAGATGGTGTTTTCGTTGGGAAGTAATTGATGAATTTCTTTCCAGATTGATGTGCCGCCTATTCCTGAATCGAATAATCCTATTGGGTTGTTGTTGCTCATGAAACAAATGTAAAAAAAAACTGCGCTATTTTGTAGCACAGTTTTTTAATTTATTTAAGAAATTTTAGAATTTTAATTCTTTTTTTACGTCTTCGAATAAGTTTGGTCCATCGGCAAGGATTAAACTTGCAGAATCCATAACGTATTGGTATCCTTTTGATTTTCCAACTTTTACAATTGCTGTTTTAGCTTTGTCCATGATTGGTTTTACAATTTCTTGTTCTTTTTCTTGTAGTTGTTTTTGAGCAGAGTCTCTGTATTGTTGGATACGTTGTCCCATGTCTTGCATTTCTTTTGCACGTGTTTCGTTGATGGCTTCGGTTGCAGTTGTTGCTTCTGCTTCGTATTTTTTCATTTTTGTTTGGTACTCAGTGACCATGGTGCCGTATTCTGTATCGAAAGTTTTGCTTAGTTTGTCTAACTGTGCTTTTGCAGCTGTCATTTCTGGCATTTTAGCTAATAATTCGCTTACATCGATGTGTGCTACTTTTGTCTGCGCATTCATTGTGCTAGCACCAAAAAATATAACTGCTGCAATAAGTAAAGTTTTAATCTGTTTCATCATTTTTAGTATTAGTGTATTAATTAATTTTAGGTTTTGTGTTTAATTATTTTTTAGTTTTAGCGGCTTCTTTATCGGCTGCTATTTTTTTCTTTTTTTCTTCTAATGCTTTGTTGCGATCTTCGATTGTTTTTTTGTTGTTTTCTATTGTTTTTAAGCGGACTGCTTCTTTTGCTTTTTTTATAGAGTCTTGTGCTAGTTTTCGTTTTTCAATTTTATTTATAGTAGCATTTGGTTTACTAGTTGCTGCGGAATCTATGATTGCTCCAGTTTTGTTTTCTAATATTTTTTTGTGCTTTTCTTCGTACTCTTTTTTGTTTTGGGCAGCGCTTTCTTTACGTTCTTTAATTATTTTTTCTCTTAATGCTTTTTTTTCTTCGAGAATTTTTTGTCTTTCGGCTAGTGCTGGATTGTCTTCTATTTTATCTTTTTGCTCTTCTTTTTCTTCGTTAGCTTTAAGTTGTTTTTTGCTTATTTGTTCTCTTTTTTCAGACTGTGTTATCATTCTTACGACTCTGTCGCTTATGTCGAATGATTTTTTTGAAAAAAGCATTGTTAAATCGGAGGATTTATCGAAAATAAAATCATATCCTCTTGCTTCTGCAATATCTTGAACTGCTGTAAATACTTGGTCTTGTACGGGTTTTGCTATGGCTGTTTTTTGAATTATAAAATCGCCGTTAGAACCAAATCTTTTTTGTTGGTAGTCTATCAAGTCTTTTTCAAGGAACTTTATTTCTTCTTCTCTTTCCTCTATAAGTTCTTTGGTAAGCAAAGCTCTTTCTGATTTAAGAATGTTTTCTAGTTTGTTTATTTCGTTTTTTTTAACTTGAATGTCTTGTTTCCATTTTTGTGCTTTTTGTTCTAATTGTATGTTTGCTTCTTTATAATCGGGTACGTTTTCTAGGATATAGTCCATATCGATGTAACCTATTTTAGCTCCTTTTGCTTGTGCATTACTGGTTAGGGTAGTGCCAAAAATTAGTAAGAATG
Source organism: Flavobacterium psychrophilum DSM 3660 = ATCC 49418 (assembly GCF_002217405.1). Taxonomy (GTDB): domain Bacteria; phylum Bacteroidota; class Bacteroidia; order Flavobacteriales; family Flavobacteriaceae; genus Flavobacterium; species Flavobacterium psychrophilum. Next base: position 78,698 of record NZ_MUHE01000018.1, on the reverse strand, counting down.
CAAAAAAATTTTTCATAAGCGTATAATGTTAAATTCAACTATCGTGCCAAATATAATTAAAATTGTTGACCTATTATAAAATGTGTTTCCCAACCGTTTTTCTCATTTGACCCTTGTGGCGCATCGAAACCATGTCCGAAATCTATTCCTAATAGTCCAAATGCTGGCATGAATACTCTTAGTCCTACACCGGCAGAGCGTTGCAGTATGAATGGATTGTAGGTTTTGAAATTATCATACGATCCTGCTCCTTCTACGAAACTAAGGGCATAAATAGATGCCGCTTGTTTTAGGGTTATTGGGTATCTTAATTCTAATGAAAATTTATTATAAATTGGATCTCCGCTGCTTCTGTGTACAGATAAACTTCCGTTATTTTTATAGCCTCTTACTTGTATGTTCTCGTTACTGGTCATGTAATTTCCGCCCAATCCGTCTCCACCAACAACAAATCTTTCAAAAGGAACAATTCCTCTTCCTTGATTGTATGCTCCCAGATAACCAAATTCTCCTAGTGTGCGTAAAACTAACTTGCCATAAAGAGTTGTAAACCATTCGGCTTTAAATTTTATCTTATAATATTCTAACCAATTGTATTTTTTCTGATCTACTTTTGCATTATCAGCTGCTGCTAAGTTATAATTGTCAACTTTGTTTCCATTGGCATCTAAATAGTCACCCAATCTTACTACATTACCGTTACCGTCTAATTGATTTGATCTAGCACCATTTGTATCTCTTTTCTTATACTCTTCTAGGTTTTCTAAGTTACTATAGTTTATCCCGCTAAATGATGAATACGGTAAAGTAAATTTTCCTGTAAGACTAAAGTCTGAACCATAAGTAGGAAAAATAGGGTTGTTTCCTTTACTGTTTCTGCTTATTCCTATGGTGTAAGCTAAGTTTCTTGATGCTCCATTGGCAAAGGTAAATAGACCTCCATAGTAATTATTTAAATCATAATGTTGATAACTTATGGCATGTGATAACACAAAATAATCATCTGGAATCTCTAGTTTTTTTGCAATTCCTATAGAAGCCGAAAATATGTTCATGTATTTCGATTTGTCTGTTCTGTATGTTAAGTCGTAGCCAAATTGTTTTGTAAAAGCTAATGATGTCGAGAAGCTTATTGGTTTTTTGCCTCCAAACCATGGTTCAGAGAAAGAGAAACTGTATGTCTGAAAATTTGTACTTGCTTGTAAACGTAAAGATACTTTCTGACCGTCACCCATAGGTAATGGTCTGTATGATTTTTTATTAAAAATATTTCCAATAGAAAAGTTGTTAAAAGAAAGCCCTAGCGTTCCTATAAATCCACCACCACCGTAACCACCTTGTAGCTCTATTTGGCTGGCTCCTTTTTCTACTAAATGGTATTTAATATCTACGGTTCCTGCTGCGGGATCTACATTTTCGAAATCTGGTTTTATAGATTCGGGATCAAAAAAGCCTAATTGTCCTATCTCACGAATGGTTCTAATTAATGTTTCTTTGCTGTATATGTTTCCTGGTTTTGTGCGAAGTTCTCTATATATAACTTTGTCATTTGTCTTGTCATTTCCTACAACTGATATTTTGTTAAAATATGCTAATGGTCCTTCGGTTACACGAATTTCCATATTGATGATGTTGTTTGCCGTAGAAACTTCAACTGGGTTTATGGTAGAAAAAAGGTATCCATTGTTTTGGTATAAATTGGTTAAGTCTTCACTATCTGGACTAGATTTGTCTGCAATTCTTTTTTCTAGTAAAACACCGTTGTAAACATCGCCTTTTTTGATACCTAAAACTCTACCTAATAATTGGTCATTGTAAATCGTATTTCCTAAAAATTTAATATCTCCAAAATAATATTTATTTCCTTCTTCGACATTTATACTAATGGCTACTGTGTTTTTTTCTTTTTCGTAAGTTACGGAATCGGATATTATTCTTGCATCACGATATCCGTTTTCTTTGTACTTGTTTATAATTGATGTTAAGTCTTCTTTGTACTTATCTTTTATGTATTTAGATGATTTTAAGATACGAAAAACACTTTGTTGTTTTGTGTTTTTCATGGCAGAACGAATTTTTTCATCTGTAAATTGTGTATTCCCATTTACAGTGATTTTTGATACTTTAACTTTTTTACCTTTATCTACATTTACAACCATATTTACATGGTTTATAGTTTCGGTATCTTCGGTAGTTGCGATATTTACTTTTGTATTGTAGTACCCTTCTTTTTTATATTTGTTTTCAATATAATTTTTAGTGGTTGTAATAAGGTTTTCGTTAACTATTTTTTCAGGAGTTAGTTCCGTGTCTTTTGTGATAGATTCTAGTTTTCCTTTTTTAATGCCTATAAACTTTACTTCTTTTAGTTTTGGAAGTTCATTAATATTTAGTTCTAGAGAAATGCTGTCGCCCTCTATCTTATCTATATAAAAGTTAACATCGTTATATAACCCTAGTTTCCATAGTTTTTTTATCGAATTGCTTATTTCTTCTCCAGGAATTGTGATGCTTTCTCCTTTTGTGAGACCCGCAAAGGTTACAATAGTTTGTTCGTTATAGGTTATTTTACCTGTAACGCTAACTTTTTTTAATATATAAGTTTTTCCTTGATCGAAAGGAACTCGATCTTGTGCGTTAACTTGTACTGCGCTACCTAAAAATAAAAATAATAGTACTAATTTTGTACTATTTACGGTATTAAATAAATTATTTAATCTGTTCACTTGTTTTTCCAAATCTACGTTCTCTTTTTTGATAGCTAATAATGGCTTCATATAAATTTTCTTCACTAAAATCTGGCCACAATACATATGTAAAATAAAATTCTGCGTAAGCTATTTGCCATAACAGAAAATTACTAATGCGGTGTTCGCCACTTGTTCTTATTACTAAATCTACATCAGGTAGATTATGCGTGTAAAGATGCTTATTTAATATTGAATCGTCAATAGAATCTATTGAAATTATATTATTTTTAACTTTATCACTAATTATTTTAACAGCATTTATGATTTCTTCTCTCGATCCGTAGCTTAATGCTAAGGTAAGGGTCATTCTGGTATTGTTTTTTGTTTGCGCTATTACTTCGAGCAATTCTTTTTGAACTGATTTTGGTAAATTATCAAGGTTTCCTATCGAATTTAACTTTATGTTGTTTTTTACTAAGGTTGCTAATTCTTTTTTTAAGGAATTAATTAGTATTTTCATTAACAAATCGACTTCTAATTTTGGACGGTTCCAATTTTCGGTCGAAAAAGTATATAATGTTAGATTTTCTATTCCTATTTTCGCACAAGCTTCTACTATTACTTTTACAGATTTAGTTCCGTTTTCGTGACCAATGGCACGTAGGAATCCTTGTTTTTTTGCCCAACGACCATTCCCGTCCATAATAATGGCGAGATGTTTGGGAAGGTTACTGTTGTTTATATCTTTTAGTAGGCTCATTTTCGATTAGTCGTTACAATAGCAAGGTTTGTTTCCAAAGGTATAAGTTAGCGTAAGTCCAGTAAATACATACCAATCTTTGCTGTTTGTGTTGCCAAACGCATACTGTTTAAACTCCTTTTTTTGGGGGATACTTCCATCTAGGTCATCAGAAAAGGTGTAACGAGCTCCAGCTTCAAGTCCTAAAATAAAATTATCTGAAATTTTGGCTTTAAATCCTGCTATTATTGGAAGTGCTACCCCGCCAGAAACACCACTTGAATAGTGTTTTTTATTAATAGTGTACAAGTTATCAGAAAGATAATAACTTACTCCTGAATATAGGTATGGGGTAGAAACAAAACCGAATTTATGTAGGTTGAAATCGAAAAAATTAAATTCGAATCCTGCGGAAAATTCAGTTATAGTGTTTTCAAAATTTAGTCCACGGTTTTTTCTTGCTGTATTTGCAGCAGCAAAATCATTACCTCCAACTTTAGATTGCATTGCAGACAAACGCCATGAATACCTAGGGTTTACGTTCCATTTGTATAATAAGCCAAAAGCAACATGTCTAGGGTTTATATAATCAGTGCTTCCTACATCTCCTATAAAATTACTTCCTCCAGCAAAAACGCCAATTTCATGTGTTTGTGCGTTAGCTATCTGAAACAGAAAGAATAAGGTTAATATGTAAGTCGTTTTTCTCATTTATTTTTAATAAGGGTGCAAATATACTAATTCTGAACACTTAACAAAGTGAAATTTGTTATCCAGAGCAAATAATTATTTTCTGGTATTAATGTAGAAACGAAAAAAGAGGTGTTGTAGTATTTTTGGGTAAAATTAATTTCGTTTGTCTTCGCCCCAAAGTAGTTTATTGCGTAGTGTTTTTAGGAAAGTTTCTTCTGGAATTTCGATCATATTAATCTTAAAAGGTGTTTTTTTGATGGTCAAAATATCCTCGTTTTTTACCGATGCAATTCTAGAATCTAGCGAAACTAAGTAATTTTCTTCACGGCCAGAAACCTTCAATTTTATTTCGGTATTGTCAGGGATTACAAGCGGTCTTGCGTTTAGGTTGTGTGGCGCAATAGGGGTTATAACTAAACAGTTTGCTTCGGGTGTAAGGATGGGGCCTCCGCAACTCATAGAGTAACCCGTAGAGCCTGTTGGTGTTGATATAATTAAGCCGTCTGCCCAATAAGAATTTAAGTATTCTCCGTTCAAATAGGTTTCAATGGTAATCATCGAAGTGGTGTCTTTTCGGCTTACTGTAATTTCATTCATAGCAAAATTTAAATCCTTTATTTCTTCAATTTTACTAGCGCATTTTAAACTTAATAAAGTGCGTTTAGAGATGGTATATTTTTTTTCTAAAACTAATTGTAGGAAAGTCTCAATGTTTTCTTGCTGTACGGTTGCCAGAAAGCCTAATCTGCCTGCATTTATTCCTAAAATTGGAATTCCAGAATTTCTAACCAATGTTGTGGCTCTTAAGAAAGTTCCGTCTCCACCAACGCTTATAAGCATTTCGAAGCTTTTGTCTAAATCTTTGTGAGAACTAAATTTTTGGTAGGTATTTGCAATCGATTTGTTTTCGATTAAAATTGCAGCAAATTTTTCTTCAATAACAACTTGAATGTTATTTTGATTCAAAAAAGCAAACAATCGCGCAATAATTGGCGATGTCGAATTCTGATAGAATTGTCCGAAAACAGCTATTTTCATTTTTCTTATTTAATCGTTAATCGGTTTTTTGTTTAATCGGTTATACGATTAACCAACCAAACAAATCTGCGAACATTTATATATTAAGGTATTTGTCTAGATATTCCGAGCGTTCTTTTAGATTGTTTATGTAATTATCTTCTTGATGGTCAGAAATAATTTCATAGTCGTAACGACGAAAAGTTTGAATAATTTCGTTTATGCCACCAGCTGCAATTTTAATTGTTATTTGTGTTTTTGCACCAGTAGAATCAGATATAAACAACCCTAAAATCTTGCCATTATTGCCTTCTATAATTTGTGAAATTTGGCTAAAAGAATATTCGGTAATATTTTTTTCGATAATAATAATGCTTCCAGATTCTTTCAAGAAGGTTGTTTGGTTAAGAAAACTAATAATGTCTGCAATTTCGTAATAGCCTAAGTATTTGTTACTCTGGTCTATAATAGGTAAAATTGTGGTTTTATTTTTTGCAAAATCTTCTAAGATTTCTAACCAAATCGAATTGCTTTTGGCAAAAAATTGTTCGAGTGTATATTTGTAATCTATAATTTTTTTATCAAAATCGAAAGTTTCTATATCATCACTAGATAAGTTTCCAATAAAAACACCTTCTTCTGTAACTGGAAAATGAGAAAATGGAGTTTCTACAAAAAAATCCTGAGCCATACCAATACTTTCGTGAATGTCGAGCGGTTTGTAATCGTTATTTATATAGTCTGATAAAGTATTCATAATAAAATATCTGTTAGATGTAATTCGTTTTTCTTACCACATAGATACTAAGTTTTTCGGATTTTTGTAGCGACGTTTCACCTTATTATAGTAAATCGTAGCTTTGCGAACCAAGACCCGAGTGTTAGCAAATAGAATTGGTCTATTCAACTCTGTTTCTATGTGTTTTTTTAGAAAATTTAAAATTTTATTTATTATACCCACTGGGGTAGTAAAATAAAATAATCTACTGCAAAATAATTAAAAAATAAGTTACTAAGCTTGTTTTAGTTTGTATTTTTGTCATTTATAACTACAAATTAAGTTTATAATGTCTCAAAATCAATGCAAGTTAAGCGTAAATATTAATAAAATTGCCACTTTACGAAATTCTCGTGGCGGAAATGTGCCAGATTTGCTAAAAGTGGCTGCCGATATTCAGAAATTTGGAGCGCAAGGAATCACCATACATCCACGTCCTGACGAAAGACACATTCGTTACCAAGATGCACGCGATTTAAAACAAATTGTTTACACCGAATATAATATAGAGGGAAATCCGCTAGAACGTTCCTTTATCGATTTGGTTTTAGAAACAAAACCAACGCAAGTAACCTTGGTTCCTGATGGGAATGATAATTTAACCTCCAATGCGGGTTGGAATACCATTGCAAACAAAGAGTTTTTAACGGAAATTACACAAGAATTTCAGCGCCATAACATTCGAGTTTCTATATTTGTAGATCCAGTGCTCGAAATGATTGAAGGAGCAAAAAATACTGGAACCGACAGAATCGAATTGTACACCGAAGCTTTTGCACACCAATATGGTTTGGGTAACAAAAATGCTATCGAACCCTATACGAAAGCTGCTGTTTTAGCCCATGAACTCGGAATTGGTGTCAATGCAGGACATGATTTAAGTTTAGATAATATTCAGTTTTTTAACCAAAATATTCCAAATTTGATGGAAGTTTCTATAGGTCATGCGCTTATTGCCGAATCCTTATATTTAGGTTTGGATAATGTGGTGAATATGTATTTGCAGAGGTTGAAGTAGAATTAGGTTTTCAGGTTTTGTTTTATATTGAAAATAATTTATCTTCAATAGATGAAAATTGCTCTTTCGAAAATGCTTCAATATTTTGATTGTTTATCAGGAATATCGAATCACAGTTTTTAAATAAAATTTCTAAAATATGTGAAGAAATAAACACAATACTTGTTTTCGAGATTTCCTTAATATAATTCATCAAAATATAATTCGACTCTAAATCTAACCCATTAAAAGGCTCGTCAAAAATATAAATGGCATATTCTTTTTGCAAAACAGCATTAAGGTATGCCTTTTTTTTCATACCTGTCGAAAACTCTTTTATTAGTTTTTTCTCGTCGACACTAAATAATTTTTGTGCAATTTCTTCTTTAATATTGAGTAGGTTTCTGTAAAATTTCGAAAATTCTAATGTAGTAAGTTCGTCGTAAATTAAAGGCTCTGTGGCGCACCACGCTATTTCATTTTGTATAAGGGGTTTGTTTTTGTATTTAATTGTTCCTTCAAAAGGCGTTAAATCTTTGATACATTTAAAAAAAGTAGTTTTTCCTTGTCCGTTTTTACCAATAACACCAAAAATTCCATTTGTGTTTACTAACAGTTTAAGGTTCTTAAGGATTACTTTTTGTACATATTTTTTATTCTGAATATTAATATCAAGCATTTTGTGTTTTTTTTATAAAGGTTAACGATCTTTTGTATAAAAATGGTGCTATTATAAATGGAGTTCCAATATAAATCGTTCCTATTGCTGCTGCAAAGATAAATTGATGCATAAATGAGTTTCCGAAAAAGCTATATTTAATGAGAATATTTAGAACAGGCAAAAGAAATAGTAATGGTACAAATAATAATAAATCCCAATTTCTAAAAAGAATTATACATAGCAAAATAGGCAAGCTAATTAAGAAAGTGTTTTTTAAATTAGCTGTCATTTGTTGTATTAAGTAGTTTTTCGAACAATAAAAACTACTTTTAATATGTTCTATCCCTTCTCTGCCAAAAGTAGGAAACGTGGCTATAATTCCTGTAAATAGTAAGCTTGCTATTTTTAAATTGGCGTTTCCAGATTTTTCGCCCATGATAAATAAAAAAACAATAATAGGAATGGCAATGATTAATTTGTTTTTCCTAAAACCAATATGCCAAAAAGGGTCTGTTAAAGAAAATGGATAGTTTATCTTTGTATTGCTTAGTTTGGGTAAGTTCACAAATAATATCAGTATAAATGCCAATGTAAATCCCAGTAAGTATTCTTTGTTTATAATAAATAAAATAAGATAAGGTAACGTGTAAATAAAATATTCCCCAAATAGAATGAGTTTGTAGTTTTTATTTAGCTTTAACAATTCTAAATCTTTTCTGTTAGTATGATACGCTAGACCTTCTAACGTAATGAAGAGTAAATAATTTTTAACCTTATCAAAAACACCATTCAAAAAGAAAGGAATTAGTAAATAGGCGATAACTACAAGAAACATAGCTAAAAAATCGTCTTTAGCCACCAATCTGCGAAGTCGAACTAAAAAAAGCGTTTTAATTATTTTCATAAAGCAATGCTGTTGCAGGGTGTTTTTTTTAAGTTTTTAAAAATAAGCTTTTTTAAAAATTAAACAATTATTTTTGCGGTATAAAATATAAAATAACATGCTTTTTTCAAAAATAGAAGGTCAAGGCTTCCCACTCCTAATTCTCCACGGATTTTTAGGCATGTCAGACAATTGGAAAACACTCGCCACAAAATATGCAGAACAAGGATTTCAGGTTCATGCGTTAGATTTGCGAAACCACGGAAAATCTTTTCATTCTGATGATTTTAATTATCAAATAATGGTACAAGATGTGGTTAATTATTGCAAGTTTCATCATCTAACCTCTGTTAATCTAATAGGACACTCTATGGGCGGCAAAGTAGTTATGCTGCTTGCAACAGTTTATCCGGAATTAGTAAATAAACTAGTGGTGGCTGATATTGGTCCTAAGTTTTATCCAGCACACCACCAAACCATTTTAGCCGCACTCAATGCAGTCGATTTTTCAAAAAAACCATCACGCACAGAAGCTGAAGCAATCGTTTCTAAATATATTTCCGATTTTGGAACCAGACAATTCTTGCTCAAAAATTTATATTGGCAAGAACCAGGACAATTGGCTTTCCGTTTCAATTTGAAAGTATTTAATGAGAAAATAGAAAGTATTGGAAAAGCTTTGCCTTTTAATAATATATTTAAAAAAGAAACCTTATTTTTACGTGGCGATAAATCCGATTATATATTAGATTCAGATTTCGAGACCATTTTGCATCATTTTCCAAAAGCAGAAATACAAACTATTTCAAACGCAGGACACTGGCTTCATGCCGAAAACCCTGCCGATTTTTTTGAAAAAACGATACAATTTTTCAAAAAAAAAATAATTACATAAATTTGTAATAATAATTTCTTGTTTCAAGTATAAATTACACAAATTTCTATTTTATTAAGTTTGATTCGCTGTGGTAACAGCCCATAAATAATTATCAATTTTAAACAAACAAAACATAATGAAACTACTTTTACGCCTACTAATTACAACCATTATAGTTGTAGCACTCTCTTATTTTATGACCGGGGTTCAGGTCGATAGTATTGCAATAGCTATAAAAGTTGCTGTTGTATTAGCATTGTTAAATACATTTCTAAAACCAGTTTTAGTATTTTTTACATTTCCAATTACAATGTTTACACTAGGATTATTCCTATTAGTTATCAATGCAGCAATGGTTTTATTATGTGATTATTGTCTAGAAGGATTTACCATAAGTTCATTCTTAACCGCATTATTTTTTAGTGTTTTACTATCCATTTCGCAATCAGTTTTATATAAATTCATACCAGACAACAAATAGTAAAATTCAATAAGTTAAAAATTTGTTGGGTGGTATAAATTTTGTAATTTTGCCACCCAATTTTATTATGTAAATTAAAGAGAAGATGGATATTAGAAGAATAGCAATAAGTCCAGTAATGGAAATTATCGAAATTACAGTAATGCCTACAGATTACAAAGGGCAAGTAGCAAAACGCATCAACGAAAAAATGCCTCTAGCAACCGTAAAAGGCTTCCGTAAAGGAGCTGTGCCAAAAGATTTAGTAGAAAAACAATACGGAAAAGCAATTAAACAAGAAGAAGTAAAAAAAGTAGTCGATTTAGCTTTAGAAAGATTTATCACTGCCGAAAGATTAGCATTGCTAGGAACACCGTTAGCCATCGAAAAAGAAATTTTCAATTGGGAAGTAGAAGCACTAACTTTTCAATACGAAGTAGGATTAGCACCATTTTTCACTTTAGATCTTGATGCAAAAACCAACGTAGTAAAATATGTCGTTACTGCCGATGACAAATTAATCGACGGGCAAGTAACACGTATCCAAAAACAATTCGGAAAAGCCATTCCTCAAGAAATTGTTTCAGAAAAAACAGAAATTTCAGGAACATTTACAAACCAAGAAGCAGGAATAAACAATCCAATTACCATTTCTCTAGACATATTTAAAGACAAAGAAACGGCACAAAAATTTATCGGAAAAAAATCAGGAGATATAGTTACAGTAAACACAAAAGGACTATTTCAAGACGACCATCAACTAATGGATTACCTAAAAGTAAGCCACGATGACGTACACGGATTAGAAGTAGAGGTAAACTTTACAATAGAAAACATTAACGAAACCGAGCCAGCAGAACTAAACCAAGAACTATTCGACAAACTTTTTGGCGAAGGAAACGTAGCAACGCTAGAAGAATTAAAAGCAAAAATAAAAGAAGACGCAGAATCTCAGTTCGCAGAACAAGCAGAACAAAAACTAACAGACGACGTTGTAAACGCATTAATCGAAAACACAAAATTCGATTTGCCAAAAGAATTTCTGATAAAATGGTTACAAACAGCAGGAGAAAAAAACCTATCCCCAGCAGAAGCAGAAATAGAATACATTCGATCAGAAAAAGGATTGCGTTTTCAAATGATCGAAGGACGTGCTTTAGCACAAAGTGATATCAAAATCAACTTTGAAGATCTCAAAACATTTACCTCAAAATCAATCCGTCAGCAAATGGCACAGTTCGGGCAAACAAACCCAACAGACCAAGAAGTAGAAGGAATTGTAGCAAGAGTTTTGTCAAACCAAGAAGAAGTAAAAAGATTGTCAGAACAAGTAACAAAAGACAAACTTTTACAAATGTTAGTCGAAAAAGCAAACCCTACCACAAAAGAAGTCACTTATGAGCAATTTGTTGCAGCAATGTACGGCGAATAAATAATAAAAAAAGATTATCTTTGAAACGTCAGAAATTTATTTTTGGCGTTTTTTTATTTGAAGCCAATCCAGCTATTCGTTTCAAGTTTTTTTGTCTAGTTGTTTTTTTCTAAGCAAAAAAAGGAGCTTCCTCTGGTCGCTCTTTTCCTGCAAGAAAAAATACAACCAGCCCGCAAAAAGCTTTTCACTACTATCTGGGCTAACTAATAATTGATAATTAATAATTTATAATTAATTTTAAGATGAATTACAGAAAAGACCCAAGAGCTATGTTCGAACAGGCGAAGGAATTTAAAAAATTTGCAACAAAACACCAAGGTGTCAATGCAATGTATTATGATAAAATAGTGGGCGCCATGAGCCCAACAAACATGACCCCATATATTATAGAAGAACGCCAGTTAAACATCTCTCAACTAGACGTATTTTCAAGACTAATGATGGACAGGATTATATTCCTAGGAACAGGCATAGACGATCAAATAGCAAACATCGTACAAGCACAATTGCTTTTCCTAGAAAGTGCAGATGCTAGTAAAGACATACAAATTTACCTAAACTCTCCAGGAGGAAGCGTTTATGCAGGATTAGGAATTTATGACACCATGCAATACATCAAACCAGATGTAGCCACAATTTGCACAGGAATGGCAGCCTCTATGGGCGCAGTTCTGTTATGCGCTGGAGCAGCAGGAAAACGTTCGGCATTACCACACTCGCGAGTAATGATTCACCAACCATCAGGCGGCGCACAAGGAGTTGCTACTGATATGGAGATTAATTTACGTGAAATGCTCAAGCTAAAAGACGAATTATATAACATTATATCGCACCATTCAGGGCAAACTTTCGACAAAGTACACGCAGATTCTGAACGTGATTACTGGATGATTGCCGACCAAGCAAAAGAATACGGAATGATTGACGAAGTGTTGAGAAGATAATAAAAAGTCGAAAGTCAAAAGTCGAAAGTCAAAAGACTTTATGACATTTGACTTTATGACATTTGACAAAAAAAAATGGCAAAACAAAAATTAGAATGTTCCTTCTGCGGAAGAAAAAAACCAGACACCAGCTTATTAATCGCCGGAATAGATTCACATATATGTGATAAATGTATCGAGCAAGCACACGGAATTGTTCTGGAAGAGTTAAAAACCAATGGCAGTTCACGCCAAGTTTCAGACTTAGTTTTACAAAAACCAAAACAAATTAGAGCTTTTCTAGACCAATACGTTATTGGTCAAGACCAAACAAAAAAAGTAATGTCTGTAGCGGTTTACAACCACTACAAGCGATTAATGCAACAAAACGATCATGACGAAGTAGAGATAGAAAAATCTAATATCATCATGGTAGGGCAAACAGGAACAGGAAAAACACTAGTAGCAAAAACAATTGCCAAAATGCTAGATGTTCCCTTAGCTATTGTCGATGCAACTGTACTAACAGAAGCAGGATATGTAGGAGAAGATGTAGAAAGTATTCTAACTCGCCTTTTGCAAGCAGCAGATTATGATGTCGCCAAAGCCGAAAGAGGAATCGTTTTTATCGATGAAATTGACAAAATTGCACGAAAAAGCGATAACCCATCTATAACTCGTGATGTTTCAGGAGAAGGAGTACAACAAGCATTACTAAAACTCTTAGAAGGAACCGTTGTAAATGTGCCGCCAAAAGGCGGACGCAAACACCCAGACCAAAAATTTGTAGAAGTAAATACCCAAGATATTTTATTTATTGCCGGTGGCGCTTTCGATGGTATTGAAAGAATAATTTCAAAAAGATTAAACCGTCAAGCCGTTGGTTATAGCACCTCTAAAAATGTCGATAACATAGACAAAGACAATTTATTACAATATATTATCCCAAAAGACATTAAAGATTTTGGCTTAATTCCAGAAATAATAGGTCGTTTGCCAGTACTTACACACATGGATCCGCTAGATAAAGAAACCTTGCGTGCTATTTTGACACAACCCAAAAATGCTTTAATCAAACAATATCAAAAATTATTTATGATGGACGATGTTGTATTTAATATTACAGATGAAGCACTCGATTTTATTGTAGATAAAGCCCTAGAATACAAACTAGGCGCTCGTGGATTGCGTTCTTTATGCGAAGCCATCTTAACCGATGCTATGTACGAATTACCAAGTTCAGACGATAAAATTCTGAATATCGATAAGGAATATGCACACCATACCTTAACAAAAAACTTGTTGAAGCGATTAGAAATGGCTTCTTAATAAAAAAGTTAAAAGTAAAAAAGTTAAAAGTCATAAAGTCTTGAGATTCTATTTAATTTTTTTTTTTTTTTCAAAGGGAGAAAACTAAAAAAACATGATGCAATCTAACAAACCTTTCCGTTTTGTTACTTTATGACTTTGTACTAATTTATAAGATAAAGTTAAACATTTGTTGTCTGTCGATATCAATTTAAAAAACTTTGTAACTTTGTATTTTAAAATTCAAAAAAAATGTTCGGAATAGGAGGAGGAGAATTAGTATTTATCATGTTTGTAGCCTTGATGCTTTTTGGGTCAGATAAGATTCCAGATATTGCTCGTACCATGGGAAAAGCCATGGCGCAACTAAAAAATGCAACAAATGATATAAAATCTGAAATTCAGCGTGGTGCCGAATCTAATGATATTGATATAAAATCACTAACAGGCGATTTTACTTCTGAAATTGACAAAGTAAAACAAGGATTTAATAAAATCATTACCGATAATACTTCGGATTCCTTAGGTACAAAATCTATCACTGACGATATTACTTCAGAAATTGAAAAGGTCAAAGAAAATTTAGATGATCTTACCGGACCAATAAAACGCCAGTTATAATGTTAGAAAAAATAATAACAATAGACAAAGAATTGTTGGTGTTTTTAAATACATTAGGCTCAAAAGATTTCGATTCACTGTGGTTAATTATTACCAAACAATCTAGTTGGATTCCGCTTTTTGTCTTCTTATTGTATTTAGTTTATAAGAAATTGGGAGCAAAACAAACAATAATTGTTGTGCTTTTTGTAGCTGTTTTGCTTACGGTAAATAATACAATTACCGAGTTGTTTAAAACCATGTTTCAGCGATTGCGACCTTGTAATGATCCAGCAATTAAAGATGTAATTAGAAACATAAAACCAAGTTCTACTTTTAGTTTTTTCTCAGGACATTCGTCAAATACCATGGCAGTTTTTGTATTTCTATACGCTATATTTAAAAAGCAATACAAGTATTTTTGGATACTAATCCTTTGGCCATTAATCTTTGCTTATAGTCGTATTTATTTAGCATTGCATTTTCCTACAGATATACTTGCAGGATATACTTGTGGTATTATTACAGGATCTATAACATTTACAGGCTATAAATGGTTTCAGCTAAAATATTTTAAGAATTATTTGTAGTTTTTTTAACTTCAAAAAGCGTTATTTAGTACTAAAAATAAACGTTTGAATCTTGAACTACAAAACTCTACTAACAGTTAGTCCGTCTCTTATAGGTAACAAAACAGTTTCAACTCTCGGATCATTCTTTAAAAGTAAATTATATTCTAGCAAAATTTTTGTACTCAAATCATTTTTTTCTAAAGGCAAAACAACTTTTCCCGACCACAAAACATTATCGGATAAAATAATGCCGCCTTTACTCATTTTAGGGAGAATTAAATTAAAATAATTAATATAATTTTCCTTATCAGCATCAATAAAAACCAAATCGAATTTCAAATCTAAAATCGGAATAATATCAACAGCTTCACCTAAATGTTGCACGATTTGATTTCCCCAAGGCGATTTGTCGAAATATTTTCTTTGAAAATCTATTAATTCCTCTTTAATATCAATAGTGTGTAATTGCCCGTTTTCTTGCATACCTTCGCACAAGCACAAACCAGAATAACCAGTATATGTGCCTATTTCGAGAATGTTTACCGGACGAATGAGTTTGCTTAACATACTGAGAACACGACCCTGAAAATGTCCGCTCAGCATTCTGGGCAACAAAATTTTCTGGTAGGTTTCTTTATTAAGTTGTGCTAATAATTCAGGTTCGTTTTCTGAATGTTGCTCGATATAATCTTCTAAATCTTGTGAAAGGAAATGCATTTGATAAAATTTTAAGCAAAAATACAAATTACCAAAACAACAAATTACTAAATCAACAAAATAACCTAAATTTGCACCATGCAAATCGAGAAAAAAGACATACGAGCATTATCTAAAGATCAATTACGTGATTTTTTTGTAATTAATAAAGACAAAGCCTTTCGGGGCAACCAGGTTTACGAATGGTTATGGAGCAAAGGGGCGCACAGCTTCGAGGACATGACAAATGTTTCTAAAGAAACCAGACAAATGCTTGTTGAAAATTTTGTTATCAATCATATTAAAGTAGATACAATGCAACGCAGCAGTGACGGAACGGTAAAAAATGCGGTTCGTTTGCATGATGGTTTAATTGTCGAATCTGTTTTAATCCCAACAGAAACCAGAACAACCGCTTGTGTTTCTAGCCAAGTGGGTTGTAGCTTAGATTGTAATTTTTGTGCTACAGCTCGACTAAAACGCATGCGAAATCTAGAACCTGGCGAAATTTATGACCAAGTTCTGGCTATCGATAGAGAAAGTAAATTATATTTTAACCGTCCTTTGTCTAATATTGTATTTATGGGAATGGGTGAGCCACTCATGAATTATAACAACGTTATCAAAGCGATTGACATGATAACTTCTAGCGAAGGCTTAGGAATGTCGCCAAAAAGAATTACCGTTTCTACCTCGGGCGTTTCTAAAATGATTAAAAAAATGGCCGATGATGAGGTAAAATTTAAACTAGCTGTTTCCTTACATTCGGCTGTCGAAGAGATTCGTAATAAAATTATGCCTTTTACAAAAAGTTTTCCATTGCCTGAATTGCGTGAGGCTTTACAATATTGGTATCACAAAACCAAAAGCAAAATTACATACGAATATGTGGTTTGGAAAGGAATAAACGACAACAAAGAATCTGTAGATGCGCTGGTTAAATTTTGTAAACATGTACCCTGCAAAGTAAACCTTATCGAATATAACCCTATTGATGATGGTGAGTTTCAGCAAGCATCGCCAGAATCTATAAATGCTTATATAAAAGCACTAGAGGCAAACGGAATTATTGCAAAAGTGCGCCACAGTCGTGGTAAAGATATAGATGCTGCTTGCGGACAATTAGCCAATAAAGAAATATAACAAAAAACTCCCTGAAATATTATTTTAGGGAGTTTTTGTTTAAATAAAAGCATTATTTAATTTCCTAAAGCAATAGTATGAGAAACACCATTTATAGTAAATACTGCCAGATTATCACAATCTCCGTTTCCGTAGTCTAATGTAGCAATATGAGAATTTCTAACAAATGATATAACTCCTTTAGATAACGCACTGTTTGTAGGGGTACAAGCTAATTTTATGATTATCGGACTAGTAATTGTGCTGGTTTGTGTAACGGTATTAGGAAAAGTAGTCGTCCAGTTTCCAGTAACGCTATACACATTGTCTGTCCAGTTTGGGGTGTTGTATCCAGCAATAATTTCGCTTGTTCTTGTGCCAACTCTTGTTATAATTCTTCCGTCGGGTAAAATAATGGTAAGATTCATGTGCATAACCCAAATAGGATGACTTGGCGAAGCCACCGTTGCCATGCTCATAGTTCTTGTAAAAGTTTTAGTGCCTTCAATTTTTCTCAAATTGTGATAAAAATTGTCGAAACTACAATTAATTGTTTGGATAGGTGCATTTGGATTGTAAACGAAAGAAAGAATTATTTTTCCTTTCAGTATATTTCCGTTAGACATGGTGCAACCAATAGTACCAAAATCGATAGTTTTAGTGACTGTTTGTCCAATGGTTAAAACGACACCAAAATCAGGAACTCTAGTAATTATAGCACATGGTGAAAAATAATTTTCTTGGGAAGCAGCATTTTTATACGAAAGGGTATTAGAATCGATATTGTCATACTGATTTTCTACAATATTATGCACATCGTTATTTTCGGTATCTACTTTGGCATTAATTCCAGCTTCTTCAGCAGTTACCGTCGAGTCGTCTGTCGTTTCCTTGTCTTTAGAGCAACCAATTGTTATTAGCGCTAAAAACAATCCGAATAATAAAATTTTACTTTTCATAATTATGGTTTTTTAAAAGGTTTGTTGGTAAGACATCGTTTTTTTAAAAAGGTTTAATCAGATATGAAAAAATTAATACTTAAATGCTATCTTTGAATCGCTATATGGATATCACGTCACAAATAAAAAAACCAATTCTTGAGGAAATGGAACTTTTCGAAAAAAAGTTTCAACAATCTATGTCTTCAAAAATTGCGTTGCTTAATAGAATTACCTATTATGTTGTAAACCGAAAAGGCAAACAAATGCGCCCTATGTTTGTTTTTCTCACGGCAAAGATGATTTCTGGCGGAACAGTTTTAGAACGAACTTATCGTGGTGCACTAGTTATCGAGCTTATTCATACAGCCACTTTAGTACACGATGATGTGGTAGATGACAGCAACCGTCGTCGTGGTTTTTTCTCTATTAATGCACTTTGGAAAAATAAAATAGCAGTACTAGTAGGCGATTATTTACTCTCTAAAGGATTATTACTTTCTATAGATAATGGCGATTTCGATTTGCTAAAAATAATTTCGGTAGCAGTTCGAGAAATGAGCGAAGGCGAATTGTTGCAAATAGAAAAAGCCAGAAGATTAGATATTACCGAAGCTATTTATTACGAAATTATTCGCCAGAAAACCGCTACACTT
Organism: Flavobacterium psychrophilum DSM 3660 = ATCC 49418; assembly: GCF_002217405.1. GTDB lineage: Bacteria > Bacteroidota > Bacteroidia > Flavobacteriales > Flavobacteriaceae > Flavobacterium > Flavobacterium psychrophilum. The sequence goes on along the minus strand of NZ_MUHE01000018.1, from coordinate 60,656 downwards.
ATTGCGGCCTGTTGTGCATTGGGTGCACAATCTGTCTCTAACGATGAGGTTCAAGTAGAAAAAATGAGAAAATTTGGCGAACTCATAGGAATGGCTTTCCAGATAAAAGATGATTTGTTCGACTATACCGAAGACGCCATAGGAAAACCAACAGGAATAGACATCAAAGAACAAAAAATGACATTACCACTCATTCATGTTCTAAATAATTGTACTTCAAAAGAAAAAAGTTGGCTCATTAACTCTATCAAAAACTACAATAAAGACAAAAAAAGAGTAAAAGAAGTCATCACTTTCGTTAAAAATAATAGCGGATTGGCTTATGCCGAACATAAAATGAGGCAATTTCAGCAAGAAGCACTTTCGTTACTTCAGGATTTCCCAAATTCAACCTATAAAGACTCTCTGATCTTGATGGTGAATTATGTTATTGAAAGGAAAAAATAATTTTTTTTAACCATATAATATTCATTTTTAGGTTAATAAAAAATATTTTAAAAATAATTTGATACCTCATGCAACTATTTCACGACTCTTCTCGTCTATGTAAATAGAAGTCAGTTTTTTAATATCAATTGCAATAAAAAAACAATTTTACGATTGATATTCATATTGATTTTTGCCATTATATATGAAAGTAATAAACTTACATCAAGTTGAAAAAGAACTAATCGAATTGGCTACAGGCAATAATCGTCAGGCACAACAAAAGATTTATTCTAAATTTTCTGGAAAAATGTTAAGTGTTTGCCGACAATATATTAAAGACATTCACCAAGGGGAAGATGTTATGATTACAGCGTTTATGAAAGTATTTGCAAATCTTAAAAATTTCGAACACAAAGGTAGTTTTGAAGGTTGGATACGACGAATTATGGTAAACGAATGTATCTCTTATTTAAGAGTTCAGAAACCAATAAAATTTGTTGATGATTCGCAATATTTAGAAGAAGGTTTCAATAATATTGAAAGTCAATTTTCGGTCGAAGACATTCAATTTCTAATAGATAGTTTACCAGATGGATATAAAATGGTTTTCAATTTGTATGCCATTGAAGGCTACAAACATCAGGAAATAGCACAAATGTTAGATATAAACGAGGGCACATCGAAATCACAATTATTTCATGCCCGAAAAATATTGCAAACCCAAATTGCCAAACTAAAAAATTACGAAAATGGAACCGAATAAATTAGAAAATCAAATACGAGAAAAGTTGAATGCTAGAGAAATTCAACCTTCGGCACAAGCTTGGGATAGGTTAGATGCCATGCTTTTGGTTACAGAAAAAAATAAACCAAAAAAACGTTTGGCGTGGCTCTATATTGCAGCAAGTATGATTGGTTTTGTGTTTGTTGGCTTGCTTTTTTATGACCAAGAAAACAAAAATACAAACACTAACAATCAAACGGTTGTTGAGGTTAATGATGATAAGAAACCTGTTTTGCTTGAAGAGGTAAATCAGTCCAAAATAACAAACAATTCAAAAGAAGCAGTTTTGGCAATTATTGAAACCAAAAAAGAATTAGCAAAAGCTAAAAATACAAATAAAAAAATTCAGGAATTTACAAAAGAACCATTAGAGAATAAAGAAATTATTGCGGAGATAATTCCTCAAAAAACGGAAGAGAAACTTAAAACAGAAACTAATCCGACAACACTTATAGCTTCGGTCGAAATGAAGAATGAGCAAACCAAAAATGTAAATAAACCCAAATTAAAAATAGATGCAATCGCATTACTTTCGCAAGTTGACGGCGAAATAACGCTAACTTTTCGTCAAAAAGCTTTTAAATTAATAAGTAAAAATTACGATAGCGCAAAAGAAGCAGTAGTAAGTAGAAATCAGGAGTAACAATCATCAAATCAATTTTAAAATTAAACATTATGAGGAATTTAATTATTTACTTAGCAGTATTCTTATGCAGTATTGCAAACAGTTTACAGGCACAAGAATCTTTCGAAGCCAGAGCAAAAGCAATAGCTTCAAACATCGAAAAAATTACAAAAGAAGAAAAAGAAGCTTTAAAAAAGCAAGTAGAAGAAGTTAATGTAGTACTAGGTAAGAATAGTATTACACAACAGCAAGCAGACGAAAAGAAGATGCAATTGGCAACAACATCTGCAAATAATATTGAAAGTAGAATTGCTGTAGAGGAATCTAAACTTTCAGAATTAGTTAAGGAAAAAGTAGAGGGAAAATTGGCATTAAATAATAATGAAAATGCTAAAAAGAAAAAATTATATAGTATTTCTTATGGAGGAGATAATGCGAAGAAGAAAGATTCTATCCGAGAAAATACATCTGAAAAAAGAACAACCTCCCAAATTGTTATAGCAACAGGTTTCAATAATTTAGTAACAAACGGAAGAATAGCCAATTCTGACTTTGGTTATTTAAGATCTGAATTCCTAGAATGGGGTTATACCCACAATACACGATTATTAGAAAGCAACAATTTATTGCATTTAAAATACGGATTTTCATTTATGTATAATACATTAACGCCCACCAATAATCGTTCTTTTGAAGTGAATGGAGATCATACTAATTTAGTAACAAACCAATTCAAATTAAGAAAAAATGATAGTTATTTCAAAAACGTATTTATAACTATTCCGTTGCATTTAGAATTCGATTTTTCTAAAAGCAAAACAATAAATGATAAAGTTTTTTTTAGATCTCATAGAGGATTTAGACTAGGAATAGGCGGGTTTGTTGGGTATAACACCAACGCTAAACAATTCTTATCTTATGATTTAGATGGTCATAGGGTTAGTGTGAAACAAAAAGGAAATTGGAACACAAACGACTGGAATTACGGCTTAAGCTCGTATATAGGCTACGGACAAATTAGTTTATACGCAAAATATGATTTGAATTCAATGTTTAAAAACAATCCCGTCAAACAAAATAATATCTCGTTAGGAATAAGATTAGATTTGAATTAGTTTTTTTTACTAGCGTTATATTACCTTAAAAGTGTTTCAGCAATGAAGCGCTTTTTTTAAATAACACAATTGACAATCTAATGTTTGAAAGATATGTGTATTTTTCGTTCCTTTGCATGCACCAAATTAATACCTACCTACCCCATGAGAATTAAAATTTTATTATTTCTTTTAACTACTTTTTACGTATCCAATGCTCAAAAAAACCAAGGAATAATTGGAGAATCCAATTGGTTTGATGGTTGGACAAATTTCAGACCAAAATCTACAGAATACGATCAGGCAACAAGAATTTTGGTAGGCGATATAAAAGAAAATATGACCCTTACAAAAAACAATGTTTACCTAATAATGGGAACTGTACACGTAGCAAACAAGGCCGTGCTTACCATAGAGCCAGGTACTGTAATTAGAGGCGATTTTAATACCACAGGTACCTTGGCAATTGTAAAAGGTTCGAAAATAATGGCAGTAGGAACAGACACAAACCCAATCATATTTACTTCAAATAAACCAGTTTCCGAAAGAAAGCCAGGGGATTGGGGAGGAGTGATACTAATGGGCGATGCGCCAATAAATAGATTTGGCGGAGTTTCTGCATCGTTTTATGAACCAAATCCTTTATATAATCTTTTCGGTGGTTTAAACGAAAATAGTGATTCTGGAATATTAAAATATGTTAGGATAGAATTTGCAGGAAAAAAAATCGATTCAAAAATATCATTAAACGGGCTAACGCTTGCCGCTTTGGGCAGTAAAACAAAAATAGAATACGTGCAAATAAGTTTCTCAAGTGACGATTCTGTTGAAGTTATTGGCGGAAATATCGATTTTAGTAATATAATTTCATACAGAGCTACAGATGATGATTTCGATTATTCTATGGGTGTTCAAAGTACTATGAATAATAGTATTGCCATAAGAAATCCTTACGCCTCAGACAATACTCGATCAAGATGTTTCGAAATAGATTCTTATGATAAAATAGAAAATTATGATCCTACAAAAAAGAAAACTTACATTAAATTAAACAATGTAACGATGACCAACGATGAAGAGAATACGATGGGATTAGTAAAAGAAGCAATTTCACTCAAACCAGATTCCTATATCGAAGTAAATAAATGTTTAGTAGCAGGTTTTTCTAGTTTTATAGCCTTAGACGATAAATGTTTGGAAAGAGATAATTTCAAAAAAAATAAAATTTATAATTCAACAATCGATAGTTGTACAGAATTATTTACTGACGAAGCTTTAGTTAAAGCTCTAAATGTAAATGATTGGTTCATGCAAACTGATAAACTATTAAATATTACCAAAGTTGGAATAAATTCCCTATTTATAAATAATAACGTTAAGCATAAACCAGATTTTAGATTAAAATAAAAAAAAGTCAATTTAAAAAAAGTGTTTCAGTACCGAAACACTTTTTTTATACACACAAATAATAATAACAAATTGATAATATTTAAGGATTAATGATTTAACATTTCAATCCTAATTTTGGGGTAATAAAAAAAGCAATATTTAATTACCTACTTATGAAAAAGACAGTTTTAGCAGTTATTTTTTTAATACATGTGTTTTCTTTAAATGCTCAAGTAACAAACGGTATTATAGGGTCAGCAAACTGGTTTAATAACTGGACAGATTTTAAACCAAAGACAACAGAACACTCAGAATCTACACATATTCTAAACGGAATAATAGATGCAAATACTACGCTTTATAAAAAAAACACATATTTACTTTTAGGTGTTGTTTATCTAGCAAATAACGCCATCTTAACCATAGAGCCAGGTACAGTAATAAGAGGAGATTTTGCAACCTGTGGTACATTAGTAATCACAAAAGGAGCAAAAATAATAGCAGAAGGAGTTGCAACGGATCCAATTGTTTTTACTTCAAATAAAAATGTTTCCGAAAGAAAGCCAGGAGATTGGGGAGGTATAATAATGTTAGGCGATGCACCTATTAATAAATTTGGAGGAATTGGAATTTTAGATTTTAATTTAAATCCAAAATACAATTTTTATGGCGGACAAAACCCTGAAAGTAATTCCGGAATACTAAAATATGTGAGAATCGAATTCTCAGGAAGAAAGCTTAATGCACTAAAAGAGTTAAACGGATTATCACTTGCAGGTGTTGGTAGTAAAACAAAAATAGAGTACGTGCAAATTAGTTTTTCTAATGATGACTCATTCGAATCATACGGAGGAAATGTAATATTTAATAACTTAATCTCCTTCAGAGCAACAGACGATGATTTCGATTTTACACAAGGCGCACAATGCAATATCAGTAATAGTATTGCCATTCGTTATCCATTTTCATCTGATGTTTCAAGATCAAGATGCTTTGAAGTCGATTCTTATGACAAATTAGAAAATTACGATTTAGACAGAAAATTAACAAAAATTACCGCAAATAATATAACTTTAATTAATAATGAAGACAACGATCAAGGTTTGGTTAAAGAGGCTATTTATGTTAAATACGATAGCTTTTTCGAATTAAAAAACAGTGTCATCTCCGGATTTAATCAATTCTTACTACTAGAAAATAAAGCCATTTTAAATTCAAATCTAAACAAACTCAAATTCGAAAATTTAGTCCTTAATAATTGCAAGGCTAAAGTAGAGTTAGAAACAAATACACCCGACAAGCTACTAGAAGAATGGATCGCTAACGATAGTTTTAATATAATAACTTCTAATACAGAGCGAAAAAAAATATTTGAAGAATCTGACATTAAAAAAAATCCAGATTTTCGATTAAAAGATAATAACAGCGGTACGCTTGTGGTAAAATAAATTTTAAGAAAAGTAAAAGTGTTTCAGCAATGAAGCACTTTTTTTTCTTCTTTATTTTGAAATATAAATTTTGAATTATGTATTTTTACAGCCTTTCAAAATATTTTTCTAGATTTTAATGTTTGCAGAAAAATCTAAAACCTAAAATCTAAAAGATTGATTTCAAAAGCCACCATAGATACCGTTTACGAAACCGCTCGAGTAGAGGAGGTAATTGGCGATTTTGTACAGCTAAAACGAGCAGGAAGTAATTACAAAGGATTATCTCCGTTTTCAGAAGAACGTTCGCCATCATTTATGGTGTCGCCAGCAAAAGGAATTTGGAAAGATTTTAGTTCCGGAAAAGGCGGAAATGCAATCGCATTTATCATGGAACACGAACATTTTTCGTATCCAGAAGCCATCAGATATTTGGCAAAAAAATACAATATCGAAATCGAAGAAACAGAGCAATCACAAGAAGAAAAAGAACAAGCAAGCGAAAAAGAAAGCATGTATTTGGTTTCAGAATTCGCCGCAAAATTTTTTCAGAATACAATGATGAATACCGATGAAGGAAAATCTGTTGGACTTTCATACTTCAAAGAAAGAGGCTTTACAAACGAAACCATCAAAAAGTTTGGACTAGGTTATTCGCCCGAAGCATGGGACGCATTTACAAAAGAAGGATTAGGACAAGGGTATAAACTCGATTATTTAGACAAAGTTGGATTAACCATTCTCCGAGAAGACGGCAAGCATTTCGACCGTTTCAAAGCACGTGTCATGTTTCCCATACAAAGTATGTCTGGTCGGGTTTTAGGATTCGGAGGCCGTATTTTAACGAATGACAAAAAAGCAGCAAAATATCTGAACTCGCCCGAAAGCGAAATATACCATAAAAGCAAAGTTTTATACGGAATTTACCATGCAAAACAAGCTATCGCAAAACAAGACAACTGCTTTTTGTGCGAAGGCTATACAGATGTCATTCAGATGCAACAAGCCGGAATAGAAAACGTAGTTTCCTCTTCAGGAACGGCCCTTACGCCAGATCAAATAAGATTAATAAATAGATTAACTAAAAACATTACCGTTCTTTTTGATGGAGATGCCGCAGGACTTCGTGCTTCTATTAGAGGAATCGATTTAATCCTAGAAGAAGGTATGAATGTCAAAGTTTGTACCTTCCCAGAAGGTGATGACCCCGATAGTTTTGCCAAAAAAACACCACTCAACGAGCTCTTGTTGTATTTAGAAAACAATGCCATGGATTTTATTCAATTCAAAGCATCGTTATTAATGAAAGATGCCAAGCATGATCCTATTAAGAAAGCAGAACTTATTCGTGATATGGTAAATAGTATTTCGAAAATTCCAGATAGAATAAAAAGAGAAATATATATTCAGGAATGCTCTCGAATTATGGATATTTCCGAAGAAGTTTTGTTTAATACATTAGCACAACTGGTTCAAAAAGACATTTCGGAAGTAGGTAAAAAACAAAAACAAGAACAAAAAAATCAAGTTTTTGAAGTTTATAAAAACGAAAATACCGCAGTTGGTGCAAAAGTTGACGTATTATACGAATTGGAACTTAAAATTATTGAAATCCTGCTGCTTTACGGAAATATAGAAGAAGATTTTGAAGATTTTGTTTTTAAAGCAAATGAAGAAGGAGAGTTATTAGAAATAAAAGAAGTAAATAGATACAAAGTTTTTCAGCGTATTTATTTGAGTCTTCAAGAAGATGAGGTAGAGCTTGGTACGCCAATATTTAAAGATATTTATAATAATTTGATTGCTTATTTTAATGAAAACGAAAACTTCGAAATAGAACAATATCTCATGAGACTTTCGCCAGAATTAGCACAAGAAGTAACCACAATCATTATGGATGATGAGAAAACTTCTTTGCATAACTGGGAAGCCCAACAAATTTATGTGAAACAAAAAGACAAAACAATAAGTCAGTATGTATCGGAAACGATACTTACTTTGCGTTGGTTCTTGGTTAATAAAATCATCGAAGAAATCAAATCAAATCTATCTAATGCAACAGATTCAGATAATTACGAAAACCTATCTATGGTAATGGATTATTCTAAATTGGTCAATAATTTTTCAAATAAGTTAGGACGAGTTATGTCACGTTATAGTTAGCCCATTGGCAAAAATTAATCAAATGAATAAAAAAACACAACTAAACAATATCTAAAGTTTTTGCTTTATTTACTAAATCGACAAGGTTTGTAACGTTTAGTTTGGCCAAAAGTCTTAGTTTATAAGTGCTTATCGTTTTTTCATTAAGATGTAAAGCTTCGGCAATTTCTTTATTTTTCTTGCCGTTGCTCAAGTATCTTAACACTTCAATCTCGCGAGAAGATAACTTTCTATACAATCTCTCGGATTTAATTTGTTTAGAAATTAGAGCCATATTTTTCTTTACAGCATCACTAAAAATTACAGCGCCACGATTTACTTTTATAATAGTAGAAGTTAAAACGTCTAGTTTTTCGCTTTTTTGTACAAAGGCAAAAACCCCTGCTTTTATAGCGTTTGGAGCATAAATTTGTTCATTCAAGTTAGAAAATAAAATTATTTTTAGATTAGGAAAATCTTTGAGTAAATTTTTAATTAGATTTATGCTCGAAAGCCCTTCTAGTTCTAGATCTAGAAGCAAAACATCAATTTCTTTTATTTTTAGCATCTCCGATACCATTTCAAAATTGTCAACAATTGCTTCTAAAGAAACATCAGAATGTTCCTTGTAGTAAGCTTTTATGCCATAATGCACAACGGGATGGTTGTCTGCAAGACCTATTTTTACCATAAGCTTAAATTTTAGATAGTTATACTAAAGTTAACGAACGGTAAAGGTATATAATATTTTATAACAAATTGATAATCAGTTGGTAAATTATTTGTAAATTTCAGGAATTAAGCAAACAGGAATGGGGTTCATTTTGTGCTGATTAATCGTGTTTAGTCGTTCGTAAATTTCAAAAACAACCTTCTCACGATCTGTAAAGTCATCAGATTTCTTGCCGTTTTCTAAAGCAATCATCGCCCATTCTAATTCGGTATAACTAGCACCAAGTTGGTCTTCGTCGCTTCGATCATCACCAAACAATCCATCAGTCGGAGCTGCTTTTTGTATAGATTCTGGCACATTAAGATAAGTAGCAAGAGCACGAACATCACTTTTCATCAAATCGGCAATAGGACTCAAATCTACACCTCCATCTCCGTATTTGGTAAAAAAACCAACGCCAAAATCTTCTACCTTATTGCCCGTACCTGCAACCAACAATCCGTGAATCCCGGCCAAATAATACAAACTTGTCATGCGCAACCTCGCCCTAGTGTTTGCAAGAGACAAATTTAGTTTTGCTTCATTGTTAGAAACAGGAACTTCGGTCTTAAAACTCTCGAAAACAGGGGTCAAATTTACACGAGTGTCAGTTACATTTGCAAAATTTTTCTTAAGCTGCATAATATGTTCTTGCGCTCTATTTATATGACTTTGTGCTTGGTGTATAGGCATTTCTACACACAAAACCGTTAGTCCTGTTTGCGCACATAAAGTAGCGGTAACTGCCGAATCTATTCCGCCCGAAATCCCTATCACAAAACCATTTACTTTAGCCTTTTGTGCATAGGTTTTTAGCCAGTTTACAATATGTTCGTTAACTTTTTCACAATTTATGGTACTATTTTTTTGCATGGTTACTTTTGTTTTAAAAACGAATGTATATTTGCAAAAATAATAATTAGGAGCAATTCCAGCTATACGTTTCAATCTTTTATTTTTTGAAGGAAAAAATAAAAGGATTTCCACTCTTATCTGGGCTAAAAAATCATGTTTATGAAAAAATATTTAATACTCGTTCTATTCCTATTTGCCATTATTTCGTGTTCTAAAAAAAGCGAAATTCAAAAAAAAGTAGCAGAAATACCAGTAAGTATAAAAGTAGATCGCTACGACAAAGCTTTTTTTGAAACACCACCAAGCGAATTGCCAAAATTAAAATTGCAATATCCAGAATTTTTTCCGCCATCTATTTCGGATTCGATTTTGGTCGATAAAATGACCAATCCACTTTGGAGAGAATTGTATGCCGAAGTAGAAAAACGTTATGGGAGTTTCGATAAAGAAACCACCGAAATAGAGGATTTGTTTCGTTACATTAAATACTATTATCCAAAAACACAAATTCCAAAAGTATATACTGTAATTCAGGAGATGGATACAGATTATAAGGTAATTTATACTGAAAAAGCATTAATTATTTCGTTAGAATTGTATTTAGGTAAAAATCATAAGTTCTACGAATTTCCAAATTACATGAAGCAAACCTTCGAGCCGTCTCAAATATTACCAGATATTGTAGAAAGTTTTTCTAGAACAAAAGTAAAACCACCAGTTACAAAAGATTTATTATCACTGATGATATATTCAGGAAAACAATTGTATTTTAATGATGTATTATTGCCAGAATATTCAAATGGAGACAAGATTTGTTACACACCGGAACAGCTTAAATACGCTCAAGATAACGAGGCTAATATGTGGAGATTTTTTATTGAAGAGAAGCTATTATATGACACAGATGCTAAATTATCACAGCGTTTTATAAGTCCGTCGCCATTTTCTAAATTCGGATTAATTTCAGATAATGAAACACCTGGTCGAATAGGGGCCTGGTTTGGTTTGCAAATAGTACGTTCGTTTATGAAAAATAACGATATTCCGATGCAGGAAATGATGGCAATGGATGCCGCAGCTATTTTTCAAAAATCTAAATATAAACCAAAAAAATAATTGCAAATTAAGCCCCGAGTAATTAGGCTCCTAAATGAGGTAATTATCTTAATTTAAAATGAATTCTAAAATTTAAAATACAATGACTTCTGAAATAAAATTTAACGTACAACTAGACGAAAATCGTGTTCCTGAGAAACTGCATTGGTCTGCACAAGATGGCGGTGTCGAAACTGAAGAAACAAAAGCCATTATGCTTTCTATTTGGGATAACAAAACCCAAGAAACAATGCGAATTGATTTGTGGACAAAAGATATGCCAGTAGATGAAATGAAAATATTTTTTCATCAAACATTAGTTGCCATGGCAGCTACTTTTTATAGAGCTACGGGCGACGAAAAAATGACAGATACGATGAAAGATTTTTGCGAATATTTTGCAGAGAAGCTCGAGTTGAAGAAGTAAAAAAAAGGTTAGCTACCGCTAGTTATGGTCGGAAGATTTTTCTTCCGACTTTTTTGCTTTATATTTTCAAAATTATTTGTTTTTAGTTATATGTTTTAACAAGATTTTTCTGGTTTGTTTAAAAGCCATTTTGCTTAAAAATATCCTGATTTACTTCATCAATATAACTTAAAAGGCTTTCTTTTCCTGTATGTTCCGTTGCAGAAGTTACAAAATGATGCGGCATTTCTTCCCAATTGTTTTTTAGCAATGCTGTTCTGTAGGCGGCAACGTGTTGGGCAACTTTTCCTTTGCTAATTTTGTCGGCTTTGGTAAAAACAATGCAAAATGGCAATTCGATTTCGCCAAGATAAGTGATGAATTCTAAGTCTATTTTTTGTGCTTCATGACGAATGTCAATAAGTACAAAAGCACAAACAAGCTGTTCTCTTTTCTCAAAATAATCGGTAATAAATTGCTGAAAAACTTCTTTCGTCTTTTTAGAAACTTTTGCATAACCATAACCTGGTAAATCTACAAGAAACCAATTGTTGTTTATCTTAAAGTGATTTATTAGTTGCGTTTTTCCTGGTCTTCCAGAGGTTTTAGCCAAACTTTTGTGATTGGTTAACATGTTTATTAACGATGATTTCCCAACGTTAGATCGTCCAATAAAAGCATATTCTGGCAAGTGCTCTTGCGGACACAAACTCACGATAGAATTGCTAATAATAAATTCGGCGGTATTAATTTTCATTTAATATGTTTTGCGCTAAAATAGCAGTATAATTATTCTTTAGTATTAAGTGAGTTTTTAATGTTCTGCTTTTGTAGTCAACCATTCATCAAGCAAACGGTTAAATTCGTCTGGATGCTCCATCATGGCTGCATGACCGCATTTTTCAATCCAATATAAGGTCGAATTGGGTAGTAATTTATGAAACTCTTCAGCAACCGATGGTGGTGTTACGCCATCATTTCTACCCCAAATAATTCCTATAGGAACATGCATTTTTGGTAAATCTTTTGCCATGTTATGGCGAATGGCGCTTTTGGCAATGGTTAATGTTTTTATTAGTTTTATTCTGTCGTTTACGGTATTGTAAACATCATCTATAATTTCTTTTGTAGCAATAGCAGGATCGTAAAAAACGCTCTCTGCTTTTTTTCTAATATATTCGTAATCACCACGTTTAGGATAGCTGTCTCCCATGGCGCTTTCGTAAAGTCCTGAACTTCCTGTAATTACAAGTCCAGAAACGCGTTCTGGATACATTTTTGTAAAGTATAATGCAATATGTCCGCCTAGCGAATTTCCTACCAGAATTACTCTGTCAAAACCTTTAAAAGTAATAAAATCTTTAACATATTTAGAGAAAGATTTTACGTTAGTTTTTAGTATGTTTTGTGTGTATAGTGGTAGTTGTGGTATGATAACTTTGTATCCTTTTGCAGGAAAATAGTTTGCAACCCCATCAAAATTACTTAATCCGCCCATTAATCCGTGCAAAATTATAATTGGAGTTCCTTCGCCAGCTTCAAAATATTCGTACTTGCCTTCTTTCTTTAAGTTATTCACCGTGTAATCGTTTTGTCTTTAAATAGGTGCAAATATAGGACTAAAATACGAAATATAAATATTGTCTTTTTTATAACCTCCTTTTTTTGTTAATAAGTCGTAAATATCACTTCTACCTTATTTTGCATTTGTTTAGCTCTTAAAAAAGTTAAAACTTATCAACAAAGTGGTATTTTGTGGTAAAAGGTGGTAAAAAATATTTATATTTGCTAACTATCATGTAAAATCATAACTACTTGAATACCATTGTTGGAACATACGAATGTAAGGTCGATTCTAAAGGAAGGCTCATGATGCCTAACCCTTTAAAGAAGCAACTAAACGTGTCTTTGCAAGAAGGCTTTGTATTGAAGCGCTCGGTTTTTCAGCAATGTTTAGAATTGTATCCTATGAAGGAGTGGGATTTGATGATGCAAAAAATTAATAAACTGAACCGTTTTGTAAAAAAAAACAATGATTTTATTCGTCGTTTTACAGCGGGTGTTCGTATAATTGAAATTGATGCAACGGGCAGATTGTTAATCCCTAAGGATTTAGCGGTTTTTGCTTCGGTTACAAAAGATATTGTATTGTCATCGGCAGTAAATATTATCGAAATCTGGGACAAAGATTTATACGAAAAAGCGATTGATGATTCAGTTGGGGATTTTGCAGATTTGGCAGAAGAAGTAATGGGTAACGTAAATGACGATGAATATGGAATATCATAATCCAGTTTTGCTAAAAGAAACAGTCGATGGTTTAAATATTAAGCCAGACGGCGTGTATGTAGATGTGACTTTTGGTGGTGGCGGACATTCGAAAGAAATTTTGTCTAGACTTGGTCCTGAGGGAAAATTATTTGGTTTCGATCAAGATGAAGATGCTTGGGAAAACGCACTGCCAGACGAAAGATTTACATTAATACAAGAAAATTTCAGATACATTAAAAGATTTTTGCGTTTTAATGGAATTAAAAAAGTAGACGGAATTCTTGCCGATTTGGGGGTTTCTTCCCATCAGTTCGATGTGCCTGAAAGAGGTTTTTCTACTCGTTTTGATGCTGAGTTAGATATGAGAATGAGTAAAAAAAATGATTTAACAGCCTTTAATATTGTTAATGAATATGATGAAACAAACCTGCGTCGCATTTTTGCAGAGTATGGAGAATTAGGAAATGCACTAGCCATTGCACGAGCTATTATAGAAGCTCGTGAAAAAGAAAAAATAGTAAATACCGAAGATTTGAAACAAGTTTTAGCAAGATTTCTGCCTAATAATAAAGCACATAAAATTCTGGCGCAAATATATCAATCTATTCGTATCGAAGTAAATCAAGAAATGGATGTTTTGAAAGAATTTTTAGAACAATCATTAGAAGTTTTAGACCAAGGCGGAAGGTTAAGCGTTATTTCTTACCATTCATTAGAAGACAGATTAGTAAAAAGATTCATGAAAAACGGATTGTTTGAAGGGGAACCAGAAAAAGATTTCTTCGGGCGATTTGAAGTGCCTTTCAAGTTAATTGGAAAAATGATTATTCCTTCAAACCAAGAAATTAAAATAAACAATCGTGCTCGAAGTGCAAAGCTTCGAATTGCAGAAAAAAAATAATGAAAGGAGATATTTATAACATATTAAAAGCAAGATTTCTTATCAATGAAGACGCTACTAAAAATTGGCGATTCATTGTGTTTCTGCTTTTGTTGGCTATAATCATGATTGCAAACACGCACAGTTATGAGAAAAAAATTTTTAAAATTGCCGACTTAACAAATGATGTTAAAGAATTGCGTTCGGAGTTTGTAGACCGTCGTTCGGAATTAATGAAAATAAAAATGGAATCGACCGTAGCAGGGCAAATGGTAGATAAAGGTATCTTACCCTCATCTGTACCTCCAAAAAAAATAAAAGTAATCGAAGAAAAAAAACCTTGGTATAAAATATGGCAATAGAAGATAGAAATATTTTAAAACGTATCTACGTAATTGCTTTAGTTATTCTAATTATGGTAACGGCTGTGGGCGTAAAACTTACTAATATACAGTGGGTTGAAGGCGACTATTACCGAAAATTAGCCAAAGAAAGATCTATCAAAAATTTTGTAATTCCTGCCAATCGTGGTAATGTATATTCTTCCGATGGAAGCTTGCTCGCAACATCAATCCCTAAATATACTATTCGTTTTGATGCTTTAGCGCCAAGCAAAGAAAATTTTGATGCTCATATTAAAGACTTATCAGACTCTCTTTCAGTCTTACTAGAAAAATCTTCGAGCACTTATTTGAACGAGTTCAGAAAAGCAAGAGCTAATAAAAACAGGTATTTTCTTTTGGCCAAAGATTTGAGTTATACACAATATGCTGCGGTCAAAAAATTCCCTTTGTTTAATCTTGGTTCTAATAAAGGGGGTATGATTACCGAGCAAAGAACAGTACGTGAGCATCCAATTGGCAAAATTGCAGCACGAACAATAGGTTACGAACGTTATGACGACAATGGCGATTTATTACCAGTAGGTATAGAAGGAGCATACGGAAAATATCTAAACGGTAAAGACGGAAAAGTCCTAAAACAAAAAATAGCACAAGGACAATGGAAACCTATTCGTGATAATAATGAAGTAGAGCCACAAGATGGTTATGATATCGTTTCTACGATTGATGTTTATATACAGGACATTGCGCACCATGCTTTGCTAAAACAATTATTAGAATATGACGCAGATCACGGTTGCGTTGTGGTAATGGAAACCAAAACAGGAGCTGTAAAAGCCATTTCTAATCTAGGAAAAGACAAAGACGGATCTTATTATGAAACCATAAATTATGCTGTAGGAGAATCGCACGAGCCAGGTTCTACATTCAAATTAGTAGATCTAATTGCGCTTATCGACGACAATAAAATTGATACCAGTAAAGTATATGATAGCAATGGTGGTCAAATCACTTATCGTGGTCGCAAAGTAAGAGATTCTCATACTGGGGGGTACGGAAAAATATCGTTAGCTAGAGGATTTGAAGTGTCTTCTAATACCATTATGGTTCGGGCAGTTTATGAAAATTACAAAAATAATCCCAAACAATTTACAGACAGACTTGTAAATTTAGGACTAAACAAACCACTAGGATTACCATTTAGAGGCGAAGGAATACCATATATTCCAGAGCCTTCAGATAAAAACTGGAGCGCAATTTCACTTCCGTGGATGGCATTCGGGTACGGAGTTTCTGTAACGCCATTACAAACATTAACATTATATAACGCCATTGCAAACGATGGTCAAATGGTAAAACCAATTTTTGTACAAGAGGTTAAGGAATGGAACAAAACCATCAAAAATTTCGACAAACAAGTCATTAACCCAAAAATTTGCTCTGATGACGCACTAAAAAAAATAAAGACCATCTTAAAAAATGTGGTTAAAAGAGGAACAGCATCAAAACTATACTCTAAAGATTTTTCGATGGCAGGAAAAACAGGAACTGCAGCAGCAAGTTACGGAACAAATGGCGGAAGTGGTAAATATTATATTTCATCTTTTGTAGGGTATTTTCCTGCCGAAAATCCTAAATATTCTTGCATAGTTGTCGTTCATAAACCAAATACATCTAAAAACGATTATTACGGAGCAGATGTTGCTGGGCCAGTTTTTAAACGTATTGCACAAAAGGTTTTTACCGATGTGCCATCAACTAATGTAGTAAAAAATCTAAAAAAGAATAATCCAGCCCAAGACAAAAATTACTTGACTTACAATGATAAGGTAAATGAAAAGCCAAAATATATACCCAATTTACACGGCATGTCTGGAATGGATGCTGTTGCATTACTAGAAAATTTAGGAATGAAAGTAAAAGCGATAGGCGTTGGAAAAGTAAAAAAACAATCCATACAAGCAGGTCAGCCCATATTAAAAAAAAATACAATAATTTTAGAATTGTCATAAAATGCTTTTAAAAGAAATTTTATATAAAGTCGCTCTCGAAGTTGTTCACGGTTCAACCGATGTTGCTGTGCATAACATTCATTTTGATTCTCGAAAAATACAATCGAACGATGTTTTTGTTGCCATTCGTGGTTCGGTTTCAAACGGACATGAGTTTATAGACAAAGCCATTGCTCTTGGGGCGAAGGCGATTGTTTGCGATACTTTACCAACCAATTTATTGTCGCAAATTACTTATGTAAAAGTAAAAGACACGAATGCAGCTTTGGCATATCTAGCAACAAATTTTTATGATAATCCGTCTCAAAAACTACAATTAGTTGGTGTCACAGGAACCAATGGTAAAACAACAATTGCGTCATTATTATATCAATTATTCAAAAAAGCAGGTTTCAAAGTTGGATTGCTTTCTACTGTAAAAATCTTGGTTGATGAAATTGAACACAAAGCAACGCATACCACGCCAGATTCATTAACCATCAATTATTATCTAGATAAAATGGTTGAAGCTGGTTGCCAATATTGCTTTATGGAAGTTAGTTCGCACGGAATTCATCAAAAACGTACCGAAGGTTTACAATTTGTAGGTGGCGTTTTTACAAACTTATCGCACGACCATTTAGATTATCATCCAACATTTTCCGACTATCGCGATGTGAAGAAATCATTCTTCGATAATTTGCCTAAAAACGCATTTGCTTTATCAAATATAGATGATAAAAATGGTGCTGTAATGATGCAAAATACTAAGGCAAGAAAATTGTCGTATGCCTTAAAAACGTATGCCGATTATAAAGCCATTATTATCGAAAATCAGTTAAGCGGATTGCTATTAAAAATAAATGAACAAGAAGTTTGGGTTCGACTTATTGGAACCTTCAATGCGTATAATTTATTGGCGATTTACGGAGTAGCTATCGAATTAGGAATCGAAAAATTAGAAGTTTTAAGACTCTTGTCAGAATTAGAAAGTGTTTCAGGCCGTTTTCAGTTTATTGTATCAAAACAAAATATCACTGCAATTGTCGATTATGCACACACGCCCGATGCTCTAGAAAATGTATTAAGTACCATAAATGATATTCGTACTCGCAACGAACAACTCATAACAATTGTAGGTTGTGGCGGTGATCGTGACAAAACCAAACGCCCAATAATGGCAAATATCGCTTCGCAAATGAGCGATAAAGCAATTCTTACTTCGGATAATCCAAGAACGGAAAATCCTGAAACGATTATCGCCGAAATGGAAGCCGGAATTACAGCCGTCAATTACAAAAAATATATGTCGATTATTGACAGAAAACAAGCCATAAAAACCGCTTGCCAGCTAGCACAACCTAACGATATTATTCTCATTGCAGGAAAAGGACATGAAACTTATCAGGAAATAAATGGCGTTCGTCATGATTTTGATGATATGCAAATTGTAAAAGAAATTTTAGAACAACTAAACAAATAAAGTTCAATCGTTGATTCGTTTAATCGGTTAACCGAATCAACGAATAACCAAATAAACAATAATATGCTATACTACTTATTTCAATATTTAGACAAATATTTTGATTTTCCAGGAGCTGGGGTTTTTCAATATATCACCTTTAGATCAGCATTAGCCATTATCATGTCGTTGCTTATTTCGACTATCTTCGGCAAAAGAGTGATTAGCTATCTAAGTCGTTTGCAAGTAGGCGAAACAGTAAGAGAGCTAGGGCTAGAAGGGCAAACTCAAAAAGCAGGAACGCCAACAATGGGCGGATTAATTATTATATTTTCAACCTTGCTTCCTGTTCTTTTATTGGCAAAACTAAATAACATATACATTATACTTCTAATTGTTACCACAATTTGGATGGGAGCTATTGGATTTCTTGATGATTATATCAAAATTTTCAAAAAAGACAAAGCAGGATTAAAAGGAATTTTTAAAGTAATTGGTCAAGTTGGATTAGGTCTTATTGTAGGTACTACTTTATATTTTCATCAAGATGTAACAATTCGTGAGAATATTTCGAAAAATAAAATCGAAGTATATTCTACTCAAAAGGGAGCAAATACACTTTCGTCCGATAAAAAATCGACCGCTACAACCATTCCGTTTTTTAAAAATAACGAATTCGATTATGCCGAATTATTAGCTTGGACTGGCGATGGTTATAGAAATTATGCCTGGCTCATATTTATTCCAATCGTAATTTTTATTATAACCGCTGTTTCAAATGGTGCCAATCTTACAGACGGAATAGATGGTTTAGCCGCAGGAACTTCCGCAATTTCAGTTATTGCAATTGGTGTTTTTACGTTCGTTTCGGGAAATGTAATATTTTCTAATTATCTAAACATTATGTTTATTCCCAATTCGGGAGAAATGACCGTTTTTATTGCCGCATTTGTGGGTGCATTAATCGGATTTTTATGGTACAATAGTTATCCAGCCGCCGTTTTTATGGGCGATACGGGGAGTTTAACCATTGGCGGAATTATAGCCGTTTTAGCCATTGCAGTTCGAAAAGAAATGCTAATCCCAGTATTTTGCGGAATATTCTTAGCAGAAAATTTATCGGTAGTTTTACAAGTTTCGTACTTCAAATATACAAAAAAACGTTTCGGCGAAGGAAGAAGAATTTTCTTAATGTCCCCACTACATCATCATTATCAGAAGAAAGGATATCATGAAAGCAAAATTGTAACCCGTTTCTGGATTGTTGGAATTTTATTGGCGATAGTGTCAATAGTAACTTTAAAATTACGATAATATGAGATTAGTAATTCTAGGAGGAGGAGAAAGCGGTGTTGGTACGGCGATTCTTGGTAAGAAAAAAGGATACGATGTATTTGTTTCCGATTTTGGAAAAATAAAAAACAATTACAAAGAAATCTTAATTCTTAATAAAATTAAGTTTGAAGACGAGCAACATACAGAAGATTTAATTCTAAATGCCGATGTAGTGATGAAAAGTCCAGGTATTCCTGACAAATCGCCCATTGTTAAAAAACTGAAAGAAAAAAACATTCCAGTTATTTCAGAAATCGAGTTTACAGCTCCCTTTACTAATGCAAAAACCATAGGAATTACAGGAAGTAATGGCAAAACAACCACCACAATGTTGGTGTATCATTTGCTAAAACAAGGAGGTTTAAATGTGGGTTTGGCAGGAAATATAGGTAAGAGTTTTGCTTGGCAAGTTTCTGAAGATAATTATGATTTTTATGTGCTAGAATTAAGTAGTTTTCAACTAGACGGAATACAAAAATACAAACCGCATATTGCCATCATTACAAATATTAGTCCTGATCATTTAGATAGATATGATTATCAATATGAAAAATATATAGAATCGAAGTTTAGAATCACAATGAATCAAACAGAAGAGGATTATTTGATTTATGATGCCGATGATCAAGCTATTAATAATTGGCTAAAAAACAACAAAACAAAAGCACAATTGGTTCCATTTTCATTAACAAAACAATTTGAATTTGGCGCTTACGAAGCAAATAATAATATAAATATAAACACCAATAACGACCCATTTGTTATGCAAACATCAGAACTATCACTAGAAGGAAAACACAACGTAAAAAACGCTTTGGCAGCTACCTCTGTAGCGCAATTATTAAAAATCAGAAAAGCGACCATACGTGAGAGTTTAGCTGATTTTCAAGGGGTCGAACATCGTTTAGAAAAAGTACTTAAAATACAAAACGTACAATACATAAACGATTCTAAAGCAACAAATGTAAATGCTACTTTTTATGCTTTAGACAGTATGACATCGCCAACCATTTGGATTGTAGGTGGGGTAGATAAAGGAAACGACTATTCAGAATTGATGGAATTGGTAAATAAAAATGTAAAAACAATCATTTGTCTAGGTGTAGATAACAAGAAAATAATTGACGCATTTAGTAATGTTGTCGATGAATTAATCGAGGTTTCAACCATGACCGATGCCGTTCGTCAAGCATACAAAATGGCAGAAAAAGGCGACACAGTTTTACTATCGCCAGCATGTGCCAGTTTCGATTTATTCGAAAACTATGAAGACAGAGGAAGACAGTTTAAACAAGCAGTTCAGAATTTGTAAAAAAAAACAGGTTTTAGGTTTTGAGGTTAAGATTTTACCCAACACCAAAAAACCAACACCAAAAAACAATACCTACTCATGAAACAGCTATTGCATAACTTAAAAGGAGATAAAGTCATCTGGTCATTCGTGGCACTTTTGGCATTATTTTCGTTTATACCAGTGTATAGTGCAAGTAGTAATTTAGCTTATCTGCATCATGGTACAGGAAATACATTCGTGTATCTGCTAAAACATTTTATGCACTTAATAATGGGTTTTGTTATTTTGTATCAAGTGCAAAAAGTGCCATATCATTATTTTAGAAGTTTATCCAGATTATTACTGCCTTTTGCATGGTTATTACTGGTTTATACATTGCTTAAAGGAACTATGATCGAAGGGGCCAACGCCAGCCGATGGATACAAGTTCCGTTTTTAGGAATTACCTTCCAGCCATCAGCCTTTGCATCAATGGCATTGTTAATATTTGTGGCCAGATATTTATCTAAAACAGCAATAGAAGAAATGACTTTTCAGAAGTCTTTACTAGAATTATGGGCGCCAGTTTTCTTTACATTAATGCTCATTTTACCCGCTAACTTTTCGACCGCAGCTTTAATATTTTCGATGGTATTAATGCTAACGTTTATTGGAAAATATCCAATAAAAAACATAGGTATTATTATAGGATTAGGAATCTTATCTTTTGCCTTTTTTATATTAGTTGTAAAAGCCTTTCCTAATGCTTTTCCCAATCGTGTAGATACCTGGATGAGTCGTATCGAAAATTTTACATCAGACAAGCCTGGAGAAGATGATTACCAAATAGAAAAAGCAAAAACAGCCATTGCAACTGGAGGAATATACGGATTAGGACCAGGAAAAAGTATTCAGAAAAACTTCTTGCCACAATCTTCTTCCGATTTTATTTTTGCCATTATCATCGAAGAATTTGGGCTTCTAGGAGGATTTGCTATCATGTTTTTATACATTATGTTATTCATTAGGTTTATCATCGCATCCTATAAAGCCCCCACATTATTCGGAAAATTATTAGTGGCAGGATTAGGATTTCCTATCATTTTTCAGGCATTTATAAACATGGGCGTTGCGGTCGAATTATTGCCAACCACAGGACAAACATTACCGCTTATAAGTAGCGGAGGAACATCAATCTGGATGACTTGTGCTGCACTTGGCATTATTATAAATGTGACCAAAAAAGAAGAAGAAATTACCGAAGAAAACATCGAAAAACAAAAAAGAGATGACGCATTGCAAAAACTAATAGACAAGCAATTAGTAGATGACTCTCAAGTAGAAGATTATACTATTGAAGACCACACGAATAATCCGATGAATGCAGTTTTGAATAAAAAGTAATAGAATAAATAATTCCGTAAAAATTCTTGGTAAATATAAAAATGGAACAATATAAATTTATATTAAGTGGTGGCGGTACAGGAGGACATATTTATCCTGCAATTGCCATTGCAAATGAGTTGAAATCTCGTTTTCCTAATTGCAAAATCCTTTTTGTAGGGGCAAAAGACAAAATGGAAATGCAAAAAGTACCACAAGCAGGTTATGATATAAAAGGATTAAGCATTGCAGGGCTACAAAGAAAAATAACTTTGCAAAACGCAATGTTTCCCTTTAAGTTGTTGTCAAGTTTGGTTAAATCATTCGGAATCGTACAACAATTCAAGCCCGATGTTGTTATAGGAACTGGAGGGTTTGCCAGCGGCGCAGTGCTTAAAGTTGCTTCAATATTGGGAATTGCAACAGTGATACAAGAGCAAAATTCTTATCCTGGAATTACCAATAAATTATTAAGTAAAAAAGCCAATAAAATATGTGTGGCTTACGAAAATTTGGAACAATTTTTTCCAAAAGATAAAATGATATTAACTGGAAATCCTGTTCGTCAGGATTTAATTTCAGTCGATGGCAAACGAAATGAAGCAATTGATTATTTTAAATTAGACGCAAATAAAAAAACAATATTAATCCTTGGCGGAAGCCTTGGTGCCAGAAGAATTAATCAATTAATTGCAAAAGAAATAGATTGGTTATTGTCGCAAAATGTTCAAATTATTTGGCAATGTGGCAAATTGTATTTTGAAGATTACAAGCATTTTTCAGGCAAAGAAAATGTACAGGTTTTATCATTTATAGACAGAATGGATTTGGTTTATGCTGCTGCCGATATTGTAATATCTCGTTCAGGAGCCTCATCAGTTTCAGAATTAGCCATTGTAGGAAAGCCAGTTATTTTCATTCCGTCGCCTAATGTTGCTGAAGACCATCAAACCAAGAATGCACAAGCCATTGTAAACAAACAAGGGGCAATTTTGCTAAAAGAATCGCAATTAGATTCTGAATTTAAGTTTGTTTTCGAAAGCTTATTAAACGATAAAGCAAAACAAGAAGATTTAAGTAAAAATATAAAACAGTTGGCATTACCAAATGCAACAAAAGATATAGTTGACGAAATTATAAAATTAGTCGAAAGTCAAAAGTCTTAAGGTCAAACGACTTTACGACTTGCGACTTTATGACATTAAGACTAAAATAAAAAATGAACCTAAACCAAATACATAACGTCTATTTCATAGGAATTGGAGGCATCGGAATGAGTGCTTTGGCTCGTTATTTCAAATTTATTGGAAAAAACGTATCTGGATACGACAAAACGCCATCAATATTAACCTCAGAATTAATAGAAAGCGGAATTGCCATTCATTTTGAAGACAATATCGATTTAATTCCGAAGGATTATTTTGTAGAAAACACATTGGTAATCATCACGCCAGCTGTTCCAAAATCGCATTCGGAATGGAATTATTTTCTAGAAAGAGAATATCATGTAAAAAAACGAGCCGAAGTTTTAGGAATTATTACCAAAGATACTTTTTGTCTGGCCGTAGCAGGAACCCACGGAAAAACAACAACTTCTAGTATTCTTGGCCATATTTTGTACGAAAGTGGTGCCGATGTAACCGCTTTTATTGGTGGCATTGTCGAAAATTATAATTCAAATTTAATTGGTTCTGGAAAAACAGTAACCGTCGTTGAAGCCGATGAGTTTGACCGTTCTTTTTTGCATTTATACCCAAATATTGCTTGTGTAACTTCGATGGATGCCGATCATTTAGATATTTACGGTGATGACGCTGCTATTAAAGCCTCATTCAAAGAATTTGCCGATAAAGTAGAAGATAAAAACAAGCTTTTTGTAATAAACGGATTGCCACTAAAAGGCATAACTGTTGGCGCAAACGATGATTCGCAATTCGTAGCACACAACATAAGAATTGAAAATGGCTGGTATATTTTTGATGTAAAAACGCCTACCGAAAACATAAAAGATTTGAAATTCGGATTGCCTGGAAAACACAATCTAACCAATGCATTGCTAGCATTAGCAATGGCTCGAACTTTCGGAACCCCAACAGAATCTATTGCTAAAGCATTGGCAAGTTTCAAAGGAGTAAAACGCCGTTTTTCCTTCCAGATTAGAAAGCCAAAATTCGTTTATATCGACGATTATGCACACCATCCAACAGAAATAAATGCCGTGCATCAAGCCGTTCGTGAGTTGTATCCTAATGAGAAAGTTTTAGCCGTTTTTCAGCCCCATTTATTTAGTAGAACAAAAGATTTTGCCAATGATTTTGCCAAAAGTTTGTCGCAATTCGACGAAATTTTATTATTAGACATTTATCCAGCTAGAGAATTGCCCATAGAAGGAATTACTTCAGGATGGTTGTTAGATAAAGTTGAAAATAAAAATAAAAAATTAGTACACAAAAACGAATTAATTCCGTTATTAAAAAAGTCAGATGCGACCGTAATTGTTACGATAGGTGCTGGGGATATTGGCGAAATGGTTGTAAATATTAAGAAAGAATTAGATGAAAAATAATTTAATTTTAAATATCCAATTGGTTGCCATTTTTGTTTTGGTAGGGTTTTTGTATTCATTTACTTCAAAAAGAAACGAACACAGGAAAATATCGAAACCAACAATCGAATTTTTAAACTCAGAGAGTCCGTTTGTAACCCATGAAATGGTTAATAACTTGTTGAAAGATAATTTCGGTGGCACTTTCAGTATCCAAAAAGATAGGGTAAATTTGAAAAATATTGAGCAAACCATCAATAAACACAACCTAATCGAGAAGTCTGAAGTCTTTTTGAGTGTTGATGGGGAGCTAGAAGCTGTTATAAAACAAAAGACACCAATCGCTAGAGTTTTTAACGGAAATACCTCCTTTTATATTGATTATAAAGGCGGTAGGATGCCTCTTTCAAGTAATTTTACGGCAAGAGTTCCGCTTGTTTATGGTGATTTTAACAATCGTTATGACAAGGATTTTGTTGGGCTTTTGCAGTGTATTTATAACGATGATTTTTTGAAAAAAAACATCATCGGAATAAGAGTTTTGCCTGATGGTAGCGTTATTATGAAAAATAGAGATTATAGTTATGATATAATTTTCGGGAGAACCATTTGTATGGAAAGGAAATTTAACAACTATAAAGCGTTTTTTCAAAAAGCAGTACAAGATACTTTGATAAAATCTTATAAGAAGATTAATCTGAAGTTTACAAAACAAGTAGTTTGTACTAAATAATATGAGAATGGAAAGAGATAATATAGCAGTAGGACTAGATATAGGTACAACAAAGATTGTAGCTATGATAGGCAAGAAAAATGAGTATGGGAAGCTAGAAATTTTAGGTGTAGGGAAATCTAAAAGCCTCGGTGTGGCTCGTGGTGTAGTAAATAATATTACACAAACCATACAATCTATACAAGAAGCAATAAGTTTGGCAGAGGCTGATTCGGGTTATAAAATAAAAGACGTTGTAGTAGGTATTGCGGGTCAGCACATTCGTAGTATTCAGCACAGCGATTATATTTCAAGACCCAATCCGGAAGAAGTAATTAGCGAAATTGATATCGATGTTTTAATTAATCAAGTTCAAAAACTAGCCATGTTGCCGGGAGAAGAAATTATTCACGTTTTGCCACAAGAATACAAAATCGATGGGCAATCTGAAATAAAAGAACCAATCGGAATGTATGGCGGAAGATTAGAAAGTAGTTTTCATGTAGTGGTTGGGCAAGCATCATCAATCAGAAATGTAGGACGTTGTATAAAAAGCTCAGGATTAGATTTGTCTGGGCTAACCCTAGAGCCATTAGCTTCTGCAGATGCAGTTTTAAGTCAAGAAGAAAAAGAAGCAGGAGTTGCGCTAATAGATATTGGTGGAGGAACAACAGATTTAGCCATTTTTAAAGACGGAATTATTCGCCACACAGCAGTAGTTCCTTTTGGTGGAAACGTAATTACCGAAGACATAAAAGAAGGTTGTTCAATCATAGAAAAGCAAGCAGAATTATTAAAAACAAAATTCGGTTCTGCTTGGCCAGGAGAAAATAAAGACAACGAAATTGTTTCAATTCCAGGGTTACGAGGAAGAGACCCAAAAGAGATTTCGTTAAAAAACTTGTCAAAAATAATTCATGCCCGCGTGGTAGAAATTATCGAGCAAGTTTACACCGAAATTAAAATATACGGCCACGAAGATCCTCGAAAAAAACTAATAGCAGGTATTGTACTAACTGGTGGAGGCTCACAACTCAAACACATCAAGCAATTAGTAGAATATATTACAGGGATGGATACCAGAATAGGCTATCCAAACGAACATTTAGCAGGAAACTCTAGCGAAGAAATATCAAGCCCATTGTACGCAACGGCAGTAGGATTGGTTATGAATAGTATTCGTAACAATACCGTAAGTGCCGTACCACATGAAAATTTTATTGCAGAACCAGTACTTATTCCTAAGCCAATTATCACAGAAAAAATAGAAATAAAGAAAGAAGAAGATGCAATTGAAGAAACAAAAACAGAACCAAAACCAGAAACAAGAAAAGACTCAAAATCGAGCGAAAAAATGATTCGTAAATCGTTTTTTGACAAGTATATAGATAAAATTAAAGATTTTTTAGACAACGCCGAGTAATCGAAATTGTTAACATAATAATAAAGCATAAATAAAAACCAATAGTATGGAAAGCAACTCAGAATTTGGAAGTATTTCATTTGATTTACCAAAGAACCAATCAAATGTAATTAAAGTAATAGGTGTAGGTGGAGGCGGAAGCAACGCCATAAACCACATGTTTAAACAAGGGATAAAAGGAGTCGATTTTATCGTTTGTAATACAGATTCCCAAGCACTAGACAACAGTGTAGTGCCTAATAAAATTCAGCTAGGAGTAAACCTAACCGAAGGATTAGGAGCAGGAGCAAACCCAGAAGTAGGACAACAATCAGCAATAGAAAGCATTGCCGAAATAGAAAAAATGCTAGACGGCAACACTAAAATGGTTTTTATCACCGCAGGAATGGGTGGAGGAACAGGAACAGGTGCCGCACCAGTCATTGCACAATTAGCAAGAGAAAGAGACATCTTAACCGTAGGTATCGTAACAATTCCATTTCAATTCGAAGGAAAAGTACGTATCGAACAAGCGCTTTTAGGTGTCGAAAAACTAAGAAAACAAGTAGATTCACTTATTGTTATCAATAATAACAAACTAAGAGAAGTGTACGGTAATCTTGGTTTCAAAGCAGGATTCTCTAAAGCAGACGAAGTTTTAGCAACCGCATCACGTGGTATTGCAGAAGTAATAACACACCATTACACACAAAACATCGATTTAAAAGATGCCAAAACGGTATTATCTAATTCAGGAACAGCCATCATGGGATCTGCCACTGCCGAAGGCGAAAACAGAGCCAAAGAAGCCATCGTATCCGCATTAGATTCACCACTCTTAAATGACAATAAAATAGCAGGAGCCAAAAACGTATTGTTGCTTATCGTTTCTGGAACTAACGAAATTACTATCGATGAGATAGGAGAAATAAACGATTATATCCAAGCAGAAGCAGGACACAGCGCCAATATTATTATGGGGGTTGGAGAAGAAGAAGAACTAGGAGATAAAATAGCAGTAACCATTATTGCAACCGGATTTTGTGTAGAACAACAAGCAGAAATTGTAAACATAGAACCTAAAAAAATAATCCATGCCCTAGAAGACGACCAAAAAATTGTTCGTGATCTAACCCAAAAATACCAAGCACAAGGATTCGATTTCTCATCAAATGTAATTACCGAACCACTAAAAACATTAGAAACCCCTATTGCAGAAGAAAAAATAGTATTTGCCCTAGACGAAGAATTGCCAAACCCTGTTGAAGCATATTTCAAAATGGATTTAGTGCCAACAACAGAATTAATCAAGAATTTAGACGTCACTTTCGAAGTAGTTTCATCAAAAGCAATCGATGTTAATGATTTTTATTTCACCTCGCCACCAGTAAAAGACACCATCGATAGTGAACTAGTCAAGCAAATAGAAGTAGTCGATCCGCAATTTCTAATAAAAGAACAAGAACAAATCGCATTTACATTCGATTTACCAATACAAAAAACAACCCAAACAGCAAATACCGATAGACTAACATTCGATCTAACAACCGAAATAAAAGACATCAAAGTAAACCAAGCAGTAGAATTCGTACCCATGACCGAAGTAACTCAAAACGGAGTTATCAAACATTCGCTCGAAGCCTATATGGAAGTAGAAAACCAATTATTTGAAGCCAAAAAAGCCGAAAATGTAGTAGTAGAAACCATTCCTACCGAGCTAAATATCACCATGAAGCAGGTAGAAACCCCAAAATATAGCACCCCAAACACAGCAAACGAAATCTCACCGCTAGAAATGTCTATCGAAGACTCCTTACGCATGAGATCCGAAGAACGCCGTCGTAAAATGAAAGAATTTAACTATAAATTTCACAACAACGCATCAAAAGTAGATGAGTTCGAAAAAGAACCAGCATACAAACGTATGGGAATAGACATCTCAAACAACACAATAGACAATAGCAGATCCCGTATCTCATTAGGAACCGATGGTAACGACGAAATCCAGTTACGATCAAACAACTCATTCCTACACGACAACGTAGATTAAACAGAAAAAAAAACTAAAACCCGAAACCTCTAACCATTTTTCGGGTTATTTTCCAACCATACAACCTACAAAATAAGTACCAAAATATAAATTTATTTTTACTAAATTTGTCGAGCCAATTCCTGCTGTACATTACAAGCTTTTTTCGCAAAATGCTTTTTTCTACAAACCAGAAAGAGCTTCCTTTGGTCGCTTTTCTGCTTCAAGAAAAAATACATTTTCTCTCAAAAGGCTTTCCATTGCCATCAGGGGCAAAAAATAAGATATAAGATTTCATTTTTTTTGAAATCCCATCTGCCATCTAAAATCTGTCATCTAAAATCAAAAAAATGAGTTTATCAACACACATCATGGACGAAATGAAAACAGCAATGCGTGCAAAAGACACCGTTGCCCTAGAAGCACTTCGCGCCATCAAATCAGAAATATTACTAGCCCAAACAGCAACAGGAACTAAAGAAGATATCACAGAAGCAGACGAAATAAAAATTCTACAAAAACTAGTAAAAATGCGTAAAGACAGCGCAACTATTTTTGCAGCACAAAACCGTCCAGACCTTGCCGAACCAGAATTAGCACAAATTGTAGTAATAGAAAAATTCTTACCAGCACAACTATCAGAACAAGAAGTAGAAGCGATTATTGCAAAAATTATTGCCGAAACAGGCGCTTCAGGAATAGCCTCTATGGGAAAAGTAATGGGATTAGCATCAGCACAACTAGGCGGTCAAGCCGAAGGAAAAACAATATCTAGTATCGTAAAGAAACTATTAGTTTAAATAATTACGAATTTCAAATTACGAATTACAATTTTTATAATTCGTAATTTCAAATTCGAAATAAAGCAATGGCTGCGTAGTTCAACTGGATAGAATGACGGATTTCGGCTCCGTTGGTTGCAGGTTCGAACCCTGCCGTAGTCACTTTTTTATAAATATTTTTACAAAAAATGTTTGTTATATATCTTAGTTTAGTAATTATAATTGGAATAGTTTATCTGTTTAAAATTATTGTACAACCTATTTATATTCTCATTTACAAAAAACCTTTAACACTACGGTTTTGCTTGTTTTCTAAAAAAATAAACCCCCATTATAAAGACATATTAACACATCATTTCCCTTTTTATAAAAAATTAAAACCTAAAGATCAAAATCATTTTGACCAGAGAGTTCTCAATTTTATCGAAGATATTCAATTTATAAGTCGAGATGATATTGAGATTACTTTTGAAATGAAATTGCTAATTGCATCAACTTCAATAATGCTAACTTTCGGGATGCAGGAATATTTGCACACTGTTGTTCGTACCATAATAGTATATCCGTCTTCATTTTATTCTACTACTAATCAGAACATGCATATAGGAGAATTTAATCCAAAACTAAAAGTTGTAGTGTTTTCTTGGGAAGATTTTTATAAAGGGATAAAACTAAATGATGATAATTTGAATCTTGGTATTCACGAATTTTCTCATGTTTTATTGTTCGAATCACTGAAAAAAAATAAATATGACGCTGTTGCAAATCCTGTTTTTTTAGATTGTTATAATGCAATAATTATTGATTTAAAAAAACCAGAATTTATCGAAAAATTAGTTGCTTCTCATTATTTTAGGGATTACGCCTTTGTAAATTCGGTAGAGTTTATAGCTGTGATTTTAGAACAATTTTTTGAAACTCCAGAAAAATTTAAAGAATTATTTCCGGAGTTGTTTTATAAAGTAAAAATGATGATAAACTATAACGATAATAGTTTATCTAGTTAAATTTTTTAGATCGATAATGGCTTGTGCTGGGCTTTGAGCTTTGAAAACATAGCTTCCTGCAACTAGAACATTAGCTCCTGCTTCTACTAATTGTTTGGCATTTTTATCTGTTACCCCGCCATCTATTTCGATAAGTGTATGTAATCCTTGGTCGGTAATCATTTTTCGAAGTTTTCTAACTTTATTGTAAGTTATTTCTTCAAATTTTTGTCCTCCAAAACCGGGGTTTATAGACATGATTAGGACCATGTAGCATTCTGAAAGAATGTCTTCTAGTACGGAAACAGGTGTGGTTAAGTTTAATACTACACCAGCTTTGCAACCTGCATTTTTTATTTGGGTTAGGGTGCGGTGTAGGTGAACTGTCGATTCGTAATGAACGGTAATAATATCGGCACCAATTTTTGCAAATTCTTCAATGTATCTTTCTGGTTTTTCAATCATTAAGTGTACATCTAGTGGTTTTGTTGCATGTTTTTTTATTGCTTCAATTACGGGCATTCCGTATGAGATGTTTGGTACAAAATGTCCGTCCATGACATCAATATGAAACCAGTCTGCTTGGGAGTTGTTAATCATTTCGATGTCGCGCTGCAAGTTGGCAAAATCGGCTGCTAGTACAGATGGGGCAATTAGTGTGTTGTTCATTGTTGTGTTGTAGTTTTTGCAAAAATAAGGATTTAACTGTAAAGTGCGCAAATATTTTTGTAAAGTTCATAAGGTAAAAGGAATGTTTTGTGGTTTGATAAGTTGCGTGAAGGATAGAAGTGAAAAGCCCACAGCCTGACGAAGGAAGTGCGAGGACTTGTAACGGATAGCCTGACCCTTTTCGGGTCACGCCCAAAAAAAATATTTGCTTTGCAAAAAACAAAACTCCGGTACCCGAGAGTAAAGCTCGAACTGACTGGGGTTTTGATTGCTTTGCAAAAAACAAAACTCCGGTACCCGAGAGCAAAGCAAACAAAACTCCGGTACCCGAGAGCAAAGCTCGAACTGACTGGGGTTTTGTTTGCTTTGCAAAAAACAAAACTCCGGTAATCAGCCGGAGTTTCAATCATCAATCAAAAAACGAACAGTTAATCAAACTGTTAGTTATCGGTTTTAGGGTTATCCTAAATACGTTTTCAAGATTTTACTTCTTGAGGTATGTTTTAATCTGCGGATTGCTTTTTCTTTTATTTGGCGTACACGCTCCCGAGTTAAATCGAAGGTTTCTCCAATTTCTTCTAATGTCATTGGGTGCTGGTCAGCAAGACCAAAATACAAACGAACTACATCGGCCTCACGAGGCGTTAGTGTTTCTAGAGAACGCTCAATTTCGGTACGCAAAGATTCGATAATTAATTCTCTGTCAGGATTTGGTGATTCTCCAGAGCGCAAAACGTCGTAAAGGTTAGAGTCTTCTCCTTCTACAAGAGGGGCGTCCATAGATAAGTGACGACCAGAGTTTTTCATGCTCTCTTTTACGTCATTTACGGTCATGTCTAGTTCTTTTGCAATTTCTTCAGCAGATGGTGGACGCTCGTTAGATTGTTCTAATAAAGCGTACATTTTGTTGATTTTATTGATAGAACCAATTTTGTTTAATGGCAAACGTACAATACGAGATTGTTCTGCCAATGCTTGTAGTATTGATTGACGGATCCACCAAACGGCATACGAAATGAATTTGAAACCACGAGTTTCGTCAAATCGTTGTGCTGCTTTTATTAGGCCTAAATTTCCTTCATTGATTAAATCTGGAAGGGTAAGTCCTTGGTTTTGATATTGTTTTGCTACCGAAACCACGAAACGCAAGTTGGCTTTTGTTAGTTTTTCTAACGCACGTTGGTCTCCGGCTTTTATTCTTTGAGCCAATTCTACCTCTTCATCGGCAGTAATCAAATCTACTTTTCCAATTTCTTGTAAATATTTGTCTAACGATGCGGTTTCACGATTGGTAACCTGCTTGGTAATTTTTAGTTGTCTCATTGTCGTTTCTCCTTAAAATTTATAAGTGTACAAGTGGTTATACGTAATGAGTTTGCAAAAAGTTACATTTTTTTAAATTAATTTTTAACCATTTCTTTTTTTTATAGATTTGTTTAAAAATTAGGTAATGATTAATTTGATGAAAAATATTTTGCAGGGTACGAAAATGTTAGTGATGTTTTTATTTTTTATTGTTTATAATGTTGAAGCGCAGCAAATAGTAAAGGATTCTGTAAAGTCTTGTTTGGTGTGTCCTGTTTTTTATGTGGGTAAAAAACAGGCTAAGTCTAATTTTTTTTTGAATTTAAGTAGCTTGAAGCTTATTTATTATGTTGAATATTTTAATACCAATAGGAGCCAGCTAAAAGGAGGTTTCGAGTTTTATCTTAATCCGAATGCAAGGAATGATAATAGATTTTTTTTTGGTTTGGGGTATGGTTTGGTAAATTCTTTTGGTTATATAAAAGGTTTGCCAGATTATCACATATCCTATAATAAAAATAATGGTTATTTTTTTAAATTTGGCGGTTCAGACAGGAATTTGTATGTACTCACGGGGATTTCATTTCTTAATGCTATAGACTTGGGTGTTGGCTATTCGGTTTCGATGGGTGAAAATAGATTGCCAGAAATAAGGGGATTTACAGTTGGATTTACGATAAGAATGTCTGCTAATGATGCTGTTTATGAGAAACTGAAGATTGGTTTTTAGTGGGTTGTAAAATAAAGCAAAAATCCCGTTTCAAAACTGAAACGGGATTTTTTATAAATAAACCTTTAGTAAACTATAAGATCTGATTACTCTTTTTTCTCCTCACGTGGAGGTCTTGGTAATAAGGCTTTTCTAGATACTTTCTCTTTGCGAGTTTTAGGATCTAAACCTAAATATTTCACCATAAATACATCACCCATGTTTACGACATCGGTCACATTTTCTGTTCTTTCCCAAGCAAGCTCAGATACGTGTAATAATACTTCGTTTCCAGGAACGGCTGTATATTCTACCACTGCACCAAAATCTAGCATTTTAATTACTTTTACTTCGTATGCTTCTCCTATTTGCGGTTTGAAAGTAATTGACTCTATTTTAGCCAATACAGCTTCGATTCCGGCAGGGTCTGTACCAAGGATTTCGACAACTCCCATTTCGTCAACTTCGTTAATTACTATGGTTGTTCCGGTGGCTTTTTGTAATTCTTGAATCACTTTTCCTCCGGGTCCAATTAAGGCACCAATAAAGTTACCAGGAATGGTTCTCATGATGATTTTTGGCGCATACGCTTTAACATCAACTTTTGGTGTTGCTAAAGTTTCAGTTAAAATATTAAGAATATGCAAACGACCATCTCTAGCTTGTGCTAATGCCGCTTCCATGATTTCGTATTTTAATCCATCAATTTTAATGTCCATTTGGCAAGCTGTAATTCCTTCTGAGGTTCCAGTTACTTTAAAATCCATATCTCCTAAATGATCTTCATCACCTAGAATATCTGATAATACTGCAAAACGTTCTCCATCGGTAATTAATCCCATGGCAATTCCAGAGACTGGACGAATCATTTGAATACCAGCATCCATTAAGGATAAAGTTCCAGCACAAACGGTAGCCATTGAAGATGAACCGTTAGATTCTAATACTTCAGAAACTACACGGATTGTGTAAGGACAATCTGCGGGTATCATATTTTTTAAGGCTCTTTGCGCCAAGTTTCCGTGACCAACTTCTCTTCTTGATGTTCCTCTTAACGGACGGGCTTCTCCTGTAGAAAATGGTGGAAAATTATAGTGTAAATAGAATTTTTCTTCTCCTTGTTGTGATGGCGAATCGATTTGATTTGCTTCTCTAGAGGTTCCTAAAGTTGCTGTTGCTAATGCTTGAGTTTCGCCACGAGTAAATAATGCTGATCCGTGTACTGATGGTAAATAATCTACTTCGCACCAAATTGGACGAATTTCGGTGGTTTTTCTTCCGTCAAGGCGAGTTCCTAAATCTAAAGTTACATTACGAACGGCTTCTTTGTTCGTTTTGTAGAAATATTTAGAAACTAAGTCTCCGTTTTCTGCTAATTCTTCTTCTGTAAATAATGCTTTTACTTCTTCTTTTACAGCATCAAACGCAGCGGTACGTTCTTGTTTTGCGGAACCTACTTTTGCAATGTTGTAAATTTTATCGTAAGCTGCTTCTTTTACTTTGGCATATATAGCATCGTCGGATTTTTCTTTTTCGTAGGTACGAACTTCTTTTTTTCCAAAAGCGGCTGCTAATCTTTCTTGTGCTGCAATTTGTACTTTAATGTGTTCGTGAGCAAATTTAATGGCTTCTAACATTTCTGCTTCAGAGATTTCTTTCATTTCTCCTTCTACCATGGCGATAGAATCTGTAGATGCTCCAATCATCATATCAATATCTGATAATTCTAATTGTGCACGAGATGGATTGATGATAAATTTACCGTCTATTCTTCCTACTCTTGCTTCAGAAATTAAAGTTTCGAAAGGGATGTCAGATAAGGCAAGTGCTGCTGATGCGGCTAATCCTGCTAAGGCATCTGGCATTACTTCTTCGTCATGAGACATTAACTGAATCATGACTTGCACTTCTGCATGGTAATCTGATGGGAATAGTGGACGCAAAACACGGTCAACTAATCTCATTGTTAATACTTCGCTATCACTTGGACGTGCTTCTCTCTTAAAGAATCCTCCTGGAAAACGACCAGCAGCTGCAAATTTTTCGCGATAATCTACCGTAAGTGGCAAGAAATCGATCCCTGGAGTTGCTTTTCTTGATGATACAACTGTTCCTAAGATTACAGTTTTACCAATTCTTACTACTACAGAACCGTCTGCTTGTTTGGCTAAACGACCTGTCTCGATTGTGATGTTTCTGCCATCACCTAAATCGATACTTTCTACAAATAATTGTGGAATCATAAATTTTCCTTTTTTAAGTTTAACATGGGTTCTAGTTGTGTTGTTGTTGCGTAGTTAATGCCTAAAACCCAATGAAAAACCAACTTTTTTTTTAAGAACAGCCAAAAGCTATGAGGCAAAAGGTATTGTTCTGAAGTGTAAAATACTTCTTTTTTTAGGCTATTGGCTTATGCCTATTGCCTTTTTATTAAAAACAAAAAGAGGCACTTTCGCACCTCTTTTGTATTGATTATTTTCTAATACCCAATTCTTTGATAATCTCACGGTAACGGTTGATTTCTTTTTTCTTCAAGTAGTCTAGTAAAGATCTTCTTTTACCTACTAAAAGAACAAGTGAACGCTCAGTGTTATAATCGTGACGATTTTTTTTCAGGTGCTCTGTTAAGTGGCTAATTCTGAAAGTAAATAAAGCAATTTGTGCTTCTGCTTTTCCTGTGTTTGTTTTTTCTCCGTGTTTAGCGAAGATTTCTTCTTTAATCTCTTTAGTTAAATACATTCCAATATTTGTTTAATGATTTTTATGTATGAATTCCGTTTCTCGGATTCGAGTGCAAAATTACACTTTATTTTTGATGTGGCAATGTTTTTACTTATTATTTAGCCTTGGCAATATTTTTGATCATTCCATCAAAAATAAAAAAATGAAAAGGGACCATACTATACCAATACATTCGGCCTAGAATTCCTATTGGTCTGAAGGTTGCAATTTGGTGTAAAATATTATTTTCATCGATTCGAAATTCTAACCAAGCTTCACCGGGTAGTCTCATTTCGGCAAAAAGAAGCAATCTTTTTTCTTGTTTATCGGCTAATAAAACACGCCAAAAATCTAAGGAATCACCGTTGTCTAAATGTGTCGGACTTGTTCTGCCACGGCGTAAGCCAACTCCTCCAAAGAGTTTATCAATAATTCCTCGAAATTGCCACATCCAATTTCCGTAATACCAACCTTTATTTCCTCCAATGGTCCATATATTTTGAAGTACTTGTTCTGGATTGGTAATTTGAATTTGCTTACTAACTTTTAAGCATCCAAAATTTGGTACTTGAATATAATTGGATAATTTTTTTTTGAATCGGCTACTAGACAAACTATCTTTCCAACTAGAAATGACTAGGTTTTGTTCTATTTTTTCGAATGCTAATTTAATTGCATCAACATAAGAAATGGGTTTTATGTTAAGTATTTTTTGTAATTTATTGTCGCTACAAACGACTTCAACTTTCATGCTATCTACTAAATTCATGGCTAATTTGTATGATGTTGAAGTTACAAAATAAAGCCAATACGAAGAAAGTTTAGGTGTCATAAGAGGAATTGTCCAGATGGCTAGTTTAATTCCTCGAGTTTTAGCATACAATTGCATCATTTGTTTGTATGTAATAATGTTTGGCCCACCAATGTCAAACGATTTGTTAAGACATTCTTGTTTGTTTTGAACCCCAATTAAATATTGAATTACGTCTCGAATGGCTATGGGTTGTGTTTTGGTTAAAACCCATTTTGGAGCTATCATTAAAGGTAGTTTTTCGCATAAATCTCTAATTATTTCGAAGGAGGAGCTTCCAGAGCCTACGATTATTCCTGCTTTAAGTGTAGTAAGTTGGTGCTGACCTGAATTTAATATTTTCTCTACATTTTCTCTCGAGAGCATATGTTTAGAAAGGTTAGGGTCATTAACAATTCCGCTCAAATAAATTACTTGTTTGATGTTTATATGGCTGGAATACTTATTAAAATTTTGTGCCACAATACTTTCCATTTTATCAAATGAATTGATTGAACTTGCCATGGAATGAATTAAAAAATACGCAATGTCAATTTCTTTTGGGCAATTTGTATAATTTACTTCGTTAAGAAAATCGACTTCCCAAATAGAAACTCTAGCTAAAGTAATTGCATCTAACCCCAATCGCGTTTTATCTCGAACAGAACAAACGACTTCATGACCTTGTTCCAATAATTCTGGTAACAAACGTTTTCCAACATAACCATTTGCTCCTGTTAGTAGAATTTTCATAGTATAAAAGTTTTAATTTATTTTAGCCATAATTCTCTAAACTCCTTGTTTTTATCATAATCACTGGCTTGTTTTTCTATGTTAAAATAACGATGTCCACGGGGATCATTACCAACTCCAGCTAAATATGCCCAGTTTCCCCAATTGCTGCAAACGTCATAATCTATTAGTTGTTCTTCAAAATAGGCAGCACCTAATCGCCAATCCATATTTAATTCATTACAAAAATAGCTGGCTACATTTTGCCTTCCTCGATTGCTCATAAATCCTGTTAGTTTCAATTCGAGCATATTGGCATTAATAAAATCAGATTTAGTTTTGCCATTTATCCATTGAGAAAATAATTTATCATTTAGTGATTTTGAATTGCCTTTTTCTGTTTTTATTCCCAAATATATGAAAAATTTCGTTTGGTATTTTTTGAACATAAAACGGAAGAAATCTCTCCAAAGTAATTCGAAAATTAACCAGTAACTAGAATCATTTGCGCCAAATTGCAATTCGTATTTTTTAATTTCATTATAAATAAATCTTGGCGAAATACAACCCAGAGCCAACCAAGGAGAAAATTTAGAGGAATAATTTTCGCCAACCATTCCGTTTCGAGTTTTTTTATAATTAGATATGCTATTGGTCTGAAAAAAATAATAATTTAATCTATTTATTGCTTCGGTTTCGCCTCCTTTAAATTGTATTGCAGCGCGAGAATCTATTGTTTTGCATTTTAAACCTAAATCTTCTAATGTTGGCAAACTTAAAGTTGTAATTTTGGGTGAATTTATCTTTTCTGGTTTTTTGAAAACAGTTCTAATTGTAGCATCTTGTTCTGTTTTTTTTCTAAAATTAGTAAAGACATCTGGAATGTTTCTGATAGAAAAAGGTAAGTCTTCTGCATGATATAAGGTGCTAGTGCTAAAAGTTTCGAGCTCACATCGCAATTTGAATAATTCGTTTTGAACCATTTTTTCGGTTTTCTTTTCTTCAAAAGAAACTTCTCGTTTGCTAAAAACTTTTTGTGCTTTATATTCTTTTGCAATTTTCGGAATTTCAATTTCTGGTTTTCCTTTTGTAATTACTAATCCAGAACCAATTGCTCTTAAATTTTTATCTAAATCTTGTAAGGATTCTAACAAAAATTGTGCTCTAAAACTCCCTGTTTTTTTGAAGCCATATTTGGTGGTTTCGAAATGCGAATCATCAAAACAGTACACAGGAATTATTTGTTCGCTTTGCAAAATGGCTTTAATAATTGTTTCGTTATCTTCTACTCGTAAATCGGTTTTAAACCAAACTATGGCTGTCTTAATCATAATTTATTAATATTTTTTAAATAATAATCGGCTTGTTGTAACAACGCTACTTTGTCATCAGGTTTCATTTTTTGCCACATATTGTACATCATTCCAATTCGAGGGTTTTTGCTTAGTTTGTCTTGGTTTTTATCATAAAAATTCCAATACAAACTATTGAAAGGGCAGGCTTTATCGCCAGTTTTTATCGATTTTTTATAGAAACAGCTTCCACAATAATGACTCATTTTGTCTATGTATGAAGCAGCACTCACATACGGTTTTGTACCTACAATTCCGCCATCGGCAAACTGACTCATGCCTCTTGTATTGGTGATTTCGACCCATTGTATAGCATCAATATAAATTCCCAAATACCAAGCATCTACTTCATCAGGATTTACTCCAGCTAAAAGTGCAAAATTTCCTGTAATCATCAATCGTTGAATATGATGTGCGTAGGCAAAATTTAAGGATTGATTTATGGTGTCTTTTAGGCAATTCATTTTTGTTTTTCCTGTCCAAAACCATTGGGGTAATTTATTTTGATTCTCAAAATAATTCATTGTGGCATATTGTGGCATTTTGTTCCAATATATGCCTCTCATGTATTCTCGCCAGCCAATTATTTGTCTCACGAATCCTTCTAATTGATTGTATGCAATTTGGTCAGGTCGACTTTCCCATTCTTGAATGGCTCTATTGATGACTTCTAGCGGAGAAATTAATTTTACATTCATCGAAAAAGAAATTCTGGAATGATAAAGTGACCATTGGTTGGGTGTCATTGCATCTTGATAACTTCCGAAAAGAGTTAAACATTCTGTAACAAAAAAGTCTAATAATTTTAAAGATTGTGTTCTGGTGGTAGGCCAAACAAAGTTTTTTGCGTCAATATTTCCAATAGTTTTGATATTGGTTTTATGAATTTCAGCCACAATTTCTGAAACATCATTGTTAAAACCTAATGGCGATGTTGGTTTATGGTTTTTGGGTAATTTTTTTCTGTTTTCGCCGTCATAATTCCATTTTCCTGTTAATGGTTTGTTACCTTGCATTAAAACATTGTGTTTTTTTCGCATCATGTGATAGAAACTTTCCATCAAAAATGTTTTTTTACCATCAAAAAAATTGCCTAATTCTTCTCGAGTGCTCATAAAATGTTCTGAATCTGCTACAGAAGTTGAAATAGAAAGTGTTTGACAAAAGTTTTTTAGCAATTCATCTAAACGATATTCATCTGGTAATTGGTATTCGAAATGGGTATAGTGTTCTTTATTAATAAGTTGTTGTAGGTTTTTGTCAAAGGCTTGTAAATTATTAGTGTCGTTTAAATGGAAATAAATGCTGTTGTGTTTTTTCTCTTTTAATTCGGAAGCAAAATTTCGCATAGCGGAAAAAAAACCAGCTATTTTTTGAATATGATGTGTGGCATAATCGGTTTCAGAACGAATTTCCATTATGACATAAGTAATCGAATCATCGTTAGTTTGAAACCAAGAATGATTTATATTTAATTGATCGCCGAGAATTAATCGTAAAGTTTTTAACATTTTATTTGTTGCTTCTGCATTTATCACTACAATATTTTACTTCGTCCCAAACCTTTTCCCATTTTTTGCGCCATGCGAAAGGTTTATTGCAAACCAAACAAATTTTATTGGGTAGGTTTTGTTTTTTTATGCCTCTCATTTTTTGGTTTATTAGGATTTGTTACATGCTTTTGTAAAATTCGTTTTCCTTCTACTTTCACTTCGTCTTTTTTGCGAAAACTCCATACGATATCGCTAGCGTATTTTCTGGTCTGGTCAATATTTACAATGAGTGTAGGATAATCTTCTCCTATTTTGCAATTGTAAAATTGTTGTTCCATATCGTTCATTTTCCAGGGTTCATGTAGCAACGAAAGTGGGATTTCGGCTAATTCTGGCAACCATTGTTTTATAAAAATGCCTTCTGGGTCGTGTTCTTCGGAGTTTTTTATAGGGTTGTATATTCGTATTGTGTTAATTCCTGTTGTACCTGATTGCATTTGAATTTGCGGATAGTGTATTCCTGGTTCGTAATCTAGAAATTGACGAGCTAAAAAATGTAGCTCTCGCCAATCCTGCCATAAATTAAACGTAAAAAAAGAAACTACCATGGCGCGCATTCTAAAATTAATATACCCTGTTGTTACTAAACATCGCATGCAAGCATCAACAATTGGAACACCTGTTTTGCCTTCTTGCCAAGCTTTTATATAGGTCTCGTTTTTGGGTTTTATTAAAACGTCATACGCACGATTTGCATTTTCAAATTCCATGGTGCATTCGTCTTCAAATTTTTGCATAAAATGGCAATGCCAATGCAATCGCGACACAAAATTTAGAATCGCTCGTTTGTTTTTAGATGTTTCATAATGTTGATTTGTATATTGATAAATGGCTCGCATGCTAATATTTCCGTAGGTTAAATAAGGTGACAATCTGCTGCAACCTTTTCTACTTAGTAATGGTTTTGATATGTGCTTGCTATAATTAACATACCGTTTTTTTACAAAACTATCTAAATACCGCCAAGCAAAATTTTCTCCGCCTTGCTGGAAGTTTTTGTTGTGAGTGGTAATTTCAGGATTTAAAATTTCTCCTTTAAATTCTTGGTAAAAAGAATCACTTAATATTTCAATTTTTAAATCTTTCAAATCTATTATTCTTGGCGAAGCACGCATTACATCTTCCCATTTTTTGTCCCAATTTTGTCGTGATTTTAATTTTCTAATCACACCGTGCAGTTGAAACTCTTTCCAAATAATATTATTTTTATTAAAAAATGCTTGCATTTCAATATCTCTATCGAATGTGATTTTATTGCCAATTTCTTGATGTGAAAAAATAGTTTGTACATTAAAAATTTTTATTAATTCTGAAAATATTATTTTCGATTCATTATGAAAAAAATAAATTTTTGAAGCAACTAGGTCTAGTTTTAATTGCATATCTAACAATGATTCGTAAACAAATCGCCAATGGCGTACATCAGAATCATCATAATTCATAACAGACGGCTCAAAAACATAAATCAGCAGTAAAGGCAAACCAGAATGATGCGCATGAAATAGTGCTTCGTTATCTGTAAAACGTAAGTCTCGTTTAAACCAAACAATATTGACAACTTTTTTTTCCAATTTTAAAGAATTTAAGTAATTTCTTTGTCTGGTTTAGCATAACTTAATCGGTTTAATCTGATGGTTTTATGGTAACTATCTAATCCGGAACAGGTTATGGTATTTGCTTTTTCGAGGTCTAAAAAGCCATCTTTGAGCAGGCAATTTTCTGGAAAATACACATCTTTAATTTCGCCAATAATCATGATCGTATTATTTATGGTAAGGGCTATTTTTTCTCTAAACTCTACACCTAGTTGTATGTTGCTTTCTTTTACAAAAGGTGCTTTAAAATTATTTTTATACTCTGGTTGTAATCCCGTGGCATCAAATTCTGAAATATTAGCATCGTATCTAGCCGATGTTTGATGCGCTTGTTTGTAAATCTTTTCGTTAATATGGTTTATAGTGTAAAAACCCGTTTCTAGAATATTTTTTAGTGTATCCCGATCTGGAGGACTTGGACGAAAAACCACCGCAATTAATGCAGGGTTGGCCCCAATGTGGAAAATAGAACTGAAAACAGCTAAATTAGTTTGTCTGTCATTATTTGTAGTTCCTATTAGCGAAACACTTTTAAAACCGCCTAAACTATTTATAAAATGAACACGTTCTTGTTTTTCCATGTTCATTATTTCTGTCGAAGAAATGTGTTTTTGCATTTTGTTTTAATATTGTATAATGGTTAATGCTGGTATTGTTCTAAGAAAATGAATCGTCTTTCTCATTTAATATTAGCCACTTTTTGTCGCTATTTAGTTTGAAAGTTGCAATATGTTCTTTGTTCCATTCTTGTGGAGAAATTAAGGATAAAAAATTTATTCCGTCATGGCCTGTGTACAAATGATAAATTTCGCCAATAACCGGTTCGAAAGAGAATTTAGCATTATATACCATTTCATTCCATTCATATTCTAGCATTAATTTTTGGTATTGCTGTTTGAGTTCGTTAAACTTGTTTTCGAATTCTTTATTTACATTGTGTATGCCTCTAATTTTCCAGGCCACAACATCATCTGTTTTAATTACTGGCGCACCAACACTCGTAGCATAAGGCAGCAGGCTAGCGTTATATCCTTTTTCTTCCGAAAAAACGACATTATCTGGTTTCTCTTTTTTCATTTTTTAGCTTAAATATTTTATTAGCGTTTGGCTATTTTGTTATTAGAAATAGCTCTTTGAAGCTTGCACTTGAATCTGTTAATTCCTTCAATGCGTTTGGCAAGATGCTTAGTTTTGCAGTTTTCTACACGCTTTCGCCAAAGTTTGTAACTAGAAAATTTCATTTCTTTTTTCATTAAAGCTTTTACATCGGCTTCGGCTAAGCCAAATTGAAATTTTATAGCATCAAAAGGAGTTCTATCTTCCCAAGCCATTTCAATAATTCTATCGATGGCCATGTCGTCTAATTCTATTTTTTGAGATACAGACATTTTTTTTGTTTAATTTAATTAAAGATAAGTTAAACAAAATTAAGTAAAATTATTTAAAAACGCTATCAAGTATTAGAAATAAAAAAATCTGCTCATTAATTAAAATTAGCAGATTTTTTAGGATAATGTATTTATGTGATTAAAAAAGCACAGCAACTTGTTTGTTTACAAATTCTAAAAATTCTTCATCAGCACTAGTAAAAGGATCTAAAACATTAGAATCGATATCTATTTGACCAATATTTTTTTCGTTAACAAATAACGGAACTACAATTTCCGATTTTACGGTAAAGCTACAAGCAATATAATTATCCTGAGCGGCAACATCTGGTACAACAAAATTCTCGTTAGATACTGCTACTTGTCCGCAAATTCCTTTGCCAAACGGAATTACCGTGTGGTCTGTTTCTGCCCCAACATAAGGGCCAAGATGCAACGTTTTTGTTTCGTGATTGGCAAAGTAAAAGCCAACCCAAGTATAATATGTGATGTTTGCTTCTAGCAATTGGCAAACTTTCAATAATTTTTCGTCTCGAGAAAAGGCTACGTTTGTCGTAATTTCTGTTACTTTTGGTTTTAATGCTTCGAAAGTCATATTTTCTAATTTTTATACAAAAGTATTTAAAGCTAGTTCTAAATTTTATATAAATTTGTTAAAAATTCTAATTTTGAAAAAATATTTTCTTCAACACAAACCTTTTTTGCTTTTTCTAGGAAAATTTTTCTTCACTTATTTGGCGTTTACTTTTATATATCAGTTTTATTTAAGTAGTTTTAATAATTCTATTGATGCAATAACTGAAAACGTTTCTGTATTAACAGAAAAATTATCAAATTTAGTAGGCTTAAATTTATCGATTGTTTCCAATGATACCCATTATAATCTTGTTTATAATAATAGGATTACTGCTAAAATTATTGAAGGTTGCAATGCCATTAGCGTTATTATTTTATTCACTTCGTTTGTAATTGCTTTTTCGGGTAAACTAAAACAAACGGTACTTTTTATTTTATCAGGGAGTTTGTTTATTTATGGTCTAAATATATTTAGAATCATGATTTTAACCTTTCTGTTGTATTATTATCCTGCACAAGAACACATTTTGCACGGCGTAGTTTTTCCTTTAATAATATACGGTGCAGTATTTATTTTGTGGGTAATTTGGGTTAATAAATTTTCGAAATATGCTACAAAAACTCCTAAATAATAAACTTAAAATCATTCAATTTGTTTTTCTAGTTGGATCATTAGCGTTGGTTCGTATTTTCGAAAATGATTTGTTTTATGATCCGTTTTTAAAATATTTTAAAGACGAAAACGCTTCAAATTATCCAGAAATAGAATCTTTTAAGTTTTTTTTAAGTTTGATTTTTAGATATTTTATTAATGCAACAATCTCATTGGCTCTTTTGTATGTTGTTTTTAAAGATTTAAGTTTGATTAAAATTTCATCTGTTTTATATATTTTATTTTTGGTTTTATTGATGATTGGTTTTTATATTGTTTTAAATTTTTTCGATGAAAGTCAAAAAACGATACTTTTTTATATCAGACGGTTTATTATTCAGCCTATTTTTATTTTACTGTTTATTCCAGCA
Organism: Flavobacterium psychrophilum DSM 3660 = ATCC 49418; assembly: GCF_002217405.1. Classification (GTDB taxonomy): domain Bacteria; phylum Bacteroidota; class Bacteroidia; order Flavobacteriales; family Flavobacteriaceae; genus Flavobacterium; species Flavobacterium psychrophilum. Next base: position 15,890 of record NZ_MUHE01000018.1, on the reverse strand, counting down.
TTTTATTTTCAGAAAAAATCAGAATAAAAAATAACAAATCATTGGCTTTTGTCTTTAAGTTAATTAGTTAACTTTACAACGTGAAAATTAGAAAACACATCAGTATTTTATTAGCTATGCTACTATTGGTTTCCAATGTTGGCTTGGCTTTTAATGTGCATTATTGTGGAGATGAAATCGCTTCGGTTACTTTAAAAAATCCATTTTTCAATAAAAACGCTGAAGATGATTGTTGTGGAATTGCTAAAAAAAAATCAAATTGTTGCAACGATAAAGTATTTAAATTTGATAAAAAATCGGACAATTCGATTGTAAAAATTGTCTCATTTCATTTTGACACTCCTTTTATATTCCAAGATTGGAAACCTGTTGTTTTTAGCAAAAAACCTGTTTTCAAAAAATGCAAAATAACATCTTATATTTGCAATGCAAATGCTCCGCCCATTTTTATGCGGCACTGCCAACTCCTTTTTTATGCCTAATTTTTTTGTTTAACTCGAATTAATCGAATTTTAAACATTAAAATAATTTACAATGAAAAATATAATCTTATTTTTTGTTGTTTTACTCTCATTTCCTGCTTTTGCACAAGATACTTTGCAAACTGTAAGGGTACAAATGGGAAGAAAAAAACTACAAAAATCATTACTAAAAACTACAAATACAACTGTTTTGTCTGGTCAAGAATTGCTAAAGGCAGCGTGTTGTAATCTTGCCGAAAGTTTCGAGACAAACCCATCAATCGATGTTAATTTTTCCGATGCTCTAACAGGTACCAAGCAAATAAAAATGTTGGGACTTACAAGTCCGTATTTATTAATTACCGAAGAAAATATCCCCTCTGTTCGTGGTGCTTCGCAAGCTTACGGATTGTCCTTTACGCCAGGAACTTGGGTAGAAAGTATTCAGATCACAAAAGGAGCAGGAAGCGTAATTAATGGGTACGAAAGCATTTCGGGACAAATAAATACCGAGTTGATAAAACCCGCAAAAGACATCCCATTTTTCTTAAATGTATATGGTTCTTCCGATGCTAGAATGGAAATAAACACTCATTTAAATAAAAAAATATCCGACAAATGGGCAACTAGTTTATTTATTCACGGAAACAATCGATTGTCTAAAAATGATATGAATAACGATGGTTTTCTAGACAATCCGTTGGGAAATCAGATAAATATTCTGAATCGTTGGCAATATACAAATGCAAACAAAGGTTGGGTTAGTTTTTTGAATTTCAGATATATGAACGACAAAAAACAAACAGGTCAAGTCAATTTCAATCCAAATACGGATAAATTAACGACCAATTCTTGGGGTTCGGAAATAAACACAAATCGGTTCGATTTTTCATCAAAAATAGGATATGTTTGGCCAGAAATGCCCTACCAAAGCATTGGTTTTCAAAACGCTTACAATTCGCATAATCAAGAATCTTATTTTGGTTTGGTGCAATACAATATCAAACAAAATAGTTTTTATTCGAACCTGATTTTTAATTCGATAATTAGCAATACGTTGCATAAATTTTCGGCAGGATTAAATTTTACTTCCGATGAATATAAGGAATTTGTAAACACAAAAGATTATAGTAGAAAAGACTATTCGCTCGGTGCTTTTTTCGAATATACGTATGATAATACTGAAAATTTTAGTATTATTTTAGGTGGAAGATTAGATTACCAGAACCGACTCGAATTTTTTGTAACACCACGACTTCATGCCAGATATAATCCTTGGGAAGGAGGCGTATTGCGATTTTCGGCCGGAAGAGGAAAACGTTCTGCTAATATTTTTGCCGAAAACCAGCAACTTTTTGGAAGTTCTAGAAGTTTTAATATCCTAGAATCTTCGGGAAAAATTTACGGATTAAATCCTGAAATTGCATGGAATTATGGTGCTGGTTTTTTGCAGAAATTTAAAATTTTCGCAAAAAGTGCTGATGTTTCTGTCGATTTTTATAGAACTGATTTTCAGAATCAAGTTGTGGTCGATTTATTTCAAAGCGCACAACAAGTCGATTTTTATAACTTGAAAGGAAAATCGTTTGCCAACAGTTTGCAATTCGAATTTAATTTAGAAATTATAAAGCATCTAAATTTGAGAACATCGTATAAATTTTACGACAATAAAACCAATTATAATTCGGGCAATTTTCAACGACCATTGCAAGCACAGCAACGTTTCTTTGGGAACTTAGAATTTGAAACACATATTAAAGAAAAAGGACAGCAATGGAAATTTGATTACACTTTCAACTGGATAGGAAAACAACAATTGCCAAACACGGCATCAAATCCTATTCAAGACAGATTATCTGATTTTTCTAAATCTTATTCTCTTATGAATGCGCAAATTACAAGAACTTTTTCTTCAAAATTCGAAATGTATCTTGGAGGCGAGAATATAGGTAATTATACTCAAAAAAGAACTATTTTAGGGGCAGAAAATCCTTTTGGTACCAGTTTTGATAGTAGTATTGTATATGCTCCAGTTTTTGGGCAAATGTATTATGCAGGTTTGCGATTTAAGGTTAAATAGGTTTCAATATCAATGTCAATAACAATTAAATAAATAACAATGAAAAATATAATTTTAATATTAATGGTTTCTTTTCTCGGACTTTCTATGAATGCACAAGAAGTGAAAAAGAATAAAAATGCCCAATATACGATTGAAGTAAATGGCAATTGCGAACAATGTCAGAAACGAATTCAAAAAGCGGCTTTAAGTGTTTCTGGAGTAAAACAAGCAAGTTGGAGTATCGAAACACATCGGTTAAAATTCATTCTGAACGAAGAAAAAAATACTGTTGTTAATGTAGAAAAAGCTATTGCAAAAGTTGGTCACGATACCGAAGCTGTAAAGGCAAATATTAATGATTATGATAATTTGCATACTTGTTGCAAATACGAACGTTAATGATACTAAAAACCTTGATGTAAAAGTCAAGGTTTTTTAAATTAATGTTAATATGTAAATTATTTATTTTTAATTTTATAAATTCGCACTATGAAATTTTTTACCAGAATAATTTTAGCAGTTTTTATTTTATTTCAGTTTTCAACCATAATAATATGTGTGGTTAATGCTCGAAATGAGAGCAAAATTACTTTAAATATAACTGAGGAAGAAGATTGTTCGAAAGATGTTAAAGAAATAAAAGCCGTTTTTGTGGTAGATAGCTACAAATTATTGCCTGTTTTTGATGAGGTTCCGAAGAAAAAAGTTCATGACTACTATTTGTTAAAAAAATACATGGCAGATGCTACTATCTTTCTGTTACCGCCTAAACAAGTTTAAAGCATAAAAATGAACCCACAAACAGGTTGTTTGTGGTAAAATATTGTTTTAAATTTAAAGGTATATGACAAAAAAAACAAATCTTTTTGCCAACCTCAATTCGGATTTTCCTGCCGGATTAGTGGTTTTTTTGGTCGCATTGCCGTTATGCTTAGGTATTGCTTTAGCATCGGGTGCACCATTGTTTTCAGGAATAATTTCGGGAGTAATAGGAGGAATTGTTGTGGGTTATTTAAGTAAATCACATCTAAGTGTCTCTGGTCCAGCAGCAGGATTAACAGCTATTGTACTCACCGCTATTACCGCTTTAGGCGATTTTAGGGTATTTCTCCTTGCTGCTTTTATTGCGGGAATTTTACAACTTATTTTGGGCTATATTAAGGCCGGAAGTATCTCTAACTATTTTCCAACAAATGTTATCGAAGGAATGCTTGCTGGAATAGGAATTATTATTTTTCTAAAGCAAATTCCGCATGCTTTTGGTTTAGATAAGGATTTTTTAGGCGATTTGTCTTTTCTGCAATCCGATGGGAAAAACACATTTTCCGAAATTATGTTAGTTGTTGAAAACATTAATTTGGGTTCAGTAATTATTACAATTGTTTCCTTAGCCATTTTAATTTTGTGGGATAAAGTAACTTTTCTCAAAAAGCTAAAATTGGTTCCCGCTGCTTTAATTGCCGTTATTGTAGGGGTTTTTATCAACGAATTATTTATTCGTTCAGGAAGCTCATTGGCTATTACTAGCAAACATTTAGTTTCGTTGCCCGTACCTACTACTTTTGATGAGTTTAAAAACATCATTATAACACCTGATTTTTCTGCCATTGCCAACAAGCAAGTTTGGGTTGTTGCATTCACTATTACTATCGTAGCATCTATCGAAACTTTGCTTTGTATTGAAGCGGCAGATCGTATGGATATTCATAAACGCTATACTGATACCAATGTAGAGCTAAAAGCCCAAGGAATTGGTAATGTTATTAGTGCTTTATTAGGAGGATTGCCCATGACTTCGGTGGTTGTGAGGACTTCTGCAAATTCTAATGCTGGAGCACAGTCTAAAATGGCGGCCATAATTCACGGGGTATTATTATTAGTGAGTGCTTTGGCAATTCCGTTTTTGTTAAATAAAATACCGTTGGCTACATTGGCAGCAATCCTACTATTGGTGGGTTATAAATTGGCTAATCCAAAAATTATCAAGCACTTTTTCGAAAAAGGAAAGTACCAATTTATTCCTTTTATATGTACCTTGTTAGCGGTTGTTTTTACAGATTTGTTAAAAGGTGTAGCATTGGGAGTTATTATCAGTATTATTTTTATTTTGAAAGGAAATATGCAAAGGGCTTATATTTTTAGAAAAGAAACTCTTTTAGATGGCGATACCATTCATATTGATTTGGCTCAAGAAGTATCCTTTCTGAATAAAGCAGCAATTAAATTAACGTTGGCTTCTATTCCTGAAAATTCGAAAGTGATAATTAATGCCTCAGATACTGTGTATATTGCTCATGATGTATTAGATTTGATACAAGAATTTGAAAAAATAAAATCGATAGAAGATAATATTAATGTAAAATTAGTAGGCTTCAAAAAAGCATACGATTTAGTAAATACTGGCGAAGAAGAAAAACACGTTTTTGTAGAGCATAAACCAGTATAATAATTAAAAAAAATAAATAAAAATGAGTGATTTTTATAAAAAAATATTAGAAAACAATAAAGAATGGGTAGAAAGTCAATTGTCTATCGATGAAAATTATTTCAAAGACTTATCGCAAGGACAAAGCCCGCCATTATTATGGATTGGTTGTTCGGACAGTCGTGTTCCTGCAAACGAAATTATTGGTGCAAAACCAGGAGAGGTTTTTGTACACAGAAATATTGCCAATATGATCATTCATAGTGATATGAATATGTTGAGCGTGTTAGATTATGCGGTTAATGTATTGAAAGTAAAGCACGTTATTGTATGCGGGCATTACGGTTGCGGAGGAGTGAAAGCCGCAATGACAAATGAGTCTTACGGAATTATCGACAATTGGATTCGACATATTAAAGATGTTTATCGTTTAAATAAAAAAGAACTAAATGATATTCATGATGAAGGCAAACGTTTTAATAAATTTGTCGAAATTAATGTAAAAGAGCAAGTCTCAGATTTAGCTAAAACATCGATTGTGCAAAGCGCTTGGAAAAGCGGGCAGGAACTTACTTTGCATGGTTGGGTTTACGGATTAAATTCAGGATATGTAACAGATTTAGAAGTAAATTATTCTTCAAATCAAGATTTACCCGAAGTATATCAGCTTAATATTTAATAAAAGATTAATAATTTAAAATAGGGCGAATGTGCTAATTGTGCTACATTCGCTTTTTTTAATAAAAAACATTTATATTTACTGCATGAATAATTTTGATTGGAAACAACTTTTTAACCCAGAATTTTATATTTTATTAGAATTTAATGGTATTAAAATAGGCTTAATCGTAGTCTTATTTATCGTTTTTGCAGAAACAGGATTGTTAGCAGGTTTTTTTCTGCCAGGCGACAGTTTGTTGTTTCTCTCTGGAATTTATAGCAAAACATTAACGCAACAAATCTCAGTAGGGAACGATTTTCTAAATGTTACATTTTTAGCCTCTTTAGTTGCTATAATGGGTATCATAGGAAACATGTTTGGTTACTGGTTTGGGGCAAAAAGCGGAACCTATTTATACAATCGTAAAGATAATTTTTTGTTTAAAAAGAAATATTTATTAGACGCAAAAGCCTTTTTTGATAAGTACGGAAGCAAAGCTATTGTATTTGCAAGATTTATGCCTATTGTAAGAACATTTACACCAGTTATTGCCGGAATTGTGGGCATGAATAAAAAGAGTTTTATGTTTTTTAATATTCTAGGCTCTATTTTGTGGGCATTTGGTATGATTTTTTCTGGTCATTATTTGTACCAGATATTTTTAGAGGAATTTCATATCAATTTAAAACATTATATCGAGTATATTGTTATTTTAATTATCGTAATAACAACTTTTCCTGTTTTATTTAAGTTGCTAAAAAAGTCAGTTCATTTAGATGATGGCGATAATGATTAATAAAAAAAGC
>NZ_MUHE01000018.1:0-9417 GCF_002217405.1 Flavobacterium psychrophilum DSM 3660 = ATCC 49418 | reverse complement strand
GCTTTTTTTATTAATCATTAACTTTTTTTATCTCAACCTCAAAAATTTGATCAAAAATATCAAAAATACTGCTGGCATTTTTTTTTCTGCTAGCAATTTCTATTTGGCAAGATTCTTCCATTTTTTGAGAAACTATTGTAATATTCTTTTCTTTTATAACTCGCATTACTTTGTTCATATTCTTATAATCAAACCCAACTACAAAATGAATGTTTATCGTTTTTTCGATGATTTCAGATTCATCGAGCGCCATTTGCGCTGTAGTTTTGTAGGCAGTAATAAGCCCGCCAACTCCTAATTTGATACCGCCAAAATAACGAACTACAACCACTAAAATATTAGTTACATTATAAGATTGTATTTGTCCGTAAATAGGCATTCCAGCACTGTTGTTGGGTTCGCCATCATCATTGGCACGATATTGTATTTTATCGGTTCCAATTTGATAAGCATAGCACCAATGTCTGGCTGAGAAATGTTGCTTTTTTAAGTTTTCGATGTGCCTTTTTACGTCTTCTTCTGAAGTAATTGGAAACGTGTAACCAAAAAATTTGCTGTTTTTTTCTTTAAATAAAACCTCCGTTGCTGGTTTATTGATAGTAAAATAAGTGTCTTGTATTTCCAAAAAAAAAACTTTTAAGAATTTGTTAGATGTGATTTGTTTACTATAAATTTTAATTTTTCATTCCTTATTTAACAGATTATTTAAGAATAAATTTTTTGTCAAAAAGCTGGGTAATATCTTCTTTTTCAGGAATGATATTCCAAATTTGCATACCTAAAGCGGCTGCTATATCTGTGTTTTCTTTTTTATCATCTATAAATAGAGTGTTTTTTGCTAGCAAGTTATGTTTTCTGATAATGTAATCGAAAGCTTGCGGATCTGGTTTGCATACGCCAATTTCGAAAGAAAAATATACTTTTTCGAAACATTGGTAAAAATCTCTAGTAAATGTTGCACCAAGCATGTGCTCGAATTTCTCAATATGAGTTTCATTAGTATTGCTTAGTAAAAATAATTTATAATTTAGCATAGACAATTGTTGCAAAAATTCTAATCTTTGTAACGGAAAATCTAAAAGCACCAAGTTCCAAGCTGTTTTTAGGTCATCTATAGAAGCGTTTGGGATTATTTTTTTAAGTTCAATCATAAACTGAGCTTCGGTTATTTTTCCTCGTTCAAATTCTTGGTTCAACTTTTCGAGTTCATCATTCCAGGAGTTTAGACCTAATTTTTTTAGCGCATTAAGCGAAGCTTTACTATCAATATTGATAAATACATCGCCAAAATCGAAGATAATAGTGTTAATCATGGTTCAAATAGATTAATAGTTCGTCATTGTCTATTTTGCTTCTTTTTACTCTTTTGCTAGTAATTACGGGTGCTTTTGTACCACTAGAAAACAGCTCTTGTCCTACAAAAATTCTTGCTTCGTCCCACAAATTTGCGTCTATAAAGGTTTGCAAAGTTTGCCTGCCGCCTTCTATAATTACCGATTGTAAATTATTATCGAATAAAAACGATACAATTTGTAAAGCTACATTTTCAGAATAATTAATTGTTTTATCAGAGATTACAAATGTTTTTTGGCGAATATCAAATATATGATTTTCTTTCGGAATTCTATTATTTTTGTCTAAAACTATTCGGGTAGGGTTTTTTCCTGTCCAATCTCGAACATCTAATCTTGGATTATCGTCAATAGCCGTTTGGGTTCCCACGAGTATGGCTTGTTCCTCGGTTCGCCATTTGTGTGCTAATTGGCGGGAGTAAATATTGGTAATCCAAACTGGTTTTTGTTCGTTTTTTAATAATGGTGCAATAAATTGGTCTTTAGTTTCTGCCCATTTTAATATAATATAAGGTCGTTTTTTTTCGTGAAAAGTAAAAAATCTTTTGTTAGATTCTCTACATTCCGCTTCAAGAATGCCTACTATTACATTGGCACCCGCTTCTATTAATTTTTTTATACCTTGACCCGATACTTTGCTGTTAGAATCGACAGTACCAATAACCACATTTGGAATTTTATATTTAATAATCAAATCGCAACATGGTGGCGTTTTGCCAAAATGACTACAAGGTTCTAAACTAACATAAATTGTCGATTTTGCTAATAAATCTTTGTTTTTTACAGATAAAATAGCGTTTACTTCGGCATGATTTCCGCCATAAGCAGCAGTATAGCCTTCGCCAATAATTTTATTTTCAAAAACAATTACCGCACCAACTGATGGATTAGGCATTGCGGCTGGCAAACCATTTTTAGCTAATTCGATGCAACGTTTTATATATTTTTCATGTATCTTCACTTCGCAAAAATAAAACTTTTAGTTTATAAGTTTAAGAGTTTAAGGGTTTAGTTTTATGATAATTATTAGAGAAATTCAACAGAAAGACAATGAGGTAATTGCAAAAATTGTTCGCAATGTTTTGATGGAGTTTGGTGCGCCTAAAGTAGGAACGGCTTATGCTGATCCGCAATTAGATTTTTTATTTGAAACGTATCAAAACCCTAAAACAAAATATTTTATTGTACAAAAAAACGAAAATATTATTGGCGGTGCAGGAATTGCACCGTTAGAAAACGAAGCGAACACCATTTGCGAACTTCAAAAAATGTATTTCTTGCCAGAAGCTCGAGGATTAGGAATTGGGCTTCAATTAATGAACAAATGTCTTACTATTGCTAAAAATTTTGGATACGAAAAATGCTATTTAGAAACCATGCCTTACATGGAAGCAGCCCAGAAATTGTATAAAAAAGTTGGTTTCGAGTATCTTTGCGAACCTATGGGAAATACGGGGCATACTTCTTGTCCTGTTTGGATGATCAAACATTTAACAATTGATAATAAATAATAATGTTAATAAAAAATTACAGAACACAATTTGTACAAGCACTGGCTTCAATTTTTGATGAAAAAGAGATCGAAAGCTTTTTTTATATCATTTTAGAAGCTTTTCACCAACTAAAACGGGTAGATTTGGTTTTAAGTCCTGATTTAAAATTAGACAACATTCAGTTGTTGCAATGGGAAACGGTTTTGTTGCAACTCAAAGAGCAAAAACCAATTCAGTATATATTAGGCGAAACCCAATTTTTTGGTTTGCCTTTTTATGTTAATGAAAACACACTAATTCCTCGCCCTGAAACGGAAGAATTGGTTGAATGGATTATTAAAGAAAATTTAAAGATTAGCAGTTTAAAGAATTTAAAAATTTTAGATATTGGTACTGGTTCTGGTTGCATTGCGATTTCGTTAGCAAAAAACCTTCCAAATGCTTCAGTTTTTGCGATAGATGTTTCTGATAAAGCTTTGGCAACAGCCCAAAAAAACGCCGTACTAAACGAGGTAGATATTACTTTTATAGAGAAAAACATCCTTCAAACGGAAGATTTAAACCAAGAATTTGATATTATAGTTTCTAATCCGCCGTATGTTCGAAATTTAGAAAAAAAGGAAATTCATAAAAATGTATTGGAATATGAACCACATCTAGCGCTTTTTGTAGAAGACAATGATTCATTACTTTTTTATCGAAAAATTACAGAATTAGCTACAAGAAATCTTTCCAATAATGGTCAATTGTATTTCGAAATTAATCAGTATTTAGGCAAAGAAACAGTCGAATTGTTAGAAAAATATAATTTTAAAAATACAACACTTAAAAAAGATATTTACGGAAATGATAGGATGATTAAGGTGAATTTCAGATAACAAACTCCATGTTTAAGAAATTTCAGAAATGAAAACCTACTCGTACCGCAAGGCTTCAATAGGATCTAGTTTCGATGCTTTTATAGCGGGATAAGAACCAGAAACGACTGCTACTATAAAGCTTACAATAAAAGCAGCAATAATTGCCAGCCAAGGAATTACAAATTCGAACTTAATTAAAATCGCAATAGCATAACCTATTAGGATCCCAAAGACAATCCCTAGTAAGCCACCCAACTGACCAATTACTAAAGTTTCCATAAAAAACTGCAGGGCAATAGTGCTTTTTTTAGCCCCCAATGCCTTTCTAACTCCAATTTCTCGGGTTCTTTCGGTTACAGAAACCAGCATAATATTCATGAGTGCTATCGATGAGCCTAAGATTGTAATAATCCCAATTAGCCATGCCGACCAGCCTAAATATTGTGTAATGCCTAGTATTTTATTAATTAAATCATCGCTTCTAGAAACCGAAAAATTATCGTCTTCAATAGGACTTAATTTTCGTACTTTGCGCATAGCAATTGTTGCATTATCTATCGCATTACTTAGTAATTCCTTTTTCTCGACCATTATGCTAGTCGTATAATTTATGTTGGGCGTGGTAAACAAAGTTCTCGCTACTTGTATGGGAATCATAACCCGTAAATCCTGACTATTGCCAAAAGTAGATCCTTTTTCTTCTAAAACGCCAATGACCTTAAATTTTGCCCCACGAATAACAATCGTTTTATCAATAGGATTAATATCTTTTAATAATTTTTTTTCAAAATCAGCACCTAGTACACAAACATAAGTATTGTTTTCTATATCAAAATTAGTAAAATTCCTACCTTTTACTACTTTAAGTCCAGCATTGGGCATAAAATATTCATCTACCCCTAAAACAGAAGCTTCGGGATCGGTTTTTTTAGTTTCAAATTTTACTTCGGCTTTCGATGTTGCTGTAAATGAAACAGAGGTATTGGTAAACGGATATTTATAATTTTCTTTAAACGCTTTGGCTTCGGTATAAGTAATGGTAGGGTTTATTTTTTCTCTTTCGTCGCCACCTCTTCTTCGTGTCAAATTCTTATACTGATTTATCGAAAAAGTATTAGAACCCATCGACGCAAAATCATTAGACAAAGTATTTTCTAAAGCAGAAACTACAGTAAGAATTCCCACCAAAGCCGTAATTCCAATAGCAATAATAAGCACTGTCAAGATGGTGCGAAGCATTTGCGTTCTTATAGAACCCAACGCAATTTTTACATTTTCTTTAAATAATCCTAGCATAATACTTATTTGACACGAAATTACAGATTTTGTTACAACTTTCTATTTAAAATTTTATAAATAGGCTAAAAAACAAGATATTTGTAAAAGTTTTAGGAGCGAATAGCTTGGGATTTTTTTGTAATCCATTTTCCTGCTGTCGCTACAATCTGTTTCGTTCCAAAAAACGAAACAGGATTTTCGCTTCCATCAGGGCTAAAAAGCAATTTTTAAAACCTTCTGCAATCGAATAACCAAATAATCGAATAACCAAATAATCGAATAACCAAATAATCGAATAACCCGAATACACAAAAAATGAAACCAAGCATACCCAAAGGAACCCGTGATTTTTCGCCAGCAGAAGTAGCAAAACGCCAATATATTATTCAGAAAATGAGAACTCATTTCGAGAAATTTGGTTACCAACCTATAGAAACCCCTTCGTTCGAAAATTCTGAAACCCTAATGGGAAAATACGGAGAAGAAGGCGATCGATTAATTTTTAAGATATTAAATTCTGGAAATTTCTTTTTCAATAAAAAGAAAATAGAATTGCCTGAATCCATACAGTCACTTCAGCTTAATTCTGCCGAAACTATTGCTGTAAATGAGCTAGTCGAATTAAATAAATTTACCAACAATATCTCAGAAAAAGCCCTTCGTTACGACTTAACCGTACCTTTTGCACGTTATGTGGTACAGCACCAAAACGAAATCGAATTCCCTTTTAAACGCTACCAAATACAACCCGTTTGGCGAGCAGATCGTCCGCAAAAAGGACGTTTTAGAGAATTTTATCAGTGCGATGCCGATGTGGTAGGATCTACCTCATTATGGCAAGAAGTAGAACTAGTACAATTGTATGATTCTGTTTTTACCGATTTAGGTTTAAATGGCGTAACGATCAAAATTAACAACAGAAAAATATTATCAGGAATTGCCGAAGTGATTGGCGCATCAAACAAATTAATAGATTTTACCGTAGCCCTAGACAAACTAGATAAAATAGGGGAGGACGGCGTAAAAAAAGAAATGATCGAAAAAGGAATTTCTGAAACGGCTATCGAAAAAGTACAACCATTATTTAATTTTGCAGGTTCTATTTCGGAAAAAATAGCAAAATTATCTGTTTTGCTTGCTGCATCTACAGAAGGAATGAAAGGGGTTGAAGAACTGCAATTTATTTGCGATAATGTAACTGATTTAGGATTAAGTTCTGCCATTTTAGATTTAGATGTAACCCTTGCTCGTGGTTTAAATTATTATACAGGAGCCATTTTTGAAGTAGCTCCGCCAAAAGCGGTTGCCATGGGATCTATAGGTGGTGGTGGTCGTTACGATGATTTAACAGGAATTTTCGGGCTTAAAAACATGAGTGGCGTGGGAATTTCTTTTGGGTTAGACAGGATTTATCTAGTTATCGAAGAATTGGGTTTGTTTCCAGAAACGGTAACCACAACTTCTAAAGCTATTTTCCTGAATTTTGGTCAAGAAGAAACAAAATATGCTATGAAAGCCATTACCCAATTGCGAAAAGAAGGCATAAAAGTAGAATTGTATCCTGACAATGCAAAAATTGCCAAACAGTTTCAGTATGCCGAAAAGCGAGGCATTCTGTTAGCTATTATTGTGGGTAATGATGAGATGCAAAACAACCAGTTTGCTGTAAAGAATTTGGTTTCTGGCGAACAACAAAAAGTTTCTTTTGACGAATTGAAATCATTACTTCAATAAATCATTTTGTCATTTCGACGAAGGAGAAATCTCATCAAAATTAATTATAAGATTTCTCCTTGGTCGAAATGACAAAAACTCACTTATTTATTCAAACTATTTACTTCTAGGATGAAAAGTTTGCATAACTTGGCTTAAATGTTTCCTATCTACATGCATATAAATTTCGGTAGTGGTTATAGACTCGTGTCCTAACATGAGTTGTATAGATCGCAAATCGGCACCATTTTCTAGCAAATGTGTGGCAAACGAATGTCGGAAAGTATGCGGACTTATTACTTTATTTAAGCCAATTTCTACCGCTAGATTTTTTATAATGGTAAATATCATAGCTCTTGTAAGTTGCCTTCCTCTTCTGTTTAAGAATAAAGTATCCTCGTGCCCTTTTTGTATGGAAAGTAAATTTCTATCGGTATTTTTATAAATCTCAATATATTTTTGTGTGTACTCACTTATGGGTACAAACCGTTGTTTGTTTCCTTTTCCTGTTATTTTTATAAAACCTTCGGCAAAAAACAAATCGGAAATTTTTAGCGAAACCAGTTCCGAAACTCGCAAACCGCAAGCATATAATGTTTCTAGCATGGCACGATTGCGTTCGCCTTCGTTTGTGGTTAGGTTTATAGCAGCAATTAGCTTGTCTATATCTTCTATATTTAATGTGTCTGGCAATTTTCGTCCCAAACGTGGGGTTTCTATGAGTGCTAACGGGTTGTCGGGGCGATAATCTTCGAAAATAAGATAACTAAAAAAACTTTTTAATCCAGAAATGGTTCTGGCTTGCGACCGTGGGTTTACGCTTTTAGATATTTCGTAAATAAATTGCTGAATCGTTTGCTCATTTATATTTACGGGCGAAACATGAATATTATTGTCTGACAAATAATGGTTTAATTTCTCGATGTCGAGCACATAATTAGCCACAGAATTTTTAGACAATCCTCGTTCTATTTTTAAGTAGGATTTAAAACTATTTATATAACCATTCCAATTCATTAGGGCAAAGTAACGAAAATTTTGGGCATAAAAAAATCCCGTCTCGTAATTACGAAACGGGATTTCTTAAAAAGTAATTTTTTGGAATATTAGAAATTTTTAGAGATACCAACGCTTACTTGTTTTCCGAAATTCAATTCGAAATTGTTTGCAGCTTTTGCACCATCAGCATCAGCTTTCATAGTATTATATCCTAAACCTCCGATAGCGAAGTTAAGACAAAATCCTTTTTTCATATCAACCCCAATAGCAGGTGTTACACCAATGTAAAAACCGTTATATTTTAAATCTGTTGATCCTGGTCTGTTAACTGATGTTTTTCCAGATTGCATACCAACACCTAAATCAGCAAAAGCAGAGAAAACACCAGCTAATGGTTGTGCATAACGAAAGAAAGCACCAATTTTAGTATTAGTATGTACTGTTTCTTGAGATATTCCAGGAAGTGTAATTGGACCAAAACTAATACTACCAGTAGTACTGGTTTCAGTATTATTTCTAAAGCTACCTTCAATACCTACTGTCATGTTTTCAGAAAATTGGTAACCAACTTTTGGAGAAAAATCGAAACCAGAACTTTTTGTATCACCTTGTGATGTAGAGTTAAAACCTACAGTTCCAGCAACTAAAATAGAACTTTTTTGTGCATTAGCAAAACCAAATGCGAATACTGCAATAGCAGTTAATAAAACTTTTTTCATTATTTTTTAATTTAAAAATTATTCGTCGAAAGTAGTATTAATTAGTGTTTCAAAAATAAAAAGTAAACACTAGTTATTAACAATTTTTAAACAGCTTATTGTTAGGTAATTAACGGCTTAAAATGATGGTAAATGGAGAAAAAGTACCTTTTTTGTTCTTAAATATTGCAGTTTTTTTTAATTAAAAAAGCACAAGATTAGCTGTTAAGTGGTTTTTTTGTCAGAAAATACATTTTTTTACTTCAAAAAAGGAATTTCATTTTGCTAATACTTTAATATATAACTGAAATAGTTACTTTTACAAAAGTGTTGTGCCGTTTTGTTGTTTGTTGTAATGCAATAACAAATTATGCCGTTTTAGTTAAAAAAATACTGTAATATTTGGTGCGTATATTGTTATTCCTATGTTTGTATTTTATTTAGGATGTACTAAAATTAAAATAAATTTACTAAAAAGGTATTGCTACACACAATTTAAACAAAAAAACAAGCAAAAGTTATTTATAAGTATGAAAATTATTATTGTAAACGGTCCTAACCTTAATCTTTTAGGAAAAAGAGAACCAGAAATATACGGAAGTAAAAATTTTGAAGATTATTTTGAAGCATTAAAAACTAAATTTCTTATGGCAGAATTAAGTTATTACCAAAGTAATGTAGAAGGCGAAATTATAAACAAACTGCAAGAAGTAGGATTTACTTATCACGGTATAATTCTTAATGCGGGTGCTTATACCCACACCTCGATAGCTATTGCCGATTGCCTAAAGGCAATAACAACGCCAGTGGTCGAGGTTCATATTTCTAACACTTTTTCTCGAGAAACTTTTCGCCATCAATCTTATATTTCGCCAAATGCAAAAGGCGTAATTATTGGTTTCGGGTTAAAAAGTTATGATTTGGCAGTAGCGTCATATTTATAATATTTTTCACTCTTTATGATAACTCTTCGCCATGGCTACCCAACTATTTTTTGCTAGAGTCATAATACCAATTTAGCTTT
>NZ_MUHE01000017.1 GCF_002217405.1 Flavobacterium psychrophilum DSM 3660 = ATCC 49418 | reverse complement strand
GCTTCAAAAAAAACCAAAGATAACCACCACAAAACCAAAACCTTAAAACAAAAAACAAAAAAACAGTCAAAAAACAGCTTGCAAAACCAAAAAGAAGTATTACTTTTGCACCCGCATTGGCACACAGTTCTTATTACATA
Organism: Flavobacterium psychrophilum DSM 3660 = ATCC 49418; assembly: GCF_002217405.1. Taxonomy (GTDB): domain Bacteria; phylum Bacteroidota; class Bacteroidia; order Flavobacteriales; family Flavobacteriaceae; genus Flavobacterium; species Flavobacterium psychrophilum. The sequence goes on along the minus strand of NZ_MUHE01000017.1, from coordinate 5,512 downwards.
TTAAAAACGAATCGAAAAAAAATAAAACAAAAATTTTATTAAAAAGATTAGGAAAATAGCAAAAAGAAACTACCTTTGCACCCCGCAAGAGATTAAGTTCATTGACAAATTGGTTAAGAAAAAGAAAAGCAAACGAGAATAAATATTTTCAAAAAAACTTATCAAAAAGCTTGCCAGTTAAAAAATAACCACTACTTTTGCACCCGCTTCGAGAAACAGATAAAGACACAAACGAGGCTAAAAAAAAGCAAGACAAGTTCCTAGACATATTGAATTGACAGCCGTTTTAAATAGCGATATTTAAAACAAAAGAATAAAGAGTAAGAGCGAATCGTAAGATTTGAAATAAAGCTATAACATCAAAAACAGAAGAAAGCATTAATGCTAACTTCAAACAATATACGATGAAGAGTTTGATCCTGGCTCAGGATGAACGCTAGCGGCAGGCTTAACACATGCAAGTCGAGGGGTAGAATAGCAATATTTGAGACCGGCGCACGGGTGCGTAACGCGTATGCAATCTACCTTTTACAGAGGGATAGCCCAGAGAAATTTGGATTAATACCTCATAGTATAGTGAGTTGGCATCAACACACTATTAAAGTCACAACGGTAAAAGATGAGCATGCGTCCCATTAGCTAGTTGGTAAGGTAACGGCTTACCAAGGCAACGATGGGTAGGGGTCCTGAGAGGGAGATCCCCCACACTGGTACTGAGACACGGACCAGACTCCTACGGGAGGCAGCAGTGAGGAATATTGGTCAATGGGCGCAAGCCTGAACCAGCCATGCCGCGTGCAGGATGACGGTCCTATGGATTGTAAACTGCTTTTGCACAGGAAGAAACACTACCTCGTGAGGTAGCTTGACGGTACTGTGAGAATAAGGATCGGCTAACTCCGTGCCAGCAGCCGCGGTAATACGGAGGATCCAAGCGTTATCCGGAATCATTGGGTTTAAAGGGTCCGTAGGCGGCCAGATAAGTCAGTGGTGAAAGCCCATCGCTCAACGATGGAACGGCCATTGATACTGTTTGGCTTGAATTATTTGGAAGTAACTAGAATATGTAGTGTAGCGGTGAAATGCTTAGAGATTACATGGAATACCAATTGCGAAGGCAGGTTACTACAAATTGATTGACGCTGATGGACGAAAGCGTGGGTAGCGAACAGGATTAGATACCCTGGTAGTCCACGCCGTAAACGATGGATACTAGCTGTTGGGAGCAATCTCAGTGGCTAAGCGAAAGTGATAAGTATCCCACCTGGGGAGTACGTTCGCAAGAATGAAACTCAAAGGAATTGACGGGGGCCCGCACAAGCGGTGGAGCATGTGGTTTAATTCGATGATACGCGAGGAACCTTACCAAGGCTTAAATGTAGATTGACCGGTTTGGAAACAGACTTTTCGCAAGACAATTTACAAGGTGCTGCATGGTTGTCGTCAGCTCGTGCCGTGAGGTGTCAGGTTAAGTCCTATAACGAGCGCAACCCCTGTTGTTAGTTGCCAGCGAGTCATGTCGGGAACTCTAGCAAGACTGCCAGTGTAAACTGTGAGGAAGGTGGGGATGACGTCAAATCATCACGGCCCTTACGCCTTGGGCTACACACGTGCTACAATGGCCGGTACAGAGAGCAGCCACTACGCAAGTAGGAGCGAATCTATAAAACCGGTCTCAGTTCGGATCGGAGTCTGCAACTCGACTCCGTGAAGCTGGAATCGCTAGTAATCGGATATCAGCCATGATCCGGTGAATACGTTCCCGGGCCTTGTACACACCGCCCGTCAAGCCATGGAAGCTGGGGGTGCCTGAAGTCGGTGACCGCAAGGAGCTGCCTAGGGTAAAACTGGTAACTAGGGCTAAGTCGTAACAAGGTAGCCGTACCGGAAGGTGCGGCTGGAACACCTCCTTTCTAGAGCATGTTTTTAGTTTTATAAATAAGAAAATTCTCAATTACTCTTTGCTGTTAGTTCAAAATAAAAAATAATTGATAATTATTGATTATCAATTAGAAGAGTGTCTCGTAGCTCAGCTGGTTAGAGTACTACACTGATAATGTAGGGGTCGACAGTTCGAGTCTGTCCGAGACAACAAATTAATTTAAGATTTTAGAATTAAGATTTTAGATTAAAAAAAGGATAAATACGTTCATTAAAGTAAAGGAAATTTTAGAAGTTGAGGATTCAACCAAAAGAAATTAGAACTACAATTCAAAATCTAAAATCTGAATTCAAAAAATCTAAAATCTATTAGGGGGATTAGCTCAGCTGGCTAGAGCGCCTGCCTTGCACGCAGGAGGTCAACGGTTCGACTCCGTTATTCTCCACGAGATAGTATCAAGATGATAGTATAAGTATTAAGACAAAATCTTAATACTTAATACAAAACACTTAATACTTTATTAAAGTTCATTGACATATTGAGATAAGAAAATATTTAAAAAGTAGAAAGAACACTTTTTAGTGATTAGACAAAAGGCATTAGGCATAAGTTGAAAAACTAATGGTTAATTACTAATGGCTAATGGCTAGAAAAAGTACAATAAGCAAAATAAGGGCGTATGGGGGATGCCTTGGCTCTCAGAGGCGATGAAGGGCGTGATAAGCTGCGAAAAGCTACGGGGATCAGCACACATGACTTGATCCGTAGATACCCGAATGGGGCAACCCACTATGTTGAAGACATAGTACACCGATAGGTGGGCAAACCCGCTGAACTGAAACATCTAAGTAGGCGGAGGAGAAGAAAACAAAAGTGATTCCGTAAGTAGTGGCGAGCGAACGCGGATTAGCCCAAACCAATGTTGTTACGGCAATGTTGGGGTTGTAGGACCACGTTATTTGTTGCGGATAGAATTAGAATTTACTGGAAAGTAAAGCCAAAGAAGGTGATAGCCCTGTATAAGTAATAGAAGATAACGATAGTGGTATCCTGAGTAGGGCGGGACACGAGAAATCCTGTCTGAATTTGGCGGGACCATCCGCTAAGGCTAAATACTCCTGAGAGACCGATAGTGAACCAGTACCGTGAGGGAAAGGTGAAAAGAACCGTGAATAACGGAGTGAAATAGATCCTGAAACCATACGCTTACAAGCGGTCGGAGCCCTTTCGTGGGGTGACGGCGTGCCTTTTGCATAATGAGCCTACGAGTTAACGTTGCTGGCAAGGTTAAGTGATTAAGTCACGGATCCGTAGCGAAAGCGAGTCTGAATAGGGCGCTTTAGTCAGTAGTGTTAGACGCGAAACCGTGTGATCTACCCATGGACAGGATGAAGCTGTGGTAACACATAGTGGAGGTCCGAACCCGTTGACGTTGAAAAGTCTTGGGATGATCTGTGGGTAGGGGTGAAAGGCCAATCAAACTCGGAAATAGCTCGTACTCCCCGAAATGCATTTAGGTGCAGCGTTATGGTTAAAGTTATATAGAGGTAGAGCTACTGATTGGATGCGGGGGCTTCACCGCCTACCAATTCCTGACAAACTCCGAATGCTATATAATGTTTCATAACAGTGAGGGCTTGGGTGCTAAGGTCCAAGTCCGAGAGGGAAAGAACCCAGACCATCAGCTAAGGTCCCCAAATATATACTAAGTTGAAAGAACGAGGTCTGTCTGCATCGACAGCTAGGATGTTGGCTTGGAAGCAGCCATTCATTTAAAGAGTGCGTAACAGCTCACTAGTCGAGCGGACGGGCATGGATAATAATCGGGCATAAGTATATTACCGAAGCTATGGATTTAGAGATTACTCTAAGTGGTAGGGGAGCATTCTAACAGGGTAGAAGGTGAGTCGTAAGGCTTGCTGGACTGGTTAGAAAAGAAAATGTAGGCATAAGTAACGATAATGCGGGCGAGAAACCCGCACACCGAAAAACTAAGGTTTCCACAGCTATGCTAATCAGCTGTGGGTTAGTCTGGTCCTAAGGCGAACCCGAAAGGGACAGTCGATGGCCAACGGGTTAATATTCCCGTACTACTATTAATTGTGATGGGGTGACGGAGTGATGAAAGCGCCGCGAACTGACGGAATAGTTCGTTGAAGTACCTACCTATAAGAACCGCAGGCAAATCCACGGTTTTTGGGGAAATACGATAGTACTCGGAGCCTTCGGGCAAAGAGATAGTGCGCCTAAGGGCTTCCAAGAAAAACCTCTAAACTTCAGATTGATAGTACCAGTACCGTAAACCGACACAGGTAGTTGAGGAGAGAATCCTAAGGTGCTCGAGAGATTCATGGCTAAGGAATTAGGCAAAATAGACCCGTAACTTCGGGAGAAGGGTCGCCAGCAGCAATGCTGGCCGCAGTGAAGAGGTCCAGGCGACTGTTTATCAAAAACACAGGGCTCTGCAAAATCGTAAGATGAAGTATAGGGCCTGACACCTGCCCGGTGCTGGAAGGTTAAGTGGAGATGTTATGGGTAACCAGAAGCATTGAAATGAAGCCCCAGTAAACGGCGGCCGTAACTATAACGGTCCTAAGGTAGCGAAATTCCTTGTCGGGTAAGTTCCGACCTGCACGAATGGTGTAACGATCTGGACACTGTCTCAGCCATGAGCTCGGTGAAATTGTAGTAACGGTGAAGATGCCGTTTACCCGCAGTGGGACGAAAAGACCCTGTGCACCTTTACTATAGCTTAGTATTGACCTTGGATAAATGATGTGTAGGATAGGTTGGAGACTGTGAAGTGGCGTCGCTAGGCGTTGTGGAGTCATTGTTGAAATACAACCCTTTGTTTATCTGAGGCCTAACCCCGCATAAGTGGGGGACATTGCTTGGTGGGTAGTTTGACTGGGGTGGTCGCCTCCAAAAGAGTAACGGAGGCTTCTAAAGGTTCCCTCAGCACGCTTGGTAACCGTGCGTAGAGTGCAATGGCATAAGGGAGCTTGACTGAGAGACATACAGGTCGATCAGGTACGAAAGTAGAGCATAGTGATCCGGTGGTTCCGCATGGAAGGGCCATCGCTCAAAGGATAAAAGGTACGCCGGGGATAACAGGCTGATCTCCCCCAAGAGCTCATATCGACGGGGGGGTTTGGCACCTCGATGTCGGCTCGTCACATCCTGGGGCTGGAGAAGGTCCCAAGGGTTGGGCTGTTCGCCCATTAAAGTGGCACGCGAGCTGGGTTCAGAACGTCGTGAGACAGTTCGGTCTCTATCTACTGTGGGCGCAAGAAATTTGAGTGGATCTGATTCTAGTACGAGAGGACCGAATTGGACTAACCTCTGGTGTATCTGTTGTTCCGCCAGGAGCACCGCAGAGTAGCTACGTTGGGAAGGGATAAGCGCTGAAAGCATATAAGCGCGAAACCCACCACAAGATGAGATTTCTTTTAAGGGTCGTAGGAGATGACTACGTTGATAGGCTATAGATGTAAAGGCAGTAATGTCATAGTCGAGTAGTACTAATAACCCGTAAGCTTATGTACACACTTTTCCCGAGTCGCAAGACTCGGGAAGAAACTTTCTAAAAAAAAAATACTTCTTTATCTCAGTATGTTAAGATATTAACCA
>NZ_MUHE01000016.1:1827-17161 GCF_002217405.1 Flavobacterium psychrophilum DSM 3660 = ATCC 49418 | reverse complement strand
TTTTTAAAGCTAAATTGGTATAAATATTAATAAATTGTGGTTAAATGCTAGTCAAAAAGTTTCTGTAAAATTACCAAAAGGTATATATTTAGGCATAAAAAAAGGGGCAATATGTTAGGAAAAATAAAACTCGATTTGCAGCAAAACTTATTTTAAACAAGGCTACAGATTTTATAAATCTTGGGCGTCCGTTGGTAAAATTAGCTAATGAGGTTTCTTGGGATAAAATAGAGTTGGAGTTCTAGAATTTATATTCCGAGTAAGGAAGATGCTCAATTCCTATTAAAAAAACTGTAGGTTTACTGATGCTAAAAGGAATGTTTAACGAAAGTGACGAATCCGTTGTGGAACGTTGGATTGAGAATACCTATTGGCAATATTTTACAGGAGAATAATCCTTTCAAACCAAACACCCTTTCGATTCAAGGGAGTTTGTACACTTTAGGAGACGCTTAAAAGACGATGGTTTAGAATTTTTGTTGAATCAAAGTGTAGTACTGCATTCAAAGGCAAAAAACGAAAAATAAGCTCAAATAAATATCACAGTTTAAGAGAAAAACATCACTTTTCTAACGATGTAAAATCAGCAAAGAATTGATTGATAATTAATTTAAAACAATTGGAATATAAGTAGTTAAGCAAATATGAGCTTATAAAAGAGTACTCAAACAAAATTTACGAGAGGCTTATTTTGGTCATTATCCAAAAAGAAACCACGTTTTGGGTTTAAACTTCCTTAAAGGTGTGACTGTAGATATTCATAATGCACATTTATTAGGTGTAGGATATAATCTAAAAATGAGATATACCCAAATCAAAGTGCAAATAGCTCCTTGTTTCTAATTTTTAAGTTCTAAATATTTTTTTTAATAGATCTAAAAATTCAAAATAGCGGGTTTTTAAGGAATGACTAAATAGGTAAGATTAATTCTTTTTTCTTTACAACAAGACTGCTTGGTGAGTTTTTATTCCCGTAAATTTGATGTGTAAATGCGATTGCACAATAGTAACCTCTTTACATGCTTCAATAAAATTTCGTTCTTTTGATGAAATAATTTTACTTATTTTTACAAAATTAAAAAACAAATCATGATTTTTCAAAATACATTAGAATTCGCACAGCAATTAGACAATCAAGACGAGCTAAAAGAATATAAAAACGAATTTATCTTTCCGCAACACGAGGGTAAAAACGTTATTTATTTTACAGGAAATTCATTAGGATTACAACCTAAATCTGCCAGAAATTATGTAGATGAAGTGATGAACGATTGGGCAAACCTCGCTGTCGAAGGGCACTTTTACGCAGACAAACCATGGTGGGATTATCAGGAACGTTTTGCCAATCCTTTAAGCAAAATTGTTGGTGCAAAACCATTGGAAGTAACAGTAATGAACACCCTTACAGTAAATCTTCACTTGCTTATGGTTTCCTTTTATCGTCCTACAAAAAAACGATATAAGATTATTTGCGAAGAAAAAGCTTTCCCGTCAGACCAATATATGTTTCAGAGTCAAGTAAACTTTCATGGTTATAAACCAGAAGATGCAATTGTCGAAATAAAAAGAAGAGAAGGCGAACATAATATACGGCTAGAAGATATTTTATCTAAAATAGAAGCGGTAGGAGACGAATTAGCATTAGTCTTATTTGGAGGCGTAAATTATTATACAGGACAAGTTTTCGATATGAAAACCATTACCGAAGCAGGACACAAACAAGGGGCTAAAGTTGGTTTCGATTTGGCTCATGCCGCAGGAAACATCAAACTAGAATTGCACGATTGGAATGTCGATTTTGCGGCTTGGTGTTCTTATAAATATATGAATTCAGGGCCAGGAAACGCATCAGGATGCTTCGTGCACGAAAAGCACCATAACGATTCAAACTTGCCTAGGTTTGCAGGTTGGTGGGGGCACAACAAAGAACGACGTTTCAAGATGGAACCTACTTTCGATCCAGTTCATGGTGCCGATGGTTGGCAAATAAGTAATTTGCCAATTCTTTCATTGGCTCCATATTTAGCATCAGTAGAAATGTTTGCGGAAGTTGGAATAGAGAAATTAATCACAAAAAGAAATCAAATTACAGCTTATTTAGAATTTATTCTCCACGAAATAGACAAAGAAGTAAAAGGCCATTTCGAAATTTTAACACCAACTAATCAGGAAGAAAGAGCTTGTCAGCTCTCAGTGTTCTTGCACGGAGAAGGACGTTCTTTATTCGATTATTTAATGAAAAACGGGGTTGTTACAGATTGGCGTGAACCTAATGTAATTCGCTTAGCGCCAGTTCCTTTGTATTGCTCTTTTGAAGATATGTACAATTTTGGACAAATATTAAAAAAAGGAATTTTAGAAAATTAATTAAACTTTTTATACTTTTAGAGCTTAGAATATCAAAAAAATGAATAAACAACAAAAAATAGAATCTTTCGATCCATCGCAACCAGGATTAGCAGATGCTACCATTTTCGGATTACCATTTACAGCCGAAGAAAGCGAGATTATTATAATTCCAGTACCATGGGAAGTAACGGTAAGTTACGGCGCAGGCACATCAGAAGGGCCAGAAGCTATTTTAGAGGCTTCATTTCAAGTCGATTTGCAACACCAAGAGTTTCCAGAATTATGGAAACTAGGAATGTATTATGACCAAGTGCCAGCACATTGGAAAAAGAATTCAGATAAATACAAAAGCTTTGCACAACCTATTATTGAAGCATTAGAAAACGGAGAAATAATAGAAAGCGTGCCAGTATTAAAGGCTGATTTAGATAAAATAAATAAAGCTTGTGCCGAATTGCATACCGAGGTAAAAGAACGTGTTTTGCATTGGATTAAAAAAGGAAAAAAAGTTGTCCTATTAGGCGGGGATCATTCTACACCATTAGGATATTATCAGGCATTAGCAACTATTCACGACAATTTTGGGATTTTGCACCTTGATGCCCACATGGATTTGCGTATTGCCTACGAAGGATTTACTTATTCCCACGCTTCAATCATGTATAATGCTTTACAAATTCCTCAAATTTCAAAAATTGTACAAGTAGGAATTCGTGATTTTTGCGAGCAAGAAGTGCAAATAGCACAGTCTAACCGTGTTGTAGTTCATACCGACATGGATATGAAAGCCCAAACTTTTGAAGGTAAAACGTGGCAACAACAATGCGACGATATCATTGCGGCCTTACCACAAAATGTAACCGTTTCTTTCGATATAGATGGCATGTATTCTTGGTATTGCCCTAATACAGGAACCCCAGTTCCGGGAGGCTTTTCTTTCGAACAAGCTACATATTTATTAAGCAAATTAGCAAATAGCGGAAAAAACATTATTGGTTTCGATCTAGTAGAAGTCGCACCAAGCGAAGATGATGATTGGGACGGAAACGTTGGAGCAAGAATGTTGTATCACATGTGTGGCATGTTAGCCAAAAATAACGGAATGAATGTTGGGGAGAAAATCTACTTTAACAAGAAGTAAATAATTTATAGATTTTATAAAAAAGGACGAATTTTACATTCGTCTTTTTTATATTTGGTAAATTAATATATATCAAATGAAAAAGTTTAAAAAAATCCTGTTTGTTTTTGTTTTATTCATAGCTTTCATAGCAGTTTTATTATATGGATATTTATTAAGCACAAAACCAAACTACGAAGGCGAATTATTTATAAAAAACATATCAAAAGAAACAACTGTTTATTTTGATGATTATGGCGTACCACATATTTATGCGGCCAATCAGAAAGATGCAATGACAGCCCTAGGTTACGTTCATGCGCAGGACAGATTGTGGCAAATGGAACTCATTCGTCGTATTGCACCAGGAAAATTAGCTGAAATATTTGGAACTAGAGCGCTTAAAAACGATAAATTTTTTATAGGTTTAGGGATCAATGAAAATTCCGAAAAAGCAATCGCAACCTTAAACAAAAACGGAAAACCATACCAAATGGCAATGGCTTATCTAGACGGCGTAAACCAATATCTCGAAAACGGAAAAACACCAATCGAGTTTAATATTTTAGGTATTAAAAAAGAAAAATTTACCTTGAAAGATGTTTATAATACCTTTGGATACATGGCCTTCAGTTTTGCAATGGCTCAAAAAACAGACCCTTTACTCACCGATATTAAAAATAAATATGGAGAAGAATATCTAAAAGACTTAGGAATAGATTATTCGTTAAACACTACAAGAATAAAAATTTCAAAAGAAAAAACACAACAATATATCGAAATTTCAAAATCTATAACTACATTATTAGAAAATTCTCCAGTGCCACCATTTATTGGCAGCAATAGTTGGGTCCTTTCGCCTAAGAAAACAAAAACAGGGAAAGTATTATTTTGTAATGACCCACACATCGAATATTCGCAACCAGGAACATGGTACGAAGCACATATTTCCTGTCCAGAAACTGAAATGTATGGTTATTATCTTGCAGGAACACCTTTTCCTTTATTAGGTCACAATCGCGATTATGCTTACGGAATAACAATGTTCGAAAACGATGATGCCGATTTGTTTGAAGAAGAAAACAATCCGAAAAACGAAAATCAATACAAAACAGTTACTGGTTTCCAAAATTATAAAATTAGAACCAAAACCATAAAAGTTAAAGATTCTACATCAATAATATTAAATGTAAAAGAAACACAACACGGGCCAATTATAAATGATTTAATAGACAATTTTAAAAACCAAAAACCCGTATCTTTCTCTTGGATTTATACCCAACAACCCAACAAAATTCTCGATGCAGTTTACAGTTTGAGCCATGCTAAAAACATGACCCAATTTCAAAAAGGTGTTTCCTATATCGTAGCACCAGGACTTAATATTATGTATGGCGATGCGAAAAACAATATTGCTTGGTTTACTTCTGGGAAATTATACAAATTAGAAAAAGGAGTTAATGCCAATCTTATTTTAAATGGTACAAATGGTATCGATGATAAAAAAAAGTTTTTAGAGTATGCTAAAAATCCATCGGCAATAAATCCCAGTTGGAATTATGTATATTCTTCAAATAATATGCCCGAAGCGATTGATGGTTACAACTATCCAGGCTATTATTTGCCAGAAGATAGGGCCAGAAGAATTACAAATTTATTAGACAATAAAAGCAATTGGAGTAAAGAAGAGGTAAGCAAAATGACAAACGATAATACGTCGCCAGTTTCAATAGAAACAGTAAAAACAATGTTATTAGTTATCAATAATAAAAATCTTTCAAGCCAAGAAAAAGCAGCAATTAATTTATTAAAAAACTGGAAAGGAACCAACCAACTAATCGATGTTGCTCCAACTATTTACACCAAGTGGCTTTATTTTTATTTAAAAAATACGTATCAAGACGAAATGGGCGAAATCTCATTCAAACAATTCTTGAAAACCCATATTATGAAGCAAAGTATTGCTTTTCAAACCAAAAATATAAATTCGCCTTGGTGGGATAATATTCATACAAAGAGCAAAAAAGAAACCCGAAGTGATATATTGAATATGTCATTCAAACAAGCCATTTCGAGTTTAAATAACCAACTAGGAAACGATGTAAATTCTTGGACTTGGAACAAAGTACACAAAGTAGAATACAAACATCCACTAGGAAGTGTGGCTTTATTTAAACCGTTTTTTAATGTTGGAAAATTTTCTATTTCAGGAACAAACGAAGTCATAAACAACACCATGTTCGATTATTCGGACGAAGCACAACATATTGTAAAAGCAGGGCCATCAACCCGACGAATTATCGATTTTTCTGACATAGAAAACAGCTGGAGTATCTTGCCAACAGGGCAGTCTGGAAACCCAATGAGTACACATTATAACGACCAAGCCGAAATGTATTTGCAAGGAAAATTCAGAAAAATGAAACTCAATAAAGAAGAAATCATAAAAACTTCTACTAAATTGATTTTCAAAGCTAAATAAATAGCCGCATCTTTGCAAACATTAAAATCATAATTAAAAAGAACCATTCTTATGGGTAATTTTAATTCGTAATTTATAATTATTTAATGCAGAAATCTCAAAAAATTGCCATTGTAGGATCAGGTTTAGTAGGATCTTTATTGGCAATATATCTCAAAAAAGAAGGCCATACTGTTCATGTTTATGACCGAAGTCCAGATATTAGAACCATTCAATTTTCTGGAAGATCCATCAATTTGGCAATGTCAAATCGTGGCTGGAACGCACTCGATGGTGCTGGTGTAGGCGACAAAGTGCGTCATATTGCCATTGCCATGGAAAAACGAGCAATTCACATTGGCAATCAATTAAATTTTCAACATTACGGCTTGCAAGGAGAATGTATTTATTCTATTTCTCGAGGCGTTCTTAATCGTAAAATGATCGATTTAGCAGAAGAAGCGGGTGCCGAATTCTTTTTCGAACAAAAAATTTGGGACGTAAACCTGACCGATGCTACCCTGCAAATGGGTGAAACCGAACGTGGCGAATGGACTAATGTAAGTTACGACATGGTTTTTGGTGCCGATGGGGCTTTCTCTAGAATCCGCCACCGTATGCAACGCCAAAGCATGTTTAACTATTCGCAAGATTTCTTAAATACAGGCTACAAAGAATTGCATATTCCCGCTAATCCCGATGGTAGTTATAAGTTAGACAAACACTCATTGCATATTTGGCCACGAGGAAAATACATGCTCATCGCATTGCCTAATCTCGACGGAAGTTTTACTTGCACACTTTTTATGCCTTTTGAAGGGGAAAATTCCTTTGCATCATTAGATAACAGACAAAAAGTAGAAGCTTTTTTTGCAGAAAATTTACCAGATACAGTTGATGTAATCCCAGATTTAGCCGAAGATTTTTTTAAAAACCCAACCAGTACGTTGGTAACTATGAAATGTTTCCCTTGGACTTACAGCGACAAAGTAGCCCTAATTGGCGATGCCGCTCACGCCATTGTCCCGTTTTACGGGCAAGGAATGAATGCAGGTTTTGAAGATATTACAATTCTGTATCAAATGATGCAAGAATATGGAAACGATTGGAAAACAATTTTTTCCGAATATGAAAAATCACGAAAACCAGATGCAGATGCAATTGCCGAACTTTCCTATCGAAATTTTATGGAAATGAGTACAAAAACGGCCAATGAGAAGTTCTTGCTTCAAAAGAAAATCGAAAGATGGTTTGCCTCAAAATATCCAGAAAAATGGATTCCTTTATACGACAGAGTCACTTTTTCAACACGACCATATTCAGAAGCACTTGCCATTGGCGATTTTCAAGAAACCATTATGCAAGAAATTCTTAAAATAGAAAATATCGAAACAAATTGGGAAACAGAAGAAATTGAGCATAAAATCATTCAATTACTAAATTCCAAATAAACACGTATTTTGTCATTGCGACGAACGAAAAATCTCATAAATCGAATCAGATTATGAGATTTTTCGTTCCTCATATTGAATTGTGATTATAACTCGTATGAATTACAATTTTTCGAATATTACAATTGAAAATGATTTTTGCTATCGAAATTATTTCCTCAAAACTTTCATCAAAACACTAAAAGCGCCTCTTATAAAGCTAGCGCTGGTAACTACTTTCAATACAGATTTTCCAACCACACTTGCAGTACTAGGTTCTCTACTAGCATTTTTTTTGTCCTCTTTTTCGGAAACTTCTTCAGATATTTCTTCCATTTTTTTAGTCAGAATCTCGTAAGCACTTTCACGATCTATTTCTTCCGAATATTTTGCTACTAATTTCGATTTCGAATTTATGTCTGAAATTTCATTTTCTGTCAAAACATCCATTCTGCTTTCAGGGGCGCGCATCATCGTAGCGGCCAGCGGCGTAGGAATTCCTTTTTCATTTAAAGCGGTTACTAGAGCCTCTCCAATTCCAAGAGCGGTTAGTAATTCTTCGGTTTTGTAAAACTCCGAAGTCGGATAATTATCGGCGGTTTGGTTTATCGCCTGCCTGTCATTGGCAGTAAAAGCCCTTAAGGCATGCTGAATTTTTAAGCCCAATTGTGCTAAAACGCCTTTGGGAATATCCATTGGGTTTTGCGTAATAAAATAAACGCCAACACCTTTAGATCGAATCAGTTTGATGATGGTTTCTATCTGGTCTAATAATGTTTTACTAGCCTCATTAAATAAAAGGTGCGCTTCATCAATAAAAATGACCAATTCAGGTTGCTCTAGATCTCCTTTTTCTGGCATTTGATGGTATATTTCTGCCAAAAGATTCAACATAAATGTCGAAAATAATTTAGGTTTGTCTTGAATATCGGTTAGACGAACAATATTTATATACCCGTGACCATTTTGGTCAATACGCATCAAATCATCTATTTCGAAAGATTTTTCGCCAAAGAATGTTGTTGCGCCTTGTTGTTCTAATTCGATTATTTTTCTTAAAATAGTTCCCGTTGTCGAAGTCGAAATTTTACCATACTCTTCTGATATTTCATCTTTTCCCTCTTCGGTAATATAATTCATAACTTTTTTAATGTCTTTCAAGTCTAAAAGAGGCATTTTTTTGTCATCACAATATTTAAAAATAACAGATATTACACCAGCCTGCGTATCATTTAAATCTAAAATTCTAGAAAATAATACAGGGCCAAATTCCGACACTGTAGCGCGCAAGCGAACGCCTTCTTGTGCCGAAAGCGATAATAATTCGACTGAAAAAGCTTTTGGCGAGAAGGGAATGTTTATTTTAGTATGTCTTTCGGTTATAAATGGTTTTTCTTCGCCTGCTTTTGCCACACCCGAAAAATCACCTTTTATATCCATCATAAGTACTGGAATTCCTTTTTGAGCCAGTTGTTCAGATAAAACCTGAATCGTTTTTGTTTTTCCAGTTCCAGTTGCACCAGCAATTAGTCCGTGACGGTTTAAGGTTTTTAGTGGGATTGAAACGTGAAGATCTAACGCTTCGCCCTCTAGCATAGCGCCGCCAAGAATAATACTGTCGCCTTTGCAAGCGTAACCTTCGGTTATTTGTGTTTTGAAATTTTCTGCCGTACTCATTATATGTATTTAAAGAAGTGCAAGTTATTAATTTTTGATCTAATAAAACTATTTTACTTTTCTTTAAAAACGGCTTAATTTTTGTTATTAGATACAGGAAGTATTTGCTTTTTTATAAATTATCTAAAATATATTTTATTCTTGTTTATTTTATAATTATCACATAAAATAAGCTATTTTTATATTAAATATTTAATTTTTAGTTTATTTTAGGTTTTTTTTTGTGTTTAATTCTTTTTTTAAAATATTTTCAATGACATATTATTGTTATGGATGATTAGAAAGTTTCAAAAAAGTTTTTTTATTAGAACTAAAAAATTAAATTTGCGTTCACTATTTAATAATTACAAAGAAATTATAATCAATTAAGAAATTTAAATTTTACAAAAATGGCAAACGTTAAAAAAGAAAGTAGTTCAAATGGAGGAGATGTATTCTCAGGAGTAGTTATCGTATCATGTATTGTGGTTGGATGGTTAACTTGGAAATTTGTAATGGGGTCAGGAGCAAATTTTGCTGGAGGAATTTCTGGAGGAACGCCACTGCCAGGAAATTACCGTGCAATGGTATATAATGGAGGTCCAATTGTACCAGTTTTGATGGGGTTATTGTTAATGGTTGTTGTTTTCGGAATCGAAAGATTTATGGTTATATCTAAAGCTGCTGGAAAAGGTAATTTAGATGCGTTTATGAAAAAAGTACAAGCAAGTGTTACTTCAGGAGATATTGACGGAGCTATCGATGCTTGCGACAAACAAAAAGGATCAGTTGCAAATACTATAAAAGCAGGTTTGGTAAAATATCAGGCAGTAAAAGCAGAAGGATTTAGTAGTGAAGATGCTACAGAAACTATTCACAAAGAAATAGAAGAGGTTACTTCTCTTGAAATGCCAATGTTAGAGAAAAATTTAACAATCATCTCTACATTAGTGTCGTTAGGAACTCTTGCAGGTCTTTTGGGGACTGTAACGGGTATGATTAAAGCATTTGCTGGGTTAGCAGGTGGTGGTGGAGCAGATTCTGCTGAGCTTGCAAATGGTATTTCTGAGGCGCTTATTAATACTGCAACAGGTATCTCTACTTCTGCATTGGCAATTATCGTTTACAACTTCTTTACTTCAAAAATTGATACATTAACTTATTCAATAGATGAAGCAGCAAATACAATTGTAAATACTTACAGACGTTTCAAAGGAAGCGTAAAATAATATAAAAATAGTATAACGAAGAAAGAAATAAGTTTTCTTTCTTCGTTATACATAAAAATAAAATTATGGCTAAAGCAAAATCGCAAAAAAAGGCAGCCGCTATCGACATGACAGCAATGTGTGACGTAGCCTTCCTTTTGCTTACTTTCTTTATCTTGACCGCAACCGCAAAGCAGCCAGAGCCATTACCAGTTGATACTCCTAGTTCTACAGTGCAAACAAAACTGCCTGAAAAAGATTTAGCAATGTTAACAGTAGGTAACGGTAAAGTTTTTTTTGGAGTAACAGGGAAAGAAGTTAGAAAAAGAACACTTGAGCTAATGGGTACTAAATACGGTATGACATTTACTCCAGATGAAATGAACAGATTCTCACAAATGGACGGTTTTGGAGTGCCAATGGCGCAATTAAAAAGTCTAATTGCTAAGAGTAGTGCCGAAAGAAATCAGAAAAATTTGCAATCAGGAATCCCTAAAGATTCTCTAGATAATCAGTTGAAGGAATGGATTTTTAATGCAAGAACTGCAACGGCAGAAATTGCAGGTGCGCAACTTAAAGTAGCTATAAAAGGTGATGCAAAACAAGAATATCCTCAAATTAAAAAAGTAATGGATATTTTACAAGACCAGCAAATAAACAGTTTTAATTTAGTGACTGGATTGCGCGGGGACGATTTTTAATATTTAAAAAAATACAACGATGGCAGAATTAAATACTGGCGACGGCGGTGGAAAAGGTGATAAAAAAGTAAGAAGTAAAAAAGGAAACTCACGTGTAGATTTAACTGCAATGGTAGATTTGGCTTTCTTATTAATCACATTCTTTATGCTTACCACTTCGCTAAACAAACCTCAATCTATGGATTTAGGTATGCCGGATAAGCAAAAAGATAATGAGCCTGTAGAGAATGTGCTTGTTGCTGATAACAGATCCTTAACCATTCTTTTAGGAGAAAATGATAAGGTTAAATGGTATTTAGGGCAATTTGTAACTCCTTTGGCTGGTCCAGAACAAGTAACTTATGGTAAAGAAGGAATTCGTAAAGAACTTTTAGCTAGAGTTAAATCTGTAATTGCTGAAACTGGAGATCCAAAAAAAGGATTAATTGTAATTATCAAGCCAAGCAAAAAATCGACTTACAGAAATTTAGTTGATATTCTTGACGAAATGGCTATTTGTAAAGTAAAAACTTATGCAATTGTAGATATTACAAAAGAGGAAGTGTCTTTACTAGACAAATAATAGGTTAAGGTTTAACCCAATAATAAGAAATATGAAATTAGATATATTCAAATCACAGTGGTTAGATTTAGTTTTCGAAGGACGTAACAAAAAGTATGGTGCTTATGAGTTGCGTAAAGAGAATCCTAAAACATCTGTGAAAGCATTATTTGGTGGTGCATTTGTTTTTGCTTTTGCAATAGGTTTGCCAATGCTTCTCGATATGATTCCAGCTAGTGAAACTAAAAGTACATTAGATGAGAAAGTAGTTTTGGTAAACATAGAAAAGCCAAAAGTAGACCCTCTAAAACCACCACCACCACCACCAGAACCACCCAAACCAAAGATTGATGAAGTAAAATTCGTTGCTCCTAAAGTTGTGGCTAAAGAAAGAGTAGTAGAGGAAATAAAAACCATCGACGAGCTTAAAGACAAAAACATTGCCGCTAAAGACCAAAAAGGAGATAATGACGCAAAAATTGTAATAGATCAACCAACTGGCGATGGAGAAAAAGACGCTGAGATTGTAGACAATACTATTTACAACTCTGCTGGTATAGAAGTACAACCAGGGTATCCAGGGGGTATGGATAAATTTGGAGGTTTTATTAAAAAGAATTTTAATACTGACGATATAGCAAGTAAACTAAGCTCAGATCTTAACGGTAAAGTAATTGTTAAATTTGTTGTAGAAAAAGACGGAAGTTTAACGGATATCGAAGTAATTAGAGACTTAGGTTACGGTACTAAAGAAGAAGCAATAAGAGTTCTTCGAAAAGGGCCTAAATGGACTCCAGGTATTCAGAACGGAAAACCAGTTAGAACTAATTGTATATTGCCAATAAATCTAAGTATAACAGCAGGAGAATAATGCATAATAAAAGCATAAATAACACCAAGAAGAAATCGCTCAAAGAGCGATTTCTTCTCGTTATAGGAATATTATTTTTCTGTTTGTATTTGTCATTTGGCTTGGCTGTAATCTTTTGGAAAGGATTACCACTTAGCATGTCTAATGGTTACCGAATAGTCTTAGGGATTATAGTTATTGTATATGCTTTTTTACGATTTATTCGTTTCTTTCAAAAATCAGAGTCATGAGAAAAACTAATCTATTAGTTCTAATAAGCTTCCTCTTTATTGTAGTGTTTTCATGCGATAAAAAAGGAAAGAAACAAGAAGAAACTATCCTAAGAGGAGAAGCCACGATTCTTGTAGACGAAACTTTGCTTCCAATCATAGATGACCAAAAGCAAGTTTTCGAAAACCAATACAATGCAACAATTACATTAGTTGCAAAATCAGAATCAGAGATCGTACAAATACTATCTAAAAACAAGCAACAATTGGCTGTTTTGTCTAGAGAACTAACAGAAAATGAAGCTGAAATTTTTAAAATTAAAAAAATAACACCTAGAATTACTCCACTTGCAACGGATGCCATTGCTTTTATTTCATTCAAGAGCAACAAGGATACGCTTATCGATTTAGAAAAAGTGATTGCTTTTGTGCAAGGAAAAGACCAGAGCAATTTTAAAGGCTTGGTTTTCGATAATCCAAACTCAAGTACAGTTCGTTACATTAAAGAATTGGCAAAAATTAATGATTTGCCAAAACAAAAAATATTTTCTTTTCAAACCAACAATGAAGTGATTGAGTTTGTAGCTAAAAATGAAGGAATGATTGGAATTGTAGGCGTAAATTGGTTGTTGCAACCATCTACAAAAATGAAAGAAAAGGTAGGTGCAGTTAAGGTTTTAAGTGTCAAATCTTTAAAAACTAAATCTTTCGTAAAACCAAGTCAAGACAACATAGCTACTGGCTTTTATCCGCTTACTCGAGAAATAAAAATGTTAAATTACCAACCTTTCTCAGGTTTAGGCATGGGTTTTGCATCCTTTGTATCAGGAGAAATAGGACAACGGATTATTTTAAAATCAGGTCTCGTTCCCGCTAAAATACCAAACAGAAATCTTATAATCCGAAAAGAAATAACTAAAAAATAAATAACAAAATGAATAAAGTTAAATTTTTGAGCATTACATTAGTAGCCTTTAGCCTTTCCTCTTACGCACAAGAAGTTGAATTAGCTAAAAAAGCTATCGATGGAGAGCAGTACGAAAAAGCAAAATCTATTTTAAAAACTGCCATACAAACAAAACCAGATAACGGAAAAATCGCATTTTTACTCGGTAGCGTTTACTTACAACAAAGCCAGCAGGATTCTGCTAAAATCTTTTTTCAAAAAGGATTGGCAGCAAAAGAATTTGCAAGCTTTAATTATATTGGATTGGGACAATTAGATTTGAATAGCGGTAATGTTGAAGCTGCTCAATTTAACTTCGATCAAGCCACAAAAGACATCAAAAAGAAAGATATAGAACAATTTATTTATATCGGAAAAGCATTTACAAATGCAGAAAAGCCAGATTTTAAAAAAGCAATTGCTAATTTAACAAGGGCAAAAGCTATAAATCCAAATGATGCACAAACACAAATGGCTTTAGGCGATGCTTATTATGGAGATAGAAATCAAAACGATGCTTATGCCGCTTACAGTAACGCATTTGTAGCAGACCCAACCCTAATAAGAGCAAAAATGCAATTAGGTGTTTTGTTAAAAGGAGCAAAAGCATTTGCTGAAGCAAAATCTGCATTAGACGGTGTGGTAGCCATCGATTCAAACTACGGACCAGTATATCGTGAATTAGCAGAAACCTATTATCAATGGGGAACTAACGACAAAACAAAATACAAAGAATATACCGCAAAAGGATTAGAATATTACGAAAAATACATGACCTTAACAGACTACTCACTAGTATCACGTTTTCGCCATGCAGAATTTTTAATCTTAGCAAAAGATTACAAGGCACTTGAAAAAGAAGCTGAAGAAATGAAAAAACTAGACAAAGTAAACCCACGAATATTTCGTTATTTAGGGTATGCTTTATACGAAAACGGAAATGCAGATGGTGCAATAAAAGCCCTAACAGATTACACATCAAACCCAACAAACAAAATCATTGGTCGTGATTATTTGTATTTAGGTTTGGCACAACTAAGAAATGCAACACCAGCACCAGTAGCACCAGAAACAAAATCAGTAATAAACGAGGCCTTGTTTCAAACAGCCGTAGCCAATTTCCGTAAAGCAGTCGATCTAGATAAGCCAATGGCAAATGATTTAAACGAAATTGGAAAAAAGTATTTCGAACAAAAACAATACAAACACGCTGCAGCAATATATGAAGTAGCAACATCTAACCCAAATTCTAAAAATTATTTATACGATAATTTCTACTTAGGATATGCGTTATATTTTGATAACTCAGATAAAGAATCAAGCAAAATCGATATTGTAGCACTCAGAAAAGCAGACAAAGCATTCGATAATGTATCAATTGCATCGCCAACAACCCAAGACGCGTATATATATAGAGCACGAGTAAACAGTTTAATGCAAAACGATGTCGTAGCAAAAGAGCAAATGGCAAAAAGTTACGAAGACTATATTCGAGTAGTAAACGAAAAAGGAGCAATCGAACTAGACAAGCCAGCAAACAAAACAAAGTTTGTAGAAGCTTACCAAAACTTGGCATTGCACAACAAAAAGGATAAAATAAAAGCAACAGAATATATCGCAAAAGCCTTAGTTCTAGAACCAACAAATTCAGATAGTTTAAATATTCAAAAAGGACTAAAATAATTCACTAAAACTCATAAAACCGTCTTGTTCCTAAAACGAGACGGTTTTTTTATGAGCGAAACTTTCAGTCATTCTTGAAAATTATACCAATTTATCTTTAAAAACACTGGAATATTTATTGAGGATGTTGTCATTCCGAGGAACGAGGAATCTCATAAT
>NZ_MUHE01000016.1:323-1771 GCF_002217405.1 Flavobacterium psychrophilum DSM 3660 = ATCC 49418 | reverse complement strand
TAAACTTTAAATGGTATTACGTTTCCGCTATCATTCCAATCTGTCATTGCGAGCAAAAGCAGTTTCTCAAATTAGAATTTCAGAATCGCAATAACAGGATTTTTATTTTATAGGGGCTATTTAAGAATTTAGTTTTTTATGAGTTGTCTGAAAACATAGGCTAATTAAAATAGCCTATGTTTTTAGTGCACTCAGAAATTGAGAGTTTTTTTTGCACTTATTTATAAATAAACTATTTCTTTTTTAATATATTTTTTTTAATTATAGACATATAAGGATTATCTAATTTTAAATTATATTCTTTTTCTACTTTTTCAATTGCTTTTAGAACATCCCTATCAAAATTTTCATCAATTAGTGTTTTATCAATTTTATTTGTTTCTTCGGTATTTTCTGATAAATTTAATTTCCCTTCAAGTTTTGCAAATCTATTTTCTAAATTAGTAATTCGCTCTTCGTGTTTTTCTGCAAGTTCAGACATTATTTTTGTAGTAATACCAATAGAAGTATTTACAAATTTTTCTCCATATTTATTAATTAAAACATTAGACCAAGCAATACCAATAATATTTTTATAATGCAATGGGTTAATGTTTTCTGGCGAAATACTATACCCATAACCATCGTTTTTGCCTGATGCAATTATATAGTTTCCTAATTTAGATTCACCTTTTATTTTAATTGGAATTTGTCCCATAAAAGCAACTTTTTCGAAGTTTTCTTTTACATTTTCATCTGGTACATTACCTAAGATAGCTGGTTTAGTTGAAATAGCTAAAATTTGTTCGGCATTAGTAGTGTTTTTAGTGATCTTTCCGTTTTTAATACCTACAATATCACCTGGTGAAAAAACCTCTTTAGTATTCGTTTTTTCTAACCACTCTGCGTAATCCGCAGAACCAGAAGAGTATGTTACCCCTAAATTAGAATATGCGAATGCATTATATGCTGCTGCATTTGCGGTAACCATTGCAAAATCGGCCGTTGCAATAGCAATTTGCCCAATATCTGAACCTACAACAACACCCACTCCAGCAGAAGCAATTGGAATAGCCGCTAAACCAATAGATGCTCCAGCAACAGCTAATTCGGCAGTTAAAATTGAAATATCATAAATATATTGCGGATCACTTGCAACTTCTGCTGCAGTTTGCCCTTCAATATTACCAATTGCTTTACCCTTACTATCATAAAAAGTAATGAAATTATTATCATTATTAGGTAAGTCAGATTCTAATTTAATAGCAATACCTTGCCCACTACCTTCTACGCGTAAAGGGTAATTATTGTAATTATCACTATCAAAAGGTAACGCCGCATGTATTGTAACTTGATCTTTAATATTTACTTTTTTATTAAATAGCGCATTATTATCAACCACTAATTCACCTGTTAAGTGTGTATTTGCATTATTAGTTACGGTTAACTTATTATTTAAAGTTGTAGCA
>NZ_MUHE01000016.1:0-176 GCF_002217405.1 Flavobacterium psychrophilum DSM 3660 = ATCC 49418 | reverse complement strand
TTGGCTGGAGACTGATTATTTACTGATAAAGAATTGTTTAAGTTAGTCGTTCCATCAACCACTAAATTACCAGTTAAATGTGATAGCGATTGATTTGCTACGGTAAATGTATTATTTAAAGTTGTAGCACCATCTACATTTAATGTTCCCGTTAAATTGGCTGGAGACTGATTATT
>NZ_MUHE01000015.1 GCF_002217405.1 Flavobacterium psychrophilum DSM 3660 = ATCC 49418 | reverse complement strand
GATAATTCAAACTATTTGCAGCGGTATTAAAAACAGTCATATTGAGTTGCTTGGTTTTTTGCACCCAATTAGTCATTTTTTCTCTTGCTATCTCTTTGCTTGTTTCTTCATAAATATCTCTAAATTCGAGTGTATGCTTATATGCTTGGTGCAAAAGTGGATAATTTCTAAACAATAACTCTGCTCTTATCTTTTGATTTTCTGTCCATTGATTTGGTTTTTTAGCCATAATATATCGGCTTCTTGCTAATAATTGTTTAGGAGAATCGTCATTGTCAAATGTAAGTGGAATGTATTTTAGATTCTGTTCTTTGGCTATTTTAATGGCTTGATTTTCTTTTTCTATTTCTTCCCATCGATATTTAATTCTTAAATCTTGCAAGGCTTCCATTACCAACTTTACAACGTGAAAACGGTCCGTAACCAATGAACTCTCAGGGAAACACTTTCTTGATACTAATTGCATATTGTTAGCCATATCAAGCGTTATTTCCTTTACCAATTTTCTTTTTTCTAATGAAATAAGGCTTAAAACATCAATTATATCTTGGCTTTTTGTACCTTTTATAGATGCCACTAGTGTCTTTTTCTTCCCTCTTCCTTGTTTGTTGGTAACAAAGGTATAGAGTTCTCCTTTTGATAAACTTACTTCGTCTATACTTAAATTCTCTCCAATATTTTCAGGGTAAATCAAATAATCTTCGGCGTGATTTAACTGTTCCCAGTCTTTAAAACCACTAATCTTTTTCTTGTAATGTCGCTGTAATAAATTGGCTTTAACCCCGTAATAGCTTGCGATATTACTTATCGTATCTTCTCGGGTCTCTACCTGTATCTTTTAAAAAATCTGAAAGTTCAACTGTTAATTTTGAACCCTCAGCTATAAAGGAATAATCACTTTTTACTTCAAAGGTTTTCTTATTTTTATTACGCCATCTTCGCCTTCTTATACCTAAATAAACAGCTTTGCCTCTTATGGGAAAGTCTTGTATTCTGGTTCGTTCATAAAACCCTTTTGATTCATATTCAATGTCGCTATATTCTTTTGGGAGAATGTTTTTCTCGTCTAAATAGATATAAAAGCAATCTTTTTTTGTTTCTAAATCACCTAATTCCTTGAAATCAACGATGTCAAAATGAAATAATAATCCTTCAGGTAAAAAGGAAGAAAATATTGAAAAATCCATTTGTTTTTTTTCCAAATTTAAGACTTCTCCCCATTTTTTTTACGTGAGCCGAAGTTTGGTCTATTGACAAACGCTTGGCTATGTTTTTAGGAAAAAGCAGCCATTCTTTTGCGTGTTTTATTTGATCCCAGGATTTAAAATCACTTAGAAATTCTTTGTATTGGTATTGTAAATTTTTACCGCTAACGCCATAGAAAGACCCTATAGCATTACAATCATTTGTCTTGGAATCTATTGATTTCTTTTAAAAAAACGCAAACTCTTGTGTTACCCGAGTCCCATCTGCTACTAAATTCCAATCTCTAAAAACCACTTGACCAGTATCTTCATTGAGCCATCTTCTACGAGTGATGTGCAGATATACTTGGTGACCACGAATTGGAAAATCCTGAACTGTTATCTCATCGAAGAATCCTTTTAAACTTAATTTAGATTGACGATATTCTTTAGGGATTGAATTAATCTCTCTTAGGTATAGATGAAGTATTTCTTCTCTTTTTTCATAAGAAGTTCAACGATTATTTCGGGCAATAATAACTTGAGAAGTTCAACAAATGAATCTTACATTTCTATATAATTTAAAATACAAAAGTCAACATTTTTATATTTCCCCACAATTTTTAGGATTGATCCTTGCGTGTTTTGGGAGTTTTAAATAATAATAGATAGCCATACTACTAATATAGTTGTGAGTATTGCTAGGGGTTTTGTTTTGAGATTAGTAAAAAGTCTGGGGTGTTTTGTAACGTTGTAGCTTGCAAGTGTACCAAAAAATATAAATACAATAAGATTTATATTGCTTAAATGGTGTTGTTTTTGTGTGGTTAGGGTTATAATAGGGTACAGGCTATTAATGTATAGGCTTCATTTTATGTAAATGGATATATTTTTTTTAAGGTTTGCATGGCTTATTTTTTGTAAAACAAAAGAGAGATTTTCTTGGGCAAGGAATCTCTCTTTTGTTTTTTAATTGCTAAATTCAATCCCTAGATTTATAACGGCTTGCTTATGGTAGGGTAGTTAATATTAGAAATGTTTTTATTATTTTAATTAAATTAACGTTTGTAGTTTAGTTTTTCAAGGCGTAGTTCTAGTGCTTTTTCTCCTTCTTTTGGGTCTTTAAAAATTTCGACTATGCCTACATAACCTGGTTTGGCTGGTATTATTTTTATTTCGCTGTCTTTGTTGGTTATTTTTATTTTTTCGACCACAGATTCTTTGTTGGCGTAATTAAAATTTAGGATATTTAATTCTGGTTCTTTTTCTTCGTTTTTGTCAAAGAAAAAATATACTTTTCCTGATTTATTTAATAAAGTTTGTGAGAATACGTATTTTGTGCCAATAGATCTTTTGGTATCAAAGGTGTATATTTTTTCCATATTAAAATCTTTATTGATGTTAAAGGAATATAGCCCATAGTAATAAAAACCTAGAGTATAGCTACCGTATGTTTCGCCCAATAGAAAATAACTTCCATCTGGATTCATTTCTATTTTGGTAAAGTTTAAATAGCCGTCGCCTCTTACTTTTCCTTTTTTGGTAATATCTAGTCCGTTAAATTTATCGTAATCTAAAAACTTATCGCTTATAATACTTCCGTCTTTTAAATTAACAATTCGTTGGTATAATCCTAAAGACTCATTGTCTATTAATAAATCATGTGCTTCTTTCTTAAAAAATCTACCTACTATGTATATTTTGTCGTCTTTTATTTTTATATTTTCGTAAGTAAGGCTATATTTTTTGTTGTATAAATTGGTAAATGCTATTTGGGTTCCTGTTTTGGCATCTAGTATTAATAAGTTGTCAGATTTTTTGTTTTTACGTCTGTATTTAGCTGCTAATAGTACTACATATTTATTGTCATTATCTATTAATTTGTATCTGTAATAGAAACGTTTTTTTTCTGGTGTTTTGTATGCTTGTTCCCATATTTTTTCGCCTTTAAAATTAATGGCGTAATAATAAAGTTTTGGAGTATGCCAAGGGTTATAATTTTCGCTACGGATTAAAAAACCCTCTTTGCCCAAGCCTGTTATTTGATAGCTTTTGTAATTTTTTATTAATTTTTTTATGCTTGTTTGGGTTTTTACAAATTCATCAAAAAAGGCATTGGCTAGAATTGTGTTGGTATCTATTTTTAAAATCTGATACGAGCAACGTACCCTGTCTGATTTGCCAAGTTGCTCAAAAAAACTAAACATAATATGACCATTGTTGTAACTAATATCGTAATTTATTTTTTGGCAACGACGTTTTACAATGTTTTCTTTTAGGTTACCGCTACAAACGGTATTCATGTTTTTGTCTAAAACTATATATTTAAAGACCATGGTTTCTTTAGACTCTTGCTCCATTTTTCGCAATTCTACATAACCAAATAAATTTTCTTCGTTGTCATAAATAGCATTAAACTGCTCTATAACTCCAGATGCCGATTGCATAATTTTATACGATTGTCCCAAACTTATGGTACTTGTAAGATAGAGTAGTAGTAGAGGTAATAGTTTTTTCATAGTTTTTTTGTTAAATTATTATAGTCTTTTGAAATTTGTTCGATTTCTGTTAGGGTAAGATTATTCATAAAGTTAAGAAATCGTTGTTGGCTTATAGTATGTTCTTTAGGGTTAATACTTGTTATATAGGTGTTAAATTTCATTTCTTTTTTTGCTTTTGCCAATAGTTCTAAGTTTTTGGCAATTAGTTCTAACAGAAACGCATCTTTTTTGTTTTTTCTGTACAGTTTTAAAGACTCATACAAACAAATACCATATTCTTTAAAATAATAATAATTATAAACCGTTTCGTAGGGGCTTATGTTTTTTATTTTTTCAAAACAGGAGGCATCTACACTAAAATTTGTCTTTTTTTGGTTGTCTAATTTTATTCTTGTTATTCTTTCTTTGCAATCAGGATGTGTTTTTAACGAATCGATATCCCATCTATGGCTATTTTCTTTACTGTAATGATAATCAGAAAAATCTTCCATCTGTAGCCATTCTTTGATAAAAGATTGATTTTTTGTGGTAAAAAACATTTTGTAATCCGCCTCTTCTAGTGTTTCTTTTTCTTTGTCGGAGTCCGATAGATGGTTTAATAAATCTACCGCTTGTTGTGGATTGTATTTAGTGTTTTTAAAAAAACAATAGCCTAATGAGTCTGCCTGAAATTCAAATATTCTTGACTTGTTTTTTCTAGTATATTCTAAGTTTTTTAATAATTTGTCGGCACGTTTGTATTTGTTGTATTTTTCTTTTTTTATAGACCGTTCTTCTTTTTTAAAGGTATCGGAGTTTAAAAAATCGATACTTTTTTTAATACTACGGCCTCGGTGGTCTAAATAATAATGCGCCATCTCATGGCATATTACACTCGCCAATTCTCCCTCTGATTTTAAAGCATTAAACAAAGCCAAGTTAATAATTAGGGTACCATCTCCTATACTAAAAGCATTGATGCTCGGGTCTCTAGACAAATAAATGTAAAAATCTTTTTCTTTTAAGATAGGATTTACATTTTTAATGGTGGTTACAATTTTTTCTAAATATTCTTGGTCATCTTTATTAAAATATAACTCTCCTTTTGTTACGGTTTTTGAAAAATCATTAAAAGCATCAATATATCTTTTAATAAGATCTTTTTTTGTATTTCCAGAAAAATTATTTTTAACATATTCGATATTAGTATCGTGTCTATTTTTAAAATCTTTCAAAAATAGTTTTTTTTCATTAGTTGCAGTAGTATCTATGTTTTTATATTCTTGAGAAAAAATATTAATAGTAAAAAATACCATCAAAAAAGCAAGAGAAGTATATTTCATGTTTTAAATTTTAATCTACAAATATATTTTAAAAATTAGGGTTACACAACTTTATAATTAAAATTATCAGGTAAACTCATACTTTAATATTCAACACTTTCAACAAGTAATTTTATCCCAACTATCGAGTTGCTTTTTCTGTGGGCTTATTGCTGTTTTCAAATTATATAATACTCTCTATTCTAATTATTTGATTTAGTTTTTTTCCATGACCGATATCAATATTGCTAACTAGTTCTATTTCTTTACCAAACTTAAACTCATCTTTCATTTCTTCTAAAAGTTGTTTTTGATTGTCTTTGACCGCTAAAATATAATCTGCTTCATTTTTAATAATCTTATCAACTATATTGGTTTGTGTTCCCATTGCATCAATGGTAATGATGTTTCCCTTAATCATTAATTTATCTAATAATTTTGGAATTGCAGTAATTTCATTCGACTTATCATTTACTCTTACTTGACCTAGACTATAACTTGACCTTTTTCGATTATTGAAATAGAATTTACCCACTCAATAAAGCAATTTTCAAATTCAGAGCTATCTATTACGGAAAAAAACCTGTTTATAGTGTCCTCAGAGGGAATTCCGTTATCTAAGTTTAAAAATTTTCTTAAAAAATCTTCCTTTGAATAAGCAAAATCAAGCATTTGTTTCCAAGTTTGTGCCCCACAAATCACTAAAATTATTCCAACGAGAAGGATGTTAACTAAGTCATGAAGTTGGTTTATATCGCTTCTAGGGTCTTCTATATTGCCGAAAATACTTATTAAATTGCTATTTGTATTCATAAAGTCAAATTATTGATTATTAGTATAATACGTGAAATAATAACAACTTAAACAAGTGTAAATCAATAGCTTTTATCTGTTTTTACATAAAAAAGTGTGCGTTTGCACTGAATGAATCTTAAAATTTTAGAATTTAGAATTCAATATTTGTAACTTTGAAGCTTTGCAACTCATAACAAATGAACTTCCAAGTACAATCAGATTACAAACCCAAAGGTGACCAACCACAAGCAATTGAAAAATTAGTGCAAGGCATTACCGATAACGAAAAATACCAAACTCTACTAGGCGTTACGGGTTCTGGAAAAACATTTACCGTTGCCAATGTAATTCAAGAAGTGCAAAGACCAACTTTAGTTTTAGCCCATAACAAAACGCTGGCAGCACAATTATATTCAGAATTTAAACAGTTTTTTCCTAATAATGCGGTCGAATATTTTGTATCGTACTACGACTATTATCAGCCTGAAGCATTTATGCCAGTTACTGGTGTTTTTATCGAAAAAGATTTATCTATTAATGAGGAATTAGAAAAAATGCGAATGAGTACCGTTTCTTCATTGCTTTCAGGACGACGTGATATTATTGTAATATCTTCTGTTTCTTGTCTTTACGGTATTGGTAATCCTGTCGAGTTTCAAAAAAATGTAATTCCTATCGAAAAAGGTCAAATCATATCTAGGACTAAATTATTACACCAACTCGTGCAAAGTTTATATTCACGTACCGAAATGGATTTTATGCCTGGAAATTTTAGAATAAAAGGAGATACCGTAGATATATATCCTAGTTATGCCGATGATGCTTTTCGAATTCATTTTTTTGGTGATGAAATAGAAGAAATTGAAAGTTTTGATGTAAAAACAACTCAAGTTATCGAAAAATTTGAAAAACTAACCATATATCCTGCCAATATGTTTGTGACTTCGCCCGATGTGTTGCAAAATGCCATTTGGGAAATTCAGCAAGATTTGGTTAAACAAGTCGATTATTTCAAAGAAATAGGTAAGCATCTCGAAGCAAAACGACTAGAAGAACGTACTAATTTCGATTTAGAAATGATTCGAGAATTGGGTTATTGCTCTGGAATAGAAAATTATTCAAGATATTTAGACGGGCGAAGTACAGGAACACGACCGTTTTGTTTACTTGATTATTTTCCAAAAGATTACCTAATGGTTGTAGACGAAAGTCATGTCACACTCTCGCAAGTGCACGCTATGTATGGTGGCGACCGTTCTCGCAAAGAAAATTTAGTCGAATACGGTTTCCGATTGCCCGCCGCTATGGACAATCGTCCGCTTAAATTTGAAGAATTTGAAGCCATGCAAAACCAAGTTATTTATGTATCGGCAACACCAGCAGACTATGAGTTGCAAAAAACAGATGGAGTTGTGGTAGAGCAAGTCATTCGTCCCACAGGATTATTAGATCCAATTATCGAAATTCGTCCGAGCTTAAATCAAATAGATGATTTGATAGAAGAAATTCAGGTTCGTGCCGAAATAGACGAACGTGTTTTGGTTACCACATTAACCAAAAGAATGGCAGAAGAATTGGCAAAATATTTAACAAAAGTAAATATTCGTTGTCGCTATATTCATTCAGAAGTAGATACTTTAGAAAGAATAGAAATTATGCAAGATTTACGAAAAGGAATTTTCGATGTGTTAATTGGTGTTAATTTACTTCGTGAAGGACTAGATTTACCCGAGGTTTCTCTAGTTGCTATTTTAGATGCTGACAAAGAAGGTTTCCTGCGAAGTCATCGTTCACTTACACAAACTATAGGCCGTGCGGCAAGAAACCTAAACGGAAAAGCAATTATGTATGCCGATAAAATAACGGCTAGCATGCAAAAAACAATCGATGAAACCAATTATCGCAGGGAAAAACAAATTAATTTTAATATTGCAAATAATATTATTCCGCAGGCATTAAACAAAAAAATTGAAAGTGCTTTTACAAAAAATACATTGGTCGATTCTGAATTAGGCTACACTTCTGGAAATATGGCTGCTGAACCAGAAACAGAATATTTAAGCAAACCAGAAATAGAGAAACGTATTCGTGATAAGCGAAAAGCTATGGAAAAAGCAGCAAAAGATTTAGATTTTATGCAAGCAGCTAAATTGCGAGATGAAATTAAAGCTTTGCAAGAAAAAATCTAATTTAATTGCTCCTGAAAAGCGCATATTAATTTTTCAGGAGCAATAATTTTCTTTGGAGATTCTTCCATCAATTTTAGAATTCGTTTCATTGCAAAAGGATTAAGCCCCATGGTAATTCCCATTTCGTGAATAGCTGTTTTTTCTTTTTTGTGCAAAACACCGTCACAATGCATGAGTAGTGCTAATCGATAAAAATGAATAATTCTGCTAAACTCATCTTTAATAATGACCAGTTCATTCCTTTTATTAAATAAATCTAAAAATATTTTTTTTTCTATTTCTAATTCTTCAGAAATTGACAATAAAAAATCGTACTCCCGATCATGTAATTCGCAATCTATTATTGCAAAAGCAATCATTTCAGAAAGTAAACTTATTTTTTCTTGGTGAGAATTCATAACTAAATAGTGGCTAAAAATTCTTGAAAATAAGATACTGGTTTTAAATCTATTAATTCGTTTCTGTGTTCATTAAAAAAAGTATAATCTAAATCATCGATCGAAGTAATCGCATTAAAAATTTCGGGTAATTTCTCTTGTTGTTTTTTATACACAAAACCTAATCCGTGGTCTGTATTTAAAACAAAAGTAGATAATTCAGGATGATTTTTTTTAATAAAAACTATTGTTTTCCAGACATCGCCATTCCAAATATTTTTCCAATCTTTATGGTTTTGCAAATCTTTGCGAGCCTCGTCTATAGAATGTGCAGGGTATGCCGCTAAGTGATCAAGTGGATTGCAATCATGTAACACGATAATTCCTTTTTCATCAAGATATTTTACAGTGTTTAAAGTGTCTTGCAAGGATTGTTTGTAGGTATGAAGACCATCTATAAAGGCTAAATCGAGTTTGTTTTTAGATAAAAGTGTTTCATTGTTAGCAAAAAAATCATCGCTGGTAACTTCAAAATATTTATTTTTAAAGTTTCCCGAATTTTTAATTCCAGCTTTTATTTTTTTCCATAAATTAAAATTAAAAAAAGGATCTACGGCAAACTTATTTTCAGGTCCTACAATATTAAATAGACATTTGCCTCTATTTACACCTATTTCTAGATAATTTTTAACATTTTTTTTGTTAATTATAGTATTTAAAACTTCTATTCTTGTCATTTTAGGTGTTATTTTATTTTTTTTATAAAAGTAATATAAATATAAACAAATTCAAAAAATCCTTTTCTTCTCTTTACATTTGAATTTAGTCCAATTTAATAATTATCTTTGAAAAATAAATATATAGAACATGACAAATAACGATATTTTTAAAAAATTGCGTGTTGCACTAATGTTGCGTGATGATCAAATAGTAGAAATTTTAGAATTAGTAGATTTTAGAATCACGAAATCAGAAATTGGTGCTTTTTTTCGTGACGAGAAACACGAAAATTATGTAGAATGTGGTGATCAAATTTTGCGAAATTTTCTGAACGGTTTGGTTATACACTTGCGTGGAACTAAAGAAAACCCTAAAAATCCTAACGATGTTTTGGCCAAGCACAGATCTGAAATTCCTAAGAAAACTTCTGATAAGCCTAAAACAGAGTTTAAGACTAAAACCGATTTTAAGAAAAAACCTGCTTCTAATAATAAAAAAGTAGAACCAAAAGTTCAGGTGGTAGAAAAAGTAAGGTTTAATAATGGTAAAGCAAAAAAATAATTTCTAATTGTATTTTTAGCTTTATAAGTTCGTATAAGGAAACAAAAATCCCGTATCGTTTAGTAACAATACGGGATTTTGCTTGGAAATTAATTATTCGGGTCTGAACTTTACTATAAATGTATATTCTTTGCCAGGAGTCATAATTTCTCTTGCAATTTTTTTGTAGTTTAATTGTTCTACAATATGTTTTTTGAAAATAATATTCTCTGTTCCTACTTGTAATACTATCAATTCATTATCTGAATTGACCATTGCGGTAAATTTGATTCTTACAGTTTTTTCGAATTCACCTTCAATATTCAATGGGCCTAATAATTTAGTAATTTCTTTTAATGCTTTTGGATAATCATCGACTGGATTTACCTCTTTTGCCGCAACAAAAGTTACATTCATAATTACAACAACAAATAACAAGATTAACTTTTTCATGATTTTTTCTTTTAAGATTACAGGTCAAAATTAAGAAAGAAATTCTGCTAAAATAGTGTTTGTTAATTGCTTAACTTATATTTAAAATAGGGAGAAATTTGTATTTTTTATTTGTTAAGAGAAGTTTTGTTAATGGTAAAGTCTAATGGTAAATAGTTGTAAATCAACAATATTTGTGTGTTTTTTCTTAAATGATAAATTTTACTTTTTAGATACATTTCGTTAAAATGTATTAATAAAAGCTTAAAAATTTACATTGTAGTAATAAAAAAAACCTCAGAATTTCTGAGGTTTTAATATAATAGGATAAAAAATATGTTTTTATTTGCTTAAAGCTGCTTTTACCTGATCTGCTGCTTCTTGAAACTGTACTGCCGATAAAATTGGCATTCCAGAATTGTCTATTAATTCTTTAGCAATTTCAGCATTAGTTCCTTGTAAACGAACGATAATTGGTACTTTTATAGCGTCTCCCATATTTTTGTAGGCATCTACGACTCCTTGTGCAACACGGTCACAACGAACAATTCCTCCAAAAATGTTAATTAATATTGCTTTTACATTTTCATCTTTCAAGATAATACGGAAAGCTGTTTCTACACGTTTAGCGTCTGCAGTTCCTCCAACATCTAGGAAATTTGCTGGCTCGAAACCTGCATATTTAATTAAATCCATGGTTGCCATTGCAAGACCTGCTCCGTTTACCATACAACCTACGGTTCCGTCTAGATCTACATAGTTTAAGCCTACTTCTTTAGCTTCTACTTCAATAGGGTTTTCTTCGCGAATATCACGCATATCAGCATATTTTGGCTGACGGTATAGTGCGTTATCGTCTATATTTACTTTGGCATCAACTGCCATTATTTTGTCGTCCGATGTTTTTAAAACTGGATTAATTTCGAACATTGAAGCATCAGATCCGATGTATGCATTGTATAAAGAATCGATAAATTTTACCATTTCTTTAAATGCGTTTCCAGAAAGACCAAGATTGAATGCAATTCTTCTTGCTTGAAAAGCTTGTAAACCAACTGATGGATCTATTTCTTCATTGTGTATTAAATGTGGTGTGTGTGCAGCAACTTCTTCGATATCCATTCCTCCTTCTGTAGAATAAACAATCATATTGCGACCAGTAGATCTGTTTAATAAAACAGATATATAGAACTCTGAAGTTTCGCTTTCTCCAGGATAATACACATCTTCTGCAATTAAAACTTTATGCACTTTTTTACCTTCGGCAGAAGTTTGAGGTGTAATGAGTTGCATTCCAATAATTTGTTCAGAAATTTCTTCTACTTGTTGCAAGTTTTTGGCTAGTTTTACTCCACCACCTTTTCCGCGTCCACCTGCGTGAACTTGGGCTTTAACTACATACCAGCTTGTACCTGTTTCGGTAGTTAATTGTTTTGCAGCCGCAACTGCTTCTACAGGATTGTTTGCAACAATACCACGTTGTATGCGTACACCGTAACTTGCTAAAATTTCTTTTCCTTGATATTCGTGTATATTCATAATGAAGTTTTTGACTTTTTTATCCCGACCCTTCGGGAGCACAAAAATAATAAATTAGAACTAATATTCTAACTGATTTTGTTTTTTATTTGAATGTATTTTGAGCAAGTTAAATTTTTATTTCTGTTTTTCTGTTTTTGATTCAAATAATAAAGATAAACTTATAGATTATTGTTAAATATTTTGTTATTTTGGGTTAAATACTTTCGGCTTATTTTTATAGAAATTCAGTGTACTTAGTTTGTAGCGTAAAGCCTAATCCTTTTGGTAACGCTCAAATACTGAGATTTAAAAAAGCTGTTCATTAATCTTTGTGGGCTTTATTTTTGTAATTAAATTAGGATTGTTTGCTTATCTTTTTTTATAAAAGTTACTCTTGTTTTTTTCTTTGTGCTAAATATTCATTTAATTTCTTTCCGTATTTAGATTTTGCTACTTTTGGTGACATTGATTTTGCTATTGTGTCTAGATATTTAATGTTAATGTCGTAAATATCTGTTAGCGCAATATATGGTGCTACTTCGTGATTTGCATTTGTTAGTGCAAAGTTGCCAGCGTATAAATACCTGCGTTTTAAAAGTATTTCTTGTTTTTTAGTATTTTCTTTTGAGATGTCTTTTTTTGCTTTTAGTGCTAGTAATTCGTCCTTTATGTAACCTAACTGTTGGTCATTAAATTTAGATACAATGTCTTTGTATTGCTCATAAAGTTCTTGGTTTTTTGATCCTGTAATTTTAGCTTTGGCTAAGAAAAATTCTAAATCGGTATCAATATTCATTTTTCCAGGTTCTGCAAAGAAAAGTAAATTGTTATCTATTGAGTTTGAAACGCCACGGTCTAGATATAAATATAGCATTTCTGGGGAATCGAGTTTTATAGTACTTGCGAAAGATGATTTACCGTTTATAATAATACTGTCAAGAACTACTAATGTTGAGTCTTGAACTCTCTGGATATATAATTTTCCTTTTTTAAGACCTTTTATATTTCCGGTAATTTCTAAGGTGTTTTCAGATTTTTTTTCGTCACCACATGAGGTTAGCATTGTGATAGATAATAGTGCAATAATTATTTTGTTCATCATTTTTTAATTTATTGCAAAATAATAAAAAAATCCTCAAATTGTAGTACAAAATGAGGATTTATATTAATTATAATTTTATTTATTAACCTTTTAACCAAGCGTTTTTAATGGTTTTTTTACTTGCATCTGTTGCTTGTAATCCTTCTGCTTCATCATAAGGTAATTTTACGATACCTTTTAGTTCGGTTTCTTTAGTGTCACGTTTTATTTTAATTGTAATTGGAGTGTTTTCTTCCCATTTTTGACTTTCTGTGATTAAGTCATAAATATTATCTAAATTATAATTTGTGCCATTTACAGTTTTGATGATATCGCCATTTTTTATCCCGAGATTAGCATAAAAGGAAGGTAATTCAATGGTTGGCAAAACCATGATTTCTTTTGTATTCGGATTTATAGTAATATATGGTTTTTGGTCTTTTAGAAATACGTTTCCTGGAATTTTACGTTTAGACTGTGTTACACCTACTTTTGCAAAATATTTATCGTAAGGAATAGGAGTAGGGCCGCTTACATAGGTTTCTAAAAAGTTTTTTACTTCTGGGTAGGTTAATGAAACTATTTTATCAAACAATTCATTATCATTAAAAGGTTTTGTAGCTCCATATTCATTAGTTAGTTTTTGCATCAAGTCTAGAATTCCTCTTTCTCCATGACTATTTTCTCTAATAATAATATCTAAACACATACCAATTAATGCTCCTTTTTGATATACGTTAAGGTACTGGTCTTTATAAGGTTTGTTTAATACATTAGCACTCATGGTTGTAAATGGCATGGTGTCGTTCATTTTTGCTGCTTGTCTAATCTTGTCTGACATACGATTGTAAAATTCATCTTCTGATATTAAACCCTGATTTACTTGAAATAAATTAGCAAAATATTCTGTTATGCCTTCATACATCCATAAATGTTTAGACATTTTAGGGGCATTAAAATCGAAATACTGAATCTCTTTAGAGTGAACACCAAGTGGTGTTACGATATGAAAAAATTCGTGTGAAACGACGTCTTTAAGTTGTTCTGCCATTTCTTTTTTTGGTATCATTTCTGGCATGACAACGGTGGTCGATGTTGGGTGTTCTAGGGCACCAAAACCTTTTGCATCTGGTTTTTTCATGTCTGACAAATACAATAAAACCGCATATTTTTTAGTGCTATTTATAGCGCCTAAAAATTTCTTTTGTGCACGCATCATGGTTTCCATGGCTGGAGCAATATCTGCTACTTTATAGGTTCCGTTTGGCGAATATACACTGATTAGTATTTCCATATCATCAACTTTAAATGTTGTATAATCTGGTTTTGCATACATAATTGGGTGTTCTACTAGATCGGCATAACGGAAAGATTTAAAAACGTCTTGTGTTGCGCTAAGATCAGTATCTGTCATAGATGTTGCTCCAAATAAGTTTGCCGAGTGCGAAATAGTTGTGGTATATGGTACTTCGAGTTTGTCTGAAAAATAGCCTATAAATCCGTGGGTATTTAGCATAAAATTTTCCGGAGAAATGTTTGTTCCTGCTGGAGAAAATATATCTCCGCCACCAAAATCGCCTTTACCAGTTTCTGTATCAAAAGTATCGTTTACCCAATAGGTTACTTTTTGTAGTTTTTTTGCATTGGTAATTTTCCAAGAGTTTTCATCAATTTTTGCAATTGCTAATTCATTTCCTTTGGCATCGAAAGCTTTTACATTTTCGATATATTTTCCGTAATTATCAGTCGAATAGGTTCCGGGAACTGTTTTAGGAATGCTAAAAGTTACTATATCTAGATTAGTTGGCGTTGGCAATAGTGTTACCATTACTTTGTCATCTTGAATCGTGTTTAAATCGATAGAAACATTGACCTCAGGACTTATAGTTGTTGCACTTGTTTGTCCTGTTTTGCAACTTAGTAATACACTGGCAAATGCTAGTGTGTAAATTATTTTTTTCATTAACTTATGATTTGAAAGTTTGCTATAAGTGTATAAAAGTAAATAAAAGTTACGGTTTAAATAGTATTATTTAATAGGTTGATTGTTTCGATTGTATTTTTTACTTCTATAATCAGTTTGTTATAACTGGAATCCTTGAGTTCGACAATAATGGCATTCTGCTTGTTGCAAACATCCCAAAAGTTGCGTTTACCTTTATAATAATATGTACCAGCAGTGATTAAAAAAGGTATAAAAGTGCCAAATTTAATGCCTTTAAAACCTTTTAATTCCTCTTTATTTTGATATACTTTAACTATGTTTTTTTTGGCTATTTTTATATTACTTTTTAAAGACCAAATTTTATGTAATCCTTTTACTTCAAAAATAAATTCGTTTTCGGTTGTTATTATTTTTACCATAATTTTATTATAAAAGTTTGTAAATGATTATTTTAGATGTTATTTCGGCAATTATAATAGCTAGAATAAACAATAAAGTATGTTTTGTTTCTTTCGAGTTTGTTGCAATTTTAAATCCGTTATAAAGAAGCGAGATAAACCAGATTAAAGCAATAATTAATATTATAGATTGAAATAGGATAAACCCAATATCATTGGTATTTAATGTGTTTATTTTTTTAGAAACGGCTAATTCTAATATTTTATTACCAATACTATATGATTTATTATTGATGTTAAATAATGTACAAAAATATAATGGGATTCTCGAAATTAATACCGTAATGAGAACATCGACTAATCTTGTTTTTTTATTAATGTATTTTCCAACCCAATATAGTGAAGCAGTTAATATTAAAATGGCTAAAAATTGGTAAGTCGCAGATTCAAAAAAATTAACTTGACTGTCAAAATGTAAATCGATCACACCATCAAATTTGGCATTAAAATTATAGGCTAGGAGAGAACCAAATACCGTAAAAGTAATTCCGAAAAGTAATAAAATAGTATCAGAATATTTCTTAAAAGGATTCAAAAAAAGGATTTTCATAAATTAAGATTTAGTTTTTAAATTATTTATTTTCTGAATAATATCATCTAATTTGTTTCTCACAGTTGGGTAACTATTGCCCATTTGCGAGGCCATTTCTTTCAGGCTTCCGCTGGTTAGGAAAAATTGTAGTATAAAGTTTTGTTCCTCTTCAGATATTTGAAGTAAAATGGGTAATGGGTAATGACCAGAAACCAATGTAGTACAATTACTACAAGATAGCTGTGTTACCAAAAGCGAACTTTCGCAACTAGGACATTGTATGGGAAGTTTAGGTTGCATAATGTTTATTATATATTACACAAAGTTAAATAAAATTAGTTTTAAATTAATATTATTAATATAAAAATTAATAATATTAATATTTTGTAACTATTCAAACTGCAAAATAGGAATAGTTTTAAAGGCCTTCAAGATATTTTGCCAATTTTCAGGCAAGCATCAATAACAATTTTAAAGTAATCTAATATTTTTTTGTACAGTTTTTAGAAGTAAAATTTCTAATTATTCTATAATTTCATTTCTTTTTTGATACTCTTATTTGATTTTAAATAAATAGATTTTAAAAAACTATTAAACGTGATAAATATCACAAAATCATACTTTTATATAACCTACATTTACTTCATTAAAACAATAAATTTAAAACCAAAAAAAATGGAAGATAAAGTATTTTTAATGCCTAGAATTGGAGATATGGCTCCAGATTTTGACGCACTAACCACAACAGGAATGTTAAAATTTTCAGAGTACAATAAAGGAAGTTGGGTCGTGTTTTTTTCGCATCCTGCCGATTTTACTCCAGTATGCACAACAGAAATGAGTGGTTTTGCTAAGGAAAAAGAGTTCTTTACAAAAAACAACACAAAATTAATGGGTTTGAGCATAGATAGTATTCATGCTCACATTGCTTGGGTAAATGCAGTTAACGAAAAAACAGGCATTTTATTTGATTTTCCAATAGTGGCAGATATTTCTATGGAAGTCTCTAAATTATACGGAATGCTACAACCTGGCGAAAGCCAAACAGCAGCAGTTAGAGCTGTTTTTATTATAGATCCAGAAGGTAAAGTTAGGCTAATGATGTATTATCCACTTAATATAGGTAGAAATATGGCAGAAATAAAAAGAGCATTGTTAGCACTTCAAACTTCTGATGAGTACAAAGTTGCAATGCCCTTAGACTGGCAACCTGGTGATAAAGTAATTGTTCCGGCCCCAAAAACGATAGAAGCTCTGGCCGAAAGAAAAAGTAGCGACTTAGAAATGGTAGATTGGTATTTAGCTAAAAAATCTATTTAATAAATTGTACAAAAAAAAAGATTGCTTCAAAAGAGCAATCTTTTTTTATAGAAGGGTTTAACTTTCAAAAATAACCATTTGCAAACAAATACTAATACTCAGCGGCAATAAATGTGCATGATTATTTTATTTTAGTATTATTTTTATGATATTGATCATCACCACCATAAAATGCGGTTAGCCAAATTACTCTTGACAAACGCATTAACCAAGGTTGCATAAATAATAAAGCTGTAATATTAATGGGTAACCACCAAAACAATTCTTTATTTTTGAAAGTATATCCAGTAATTAGTATCCAAATAATAAAAGTAACAATAGAAAAACCAACAGTTAAAGCGTAACTTACATAACCAGTACCTTGGTAAAACCCAGGTTCTAGTTCGGTTCTTTGGCTACATACAGCACATCGTTCGACCATTTTATTGCTTTTTGAAAAATTGTACCATTTGTTTACAAATAGTTCGCCTTTATGGCATCTTGGGCATTTAAAAGACAGTAAGTTTTTAAGGAATAATAGCATTTTTTTTATTTTGAACAAATTAAGATTAATTGTAAAATTAGATTTTTGATGTAAGTAATGTAACACTCGTTACTTTATTAAATTTGGAAAAATTTACTAGTATTAATAAATTTACGTTTAAAACCATCGGGGGTTATATTTTCATATTTTTTGAAGAAACGACCAAAATAGGAGTTGTCTTCAAAACCTAGTTCGTAGGCAATTTCAGAAACTGTTTTTTGCTCATGTATAAGCAATCTTTTTGCTTCAAGAAGAATCCTATTTCGTATTAACTCTCCAGCAGAAATATTTGTAATCTCATTGCAAACTGCATTTAGATAATTAGGACGAACATACATTACAGAAGCATAATCTTTTACAAAATGTTTTTGTTTGTAGTGTTTGTCTATCAATTCCTCAAAATGGCAAATGAGTTGTAAAGACTGACTAAATTCTTTGTTTTTAGGCATAGGTTCAAATAGTCTATTGAGGTCTAAAAGCATTAAATTGAGTAATGAACGCAGACTTTTTTCAAAATCAGTTTGGTTATCATTCCATTCTTTTAACATCCAAAGTACGATTGATTTGAGATGTTGAAATTTTTCTTCTGAAACTTTTACGTAAGGTTGTTTGTGCCTGCAGGTTAGAAATGAAAACTCACTT
Source organism: Flavobacterium psychrophilum DSM 3660 = ATCC 49418 (assembly GCF_002217405.1). Taxonomy (GTDB): domain Bacteria; phylum Bacteroidota; class Bacteroidia; order Flavobacteriales; family Flavobacteriaceae; genus Flavobacterium; species Flavobacterium psychrophilum. The sequence continues at coordinate 54,391 of NZ_MUHE01000015.1, read as the reverse complement.
AATTGATAATTTTGATACCGAAGCGCAAAAAAATCGCTTTCAAAGACCAATATGTAACCTTCTATTTTATCGAAATTTAGCCATTGGTGTATTTGACCATAATGCAAACAGGTTACAGATAATGGTTCTATGTCAAATTCTTTAAAATCGATTAATTGAGAGCCAAAATTATTTTCGTTAAGCAAAATCATAAAATAATTGTGCCTGTGCGGAATGTTTAATTTTTGCATAAAAGGCAAAAAATCTGATGTGTGGTACACGGCAAACTTTAATTCGTTTTGTGTTACTTCGCTACATTTTATGTTTTTAATGTCGCACATAATTAGTTATCCTAAAGAGGTTATAGTAAAATAAATTGCCCATGCAACAAATGCAATTATTGCTGCAAATAACCAAGAAGGTACGCTTTTGGGTGTTTCGCTTCCATTTATTAAAAATTGTTTTTGATTTCCTTTGCCATAAGCGTTAATCATTAGTGGTAAAACTCCATCAACTACGTCATTATCATTTAGCCCTTCTATGGTAATTGCTGGTCCGTTTCTAACTATAAAAGGGATAATTTTTATGCCTTCTTTTCCTGTTGGGTCTTTACTTACTATTTTTAGTTGGTGCAATCCATCGGGAAGTTTATGAGTATCTAATTCAAAATTTACTGGCGCTTCAAATTTGCCTATTGGTTGAATTTCATTATCAACAAATATAATCACTTTGCTTTTACTATCCATAATTATTCAAAATTTATAATGGTTCTTTTTATGTGATTAGTTTGGTTTTCTTTTGGTTTTATTAGGTATTTTAATGCAAAAAATAAGGTTATTAAAACGGTTATTACCATTGTCCAAACGATAACATAATCTAAATTACTTTCTGGACCTGCACCGTGAGTAATGCCCCGTAAAACTTTTGGTTGTTGTTTTTCGCACATTGGGCAGGCATAAGTTGTTATAGATATTGTTGCAAGAAGTATTGCGTATAATTTTTTTTCCATTTTGCTTATTGTTTAGGAGCGCTTAATTTGGCTAGATCCATTAGTTTTTGAACTTGCTCTGGGCTTACTTTTTTAGCATTATTTCCCCAACTTGATTTTTCGTGGTTCATGATTGCGGCTATTTCTTGGGCAGATAAATTTGCATTTATGCCCACAGGAGGCATTACCCCGTATTCTTCTCTTGGGTTATAACCATTCATAATGATTCCTACCATAATTTCGGGATTATCATCTAATACAATTTTGCTTGCTTTAAGGGCTGGAAAAGCGCCATTTAGTCCTTCTCCATTTTGCTGGTGACAGGCCATGCAATTTGCAGCATATAAATCGCTACCATTTAATTCAGTTTTTGTGTCGCTAGGGGCAGTATTGGCTTGTGTTTTTGCTTTTTTGTAAAGAAATTCAGGACTAGGCATACCGTCTGGAAGTTTTACTTGTTTTAAGGATTGTAAATAAGCCACTAAGTTTAATGCGTCTTTTGTTGCTACAACAATGCCTTTTTGGCCATGCATAAATTCTTCAGGTACATTTACTTTGATGTCGTCTTTTGTTGCTTTATCCTTAATTTCAAACAACCATGGGAATGGCGCCATGATTGATTGTGGCATTACAATTCTTGGATTGTATAAGTGTACCAAGTGCCAGTCTTGGCTGGGTTGTCTTACTCCAATGTTAGATAAATCTGGCCCTGTTCTTTCTGTTCCCATTAGTGTTCCTGCGCTTTGCCAAATACTTTTTCGTGTGCTTAATGCGTAATCTGAAGCAACATTAGGTCTATCGCCCCAGATCTTGTCCATGTCAACATCTCTAACTTGTTGAGTATGGCAACTCACACAGCCGTTGCTAATATATATTTGTCTTCCTGCTTCTTGCTCTGCTGTAAGGGGAATACTTCCGTATAATGGTTGGCTTATCATTTCATTATGTACTGATGGGAATACTGCTACAAAAAGTGTTAATGTACCAAAGAAAAGGGTTGCTATTAGGTATAATTTTTTGTGGTCGTTAAATATATTCATTGGTATTTATTGTTTAGATTCAACAGAATTGAGTTCCAGATTTTGATTTATTATTTCAAAGGCTTTTTCTTTAACATCAATTTCATTATTTGGTTTTATCATTTTATACATGTTATACACTAATACAATATGAGAAAGCCACATTAATGAACCGCCAATTGCTCTCCAAAGCCAATAAGGTCCCATCATAACTACACTGTCTATAAATGGTTTTCCTTCTGCCCACATTAATCCTTTTAGTGTGCCACCAATCATTAGTGGTATGGTGTAAAATTGTAATCCGATTAATGCCAACCAGAAATGTGCTCCAACCCCTAGTTGTGGTGGTTCTTGTCCTGTAAGTCTTGGTACGATAGCATAGATACTTCCAAATAATAGAAAAGTTATAATGCCATACATTGTTATATGCGAATGGGCAATGGTAAAATCTGTAAAATGCCAAATTAAATTAGTAGATCTAAATGCTTCAGCAGTTCCTTGAAATGAACCTGTAAAATAGTAAACAACACCTACTAAAAGGAAAGGCAACGAATAACTATTGCTAACTTTACTCCAAGAACCTTTAAATGTCATTAAATAATTTATAGTTCCAGATGTTACTGGAATTAACATGCCAACACTTCCAATAATAGCAACAGTTTGTAACCACCACGGCAAAGAACTAAAAACAAAATGATGCGTGCCTATGGTGGTATAAAAAAGAATTTGTGACCAAAAAGCTAAAACGCCTAAACTATAGGAATAAATAGGTTTGTTTACTTGTTGGGGTAGTATATAATATAAAATACCTAGCATAGAAAACATAAACCACATTCCAACTGCTTGATGCATATAATATCCTTGCACAATAGTTTCTCCAATGCCATCTTGTCCCATCGGAATGTAGGAAAGAAATGCAACTATAAGTATAAATATATAAGAAGCAACTATAAACCAATTAGAAATATAAATTTCGTGAGTTGTTCTTTTTGCAATAGTTTTTATAAAATTAGTAACAGTTAGTAGCAAGCCATAAGCCCAAACAGCCATTATGGGCCAAATAATTTCTCGGTATTCGCCACCAGCATTATTTATTCCTGCCATAAGTGTAATTGCACCAACGAACATTGCCAAATTTACCGCAATTAGAGCCTTCCAGCCATTTTTTATATTGTTTAAAGGGGTATTACTTACCATAGGAACAATATAATATCCCAAACCCATAATTCCAATAGTAGACCATGCCCAAAATACTAAGTTGGTATGTACCGCACGTAGTCTTCCTATGCTTAGCCAACTATAAGTATCGGCATCAGGGGCAATAAATTTGATGCCAACATATTCTCCAATACTACTTCCTATTAGGAGCCAAAAAACTGCGGTTCCTAAAAACCATAATACTAATTTTGTTAATTCAGGATCTATTTTAGGACGTTTTATAGCTGGTCTTTTAGAAGCAAAAAAGCGATAATTAGTTTCTGAACTTATGTTTTTTAATAATCCCTTTGCATCATTAGCTTTTTTATTACCAGATAATTCATTTGAAGTTATACTATAATTCAATTTTTTTCTAATTCTCTCTAGCTTTGCATTGGTTGGAATGTTGTCTGCTAACGAAATATAAGCAGCAAAATCTTCTGCTTCTTTTGTTTTTTGAAAATAAAAATAATCATTAAAACCCTTATACACTTTTGTAGCCAAATAAAGTAAAGCAAGAAATAAAGGTATAAATATTAGAACTAACGTAATTAGTACACCTGGTTGCGAAAAAATACCCTCTCTTTTTGCTGGAGCTGTTTGCGCAAATGTAAATTGTGGTGCTAATGAAATGAAACCTAAAATAAGGATAGAAATAATTTTATTTATTTGATTTCGCTTCTTTTTTAATACTTCAATTTGCCAAGAATTTAGATTTACTAAATATTTTTTAAATTTTTTATCATTGCCTAAATTTGTATCTTCTAGATTATCATTTGCTTTTGTAATTATTTTTAAGACTAAAAAAAGTACAAAGCCCACAATAATCATTACAAATATTGTTAAAATTTCTATAAAACCTATCGATTTATTAGGAAAAAAGCTAACTCCATTATCTGTTTGTGCAGATGCAATTAACGGATAAAAAAATGCCATTAGTCCCAGTAATGTAAACTTTTTTTGAGGTTTAGAAATGAGATTTTTGTTTTTGAGTTTCATAATTGACCTGTTTTTAAATGATTAGGCAAAATTGAAACAAAAAGACACATTACCAATGGCAATAAAAGGGTTATTGATGGTACTTTTTACTTTAAATAAAAAACACTGATAAATATCATTGTTTATAAAATTATCCCATCAGCCATTTCAATAATGCGATCACTAGCTTTGGCAAAATCATTATCGTGGGTTACGGCAAGAACAGTTTGGTCGAATTGGGTTGTAAGTTGCTTAAATAAATCGAAAACAATAGCTGCATTTTTACTATCTAAATTGCCTGTTGGCTCATCTCCCATAATAATTTTGGGATCATTTATTAAAGCTCTTGCAATGGCTACACGTTGTTGTTGTCCTCCTGAGAGTTTGTTAGCAGGTTTAAGTGCTTGGTCTTTTAAATCTAATTTTGTTAGAATCGAATAGGCTCTTTCTTCAATTTCTGGTTTAGAATATTTGCCTAGTTTTAATGCTGGTATCATGACATTTTTTAAACTCGAGAATTCAGGTAATAAATAATGAAACTGAAAAACAAAACCTATTTTCTCGTTGCGTATTGCGGCTAATTCTTCTTTTGTTTTGTGGGTTAAATTTTCGCTATCAAAAAAAATATTTCCTTCATAATCTGTGTCCATTGTAGAAAGAAGGTATAGTAAAGTTGATTTTCCTGAACCCGATTTTCCTACCATAGTTACAAATTCGCCCTTATGTATATCGAATGAAATATTATTTAGAACCTTAAATTTTTCAGGTTCATAAAAATATTTACTTACATTTTTTGCTTGTAATAAAAGTTCTTTTTGTATCATTTTCTAAAAATTGTTATTGGATCTAATTTTGCTGCTTTTCTTGCAGGAATATAGCCCGATAAGGTTGTTATTAGTAATCCTAGACCAATTCCTGATGCGAAAAATGTTGGGAAAAACCGAATTGGAAAAAAGCCAATATCGCCACCAACCCACATATTACCCATTAATTTGACTAAAATTAAGGCTAAAATTAATCCAAATGCAATTCCTATTATTCCGATAATCATGGCTTCTTTTACAAAAATCTTAATCACATCTTTACCAGAAAAACCAATGGCTTTTAGGATTGCAATGTCATTTAATTTTTCGATAATAGTCATATTTAGAATATTATAAATACCAAATCCTGCCACTAGCATTATTGATAATGAAATTGCCATTGCCATCATTTTTCTAATTTTGTTGGATGCTGATGCTGATGCGTTTGCGGTTTCCCAATCTTCGACCTCGTAACCACTTAATTGTTTGAATTCGGGTAAAACTTTTTTAGCGGTTTCGAAATCTTTAATGTTTACAAATATATCTGTAATATAGTTTGCGCCTTGCTTGTTTAGTTGTTGTGCTGCCGAAATGTTTGTATAGGATAGGGTTTTGTCTGTATTGGAAACGCCTGTTCTTAATAATGCGACGACTTTCATTACTTTTGAAACGCCATAGGCTGTGGCTACCGAAATATTATCGTTTAATCGTACGTTGAGTTTTTGGGCTATGCTAACGCCAATGATGATTCCGTTTTGGTTTGATTTTAAGTCGGAGTATTTGCCTTCTACAATATAATTTTCGAGATGAAACATTGTGTTTTGCTCTTCGATATTTACACCAGATGTTCTGCCTATTACTTGTGCTTCGCCATTGTTATAAAAAACATTTGCCGAAACATTTGGTGTTACGCCAATTACTCCAGGTTGTTTTTTTAGTGTTTCGATGATTAAATTGGGATTGATTAGTCTCTTGTTTTCCTTTGTGATTTTTGGGTTGGCGAGTATTGCTAGATTGTTTGCTGAATCTGCTACTAGGGGTTGACTAATTTTTTCTTCTTTGTAAATGCGTAAATGTGGTGTTGATTTGAATAAACTTTCGATCGAATACACTTCAAAGCCATGCATTAGCGAATTCATAAATATGAAAATGGCAATTCCTATTGTTACACCAAATGCGGCTACTAAGGTTTGTTTTTTTTTTGAAAATAAATGGGTGTAGGCTATTTGAGCATTAATGTTGTGGTTGTAGTTTTTAGCCATCTGGTTTTTTTGCGTTAAGGATTGTAGTGAAAATCCTTTTTGGCGATTTTTCTTCGCCAAAAAGATTGTAACGGAAAGCCTGACCCCGATTTTTCTTCGGGGTAACGCCCTAGTTTTTCTAATCTAATTCTTTTAGAATGGTTTGGTTTTCTTTTAGACCTTGTAAAATTTGTACGTAATTTGAGGAGATAATGCCTGTTTGTACATTTATTTGTTTTTTATTGGTGTTTAAAACTTTATTTCCATAGCCTAGATAGCTTCTTGGAATTACTAATGTGTTTTTGCATTGGCTCACTAGAATATTGGCTTCTAGTTGTGTTCCTGATATGGCAAAATCTATTGGTTTGGTAAAAATGGCTTTGACTATGAAGGATTGCGATTGCTCATCGAAGGTGGGTAGGATTTCTGAAACTTTGGCTTTGTATCTTTTAAGGGCATTTACATTTAGTTTGATAATGATTTCTTGGTTAAGTTTTATTTTTGCTATGTTGGTTTCGTCTATGTTCAGGTTGGCATAAATTTTTTTGTTATTGGCTAGTATTGCAATAATATCGCCTTTGCGTACATAATCGCCAACTTGCTTTTTTTGTTTGTAAATTTTGCCGTTTGCTAATGCTTTTACTTGGTTAAAATCCTGAATTGTTTGGCTGTTTTCGAGTTGTTGGTTTAGGATGATTACTTGCTCATTGGCTTGAATTAGGAGGTTTTGATATTGTTGGGCTAATGATAAAAGTGTTGCTTTTGATGTTTTTGTAGCAATAATTTTATTCTCGTATTCTAGTTTTGACGTGGCGTTGGCCTCTATGAGTCTTTTGTAGCGTGCTTCTTGTAGTTCGTCTTGTTGTAATTTTGCCTTGGCTACTTCAAGATTTGCTTTGGTTTGTAGTAATAGTGGTGCTTTGTAAGTGCTATTGTTTTTTGCGATTTTTAATAATTTTGAGCTGCTATTTGTGTTTGTTGCACTTTGAGGATTGTTTATTATAGCTAGTATTGTTCCTGTTTGTACTTCGTCGCCTTCATTAAAATTAATTTTGGTAATGTAACCTTCGGTTTGTGACATCAGGTTGTATTCCTTGTCTGCTTTTAGTGTTCCTGAGGCAAAAATCATTTCGGTAATGTTCTTGCGTTCTACTTTTGTTTGTTCTGTTTTTTTGCCACATGCAAATAGGGATAGAAGTGCGATTACAGGGCTTATTTTGTTTAATATTTTTGTGCTATTTTTGTTTCGGAAATATTTTTTTTCTTTCATTTTATAATTGTTAGTAATGATTGGATTGTTTTATTTCCTTGGGTTTCTATATCAAATTTAAAATTTGCAATGCGCCATTTGTACATTTGTAATCTAAAAGTTCCCATGGCAATGTGTGTTATGTCATCTGCTGAAATTGTGTTTTTAAATAGGCCTTTGTTTTGGCCTTCAATAATAATTGGTTTTAAATGTTTTATTTTGATGCGCATCAAATTTAATATGGCTTCATTAATTTTTGTGCTTTCTTCCCATAAACCATCAGAAAGTAAGGCTACTAAAAAGTGCGGATTTGCTTTGAAAAAGATAAATTGGTTCTGAAATAATTGCACAAATTTTGTTTGGCTATTTTGATTTGAAATGTAGTTTTGTGATAATCGCTGATCGATATTTTCTGCCAGAAAAGTAAGCATTGTGATTATTATTTCTTCTTTGCTTTTGAAATGTCTGTAAATGGCACTTTCTGAAAATTGCATTGCAGATGCCAATTTTTTTATTGTAAATCCGCTTGTGCCAAAGGAAGTTAAAATTTTTCCTGAGGCTTCAATGATGGCTTGTTGTTTCTCTGAAATTTGCATTTTATATACTTGTTAGTGAATACTCACTCTGCAAATTTGCAATATTATATTTTTTTGTAAAGTGATAATTATCACATAGTTGAAATAAAATTTAAAAAATAATAATTTTACTGATAAATTAGGAAAGAAAATATTGAAGAAAATACAATTACTAGTGCCTGTTTTATTTTAAAAATTCGATATGATTTCGTTGTAATTTTAATACTCCACGTTGTTCTAATTTTTTTAATAATCGAGAAATAACTTCTCGTGAGGTATTTAAATCGGTAGCAATTTCCTGATGCGATAATTTTAAATTTAGGCAACCGCAAGTATCTTTATGGCGTTTTAAATAAAACTCCAAACGTTCATCCATTGCTTTAAAGGCAATACTGTTTACTACTTCTAAAACTTCTTCAAAACGACTTCTGTATGTATCAATAACAAATTCGTACCAACTGCGGTGTTCCATCATCCACTTGTTCATAAGGGTTAAGGGTACCATAACTAATTCTGTGTCTTCAACAACTTTTGCCATTATCTGGCTTTGTTCATTTTTTGTAGCACAAATCATAGAAATTGCACAAGCTTGCCCTGGCTGCAAATAATACATGAAAAACTCACCACCATCAGCGTCTTCACGATAAATTTTTATGCTCCCGCTTAAAACCAATATCGTATTTTTGATGTACTGACCTGTTCTCATTACAACATCTCCTACTACAAAAGATTGATCGATTGCATTAGCATTTATATCTTCTATTAGTGTATTTGAAAACGATGGAAATAGTTTTTTAAGATTCTTGTTCATATTTGTACAGTTTATAAAAAAATCTGTTAGATGTTATTATTTAGTGCTTAATTGTAGATTTTCAAAACGTTATGATGTGAGTTGATTTAATTTTGATTCAAATTTAGGGTATTCTTTTTAAATTTATTGGGTGTTTTTATTAACATTTTAAGGTTTTAATTGATTACCATTTTTCTACAACATTAAAAGGTATTTTTATTTTTAGACTAACTAATATTTATGCCTAATTTTTGTCAATCTACAGGTTTTCGACTTGATCTATTTATTGCTAAAAGCGTTTCTCAAAATTTGTCGATAGAAACCACAATGAAGTTCTTAAGCTTATTGCCAAAGCTTTTTCCAAATAGGGCAAAGTGTATTGAATATTTAAGTGTTGATCCGATTGATCCTAGTTCTGGATAATTTTTAGGGTGCAATATATAAATAAAAAACACATTTTTAATGAAGCAAGCTTCTTAAAAATGTGTTTAATTTTGTGGGGAGAGTAGGATTCGAACCTACGAAGACGTAGTCAGCAGATTTACAGTCTGCCCTCGTTGGCCGCTTGAGTATCTCCCCTTAATAGCCAGTGCAAATATAATACATTTTTTTTGTTTTGCAAGCAAAAAAACAAATAAAACTTATAATTTTTTATAACTATTTGAATGTAAGTAAAATAAAAATCTCCTATTGCTAGGAGACTTTTAGTATTGCCTTATTTTCTAATTTATTTAGCTAATAATTCAGTAATTTTAGCTTTTAGTTCGTTGCCAATAAGATTTTTTGCAACAATATTCCCACTTGCATCTAATATATAAGTTGTAGGAATGCTTTCTATATTATATATTAGGGCAATAGGATCATTCCATTCTTTTAAATTAGAAACTTCTATCCAGGTTAGTTTATCTTTTGCGATAGCTTCTTTCCAGTGGGTTGCCTCTTTATCTAAAGAAACACCAATAATATTTAAACCCTTGCTATGAAACTCTTTATATAAGCTTACCATATTTGGATTTTCTTTTCGGCAAGGTGCGCACCAAGAAGCCCAAAAATCTATAACTGTTACTTTACCAAGAGATTCTTTAAGCGAAACTAATTTTCCATCAGCATTTTTTGCTGTAAAATTTGGGGCGCTTTTTCCTATGGATAAATCTATTTTTTTAGATTTTTTTTTTCTGCGTCAAGTTTTGTTTCAATGTTTTTTCCAGGTTTTGTAGCTTTTACATCAGCATCTAAAGCACTGTAATATTTTTTTATTTTTTCAAAATTAGCTTGTGGATCATTAAACATACCTTCAACAAGTAAAACGGAAAGAAATGATTTAGGATTGTTTTCGATATATTTGTAATTTGTTGTTGTAAATTCTTCCTGAAATGCAGTATATTCTTTTCTAAGTTTGTTTATTACAACTGTATCCTTTTTTTCTGATGCAGTCTGCATAACTGACATGTTTGTGTTTTGAAATGCCATCATTCTTTTCTGAATTTTCATCATTTCAGCGTTATATTTCACTAATTCGTCGTTATTAAATGTTCCAGAAACTTTTGCATTTTGTATGCTATCTTTGTTTATTATAACATTAATATTTCCTTTTTCAACCACAACTATAAATCCACCTTGGGTTTTGTCGAAACGTATGCTGTGTATTTCTGGTTCTTCAGCTTTACCTTCAAAAGTAAATTTACCATTCTTCACTTGTACAGTATCTATGGTTATTGGGCCACCTGCTGCGGCAGAACTATTTTGTTTTTCTAAGAAAACATTTGTACCATCTGCTAATCCTTTAATTTCTCCCGAAATTTTAAACCCATTTCCAATAATTCCTGTACATGACATTACAAAGGCAGAAAGAGCAATTAAAATTATTTTTTTCATTTTTTTTAAATTATTTTTGAATGCAAAAATAGATTTTTTATTTGTTCTACAAACTTTATAAATACAGATTTTTAGTTATATTGTTGTTAAATTATTATTTTTAAATATTTATGAAAAATTGTTATTGTAATAAAAACAAATTATTTTCAGAATGCTGTGAACCATATATCTTAGGTGCAAAAAAAGCACCTACGGCCGAAGCTTTAATGCGTTCTAGATATGCTGCTTACTGCATTAGTGATGTAAGTTATATTCTGGAAACAACACATATTTCGACTAGAAAATTTCATAAAAAGAAAGAAATACTTGCTTTTGCCTCACAAAATGAGTGGGTAAAACTCGAAATTGTAAATGTTACTGAAACAATTGTAACCTTCAATGCTTTTTATTTAGATAGTAAGCAAAAATATGCGATGCATTGCGAAAAATCGACTTTTAAAAAAGAAGGAGATACATGGTTTTATGTAGATGGGGAATGGGATTGAAAATTAGGCACTATACATACGACTCTATAAAAATGATTTTCGGTACTTTATGTTTTTCTTAACTAAGATTATTTTTTTCTTTTTTAAAATTCATTACTTTTGTTTCCAAATGAGAATAGTAGTTTTTTTTGTATCACTTTTTTTCCTCTTAGTTGGCGCTAAAGATTCCTCTTTTGCAGCTAATTGTCATAGTCATGTCCTTTATTCTTCAGCCAAAACATTTGTTAGTAAGCTCAATGCAGGTTTTATGAATGAAGATTTTGATCTTACCATGATTGATGATACAGATTTAGATGAAGATTATTTAACATCTCATGATGTTACTGAAAACAAACTGTTTTTAAAAAAATACAATATTCAAAATATTTGGTTTTTACCAAAATTTTGTTCAAGCACGATAAAATCCTGCAACAATCGTTTTAAAATATTTTCTAATTTTTGCGGTTATTCATATCCTATTTACATTTCACAAAGGGTATTAAGAATTTGATCCTTTAATTCTTCAGGATAACCAAAATTGTAATCTCCTATCTTTAAGGAGTTTATAGCAGTTACTTTTGCTTTATATGATTTTATTTCATGTTTAGTAAATAATCTATATTTTAAATACCAGATTTTTCCAAATTTAAGCGTTTTATCGCCCCACTTTTTATTTAAACAAATGAAAAAAAATGTTTTATTTATAGGCGTAATGGCCTTGTTGTGTCTTACAAGTTGTACAACTAAAAAACAAGAAAAAGAAGAAGCAATTAAATTTACCGTTACCAATGCAATGGTTATAGATACCTCTTTTACCAAAGAATATGTTTCTCAGATAAAATCTGTTAGAAATATCGAAATTAGAGCACAAGAAAAAGGCTTTTTGCAAAATATTTATGTAGATGAAGGTCAATATGTTGCGGCGGGTCAATTATTATTTCGAATTATGCCTAAATTGTATGAAGCAGAACTGCTAAAAGCACAAGCAGAAGCCAAAGGTGCCGAAATCGAATTGCTTAACGCTAAGAGTCTTGCCGATAAAAATATTGTATCTAAAAGCGAACAAGCTTTGGCACAAGCCAAACTAGAACAAGCACGAGCCGAAGTTGCTATGGCAAAACTTCATTTGTCATTTACAGAAATTAGAGCACCATTTGCAGGAACTATAGATAGGCTTCCAAAAAAATTAGGAAGCCTCATAGATGAAGGAGAATTGCTAACTAGTCTTTCTGACAACAGCAAGATGTTTGCTTATTTTAATGTATCTGAACCAGAATATTTAGAATATCAAGCCAATGTAAAAGGTCGAGGTAGTAATACTGTAGGCCTGCTTTTAGCAAATGGAAAACCTTTAAAATACAAAGGAAGAGTAGAGCTTATAGAAAGTGAATTTGATAGCGAAACGGGTAATGTTGCCTTTAGATCTAGTTTTCCAAATCCAGATAAATTATTAAAAAATGGTGAAACTGGAAAAGTTTTGATGACCATACCTGTTATAAATGCATTAGTCATTCCTCAAAAAACAACTTACGAAATTCAAGACAAAAAATATGTTTTTGTGATAGACAAAAATAATATTGTAAAATCGAGAGAGATTACAATAACTGGCGAAATGACAGATTTATATGTAGTAAAAAGTGGAATTTCGGCAACCGATAAAATTTTGCTTGAAGGCGTTCAGAAAGTGAAAGATGATGATAAAATTGTATATGATTTTGAAAAACCAGAAACAGTACTCTCACATTTGAAATTACACGCAGAATAGCCATAACACCTTAAATCATAAAAAATGTTTAATAAATTTATAGAAAGACCAGTACTATCGATAGTAATATCGCTAATGATTGTCTTGCTTGGGGTGTTGGCAATGACCAGTTTACCTGTTACTCAACTACCTTCCATTTCGCCTCCAAAAGTGAATGTTGCAGCCTCATATCCTGGAGCTAATAATGAATTATTAATTAAAGCAGTTGTAATCCCTTTAGAAAGAGCTATAAATGGAGTTCCTGGAATGAAATATATTGCTTCTGATGCAGGAAATGACGGAGAAGCTTCAATACAAGTTATTTTTAATTTAGGAACAGATCCCAATCAGGCTTCTATTAACATTCAAAACAGAGTAGCATCGGTAGTAAATAAATTACCACCACTTGTTGTTCGTGAAGGCGTAAAAATTACTAGAGAAGAATCTAATAATTTAATGTACATAAACTTGTATAGTAAGGATCCAACGATGGACCAAAAGTTCTTATTTAACTTTGCAGATATTAACCTAATTTCAGAACTAAAAAGAGTTAATGGAGTAGGGGTTGCAGATATTGTTGGGAACAGAGAATATGCGATGCGTGTTTGGTTGAAGCCTGACCGAATGTTAGCGTATAAAATTTCTGCAGCGGAAGTCATGGAAGCATTAAGCCAACAAAGTTTAGAAGCTGCACCAGGAAAAACAGGCGAAAGTTCCGGCAAACGATCGCAAGCCTTTGAATATGTTTTAAAATATTCGGGTCGTTTTACCACTCAAGAACAATACGGGAATATAATTATAAAATCTAGTCCAAACGGAGAAATACTTCGACTTAAAGATGTGGCCAATATCGAATTTGGAAGTTCGATGTATGATATTTATTCTAACCTAAACGGAAATCCATCGGCAGCAATTACTATCAAACAATCTTACGGAAGCAATGCCAGTCAGGTTATTAAAGATGTAAAAGCAAGATTAGAAGAAATAAAAAAAGAATCTTTTCCAAAAGGAATTGATTATGAAATTAGTTATGATGCCTCTAAATTTTTAGATGCCTCTATAGAAAAAGTACTGCACACTTTAATAGAAGCATTTATTCTTGTAGGATTAGTTGTTTTCTTATTTTTAGGAGATTGGCGTTCTACAATAATCCCAGCAATTGCAGTACCGGTATCGCTTGTAGGAACATTTGCTTTTATGAACTTTTTTGGGATAAATATAAATTTAGTAACACTATTTGCCCTTGTATTAGCTATTGGTGTGGTTGTAGATGATGCCATTGTGGTCATAGAAGCCGTACACGCCAAGATGGAAGAAGAGCACTTAGGACCACTCAAGGCTACTAAAAAAGCCATGCACGAAATTAGCGGTGCTATTATTGCTATTACTTTTTTAATGGCTGCTGTGTTTATTCCTGTGGCTTTTATGTCAGGACCAGTAGGTATATTTTACCGTCAGTTTTCTATCACAATGGCAACTGGTATCATTTTGTCAGGTATTGTAGCACTAACACTTACCCCTGCACTTTGTGCAATGATGCTCAAAAAAACGCACGGTGTAGCTAGAAAGAAAACCCCTTTAAATAATTTTTTAGATGGTTTTAATCATAAATTCGAGCAACTTACAGGAAAATACCAAGGAGTACTCGGAAAAATTGTTAACAAAAGATCGATTACTTTTATAGCTTTTATAGGTTTCTGTACAGGAATATTTTTCTTAAACAATAGTTTGCCAACAGGTTTTATTCCAAATGAAGACCAAGGAATGTTTTATGCTATTATACAAACACCTCCAGGATCATCTCTTGAAAGAACCAATGATGTGGCTTTAAAATTGCAAAAAATTTCAGAAAAAATTGAAGGTGTTAAATCTGTATCAGCATTGGCAGGTTTTGAAATATTAACCGAAGGAACAGGCGCCAATTCTGGAACTTGTTTGGTTAACTTAAAAAATTGGGAAGACCGCAAGCATTCCGCAAATGAGATTATGAAAGAGCTCGAAGAAAAATCGAAAGATATTACTGGAGCAACACTCGAATTTTTTCAACCGCCAGCTGTACCAGGTTATGGAGCTGCAGGAGGATTCGAGTTGCGTTTGTTAGACAAAGCTGGGTCAGGCAATTTTAAAAAAATGGAAACGGTAAATAATGATTTCGTAAAAGAACTTAACAAACGTCCCGAACTATCCTCTGTTTTTAGCTTTTATAGTGCTAGTTTTCCGCAGTATATGATGAAAATAGACAACGATATTGCCCAACAAAAAGGCATTACGATTGACAATGCGATGAATACACTTTCTACTTTGGTAGGTAGTAATTACGAAATTAGTTTTATTAAATACGATAGACAATATAAAGTAATTGTACAAACATCGCCAGAATACAGAGCCTTGCCAGAGGATATTATGAAGTTATATGTAAAAAATAGCCGTGACGAAATGGTCCCGTTTTCTGCATTTATGAAAATGGAAAAAGTATATGGTTTGTCTGAAATTACAAGGCACAATATGTACAATGCTTCTGAAATAAGCGGACAATCTGCACCAGGATACAGTAGTGGTCAAGCCATTAAAGCAATACAAGATGTTGCCCAGAAAAAATTACCAAGAGGATACGGTATAGATTGGGCAGGAATTTCTAAAGATGAAGTAGGTAGAGGTAACGAAGCTATTTATATTTTCTTAATCTGTTTGCTGTTTGTTTATTTAGTTTTAGCAGCACAATACGAAAGTTTTGTATTACCATTTGCTGTAATTCTATCACTTCCTGCGGGTATTTTTGGATCATTTTTATTGCTTTCCATGTGCGGATTAGAAAATAACATTTATGCACAAGTAGCCTTTGTAATGCTTATAGGATTATTAGGTAAAAATGCGGTTCTGATTGTTGAATTTGCCGTTCAAAAGCACGAAGCAGGAGCCACTATTTTAGAAGCAGCTATGGAAGGTGCAAAAGTACGATTCAGACCTATTTTAATGACTTCATTTGCCTTTATTGCAGGATTGGTTCCATTAGCACTTGCTTCCGGACCGGGTAAAATTGGTAACAGAACCATAGGAACTGCCGCACTTGGCGGAATGCTTCTAGGAACAGTCATAGGAGTATTACTAATACCTGGATTGTATTATATATTTGGTAGTATTGCTGCAAAAATTAAGATGGTCAAAAAACAAAATAACAATCCATTAACCGAAGAAATTGATCAAAATGTATAAGAAAATAAAAACATATCAATTCCTTATCCCGCTAGGCATTTGCTTAGCGGTGGTAAGTTGTAAGACTCCTGAAGTTGTATCATCAAGCACTAAAACAATCCCAGAATCATATATTACTGCAAATAAAGATACTATAAATACAGCTAATATTCCTTGGAAAACATTTTTTAAAGATCAAAATTTAGTAGATATAATCGATGTTGCGCTAAAAAATAATCAGGAACTTATGATTACTTTGCAGGAAATTGAAATAGCAAAGAATGATATTCGAATGCGAAAGGGAGCATTATTGCCTTCTTTTGGTCTTCGTGCAGGTGCCGGAATTGAAAAAGTTGGGACATATACTAGCCAAGGAGCAGGAGATGCATCTGCAGAAATAACACCAGGCAATAAAGTACCTGAAAACCTGCAAAATTATACTCTTGCTGCTGTTGCACATTGGGAAATTGATATTTGGAAAAAGCTACGCAATTCAAAAAAAGCAGCAGTTAGTAGGTATTTATCTACTATTGAAGGTAAAAATTTTGTAATTACAAATCTTATTGCAGAAGTAGCCGATTCGTATTATGAATTGCAAGCACTCGATAACCAATTAGACATTGTAAAACAAAATATAATATTACAATCGAACGCATTAGAAATTATAAAAATCCAGAAACAAGCAGCTAGGGCTACTGAATTGGCAGTTCAAAAATTTGAAGCAGAAGTATTATCATCTAAAAGTAAAGAGTTTGATATTCTTCAGGATATAAAACAAACAGAAAATAGAATTAACTTTTTGTTAGCTCGCTATCCGCAGGAAATAAAAAGAGATAATAGTAACTTTCTAAAGTTGTTACCATCTATTATTCGATCAGGAATTCCTTCGCAATTATTAGCAAATCGTCCTGATATTAAGCAAGCTGAGTTACAATTAGTCGCAGCAAAATTAGATGTAAAAGTAGCAAGAGCAGAATTTTATCCTTCATTAGATATATCTGGAGCAATAGGATTGCAAGCATTTAATCCCTCTTACTTGTTTCAATTGCCAGAATCATTGCTTTACTCTTTAGCTGGCGATATTGCAGGGCCACTAATTAATAGAAATGCAATTAAAGCCGAATTTAAAAATGCAAATGCTCGCCAACTTCAAGCAATGTATAATTATGAGCGTACTATTTTAAATGCTTATTTAGAAATTTCGAACCAACTTTCTAAAATTGATAATTTGCAAAAAAGGTATGATTTGAAATCACAACAAGTAGAGGCTCTTAACAAATCTATTGAGGTTTCTAATGATTTATTTAAGTCAGCTCGAGTAGATTATTTTGAGGTATTGATGACACAGCGCGATGCTCTTGAAACAAAACTGGAATTAATTGAAACAAAAAAAGAACAACTAAACTCTGTAGTTCATGTTTATAAAGAGCTAGGAGGCGGTTGGAAATAAAATTGTTTGGTACATTTAATAACTAAAAAAACAGTTGTAAGAATTTTCTTGCAACTGTTTTTTGTTTCGTTTAGCGTTATGGCAGATAATCAATAAAAAAATTATTTTAGTTTTAACAATATTTAGCAAACAGCACACTATTAGTATTGTTTTTTATACTAAATTTTGTACTTACGTTGTCTTAATGCTTCTTATAAATCTTTATTTGTAGGCACTATCAGAACAGGAATATTAGTGTCATGTAATATTTTTTGGGTGGTGCTACCCAAAAGTACTTTTTCTAACCATTTTTTATTATGATTTCCTACAATTATAATATCTGCTCGTTGCATATTTGCGGTTTCAAGAATTGCTTCAGAATAATCTCCTTCTTTTACAATGGTACTAATGGTTGTGTCCTCTAAATGTTTTTTTACGTTTTCTAAAAATTCAAGAGCCATTTTTTTTAAGAACTCGTTGTCTATTTCGACGATATCTAAGTTTACAAAACCATCAAAACCCATGATAGGATTATAAACAGTAGTATAATTAACAGGTGCAGATAAAACATGTAGCAAGATAATTTCTGCATTCATCGACTTTGCTAATGAAAAGCCAACTTCGGCAATTTTTTGTGCCGTAGGATTATAATCTAAAGCTATTAAAACTTTGTTCATTTTGATATCTTTCATTTTACAAGTATATTAATGTGTTACACAAATTTACAAAATGTATCGTTTGTTTGTTAATTTTCAATAGATTAAAATAAAAATAAAATAACTATTCAAAATAATACATATCTATTTTATGATTAGAAAATTAGGAGTTTTTATAGTATTTTTTTATTAGTTACGTTAGCACAAAAAAAATAAAATAATAGCCCTTTTTTTTAAAAATAAATTCAATTACAGCTAGCGGGTTAAAAAAAAACTGTATAATTTTTTATCGGTAATGAAAGGCAATTTGAAAAATTTGAAAAACAATTTTTACAGAATCTTTCATAGATAATTTTGAGCCATCTGCATGAATCCACTTTTTTAGTGGTTGTTCGCATATTAAATTTTGCGCTTCCTTATGACCATATATTTTTTTCATTCTCATAAAAATTTCTACATCAAAAAGCCACTTGGTCAAGAATTTTTTCTGAAAGGTTTTTTCTACAATTTCTTTGGTCATAATTTTAGCACCACATTGTGTGTCTTTAAAATCCATATCTAGTGTTTTACGGATAAAGAAATTTATCGTTTTGCTAATTATAGCTCTTGCCGATTGCTTTGTTATATCTGCCCCCATTCGATTAATTCTTGAGCCACTTACAATTTTAAAATTCGAATTCGAAATAGTTGTTGCTAGATCATTAAAATCTTCAAAATTAGTAGATAAATCAGCATCTAAAAATCCTATATAATTAAATTGGGATTGTTTTGCTAAATGTAGCATTCCTAGGCGAACTGCTTCTGCTTTGCCACCATTTTTCGTACAATCGTAAACACTTATTCTGTCTTCGTTTCCTAAAGCTAGTTCTTGTAATACTTGTAAAGTCTTGTCTTTGCTACCATCATTTACAAAACACAAATGATACCCTAAGTTTTTGTGTATAAATATTTTAAAATCTTCACCTAACAATCTGCTTTCTTCATTGTAACAAGGTATTACAACTCCAATAATATTGCTTTGTATGTACCTGTTTTTTTCTGTTTTTGTGTTTTCTAGATTACTACTACCTATAAGTTTTTTTACTCTCAGCGCAATTTCTGTAAAACTTAAAGGTTTTTTCATATAGTCGTCTATGCCTAATTCAAAACCTTTTGAAAGTACATTTTCATCTGTACTTCCTGTTAAAATCATCACTGGGGTTTTATGATTTTTTGTTATTTTTATGTATTTTACAATATCTAATCCGGCATAAGTAGTGCTGGTTTCAATATTTTGATCAGTGGTAGATAAATTAATGTCTGTTATCACTAAATCTGGAATTTCTTTATCATAAATCGAAATAGCATGCGCTACTGTTTTTGAAGTGTACACTTGGTAGCCTAAATCTATTAAGCATTTTTCTAAAGAAAGTAGTACTAATTCTTGATCGTCTATAATTAAGATTTTCATTGTGAATTTGTTTTGATTTTAACAAATATAAAAAAAAATGCGTAGCAGTTTTATTTTTTTAAGTTTATTATTATTTACTTTTACAACTTCAATAGTACTAATGATAAGTGAAAGAAAAATCGAATAAATATTTATTGACGGCATTGCTTGTTGGAATTGTTTTCCACGCAAGTGCTATTTTTTTTACTTTAGAAAATACTTATGACGCACTTATTCATTTATTCTTTGGAAATCATTATGCACAAAGTTGGTTTGAACCCTGGAATTACAGTTGGTACACTGGGTTTACGGTTATGGGATATCCTCCATTAGTGCATCAATGTATTGGATTGTTATCCTTCGTTGGCGGATTAAAATTTGGTTTGTTTACAGTTGCTATTATTGGTATTATTTTATTTATTACAGGTGTTTTTAGGTTTTCACTCCTCATTACGGGCAATCGAAATGTTGCGGGATATGCCGCATTATTATCTGTTTTCTCCTCCTCATTTATAGAAACCCTTCATATTTTTGGTCAATTGCCAAGTATTATAGGAATTTCTATTTTGATGCATGCTTTACCCGAAATTTATCTTTGGATAAAAACAGGCATAAAAAAATACTATTTTACTTCCGTTTCATTAATTGCGGTTACCGTTTGTTCGCATCACGTGACTCCATTGTTTGGAATGATTTTTTTTATATTTCCATTAATAGGAATGACCGTAATAGATGCTGCTCGAGAAAAGGTTAATTCGTATAAAGAAGTTACATTAAAATTATTTATACAAACCTTATTCCCGCTATTAAAAAGGATAATTATTTTTGGTGCAACGTCAGTTTTCTTAATTGTTTTTTGTATTCTCCCGTATTGGATTAATTCTAAGAACAATCCCATAACACAAGTGCCAATTCCCCACGGAAGTCGGGATAATTTTATCCAAGTTACTTCTTCAGGTTTGATGTTTTTTTTAATTCCTTGGGGAATTTTACTGTTCCTTTTGCCATATATATTTTACAGATATTATAGCAAACGTTATCTCTTTTTTGGATTGTCAATTTCCTTATTATTTGTTTTAGGAACAGGAGGAACAACTCCAATTCCTCTAAAGATTTTAGGTGCTAATGCGTTTAATATTTTAACACTAGATCGTTTCACACTTTGGGCAGCCATAATGAGTTTACCCATGTTTGGAGAATTTGTGTACAGATTGCTTGAAGGCGATTTACGAATTAATTTTCAAGAGCGATTTGGGTCAGTATATTACAAAATCATCTCCGGATTATTAGCTGGTTCTTTCTTATTTGTGGCAATTGTAACAATTACTTTGGGGTATTTTCGACCTTTTCAACCTCAAAAAATAAATACATTACCCATAATAAACTTCCTAAACCAAGATCAACATGACCAATGGCGTTATTTACCTTTGGGTTTTGGCGATCAAATGGCAACGTTATCCTATCAAACTAATGCTTTGACTGTTGATGGTAATTATCATTCAGCCCGAAGATTGCCAGAACTCACTTCCCGTGCTGTTGAACGCTTAGAAAATTCGAAATTTAGAGGTTTAGAAGGCATTGGTTCATTGCAACAATTTTTGACAGTTCCCGAAAAATATAATTTAAAATATGTTTTTTCTAATGATAAATTTTATGATCCAATTTTATATTTCTGTGGTTGGCATCGCTTAACACAATTAGAAAACGGTATTATGGTTTGGGAAAAACTCAATGTTCCGCCATTATCTAAAATCCGTCCATTTGAAGATGTTCCGCTATATCAAAAATTAATGTGGGGAATCATCCCATTGCTAACGGTAATTATTGCCTTTGTTTTAAATATTCAGATGATACTGTACCAAGCCTTAAAGCTAAAAACAATTAGAAAACCTGATTTTTTTAAATTTGCGCTAGAATACAATAAATTTCCACAAAAATTGGTTACACTTTTGCATCTTTGGACAGGATTTTTAGTAGTAATTATTTTTTATTTTACATACCAATTTTATCTTAATAATTCTTCACAATTAAGCCCCATAAATGTCATAAAAGCCTATTATGATGCCATTGATTTTAAAGAATTTGAAAAAGCACATTCGTTTTTAGACCCAAAAAGCGACAAATCGTTATCACAATTTATGCTAGAAACCGCCGTTCAAGACGGGATTTTAAATTCGTATGCAAAAATGGATGCAATAGATATTCAAGTGCTTAGCCAAACAAAAAAAGCAGCAAAAATTATTGCAAAAACCAAATGGATTACACCATTAGAAATTATTAAAAAAGATTATATACATGAGGTTATTAAAGAAAATGGAAAATGGTTTATTGTGCCAAATAAAATCGATTTAGATATTCCTCCAGATCAATTTATTGCCAACAATAACACCCAATATTTCAAACACGGAAGACGTGCCGTTTCTACACAACAAACCTATCACGACGATGTTTTAAAACAACCTGTATTAGAAATTTTATCAGCAAAACTAATCCAATACAATAAACAATATATAATAATTGGTGAAGTTCAAAATGTAGATAATGTACCTGCCGATGTAGTTTTAAAAGCTTCTTTGTACGGTTATAACGACAAAAAACTTGCCTCTTTTAATTCGAAATACGAAATTAAGCACAAGCTGATGCCAAAAGAAATTACAAGTTTTAAAGTAAATTTTGAAGATATTGCTTGGCTAAAAAATACCGATATAAAACCCAAAACTTTCAATCCTAACGAGTTTACACCTTTAGAAATTCAGGAAAATCCAGTTACATTCGATATTCAATGTGCAGGAAATGTAGCCATTACCGATTTATATACTCAAGTTGCTCTTTCTGATTTTGCAATAGAAAGCAACCACATCAAAGGAACCTTGTTTAATTTTGGGATTCAAGAAAGTACCATTCCAGAAATTTTAGTTTCGTATTACAACGAAAAAAAAGAACTAATTTATGTAGATCATCTCTTTATGAATGCAGGAGTACGAGTGCAACGCAAAAATTATTTTGATTATAAATTATTAAATTTAATGAATTGCAAAATACTAAAATCATCATTAGAAAATTGTTTTGTAAATGGTTTGGCCAACGCATCAATATCTAAAGCGGTAGTTCCGAATAGAAAATTTGCTCAAAACGACGAACAATTGCAAATGATAAAAGGTAAAGGGTTTAATTTTATTAAAATCGAAATTAACAATTATATAGGAAATCCAAGATAATGAAAAAAGTAATTTACACAGTATTTTTATTAGGTACTTTGCTTCTTTTAGCATTCGGAACTACTTGGGTCTCCTCAGATAATAAAGTAGTGTTTGAGTTGGTTTCTAAAAACAAAAAAAATATTGCAGGACATAGTATCAAATTAGAGTTTTATTCTAAATCTGAAAATGAAAAACCGCAACTTTTTATTGTGCATTCGTATGGCAAAACAATTCTTGATGCAACTCTAAAAAAAGGAAATTACGTTTTTAAATTGCCCCTTAATTATTGCCAAAAAACAGGTAATGTTTCCTGGTTCCTAATTAACCAAAATGAAACAATAAATTCTGGAATATTTGAAATTTTGCCAAACGACAAAACAAAAACCGTTATCGAGAATTATCTTGGTCCACGAACTATTTTAGCTGGCGCAAAAGAATTTACTATGATGGTTACTGTACCAACAGATAGTTTTGATAATCCTAAGGAAGAAGATACTGAAATTATCCTAAAACATCAATTTTTGCAAAACATTACAAATTTGAAATTAAAAACCAAAAACTTTATTGCTTGGTATGACATTTTTTCGCCTACAAAATCTGGAAAAATGTTAGTGTCATCAGAGTGTAATGCTATCGAAACCAAAGAAATTGAAACCGAAGTTTATCCAAACCTACCTACAAATTTTACCATCAATTATACTAGAAATCATGATTTTGCCGATGGAAACCAGATAACACACTTTACAACATCTGTCATAAAAGACAAATATGGTAATATTGCTAGCAATGGTACAATGATTACATTTATTATTAAAACAAAAAAAAATATAATTTTAAAAACATTTGGAACCACTATAAACGGAATTGCAATAGCACAAATATTGCATCCAGATCATCAAGAAATCTATTCAGTAAAAGCCTTTATAATGGGAATAGCAGAAAGTAACTTACTGTTTATTAGTTACAAACCTATTTTGTCGTCATTTAATTATTTATTTACAAATAAAAATAGAACGATAAAAATTGGACCCATTAAAAGTTTTATGAATCAAATAGCTCCAAACGGAATTAAAGTTATACTTAAAATTTTTAATCAAAATATTTTAGTAGCAACTTTGCAAGAAGACACTTCAAAAGGAATGGCTACATTTCAACTTTCGCAAGATTTTTTTACAGCTAAAAGTTATCGATTCGAAATTATTGCATTAGGGATTATCAAAAAAACAGAAACTATTAACTATGAGCTTCATAAATAATAAAAATACGATTCGAATTGTTTTAATATCTTCATTTATAATCTTAAATGCATGTCTGCTTTTTGGGTTAAGTAGTATTTTGCAATATTTAAATTCTGGTGCCAGCAGAAGTTCTATGTTGCATTTAGAAAAAGAAACTATAAATACTTATTTGCCAAAAGTAACTTGGCAAAACAATATAAATGTAGGCCGAGAAATGGAACCCAACACACTAAAAATGATAGAAAAAGACTATCTTTTTTCTTGGTATGTAAGAAACAAATCGTTAGAAAAGAACAAAAAACAAGGCATAGAAGATTTTTATTCTAAAAGCGCAAGAATAAATTTATACCAATCTATTGCATACAATTTAAAAAATAAAATAGCTATAGAAAGCACGACTATCAAACACAATCCAAAATTAGAATTTTATAGCGAAGATGGTCAACAAGTTGTTTTTACAGACAAAAATGTAATTGAATACCAAAAGGTTTTTAAAGACGAAAAACTAATAACCGAAGTTCAAGATACAGCCACATATAAAGTTTTGATGTTGCTCGAAGACGGTTTTTGGCGTGTACGGCACTTTCAGAAAATGAAGCCAGAACCATTTGCAAAAGACACCTTAAAATCAAATCCAGAATTTAAAATAGACGCAAAAAAAATAAAATATAAGAATGCTGATTTTATAATTAAAGGGATTAATTATTATCCAAAAAAATCCGCTTGGGATACTTTTGGCGTTTTATTTAATAAAGATACAATTGCTAAAGATTTTGATATTATTAAAAAAGCAAAATTAAATTCGATCCGAATTTTTGTTCAATATGACGATTTTGGCAAAGCCAATGTTAATCCTGAGAAACTGAAAAAACTAAAAATTTTATTAGATTTAGCAGAAGAAAAAAACTTAAAAGTAATTGTAACTTTGTTTGATTTTTACAGCGATTATACGCTAGAAAGTTGGACATTAACCAGTCGCCATGCAGAAAAAATAGTTTCAGAATTTAAAAAACACAAAGCCGTTTTGGCTTGGGATATTAAAAATGAGCCCAATTTAGATTTTGAAAATCGCAATAAAAAAAATGTATTAAGTTGGTTACAACAAATGATTACTATTGTTAAAGAAAACGACCCAAATCATTTAGTAACTATTGGTTGGTCTAACTCTTACGAAGCCACAAATTTAGAAGACAAAGTAGATTTTGTTTCGTATCATTTTTACAATTCGATAGCTGATTTCGAAACCGAAAATGCAACATTAGAAAAATTTACAAAAAAACCTGTTGTCATTCAGGAATTTGGTGTTCCTTCTTACCATGGTTTCTGGAACTGGACAGGAAATAATGAAGAGGATCAAGCAGAATATTACAAGAAAATACAAGCAAAATTTAAAAAGAATAAAGTTTCCTTTATGTCCTGGACACTATACGATTTTCCTAATGTTCCTGACCAAGTGGCAGGAAAATGGCCTTGGCAAAAAAACAAGCAAAAAAACTTTGGATTTATTAATTCAAAAGGAAAAATTAAACCATCATTCGAGTTTATAACTTATGATTAAGCAATTTGATTAAATTTTTCGAGATACATATCTGTAATTTTATCCATAGACAAGGTGCAGGCCGCTTTATAATTGGCTTGGGCAATTTCTTTTCTGTAAGAATCATTTTCCAGTATTTTATTTATTGCAATTGCTAATGAACTTGCACTTTCTGGACTAAAAAATTCACCTTTATACCCCTCATCTTCCACTAGCAAAGCCAGATCTCCCAAATCTGGCATTACAACTGCTTTGCCATAACTTCCTGCTTGATGCAAAACTCCAGAACTCCCTGTGGTAGAGGTATATGGAAAGGCTACAATCGTACTTTCTGTAAAAATACGCTCTACATCATTTTCTTCTACATATCCAGTAAATATAATTCCTTCTACTGCAGCATACTTTTCTTGTACAGATTTCAAATATCCAGGTGTATTGGGACTATCTGTTCCTGCAATAACTACCTGAATTGGTTGTGTATTAGTTTTTCTAATTATTTGAAGTGCTTCTATTAAAATTTCTACCTTTTTATACGTTCCAAATTTACCAAAAGCCATTATTTTTTTTGGCCCATCAGGCAAATCAAAATTTGGATTTTGTGGTGTTTCAAAAGAGCCGTGTGGTATTAAAATAATATTATTCGTTTTGTATTTTTTGTTTAATACTGCTACATATTTATTGATGGTTACTGCTAAAAAATTAGCTTTTAGCATACATCTAGTTAGTGTTGTACCAATAAAAGTATATATTTTTTGAGCCAATTTATTACTTGTAAATCCAGCATTTTCTAAATCTACCTGCTCCAAAATATTGTGCAATAATACTATGGTTTTGAAACCAAAAAAGCGAAGAAACATAGGAGTTATTAATCCCAAGGCTGCTGGTATTTTTTTATCGCCAAATTTTACAAATTGTAAATTGAATAAAACGGCATCTGGTTTTTCTTTATAAACAGCTTTTATAATTGTAAAAAAATTCCAATAACTATTAAATTCCCAACATTCATTTACAATAACTTTTTCTGAATTATCAAAATCTAGTTGTTTGGTCTGGATAGTTTTATCTGAAATTATGACTAAACTTGAAACAGCTTCTTTTTTTACAAAGTTTTTTACTAAATGATACCCATATTCATTTAAGGTCACTTTACTTGGCGGAAACGCAGTTACTATTGCTATTTTCATAAGCTATAAGATTTTTTTTTTTAACTAAAATTGTGCTGTTTTATTTTGATAAAAGTAAAAGAATAATTGAAAGAATAATAAGATTGACATTGCCAGAATTTGCATATTTACAACTTGTTCTAATGACGAATGAAATAAGCAAATAAGTACAATTTGTAACAATCCTAAAATACCAGTAATAACAACTGGCACATATTTATTTATCGATAAAAAATAATACGCAAAAATATTGGCTATTGCAAATATAGAGGTTGCAACAGCATATTTCCATAATAAAAAAGATATTGCAAGATATTTGTTACCAAATAGTAGCAAAATTGCTGTTTCTGGAAACAACCAAGTTACAATTACAATTGATGCCGACAAGCAAAATATATACAAAACATATTTTAATAAAATTGGTTTTGTGTTTTTATTTTCTTTTTTTAATTGTAAAACCTTTGGTAATAAAAGCATTACAAACATCCAGGCCACAAAATATACTACTCGACCAATGAGGGCTAGCGATGCATAAAGACCAGAGTTGGTATTATCAAAAAAATATTTGACCATAATAACATCGCTGTTGTTAATAATAATTTGTGTAAATTCATAAAAAGCTGTTAAGGCAAAAAAAGAGGCGATTTCCTTAATTTTAACTTGATTGTCCAGATTAGAGATTAAATTACTCGAATTGCTAATCTTGACAGGAATTAATCCAAATATAAACGACACTGCAATACCAATAGCAACAAGTATCGATGCGGTAAACTTGTAAAATAAAAATATAAGTATAAAAGTAAGTAACAATCTGCTTAGCATTTCAAAAATATAGGTTTTAGACAAGTCGATTAATTTATTTTTGCCTTGGCAAATACCTCGTTTTACACTCATTAAAAAATATAACGGAACAGAAAATCCAAAAATTACAAACATTAAAAAAGTATCGGTTTTAAAAATACTTTGTAAATATTTACTACAAAAAATTATTAAAAATCCAATAAAAAAGCCTAAAAACAAGGCTGCTTTATACATTAGTTTCGTGAAAAAAGAGGTTTTATTTTGGTCATAAATAACAATATATTTTGTGGTAACAATCTGAAAAGCCATACCTACAAAAGATAATATTAACAAAAAAGTGATTAAAATTGCTGCATCAGCAAATTTTTGTGGTCCTAAAATTCTCCCTAACAATAAGTTATACAAATAATTTCCTGCATTTACAAATACCATCGAAAACATAAAAAATTGCTCGGCTGTAAATTGTTTCTTAATAAACGGAAAGTTATAATTTGTTGTTTTCATTTCAATTATTTCTGGTATATAAACGAATTATTAGCTGTTATGCAAAATGATATGATTAATTGGTTTTAAGTGTTTTTTTATTTTTTTCTGGATTCTTACTTTTAGATCGTAGTGTTAACTTAATTTGTGGTATAATTTAAAAAAATTAACTATAATATTGATTACTTTCTTGTTATCTTATTCAATAATACAAAAAAAAATCTTTGTATGTAATATTTAGCATAAATTTATAATCGTCCTAAAGATATTTTTAATAGTAGTACTTAATTTTACCCCATGTGCGGTAGTTCCATTACTAAACTGTCTCCATTCTTGTAAATAATCTAAATCTACTTTCATCTTGCACATAAAGATTGAAAGAAGTAAATGTTTCTGGAGCATTTTTTAATGTATTTTCAAGAATTATTTGGAAGTTTTTTTAAAAGACTCTACTGAATTTGGGTCTTTTTTATGTGGCTTTTTCGAGATACTTTTAGCTTGGCACCAAAATGCCTTTTCACATACTTGTTTACAGTGTGATAGTTTCTACCCTCAGGAATGTTATTCTCTACAATCCAATTAATTAAATCCACATAAGATGTAAAAGCATCTTTTGGAGAAGTTAATCTTTTTTCAATAGCTAAATGTATTTCACTATTGATTTTTGATGGTTTAAAACCAACTCTTCCATCAAAAAGTAGCCCATCTATACCTTTCTCTGAATAAGTCTTTCTCCATTTCTGAGCTGTATTGTGGTTTACTTTTAGGATACTAGCCAGTTCTATAGAATTAACAGCATGTGAATAAGATTTTTTTTATGAATAGGTTGTTGCCTCATTATCTTCTTAAGTTCCAACTCACTTTCTTTTACTAATATGTTTTTTGAATTTGCCAAATACACATAATTAGAATTATAAAATTGTCTAAAATACATAAAAAAATAGACCAAAAAATTTTAGCCTATTTTATAAATCTAAATGGTATAACCCGTTTTTTTTTTTTTTGACCTATAATATTCTCATATCTCACCATTATTTGTGTTAAATTACTGATTAATAAATGTTTAATTTTGTAACAATTAATTCTGTATCAAAATTAATCAAAGCAGTGATGTTATATATCAGAAATTTAACCTCAGGAAAATAGGAATATTTTGTTTTTAGAATATTTTTTTTCATTTTAATACCATTAATTATTGCAGGTTTTACTATTTTTGAAATGTACTTATTAACTAACGATAGTATAGGCTACTCTAGCCAAACATATTTATGAAGGTTATGGAGATACAATTGCCATAATTTACGATTCGTGTTGTTACACAAATAATAAGAAAATGCTTTTAGTACAGTACCTAAAACAGTTAGGCGCAACTGGAAATCCTAAATATATAGTAAAACATTGATAATTAAAATATTATTGATGAGATTACAAGTATTAAAAAAAAAACAGGCATTTATAATAAAATAAGAATTAATAAAATTTAAGAATATTTATGAGTTATTACAAAATTGACAATCTAGAACAATACTTTAAGCATTACAACAAATCGATTCGAGAACCAAGGAAATTTTGGGGGAAAATTGCTTCAGAAAATTTTACTTGGTACCAAGAATGCGAAAAAGTAGTAGAATTTGACATGGTTGAAGCCAAAATAGAATGGTTTAAAGGCGCAAAAGTAAACATTGTAAAAAACTGTATCGATAGGCATTTGGCTCGTCGGGGCGAAAAAACAGCAATTATTTTCGAACCAAACAATCCAAATGAAGAAGCCTTGCATATTTCGTATAACGAATTGTATGTACGAGTTTCTAAAATGGCAAATGTATTGAGAGAACAAGGTATAGAAAAAGGAGACAGAGTTTGTATTTATTTACCTATGATTCCAGAATTAGCCATTGCAACTTTGGCTTGCGCCAGAATTGGAGCTATACACTCGGTTGTATTTGCGGGATTTTCGGAATCGGCAGTAGCCTCAAGAATAAATGATTCTGAATGCAAAATGGTTATTACTTCCGATGGTGGTTTTCGTGGAGAAAAAACCATCGATTTAAAAGCAATTATCGATGAAGCTTTAGAAAAATGTCCATGCGTAACAAAAGTCTTAGTCGTAAAAAGAACCAACACTTCTGTAAAAATGAAAGAAGGTCGTGATATTTGGTTGCAACCACTTTTAGATGAAGCACTAGACAATAATATGCCTGAAATTATGGATGCCGAAGATCCATTATTTATTCTTTATACCTCAGGATCTACAGGTAAACCTAAAGGAATGGTGCATACAACGGCTGGTTATATGGTTTACTCTGCCTATACCTTCAAAAATGTTTTTAATTATGAAGACGATGATATTTTTTGGTGTACCGCCGATATTGGTTGGATAACAGGACATTCATACATACTTTATGGCCCTCTTCTAAACGGAGCTACAACAGTAATTTTTGAAGGTGTTCCGTCATATCCAGATTTTTCTCGTTTTTGGGAAGTAATAGAAAAACATAAAGTTACCCAATTTTATACAGCCCCAACAGCTATTCGTGCTTTGGCAAAAGAAAATTTATCTTATGTACAAAAATACCCATTAAAATCGCTAAAAGTCATTGGTTCTGTTGGAGAGCCTATTAATGAAGAAGCTTGGTATTGGTACAACGACCACGTGGGAGGGAAGCGTTGTCCTATGGTAGATACTTGGTGGCAAACCGAAACTGGTGGAATTATGATTTCGCCAATTGCCTTTGTAACCCCAACAAAACCAACCTACGCATCGTTACCTTTACCAGGAATTCAGCCAATTCTTATGAACGAAAAACGCAACGAAATAGAAGAAAATCAAGTCTCAGGTAGCTTGTGCATTAAATTTCCTTGGCCAGGAATAGCAAGAACCATTTGGGGCAACCATCAGCGATATAAGGAAACTTATTTTTCTGCATTTCCTGGAAAATATTTTACTGGAGATGGTGCTTTGCGTGACGAAGTAGGTTATTATCGAATTACAGGTCGGGTAGATGATGTAGTCATTGTTTCTGGACATAATTTAGGAACAGCACCAATAGAAGACGCAATAAATGAACATCCAGCAGTTGCCGAAAGTGCTATTGTTGGCTTTCCTCATGATCTAAAAGGAAATGCATTGTACGGATTTGTAATGCTAAAAGAAAGCGGAGAAACGAGAGACAAAACAAACCTTGCCAAAGAAATAAACCAAAATGTTTCTGACCATATTGGACCAATCGCTAAATTAGATAAAATTCAGTTTGTATCTGGTTTGCCAAAAACTCGTTCAGGAAAAATTATGAGACGTATTTTACGCAAAATTGCAGAAGGAGATTTTGCTAATTTTGGTGATATCACTACTTTATTAAACCCCGAAATTGTAGAGGAAATTAAAGAAGGGAAATTGTAAATTATTATTATAAAAATTTTACAAGCTTAGTAGCCAAAGGTAATGTAGTAAAGATAGCATTACCTTTGGCTATTTTTTACTATTAAGCTTAAATAAAAAATTCAGTTTGGTTATCTGTTTTTTAATATGCAAAATGATTAATTAGTCATTTTTAATCTGCTTTTTAATTTCAAAAACAGCAAAGCTATTGAAAATGCCATGTTTGCCGATGTAGGAATATGTGGAGAATCAATTTTATAAATTGATAACAATTCGGTTAATGAAAATTGTTTAGCATTTTGGTCAATAATCCTGCCATGCATCACTTCAACATCTAGCAAGTTATTTTTAATGCGACCACTCTGCAATTTATGCAAATACTCATTAATAATTTGAATGTCATAATGAATGCGATGCCCTACCAGAGTTGCATTTCCTATAAAATTTATTAAGGATTCTATAGCCTGAATCTCTTGGTAACTAAAGTCTTTACCTTCTAATATCTCGGCTTTATTTAGTTCTATTTCTAAACAATTGTCTATACGAATCTGATTTTTTTCGATGGCAATGGCACCAATAGATATAATTTTATCTTTAGCTGGATTTATTCCCGTTGTTTCTATATATAATGCAACTTTTCTTTCGGTTTGCATTTCAAACTGAACAAGGTAATTTTTCCAAAATTCTGGGTAATCTTTGCCTATTTTTTTTAACCAATCGAGCATGTTATGAAAATTGTGTTAGTTGAAAAGTGTCTTTTAAAATCTCTTCTAAATCTTTTAAAACATGTAAAGATTCTTTTAGTTTTTCTTTATCTGATTTCGATATTTTTTCTAAATCGATATATTCTCCTGCATTATCATTTTTAATTCCTTCAAGAGTTCTATATCGTGACAAAAGTAAGAAAGTATCGGCAGCCTTCAAGAAAATCTCTGCATTTTGAGTGTCCTTTATTGCCAATTCTTTATACCTAGAAAAGGTATTCTTAATTCCTTTCAAACCGTGATGAATAGACAGCAAACGAGCAATATCTACCAATTGATTTATTCCTTTTTCTTTGATGTTAAATTTATATTTATATAATCCCTCTTCTTCTTCATTAAATTTTTTAAAGAAATTAAGCGGTGCTGGTTTTTTTAAGGCGTCATTGCCTAAATAATCAAAAAATAAGGCTTTATTTTTAATTTTATATATGGTTTCGGTGATGCTATTTTCTAGATTTGAATCTCCAAAAACAAATTCGTAATCAAAAAATATCGCACAATGCTCATTTGTAAATTCCCCCGGAGTGTTTATCCAGCTTTCGTATTGTTTTATCCATTCAGTTAATGACTTAGAGTAATTTTGATTGTTAGAATTATGTCCGAAATTACAGTGTTTGTATCCTATTTTTTCTAAAGTTTCATTTACTTTTTTTGTCAATTGATTAAAATAATCTTTTACACTACGAACTTGTTGAATATCTACATCATTAAATATTAATAAACTGTCATGATCCGTTAATAATAATTGTTCCTTTCTCCCTTGACTTCCTATGCTTAAAAACACGAAAGGAGCAGGGGGTGAGCCCAGTTCTAAAATACCTATTTCTATTGCTCTTCTAATAATTGCTAATGTAATTTCGCCAGAAATATTAAAAATATGCTGCAAAGGAATATTTTTTGTCACCGCTTGCTGTATAATATTTGAAAGAGAATTTCTTACAGATTTTAATTGGGCAGCATTTATAGCACGTTTTATTTCTTTGACTAATACTCCTGGAGAATTTGCTTGTGCCTGAACCAAATCATTTTGGGTGATAATACCTCTTATTTGGGTATAAATCGTACCATCTATCGTTACACATAAGTGATGTACTTTATGGGAAAGCATGACCAATTGGGCTTCTGCTAATGAAATATTTTCTGGAACAGTAATTACTGCATGGGTCATTATCTTATCGATATGTGACTGAATGGCATGCTTTCCTGTGGCTACTTTTTCTCTAAAATCAGCATCGGTAACAATACCAACTAATTTAGTATTATTATTTATAAATGCCGCATCTAATAGGTTGTCTGCCATTATTATAGCCACTTCACGAATGGTCTGATCGTATGTTACAATTAATGGATTTTTATTGTAATTTAGCGTTTGAAAATAAGAAAAATCATTCTGAAATTCAGATAATTGTACAGAATCTGAAATTAATTTATCACTATTTTTATCTGCTAAATTGTTAGAATTTTGGGCAAAACTTTCTAATAAAAAATGCAAAACTTCAGTGTTTTTAAGTACAAATGGTTTAAAACTTTCGATAGGAATTGCATATAAAATGGCTTCTTCGTTAGTTTTTGCAGTCATTTGGTAATTGTTTTTGGCAAAAAACGGACGCAATCCAAAAACATCGCCAGAATAGCATTTGTTGAGTAAAGTTTCTTCGGCGTCAGAAATAACAGACAAATGTATAACACCAGAATTCATGACATAAAATACATCATGTAAGGTATCATTAATTTGAAATAATGTTTGATTCTTTTCTAGATGAATTACACGAATCGTTTTAGAAATACTTTTTAAATCATCGAAACTTAAAAAACTAAAAGGTTTAAAATCTTTTAGAAAATTGGCAATACTTTCTGCAATTGAATTCTTCATGATAGGATAAGATTACTATGTTGTAAATTTATAATATTTTTTAGAAGATAGAAAGATAATTTGAAACATTCTATTTTACATAATATAAATTATAGTTCGTTTTTGTTACGTATTTAATATTATCATTTTTTTGCCTTTATTTCATTTTTTGCCTTTTTACAACTGGTGTGGTATCAGGTTTGTTTTGCAAAAAATAATTAGCCATTAATTTTTCAATTAGTTCATCTTTGGTAAGATGATGAAAAACTGTTTTTATTTTTTCTTTAATATCAATTGATAATTCATGATTTGGCTTGGTTTTGAAGATTTGTTTTGCCCACAAATAAGCATTATTTTCTTCGATGCTTTCTGGATTGGGTTTTTCAAATTTTTCAAATTTAATTCCTAAAGCTTTTTCAAAATCGGAAATTTCAGCAATTTCTTCTTGTTGCAAAATCGTTAGCGAAAAGCCATTAGCACCAGCTCTTGCTGTACGTCCGCTACGGTGTACATAAGTTTCATGTACATCTGGTAAATGATAATTTACTACATAGGAAATTTCTTTTACATCGATTCCACGAGCGGCTAAATCTGTGGCTACTAATATATTAATGTGTCCTGCACGAAACTGATCCATGATTCTATCACGGATTGGTTGCGTTAAGCTTCCGTGTATTGCTCCAGATGAAAAGCGATTAATGGCTAAATTTTTAGCTAATTTATTAACTGCGGCTTTGGTTTTGCAAAAAATAATACCTCTTTGTCCTTCTTTTGAAGTTAAAAAATGCATGAGAACTTCTAATTTTTCTATTGGATCTACAACAATATATTCGTGATTAATGCTCGAATTACCCACAATTTCCATACTAGCACTTACTTGTGTCACTTTTTTTGACATATAGTTTTGTACTAATTGTTTTACTGTTCCTGGCATTGTTGCAGAAAATAACCAAGTTTTTCTGTTTTTAGGTAAATCGATAGCAATTTGGTCTAATCCTTCTTTTAGGGCTGTTGCCATTTCATCTGCTTCATCAAGAATTAAATAGTTAATTTCTTTAATGTTTATTGCGCCTCTTTTTATCAAATCGATCAACCTTCCTGGTGTTGCAACGACTATATGAGTGGTTTGTTGCAAACGTTCTATTTGAGGTTTTATAGGTATTCCGCCACAAACAGAAGCTATAGAAACTTCTGGTAAATATTTAGCAAAGCTTTCTAAATTTGTAAATATTTGGTTACCTAATTCTCTGGTTGGTACTAATATTACGGCTTGTATTTTAGCATTATTTACGTTAATTAATTGCAATAAAGGCAATCCGAAAGCTGCTGTTTTTCCTGTTCCTGTTTTTGCTAATCCAATAAAATCGTCTTGGCTGGAAAGCAATACTGGCACTGATTTTTGTTGAATTTCTGTGGGAACAGTAATTTTAAGATCTAGTAATGCTTTTAAAATGGGTTCTGCTATTCCTAAATTTGCGAATTGTTTTGACATATTTTTATGCTTTAAGCTCAAAGCAATACGCTTTAAGTATATTGAATTATTTTTTTGCTAAAGCATTATTGCTTAAAGCTTACTACGATTTAATCTTCTTCTGCAAATAATTTTTCTCTGTATTTTTTTCCTATTAGAAGTAATAATTTTACTTTATAATCATCTACTAGCCATTCTCGGTAGTTTTTGCTACATTGGCTAAGGCATTTTGTATAGCGTTTCATACGACATTCGATATCATCGTGTAATTCTTTCGACAAATTTTTTGCCTCTATTAATTCTTCGGTGTTATAAACACACATTTCTGCGTGCTGATCTAGTGATTTTTCTAGTACTACTTTCGAGCGCAAATTTAAGGAAATAGCTAGTTTATGTTCGGCATCTACATCGAAAGTTACGATTTCAGTTTTACTAAATTTTTCTCGTAATTCTGGTGGCATTTGGTATTTGAAGTACAATTCGATTTCTGCATCTTCTCGTAAATTGTCTAGATAATATTCGGGAGATTTGAAAATATGTTGCCAATCTACTGGTTCGCTCCATAGTCCGAAACGTGCGGCATTATTACCTAAATCGATAATTGTAAACTCATCTTTATTGGGTAATTTTCTGGAACCACGACCAATCATTTGGTAATATAATGTGAGTGATTTTGTGGCACGATTTATAATTATCGTTTCTACTGTTGGCTCATCGAAACCTGTTGTAAGAATTCCTACAGAGGTTAAAATGGCATCGGGTGTTTGTTTAAACCAGATTAAGATATCCTTTCTGTCTTCGGCAGTGGTCGTATTATCTAGGTGTCTTATAGGGTAACCAGCTTCTTTAAATGTTTCGTAAACGTATAAAGATGTGTTTATTCCGTTATTAAAAATTAGGGTTTTCTTTCCTTTAGATTTTTCTTCGTACGAATGCAATAATTTATTTTGCATATCGAGTTGCGAGTACAATTCGTCTGAAGATTTTATTGTATAATCGCCATTTATTCCTACTTTTAAACTAGATAATCCTACGTCATAGCTATAAGTGTTCGCTTTTGCTAGAAATCCGTTTTGGATTAATTTATTTATAGGATCTCCTACAATAAGTTCCTTGTAACTTTCATACATTGGTAACTTAACATTTGAGCTTAAAGGGGTTGCTGTAACACCTAAAATAAAGGCGTTGTTAAACGACCCTAGTAGTTTTCTGAATGAATTATAATGGGCTTCATCTATAATTACAAGACCAATATTGTCTATAATTAGTTTTTCATCATTTAGTCTGTTTTTTAAAGTTTCAACCATGGCCACAAAGCAAGAATATTCGTCTTGGTCTGGTAAATCTTTAATTTTAGAGTTTATGATTTTATTTTTTACACCAAAACCTTTAAGCATTTTTGATGTTTGCTTGCAAAGTTCTATTCTGTGGGTAAGAACCACTACTTTCTTGTCATAAAGTTCTAAATAACGACGAACTATTTCAGAGAAAATAACAGTTTTCCCCCCTCCTGTTGGCAGTTGATATAATAAATGATAACTGTTACCAACATTGTTCATTTTGTTAAAAATAGCATCAATGTCACGTGATTGGTAATCGTATAATATTTTTTTTGCTTCTACTTCTACTTCAAGTTCGAGTTCGTTGTCTAACATACTTTTTTTGTAATTTTGGCAAAAGTACGGCATAAAAAGGGTAATTTGGTCATTTTAAGAAAAAAATGAAAAATTAATATTCAAACCTTTCTATAATAGCATTAAAATCAGAGTGATTAGCCCAATTTTGAGCTAGTGTTTGGTCTTTTATTGCGACTATCCTATTTTTAAAATCATTTAGGATTCCTTTTTCTATTAAAAATTTAATAACTTGATTAAAAGAGGTTAACATACTTTTATAAAACAATTCTGTTTTTATTTCTCTTTCTGACGATAGTGTTTGGGCTATTTCGATGTTATACAGCATGACATCAGCAATGAGAAAAGGATCTACACCGAGAGTGATGAAATGTTTGATAAATTTTTGTGCTACAGAACGTCTCATTTTGGCTTTTTTGCCCCGAATTGGAAAATATTCGCTCGAAATTTTAAGTTTTGCTTCTTTTACTAAACCATTTTCATTAGGATTAAATACAAAATCATAATAGGTTTTTACAGAAATAAATTTATCGTATAACTCGATTAGTTGCTCTTGAAGTTGCGTATTATTTAGTTCTGAAAGATATTTTTTTAAATCTCGTTTGCTCATTTAAATAATTTATAAATGCAAATATAAATTACTTTGGGTTTTGATAGATATATTATCGATGATAATTCTTAATTTTGCACACAAATTAATTTATAAAAATAAAAATGCTAAAATTTTTCAAATATCTTGCAATTACAGAAGGAATTTCTGCCCTATTATTATTATTCTTTGCGATGCCTATGAAATATGTTTTTCATAATCCTATATATGTAAAACATTTAGGAATGGCACATGGAATACTATTTACTACTTACATCATTCTCGCCACGATATTAAAATTTAAAGAAAATTGGACTGTAAAAAAATATGCCGAAATTTGCCTAGCTTCTATCCCTCCTTTTGGTACATTTTACATCGAAAAAAAATACTTAAAAGATGCTTAAATTTACAGAAAAATTGTTTGGTTGGTGTGACAAACTTTTAATGAAATTTGGATTTAACGAAATTATAGCCTCCTACTTAGGATTGCTAGTTAATTTAGTTATCCTTTTTGCCATTTCGTACTTCTTATATATCGTTTTTAGATTTATTCTAGTAACTATCATGGCAATTGTAGCTAGAAAAACTAAAACTAAATTTGATGATTTATTGGTTTCTAACCAAACCGCAAAATACATATCGCACTTAATACCGTTAATTTATGTTTACAAATCAGTACCCGTAATTCTTGAAAATTTTAACTCTTGGGAATCTATTTTCGGAAAATTAGTCGGAATTTATATCATTTTATTGGTTTTATGGATCATTAGAACAGTCTTTAACGTACTTCGAGACCATCTAAAAACAATTCCGTCTTATAGCGACAAACCAATAGATAGCTACATTCAGGTTATTATGATTATCCTCTGGATGATAGGTTTTACGGCTATTTTGTCTAAATTATTTGAAATAGAAATTAGAGATCTTCTAACCACTTTTGGAGCTATTTCGGCCATTATATTATTAATATTTAGAGATACTATTCTGGGCTTTGTAGCCAGTATTCAGGTATCAGTAAACGATATGGTTCGTATTGGAGATTGGATTACCATGGATAAATTTGGTGCCGATGGAGATGTTATCGAAATAAATTTAGCCACTGTAAAAGTTCGAAATTTTGATAATACAACCACTACAATTCCTACTTATAGCTTAATTTCTGATAGTTTCAGAAACTGGCGAGGTATGCTAAATGCAGACGGAAGACGTATCAAACGACATATTCTAATAAAATCCAGCAGTATTCGTTTTGTAAAAGAAGAAGAATTAGAAGATTTTAAGCAAATACAATTAATAAAAACCTATATCGAAAAAAAACAAGCAGATATAAACAAATACAATTTACAATATAATGTCGACAAATCGTTATCTGTAAACGGTAGAAATTTAACCAACTTCGGACTTTTTAGAAAATACCTAACTAATTATCTAGAAAATTACCCAAGCCTAAATAAAGATATGATATTGCTTTGCAGGCACTTACAGCCAACTGCGCAAGGAGTCCCTTTAGAAATTTATGCTTTTACTAGTGACAAACGCTTCGAAAATTACGAATACATTATGAGCGATATTTTCGATCACATATTAGCATCAGTAGTATATTTTGATTTAGAAATATTCGAAATGCCATCTCATAAAAATGGGTTTACAGAAGCTTAAGTATTTCATTTACAAATAAAAAAAGCCACAAAAAAATTTCCTTTGTAATTTCTAAAAAAAAAACAGTATAATATTTAACTGGTCGTAACTAATACCAAGTTTCTAAAAAAATAAAGGTACAAGTTACGAACAGTCAAATTAAAACTACTTTATCCTATTTCTCACAAATTCAATTTCAGTCTTTCCGTGTGCTTTTGGTTTTCCTTCTTCACCTAAACTTACCATTGTAATAGAATCTATTGTAATAATAGTTTCTCTTGTCATGATGTTTCTTACTTCACATTTTAGGATTAATGATGAGTTGCCAAACTTTACTACATCAAGTCCAATTTCGATAATATCTCCTTGTTTTGCCGAACTTACAAAGTTAATTTCCGACATGTGTTTAGTAACTACTCTCGGATTTTCTAATTGAACTATCGAATATAAAGCCGCTTCTTCATCTATCCAAGCCAATAGTTTTCCTCCAAAAAGAGAATGATTAGGGTTTAAATCCTCTGGTTTTACCCATTTTCGTGTGTGAAATCTCATATTTTAAATGTTTTTAAAGCTTTTTCTATAATTTCTTGATGATCAAACGCTAAATTAGGCAATTCATTTACAGCAAACCAAGCCACTTCTTTAGCATCATCGGAAGCAATGGCAATGGTATTTTCTGGAACTTCTCCGAAATAAGCCACCGAAATCATGTGCCCTCTAGGATCACGAAATGGTTTGCCAAAAGTGCCAAATTGTTGCAACGAATCTATTTTTATTTGCGTTTCTTCCTCTAATTCTCGTTTTGCTGCGACTTCTAAATCTTCATTTTCATCTACAAAACCACCAGGCAAAGCCCAACAATTTTCAAAAGGTTTGTTTTTTCTTTTTATTAAAAGCAACTGATTATCAGTCGATTTTCTAATAATAACTGCATCTACTGTGACAAATATTTTTGAAATTCTCATAATTATCTTTTCAACACTAAATTACTAATAACTTTTATATTTCAACCTTAATATTACTGTAATATTCATTAATTTTAAAAGAAAAAAAATGGAAAATCGTGATACAATAATTTTTAATTTAAGAGGTGGCGCTTTAGGAATTGTAACGCCACAATCATCGGAAGAAGAAGCTTTTCAGAACATTACTTTGCGACCTATTTTAAAATTGCAAAACGATTTACTAATTCGAGTTTTTGTTAACTATGCACAGAAGCAAAAGAGTATTTTCTTTGCCTTATCGCCCGAAAAAAAGCAAAGCTATATCGAAAATGTGATTCAAAAAGATATAAAATTTAGAAACTTGCTAAAAGGAATTATTATCGGATTTTTTACCGTTCATGAATACCAAGATTATATAAAAAATTCCTCGAATCTAAACAAAAGAATGATGCAATTATTAATCGAAAGGTTTAAAAGCCAATTGCAATTATTAGTAGCATAGTGTCGTTGTCATTATTTCTCTCTCAACTCTAAAAGATGCACCACATCTTGCAATTTAAATCCTTTGGCTTGTAATAAAATAAGATAATGAAAAAGTAAATCGGCACTTTCGCTTACAAACAAATCATCGTTATTGTCTTTGGCTTCAATAACAACTTCTATGGCCTCCTCGCCTACTTTTTGCGCAATTTTATTAATGCCTTTCTCAAACAAACTGGCTACATAACTTGTAGTAGCATTGGCATTTTTTTTTCTTTCTGAAATTGTATTTTCTAGTTTTGATAAAAAATTAAAATTCTGATTTTTAGATTCTTGCCAGCAATTATATGAACCCGTATGACAGGTATTTCCTTCTGGATTTACTTGCACTAAAAAAGTATCATTATCGCAATCTAGTTTGATAGTTACCAGATTCAAAAAATGACCACTCTCCTCGCCTTTTGTCCATAATCTGCTTTTTGAACGGCTAAAAAAAGTAACTTTTTTGGTCTCTACTGTTTTAGTATAGGCTTCTTCATTCATGTAACCCAGCATCAAAACTGTTTTAGAATTATCGTCTTGAATAAT
This sequence comes from Flavobacterium psychrophilum DSM 3660 = ATCC 49418, assembly GCF_002217405.1. Taxonomy (GTDB): domain Bacteria; phylum Bacteroidota; class Bacteroidia; order Flavobacteriales; family Flavobacteriaceae; genus Flavobacterium; species Flavobacterium psychrophilum. Next base: position 13,022 of record NZ_MUHE01000015.1, on the reverse strand, counting down.
GGCCGGAATTAATCCGTCTGCGTTTTTTTGAAAGTTTGGTTTCATCTCTATAATCGTATTTGAATAGTATTGTTTTTAAGTGCTATTTTTAAGTCTTGAATTCTAATTTCTTGAAAGTGAAAAACACTGGCAGCCAAAGCAGCATCGGCATTTCCTACAAGAAAAGCATCGGCAAAATGTTGCATTGTTCCTGCGCCACCCGAAGCAATTATAGGAATATTTACAGTTTGTGATAATTTGGCTAAAGCTTCATTTGCAAAACCGTTTTTAGTTCCGTCATGATCCATCGAGGTAAACAGAATTTCTCCAGCACCACGATTTTCTACTTCTTTTGCCCAATCGAACAAATCGATTTCGGTGGCTACTTTACCGCCTACCAGATGTACTTTCCAATTTCCGTTAATTTGCTTGGCATCGATAGCCACCACAATACATTGGCTTCCAAAAGCTGAAGCCAAATCATTGATTAATTGTGGATTTTTAACCGCCGATGAATTAATAGAAACTTTATCGGCTCCATTTTTAAGCAATGTTTCGACATCTTTTACAGACGAGATTCCACCCCCAACAGTAAACGGAATATTGATGGTTTCGCTTACTTTTCGAACCAAATCGATTACTGTTTTTCTATCTTCTTCAGTGGCAGAAATGTCAAGGAAAACCAATTCGTCGGCTCCTTCTTCAGCGTATTTTTGGGCTAATGCTACTGGATCTCCAGCATCTTTTAAATCTAGAAAATTAACCCCTTTTACGGTTCTTCCATTTTTAATGTCTAGGCAAGGAATTATTCTTTTTGTTAGCATTCGTTATTTGTTTAGTATGAAATTTTCCAATTGTTTTAATGTAATTCGGTTTTCGTAAATGGCTTTTCCAATAATGGTTCCTTCGCAGCCTAATTGAGCTAATTTTGGTAATTCATCAAAAGTGGAAATTCCTCCAGAAGCGATGAGTTTTATGCCTTTTGTTTCTGATAAGATTTTTGCATACAAATTGAAACTTGGTCCTGCTAACATGCCATCTTTAGCAATATCTGTACAAATAACATACTCAATTCCTTGATTTTGATAGTTTTGAATAAAAGGAATTAATTCTTCCTTACTTTCTTCTAACCAACCTGAAATAGCTACTTTTTCGTTATTAGCATCAGCTCCTAAAATGATTTTATCAGCTCCATATTTAATAATCCATTCGTTAAATACCTCTGGATTTTTGACAGCAATACTGCCGCCTGTTATTTGATTAGCACCAGATTCGAAAGCAATTCGCAAATCGTTATCGGATTTTAAGCCGCCACCAAAATCGATTTTCAGAGCCGTTTGAGAAGCAATTTTTTCTAAAATTTTATAATTTATAATTTGGCTAGACTTCGCACCATCTAAATCGACCAAATGCAAATATTGCACACCGTGGGCTTCAAATTTTTTGGCGACTTCTAATGGATTTTCGTTATAGATTATCTTCGTATTGTAATCGCCTTTGGAAAGTCGGACACATTTTCCGTCGATGATGTCTATGGCTGGAATTATTCTCATTTATTTAAGTCTTAAAGTTTAAAAGTCAAATGTCATAAAGTCATTTAGATTTCTAAAAAGTTTTTTAATTGGTATGCTGTTTTGCGTTAGGGATTGTAGTGGAAATCCTTTTGTTTTTTCCTTTAAAAAACAAAAGATTGCAACGGAAAGCCCGCTCGAACGCCCAAATTATAATTGTAAGAAATTAGACAAAATTTGTTCTCCTATTTTCCCGCTTTTTTCTGGGTGAAATTGTACGCCGTAGAAATTGTTTTTTTGTAATGCTGATGAATATTCCGTTTCATAGTTTGTAAAAGCAATGGCTTCGGCACATTTTGGAGCGTAAAAACTATGCACTAAATACAGGTATTCGTTTTCAGAAATTCCTTCAAACAAACTAGATTTCAAATTATAAATGTTATTCCAACCCATTTGTGGCACTTTTACCTTGTTGGAAAATTTAATAATATCGATATCGAAAATTCCTAAACCTTTTGTATTTCCTTCTTCAGACGAATTACACATGAGTTGCATACCGAGGCAAATTCCTAAAACGGGTTGTTTGAGATTTGGAATTATTTTGTCTAATCCGCTTTCTCGGAGTTTTTGCATGGCAGAACTTGCTTGGCCAACGCCAGGAAAAATAACTTTATCGGCTCCTTGAATTTCGGCAATATTTTTTGATAAAATACCTTCATAACCCAATCTTTGAAGGGAAAATTGGATACTTTGTATGTTTCCTGCTCCGTAATTTATAATGACTATTTTCATTTATTTATGTCTTAAAGTTGTAAAGTCATAAAGTCAATTCTAAACGCATTAGACTTTAAGACTTTATATATTATGACTATTTAAAGCATTCCTTTTGTGCTTGGTAAAATCATTTTTTCTGAATCTCGTTTTACAGCTGCTTTTATAGCTTTTGCAAAAGCTTTAAAAATAGCTTCAATTTTGTGGTGCTCATTGGTACCTTCGGCCTTAATATTTAGATTGGCTTTTGCGCCGTCAGAGAAAGATTTAAAGAAATGAAAAAACATTTCGGTTGGCATTTGTCCAATCATTTCCCGTTTAAAATTGGCTTCCCAAACCAACCAATTTCGTCCGCCAAAATCGATGGCTACTTGTGCCAAACAATCATCCATTGGCAAACAAAATCCGTAGCGTTCTATTCCTAATTTGTTTCCTAGGGCTTGTGCAAAAACTTCTCCTAAAGCAATGGCTGTGTCTTCAATGGTGTGGTGTTCGTCAACTTGCAAATCACCTTTTACAAGAATTTCCAAATCCATTTGTCCGTGGCGTGCAATTTGATCTAGCATGTGGTCGAAAAATGCGATGCCGGTATTAATATTACTTTTTCCGGTTCCGTCAAGATTAAGTAGAATAGAAATATCGGTTTCGTTGGTTTTTCTAACGATAGAAGCCCTGCGATTTTCGAGTTTCAAAAACTCATAAATTTTTTGCCAATCGTTGGTTTCTAAAGCAATATATGGGTTTAACTCTTCTTTTTTTACCGATATTTCTGCTGTTCCTAAATTAGTATTATCATTGATAAAAATTGCTTTCGAACCAAGGTTTTTCCCTAATTCGACATCCGTTAATCGGTCTCCAATTACAAATGAATTTTGTAAATCATAATCATCAGAAAAATAGTTAGTTAGCAAGCCAGTTTTTGGTTTTCTAGTATTGGCATTCTCTGAAGGAAATGTTCTGTCAATGCACACTTTATTGAAAATTACACCTTCATTTTCGAAGGTTTTCATAATAAAATTGTGTACCGGCCAAAAAGTTTCTTCAGGAAAACTAGCCGTTCCCAAGCCGTCTTGATTGGTAATCATCACCAATTCGTAATTTAATTCTTGTGCAATTTTGCTCAAAAAAGGAATACATTTTGGATAAAAAATCATTTTATCGAAACCATCAATTTGTTCATCGATTGTTTCTTTTATCATCGTGCCATCACGATCTATAAATAATACTTTCTTCGTCATTATAATGCTTTTAAAACTGTTATTAATTTTTCGTTTTCTTCTTTGGTTCCAATCGTAATTCTCAAACAATTTTCGCACAAAGGCTGATTGGTTCTGTTTCTAATGACGATTCCTTTTTCGATTAGCTGGTTGTATCTTTTGTTGGCATCCTCTACTTTTATCAGAATAAAATTAGCATCCGAAGGGTATATTTTTTCTATAAATGGTATAGAAATTAAAGATTGAACCATTTTTTTTCGCTCATTTATAATTTTTTTGACATGGAAATGTAAGGTACTTTGTTCTAGTTTTTTTAAAGCCGATTCTTGTGATAAATTATTGATGTTATACGGTGGTTTTATCTTATTTAATATCGAAATTATAGCTGCAGAAGCATATAAAATTCCTATTCTTAAACCTGCCATGGCATACGCTTTAGAAAGTGTTTGTGTAATAAGAAGATTTGGATAATCGCTTATTACGTGCAACCAACTGCCATTTTTAGAAAAATCGATATAGGCTTCATCAATAACGACCAATCCGTTAAAGTTTTTTAGCAAGGTTAAAACAGCTTGATCATCAAAAGAATTCCCTGTTGGATTATTGGGCGAACAAAGGAAAATAATTTTTGTATGGCTATTTACATTCTTTAATATTTCATTAATATTAGGTTGAAAATTAGCAGATAATAAAACTTCTTTGTTTTCGATAGCATTAATATTGGCCAAAACGCCATACATTCCGTACGTTGGCGGAAGCGTAATTACATTGTCTACATTGGGTTCACAAAAGGCTCTGAATACTAAATCTAGTACTTCGTCGCTTCCATTTCCTAATAGCATTTGATTTTCATTGATCTTATTTTGCTGTGCTAAAAAACCTTTCAATTTCTTTTGTTGCGGATCTGGATATCGATTAATTCCATTAGAAAACGGATTTTCATTGGCATCAAGATAAACCATATTATGAGTAAAATCTTTAAATTCATCTCGTGCAGAAGCATACGCTTGCATATTTTTTATATTTTCTCTAACGAGATTATTGATATTGAAATTATTCATTTTCTATCGCTTTTAGTCGTAATGAAACGGCATTTTTGTGTGCTTGTAAACCTTCGGCTTCTGCCATTATTTCTATGGCAGAGCCAATGTTTTGAATGCCTTTTTTAGTTATTTTTTGAAAAGTCATCGATTTTAAAAAACTATCTAAGTTTACCCCTGAATAATTTTTTGCATATCCGTTTGTTGGCAAAGTATGATTGGTTCCCGAAGCATAATCGCCTGCACTTTCGGGCGTATAATTTCCTATAAAAACAGAACCTGCATCTTGAATATTATTGATGTAAAAATCTTCATTCTTAGTACAAATGATGAAGTGTTCTGGTGCATAATCGTTAATTAAATTTAAAGCAATTTCATCATTTTCAACATAAATTAGTTTAGAATTTTCGATTGCTTTTTGTGCGATATTTTTTCTTGGTAAAACTTCGATCTGCTTGTTGATTTCGATTTCTACAGCATCAATTAGTTTTTTTGAAGTTGAAACTAGAATCACTTGGCTATCGGTTCCGTGTTCCGCTTGGCTTAATAAATCGGAAGCCACAAAACTCGGAATCGCAGTATCATCAGCAACAATAAGTAATTCGCTTGGACCCGCAGGCATATCTATAGCGACTCCAAATCGTGTAGCAAATTGTTTTGCAAGGGTTACAAACTGGTTTCCAGGTCCAAAAATTTTATAGACTTTTGGAATAGTTTGTGTACCAAAAGTCATTCCTGCTATGGCTTGAATCCCTCCTACTTTTAGAATTTTGGTTACACCGCATAAATTAGCAGCGTATAAAATTTCGGGATTTATTTTACCAGATTTATCAGGAGGAGAACACAAAATAATGTCATTGCAACCCGCAATTTGAGCAGGAATGGCTAACATTAAAACGGTTGAAAACAAAGGTGCGGTTCCGCCAGGAATATACAAACCAACTTTTTGAATGGGACGCTTTTCTTGCCAACAATTTACACCTTCGGTTGTTTCGACTTCTATTTTTGAAGTTTTTTGAGCCGTGTGAAATTTTTCGATATTCGATTTTGCTAAAGCAATAGCTTGCTTCAATTCTGTTGAAACTAGATTAATTGCTTCATTAATTTCATTATTAGAAACTTCTATATTATCTAAAACAATTCCATCAAATAAAGAAGTATATTTTCTTACCGCAACATCTCCTTTTTGTTGTACTTCTTTGAAAATTCCTTTTACAGTTTCTTCGATATCATTAAAAGATTGTGTTGGTCTTTTTAGAATTTCTGACCATGTTTCTGGTTTTGGATTGTATATTTTATTCATTTTATTGCGATTTAAATAACCATTTTTTCAATTGGACAAACAAGAATACCTTCGGCGCCAGCCGCTTTCAATTTATCGATTACTTCCCAAAATTGATCTTCGTCTATAACTGATTGTACACTACACCAACCTACTTCACTTAAAGGCACCACTGTTGGACTTTTTAATACGGGTAAAATTTCGGTTATGGCCTGTATTTTGTCGTTTGGCACATTCATCAAAATATATTTTGCTTTTCTAGCCCTAAGTACCGATTGAATTCTGAATCTTAACTTATCTAAAATTTCTTGTTTTTTAAGAGTAATTAGAGGTGAAACAGCCAGAACAGCTTCACTTTTCATGATGACAGCAACTTCTTTCAAATTGTTTTTAAAAAGAGTATTTCCGCTAGAAACAATATCAACAATAGCATCGGCCAGACCAATATTTGGCGCAATTTCTACCGACCCAGATATTTCGTGTAATTCGACTTTTATATCGTTGTTTTTAAAATAATTTAAAGTTGTATTGGGATAAGAAGTTGCTATTCTCTTATTTTTTAAATCATCTAAAGACTTAAAATTAAAAGATTTAGGAACTGCTACAGAAACTCGGCATTTAGAAAATCCCAATTTTTCGGCAATTTTAATATTTCCTCCTTTTTCGACTAAAATATTATCCCCAACAATAGCAATATCTACAACACCATCTATTAAATATTGAGGAATATCTGAGTTTCGAAGAAATAATACTTCTAAAGGAAAATTTGAAGCAGATGCTTTAAGTTGGTCGTTTCCATTGTCGATTGAAATGCCACAATCTTTTAAAATTTTTAAGCTATCCTCGTTAAGGCGACCTGATTTTTGAATTGCAATTTTTAGAGTACTCATTTTTTTTTTAAATTAAATATTAGGAATGAGTACAACTTGGAGAAAATAAAAAACCCGTTTGATGTACTCAAACGGGTTTTAGAATATTGTGATTTACACGCATACCATTAACACTTCGCCTGAGAGCAAATATGAAAATGATGATGATGTAATTGATTTAGAGACATTTTTGTTTTTTTATACCTTGCAAATATATGTTCAAATAAAAATAGAAACCAAATTATTTTTTATAAATCTTACTAATTTATGATTTGTTTAATCTTAATCTTAGTATTGGTTGGTGTTTTTATTCTAATTTGTTCTAATTTCAGTATGGCGAATTTCTCCTCCAGAAGTTCCGGTAAATTTGGCTAAAATAACACCTGCTATGGCAATGATAAGAACTAAAAATGAAATAAAATTAGCTTTAGCCTGTTTTTTTAGATTAAGATATAATCCTCCTATAGATATTGCCCCTAATATGTATAAAACAATGGCTAATTTTTCTGCCCATTCTTCATGTATGTGAATTATTTTTTTGCCAATATTAGGCATATCTTCTACCATTTCTTCGGCACCATCGCCTGTGTACATACTTGTAAAAGCAAAAATTGCCGACACAATAAATACAAAATATGCCGTGTTTTTTACAGTATTATTTTTAATAAATATGCCTGAAATTAAAATTCCGAATCCAAAAATTATCCCAATAATTGGAAAATGGTTTACTACCATATGCAAATGTGCGTTGTTCATGTTTTTCTATTTTAGTTATTCCAAATATATTCATTAATTTATTTTAATTATTATAAAAAAGCTTTTATTACTTTTACAAAAAAAAATATTTTTATGAAGTTCTTCAAAATTTTTTCTCCTTTTTACAATCTAGCGCTACTTTATATATTAGTAAGTGTCATTTCTAGGATCGTTTTGCTAGCACACCCAATAACTCAGTCTTCATTTGGATTTTTAGAAACCATCAAAATTTTTTGTTTTGGTTTGCTATCTGATTTTTTTGTTTTCGTAATAGCAAGCTTTTTTTTGTGGTTATATTTAATATTTTTATCTAATTCAAAATACTTAAAACCATATGGTTATATAATTTTTGCATTGTTAGTTTTATTACTCATTTATGTTTCCTTTTTTAATACAATCCTAAACGAATATGGTGGTTCTTTGCCTGAAATAGGAATTACTTTTATTTCGATCAAAACCATATTATTTGGATTATTCTTGTTTTTACCAAAATACAGAAGCATATTTAGATTTTGGATGTTCTCTTTCGTGCTATTTATTTTTGTAGTTTGTATCTTGCAAAATGCCATAAGTGAGTACTTATTTTGGAACGAATTTGGCGTAAGATATAATTTTATTGCGGTCGATTATTTAGTTTACACTAATGAAGTTATAGGAAATATCATGCAATCTTATCCTGTAATTCCTATATTCTCAGCACTATTCTTAATTGCTGGGCTTATTACTTATGTAATTGTAAAAAAGTCTAAAAATTACTTAGATGAAATTCCAAATTTTGTTGATAAAATAAAAATTTCAGCAATATATTTCTCACTATTTGCCCTTTCTTTAGTAACAATTCCTATTATATCCGATAAAGAAAACTCTCAAAATATATTTGTTAATGAGATGCAAGCCAACGGATTACATAAATTTTATTTGGCTTTTACAAATAGTGAATTAGATTATTTTAAGTTTTATAAAACACTTCCTAATAATAAAGCATTTGCAGTTTTAAAAAATCAAATTCCTACAATTTCGAATGAATCAACATTAAGAAATATTAAAGCCAAAGCAGCCGAGAATCATAAAAATGTAGTTTTAATTACCATTGAAAGTTACAGTGCAGATTTCCTAAAAACTTATGGAAATGAGCAAAATATTACACCTTTTTTAGATAGTTTAGCCACAAAAAGTTTATTATTTACTAATTTGTATGCAGTTGGAAACAGAACAGTGCGAGGCTTAGAATCTGTTACATTGTGCGTTCCTCCTACTGCTGGCGAAAGTGTGGTAAAGCGAAAAGACAATAAAAATAAATTCTCGACAGGAAGTATTTTTGCAAAAAAAGGATATAATGTAAAATATATTTATGGTGGAGATGCCTATTTTGATAATATGGAAGATTTTTTTGCAGGAAATGGTTACGGAATTGTAGATAAAAAAACTTTTAAACCCGAAGAAATTACTTTTTCGAATGTTTGGGGCGTTTGTGACGAAGATTTATACAAAAAAGCAATTAAAACCATGAATGAAGAAGCAAAAGAAAATAAACCTTTTTTTAATCATATCATGACCGTAAGCAACCATAGGCCTTTTACCTATCCTAATGGAAAAATTGATATTTCTGGAGATGCAAAATCTCGTGAAGGTGGCGTAAAATATACAGATTATGCGATGAAACAATTTTTTATAATGGCAAAAAAACAACCATGGTTTAAAAATACTGTTTTTGTAATCCTTGCTGATCATTGTGCTTCTAGCTCAGGAAAAACAGAACTTCCTTTAGATAAATACCGCATTCCAGCCATGATTTATGCACCAGAATTCGTGCAACCAACTCATTACAATAATATGATGTCACAAATAGACGTAATGCCAACTGTTTTGGGTTTATTAAATTTTAATTACCAAAGTAAATTCTTTGGTCAAGATGTTTTAAATACAGATTATAAGCCAAGAGCCTTAATCGCTACTTACCAGAATTTAGGACTAATAAAAGATAATATTCTAACTATAATTTCACCAAAACAAGGAGTAAAACAATTTGGTTTAACCGTAATTGAAAATTCAAAATTAGGTGCTGATTTTCAAATTATGTATGATGAAAAATTGCTAAATAAAGAAAGAACAGATTTAATAAATGAAACCATTTCGTATTATCAAACCGCTTCAGATATGCTAAAAAAGAAAAAATATCAGAAATAGGTTTTAGTTTTAATACCATAACAAAATTTAATAGTAATGTTAATTATTTTTTAATTGATTATTACTATTAAATTTTAACATTTTATAGCATTCCGTTGTATTTTCTAATAAACCATTCTGTGGCTAAAGTAATTGCTAAAAGAATTAATAACCAAATTGACTCTATTAGAGCAGATTTTTTAACTATTTCTTTCTGAATGGCTGGAAAACTTTCCTTTTTAAGTAATTCGGTAATTAATTTATCTACTTGATTTGGATAAAATATTTTCGAGTTCGTGTTTCTTGCTAACTGAGTTAAACGAGAAATATCAGGATTTACAAATTGCTTTTCAATTTCAAAATATAAAACTTCAAATTTATTTGAATAGGAAGCTTTCGAATTATTTTCTTTGACAGTGAAGCTATAATTTCCAGCTTCTAAACCGTCTAGATTTACTTTATATTCGCCATTTCCTTTTAAAAAATCATATACTTTTGTGGTTTTTGTTTTATTGTTTTTTAACTGAATGGTTAATTTTGCATTTTCTTCAAATTCATAATTTTTATTAAAAAATTGAGCTGAAACTTCGATATTTTCACCAGAATTATAAAAGCTTTCGTGCGTAACAATTAGCGATTTTTTTGAAACATTAGAGGCTAAAAACTGAATAATTTTATCTATAAAAATATCAAATTGTTCGAATGATTTAGTTTTTACATGACTTTCTAGACGCCATTTCCAGATATTCTCTCCAAAAAGATAGGCATTTCGTTTTATTCCGATTTCTGCAAAAGCCAATAATGGGTTTTTAGTATTAATATTCCTAATTTGAGATTGCAATAAAGTATTTACATTCCCTGTAATATTTATATTACCAAACGAATTTTCTAAAGGAGGAAACTGTTCGAAACCAATATTATCTAAAGCAAATAAATTAAATTCAGGATTAAATTGAGCTGTAAAATTTTCATTCTGATTAGACATTCTAAATTTCAATTGGTCTTGGTATTCATTCAGAATGTTATAATCTGTACTTAATCCTGTAATTACAAAAGTGTTTAATTGTAGGTTTTTATTTTGCTCTAAAATAGGTTTAAATTGGATATTGGGCTGGTATAATATTAAAACATTATAACTATTTAATGATTTAATTTGCTGTGGTTTAACAAGCGTTACTTTGTGTTGTACATTAGTTTCTATAGCTCGTTTCAAAGCCCCTAAATCTGGATGATTTATTGCTGATATTAATGCAATTTCTGATCGCTGGTCTATAATTTCGACCGCAAAATTTTTAGTGTTATTATATTTATTTTTCTCTATTTCTGAAGTTGTAATACTTGCTTTATAAGAATGAACTCCTACTTTATTAGCGTTTAGCAAAACAGATATTTCTTGCGATTTCTTGTTGGCAGAAAAAGAAATGATTTGTTTGTGAATTGTATGATTTCCTTCTTGAATACTAAATGTGGTATTGATGCTTTTGTCGCCGTTGTATTGTAAGAAAACTTCGACTGGAAATTTATTTTTTAAGAATGCGTATTTATTTACATTCAATTGATTAATTTTTATATCTAAAAAGCTCGTTGTATCACCTAATACTAATGGATAGAGTTGATTGTTTTGAGGAAATGAATATACATAATCGTTTCCAATGGTTTGGTTTCCGTCTGACAGCAATACAATTGGAAAATTTTGATTTCGATATAATTGCTTCATGTTTTGAGCAACTTTATGAATATTGGTTTGTTTTCCTTTATAATCTATTGGTTTGTTAGTGTAAAAATCATTATCAAAACTAAACAATTGAACATCATATTTGTCATTCAACTGAGTGTTTTCTAATAATTTTTGAGATAATTCTTTCGATATTTTTTCTTGTTTTAATTCTGATATAGATTGAGAATTATCTACAATTATTGGTAATGGTGTTTTACTTGTTTCGTAGGTTTTTCTTGATATAACTGGATTAATTAGCAATAAAATGATAGAAAAAATAGAAATAAAACGCAACAAAGCCAATAAAAAATTGACCTTGTTGTAGTTTTTATTTTTATAAAAATATTGGTAAAACGACAATCCTCCAGCAGTTACTAAAGAAAGTATTATGAGTAGAATCGTGTTGGTATTCATTTATTTTTAATTGAAGATTAAAAAATTGAAACATTGGCAAAACAGAGCTTAATTTTATTAATTAGTGCATTTTTCGTTAGCAATTGAAGTGAAAACCCTTTTTTGAGATTTTTTTGCCTCAAAAAAATTATTCATATACTTTTGTTTTTATCGGAGCTTAGTGAACTTCGTTTGTAACATGAAGACTACACTTATGATAAGGTCCTAATCATGATATTTAAAAAAATGCTGTTTATTATTGCATGAAGCTGAAAACCTTAATTTTTCAATATTTTAATTTATTAGGTAAGCATTCCTCCATCTACATTAAGAACCTGTCCTGTAACATAAGCACTCAAGTCGGAAGCTAAGAAAAGACAAGCATTTGCAACATCTTCGGGTGTTCCGCCACGACGCAACGGAATGGTTTCTCTCCAAGTTTGTACTACCTCTTCGTTTAGTTTTGCAGTCATTTCGGTTTCTATAAATCCTGGCGCAATAGCGTTGCAACGAATGTTACGAGAACCTAACTCTAGAGCTACTGATTTTGTAAAACCAATAACACCTGCTTTAGATGCTGCATAATTAGTCTGACCAGGATTACCTTTTATTCCTACGACACTACTCATATTTATAATTGAGCCTGAACGTTGTTTTAAGAATGTTTTTTGAATAGCTTTAGTCATATTAAAAACTGATTTTAAATTGACATTGATAACTTTATCAAAATCTTCTTCAGACATTCGCATTAGTAAATTATCTTTAGTAATTCCTGCGTTGTTTATTAAAATATCTATTGTACCAAATTCTGCAATTACTGCATCTACAAAGGTTTGTGCTTCATTAAAATCGGCAGCGTTAGACTGGTATCCTTTTGCTTTAATTCCTAAAGTGTTTAATTCTGTTTCTAAAGCCATTGCAGATTCTACAGATGAACTGTATGTAAAAGCTACATTTGCTCCGTGTTGTGCAAATACTTTAGCAATTCCACTTCCTATTCCACGGCTTGCACCTGTAATGATGGCTACTTTTCCTTCTAGTAATTTCATTTTATTATTGGTTTTATTCTTTAATTGTCAAATATAGGATAAATACTTTTTTAAAAAAAATACATTTTTAAATATATAAAGTCAAATAGATATTATTTTATATGACTCTCTATAACTTGTGTCAGGTTATTCTTTTATGTACAAATTACATTAGTAGCACAAATTTTATAAGATCCGCAATATGATTTTTTATTAATTCATGTAATTTGGGGTAAGCTTTTTTTGTGTTTTAAACCCTTAGTATTATTTGGATGAATTATACCATTTAAAGT
>NZ_MUHE01000014.1 GCF_002217405.1 Flavobacterium psychrophilum DSM 3660 = ATCC 49418 | reverse complement strand
CCTGTTTGATTTTTATTTTTTTATGTAATCCCCTATTAAACTTCCACCTCCAGAGCAATACCAGTTCAATACAAATCGGTCATCAGTTTGTTTTTCAATGGCATCAATTGTTATTTTGTTTGTTTTCTTAGTGATGATAACTGTTACAGGTCTTTTCCAATCTGTTGTTTTTATAAATATAGTGTCGTTTTTTAATAATCCTAATTTATTAAATTCGCAACCTTTTTTGTTGTTAATTGTTTTTGAATTTACTACAATACTGCAACTGTCTTGGTTTTTTAAGCTTTTAATATTTATTTCAACCCAATCGTTTGCCCCTTCTTTTTTTCCGTAAATATAGGTGCCTTCAAAGTTTGACATATTGCTTGCAGACGGTGTTTTTTCTTTTCCTGCTTCAAAAATAACCTTTCCGTCTTTTTCTAAAATTGTCATATTATGCCAATTTGTGTAATGGTAATGTTCGTTTTTGTAGTTTGCTCCAGAGGCCATAGTCGTGTCGAGAACCATTTCTATAATTTCTCCATTTAATTTTAGAGTTGCAGTGCTTTTTGTGTTGTTAAAATCGATGTCTAGCTTATTCCCTTTATTGTCTGTTTCGGAACTTGTAATAATTTCATCTGGAACTGTTTTTGTAACTTCAGAGTTGTTTTTACAAGAATTTAGAGTTAATGCTGTTAGCATTACGATCGATAAGATTTTTTTTTGCATTGTTACATTTTTATTTTTAATTGTACTACTCTTTTGGCTTTTGTTAATGCCGTTTTGTTTAATTTTCATTATTTGGGTATTACCACAAAGGTTCTGTCTTGCTTTACAAACAAAGTTCGCATAACTCCCTAACGCAAAATACTGTGATGATATAGAATTAAGTTGTTATTTTCTATCTCTGCAAAATTGCTGCCAATTTTTTGCCTGCGAGATGTTTTTTTTAATTTAAGCGTAAGTTTACAAGCATAAAACTAATCTTTTTTTTAGTTTTAAAGTTCTAATTTTTAAAGTTTTTTTTGCAAAAACAAACAAGATAGTTCTATATCGATTTCTTTTGTTTACAAGGGCTTTAATTTATTACCTGCTTAAGTTCTGATTTTTAAGTTTTTAAGTTTTATTTTTTAAAAAATAAATTATTTAAAGTAAATGTTTCGTTTTTTTATTATAGTTTTGTCCCAGAATTAGAAATACAATGAGAAAATTTAATATTATTCCTTCAATTATTATTGCAATTGTGATTATCACAACTGCAAAAGGAATGCTATAAAAATATAAAAAAGAATATTTGAAAGCCTTCCGAGAAATCAGGAGGCTTTTTTTATTAGATTAAAACAAAAAACATGACAACAAATACAATTATTATTATCAGCATTATTATTCGCTCTTTCGAGTGAGTCAGGCTGGTTATTCCAATTTTAAGCCTTTCTCATTCACTTGAGAAAGGCTTTTTTTTATTTTACACAAATACTATGACAACAAATACAATTATTATTATTATTAGCATTATTATTCGCTCTTTCGAGTGAGTTAGGCTGGTATGTTCCAATTTTAAGCCTTTCTCATTCACTTGAGAAAGGCTTTTTTTTATTCTATTTAAAAAACAATTAAAATAAACCAGATTATGTATTACAACAACAATACACTTATTTATCTCGACGGGAAATTTGTTAAAGCAAATGAAGCGACAACCGATTTATATAGTCAGACGCTACATTACGGTTACGGCGTATTTGAGGGTATTCGCGCCTATAAAACAGCGCATGGTACTCATGTCTTTAAAGCTCAGGAACATTATGAGCGATTAAAAAAATCAGCAGAACTTGTTAATATTCCATTTGGTTATGATGTGCAGGAATTAGTAGAGGCTACTTATGCGCTTTTAGAAAAGAACAACTTATCTGACGCTTATGTTCGTCCGTTAGTTTTCTGTGATCCAAACATGGCACTTGCTCGTCCTAACAAAGTTTCTGTAATGATTTGCGCTTGGGAGTGGGGCGCTTATTTAGGGGATAAACAATTGCGTCTAACGGTTTCTTCTTATTGTCGTCCGCATCCTCGTTCTATAAAAATTGAAGCAAAAGTTTGTGGTCATTATATAAACTCTATCCTTGCCACCAATGAAGCAAAAGACAAATCATTCGACGAAGCCTTATTGCTAGATAGCGATGATTATTTGGCAGAAGGTCCAGGTGCAAATCTCTTTTTTGAAAAAGACAGAAAGCTTTTTACGCCTCAATTGGGAAATATTTTACCTGGAATTACACGGGCAACTATTTTAGAATTAGCTGAAAAATTAGGAGTCGAAGTGATACAAGGACTTTTTACAACTAATGATTTAGAAGCGGCCGACAGTGCTTTTTATTGCGGAACAGCGGCCGAAGTCATAGGAATTGAATCTGTAGATGCAACTGTATTTCCTAAAGAATGGAGCAAAACATTGGGGAAAAAATTACAAGACGAATATTCGAAATTGGTTAGAAAATCAGAAAAAAAATAAGTATCAAACGATAATGAACACAATAAACAAATACAGTAAAACCATAACGCAAGACGAAACCCAACCAGCAGCACAAGCCATGCTTTATGGAATAGGGTTAACGGAAGCAGATATGTATAAAGCACAAGTAGGAATTGTAAGTACAGGTTATGAAGGTAATACTTGCAATATGCACTTGAACGATTTAGCCAAAGACGTAAAATTTGGAGTTGCATCTGAAAATTTAGTCGGATTAATATTTAATACTATAGGTGTAAGCGATGGTATCTCTAACGGTACAGATGGTATGCGATTTTCATTGGTATCTCGAGACATAATTGCAGACTCTATAGAAACAGTGGTTAGTGCACAATGGTACGATGCCGTTTTAGCCGTAGTGGGATGTGATAAAAATATGCCTGGATCTGTCATGGCTATGGGAAGACTAAATCGACCTGCTATAATGATATATGGTGGTAGTATTCATTCTGGAAAATGGAAAGGAGAATCCTTAAATATTGTGTCGGCTTTTGAAGCTTTGGGAAAAAAATTTAACAATACAATAACCCCAGAAGATTTTAAAGGTGTAATTAAAAACGCTTGTCCAGGTGCAGGTGCTTGTGGCGGAATGTACACCGCAAACACCATGGCTTCCGCAATTGAAGCTTTGGGGATGAGCTTACCATATAGTTCGTCTAATCCAGCTTTGAGCCAAGAAAAAAAACAAGAATGTTTAGATGCAGGCAAAGCAATCCGAGTTTTATTAGAAAAAGACATCAAACCTAAAGACATCATGACCAAAAAAGCCTTCGAAAATGCAATGACGATGGTGGTGGTTCTTGGTGGGTCTACAAATGCCGTTTTGCATTTAATAGCCATGGCACATTCAGTAGATATAGAATTAACCCTGCAAGACTTCCAAAAAACAAGTAACAACATTCCTGTTTTAGCAGATTTAAAACCAAGCGGAAAATACCTCATGGAAGATTTACACGCAGTGGGAGGGGTTCCTGCGGTTATGAAATATTTGCTAGAAAACAAGCTGTTACACGGTGATTGCTTAACAGTAACAGGGAAAACAGTAGCCGAAAATTTAGCAAATATCCCTAGTTTACATCAAGGACAAACTGTTTTTCTTCCTCTAAAAACGCCACTAAAAGCCACAGGACATTTGCAAATCCTTTACGGAAACCTAGCGCCAGAAGGGAGTGTTGCAAAAATAAGCGGCAACGAAGGTGATTTCTTTGAAGGGAAAGCCAAAGTTTATAATGATGAATATACCGTGATTGATGGCGTAAAAAACGGAGAGGTTGCCTCTGGAGATGTGGTTGTAATTAGATATTGCGGACCAAAAGGAGGACCGGGAATGCCAGAAATGCTAAAACCTACTTCCGCAATAATGGGAGCTGGTTTAGGAAAAAATGTAGCATTAATAACCGACGGAAGATTCTCGGGGGGAACTCATGGTTTTGTAGTGGGGCATATTACACCTGAAGCTTACGACGGAGGAACCATTGCGCTAGTAAAAGATGGTGATACAATTACCATTAATACTAAAAATAATACCATTCAATTAAAAGTTAGCGAAGAAGAATTAACCAAAAGAAAATCCGAATGGAAACAACCTAAACTTAAAGCTACCAAAGGTGTTTTGTATAAATATGCCCAATGTGTTTCAAGTGCATCTAAAGGTTGTGTAACCGATAATTAACTTTAATTAAAAAGGAAATGAATACAACAAAAATAACAGGCGCTCAGGCAGTAATGAGGTCCTTAGTTGCCGAAAATGTTACCACAATATTTGGTTATCCAGGAGGTGCTATAATGCCAATATACGACGCTTTGTATGATTATGAAGACACTCTAAATCATATTTTGGTGCGACACGAGCAAGGTGCCATTCATGCCGCACAAGGCTTTGCCAGAACTTCTAAAAAAACAGGTGTTGTATTTGCTACTTCTGGACCAGGAGCGACTAATTTAATAACCGGACTAGCAGATGCCTTAATCGATTCTACACCCTTGGTTTGCATCACAGGGCAAGTGGCTTCTCATTTGTTAGGCACCGATGCTTTTCAGGAAACCGATGTAGTAGGAATATCAATGCCTATAACCAAATGGAATTGTCAAGTTACCAAAGCAGCAGACATTCCTGCCGCAATAGCCAAAGCATTTTATATAGCACAATCAGGCCGGCCAGGACCAGTACTAATCGATATTACTAAAGATGCACAATTTGGGGAGATGGATTTTAAGTATGAAAAATGCACTTCAATTCGCAGTTATCATCCGAAACCGAAACTCAATAAAACCCTTGTTGAAGCAGCAGCAAAATTAATCGATAGTGCCAAAAAACCTTACCTGCTAATTGGCCAAGGAATAATGCTTTCTAATGCCGAAAATGAGTTATTGGCATTTGTTGAAAAAACAGGAATTCCCGTTGCCTCTACTTTATTAGGATTAGGTGCGTTTCCGCAAAATCATCTGCAATACGCAGGCTATTTAGGAATGCATGGCGATTATGCACCTAATATTAAAACCAACGAATGTGATGTGCTAATTGCTATCGGAATGCGTTTCGATGACCGAGTTACAGGAGATGTTTCAAGGTATGCTAAGCAAGCCAAAGTTATTCATGTAGATATTGATGCTTCAGAACTTAATAAAATAATAAAAGCTGATATTGGTATACATGCCGATGCAAAAGAAACGCTGTGTTTGTTAACAGATTTAGTACAAAAAAAACAACATACTACTTGGCTTCAGGAGTTTAAAGATGCTAAAAAAGTAGAGGTAGAAACTTTGCAAGAAAGCGAAAAAGAGCTTCATTCTGAGGAGCTTAAAATGGATGAAGTTATTAAAATGCTTTCAGAATTAACAAATGGAGAAGCCGTTGTGGTTACAGATGTAGGTCAGCACCAAATGATGACAGCACGCTATTATCAGTACAATAAAACCAAAAGCAATATCACTTCTGGCGGTTTGGGTACAATGGGATTTGCTCTTCCTGCTGCCATCGGAGCAAAATTTGGTGCTCCAGACAAACCCGTAATAGCCATTATCGGCGATGGAGGGTTTCAAATGACCTTACAGGAATTAGGAACAATTTTGCAAACTAAAGTAGATATTAAGATTATTATTCTGAACAATCGCTTCCTAGGAATGGTACGCCAATGGCAACAGATGTTCTTCGAAAAACGCTATTCTTTTACCAATATGGTAAGCCCAGATTTTGTTGCTCTTGCCAAAGCCTATAGCATCGAAGCCAAAAAAATTGAAGCAAGAGCAGATTTAAAAGAAAATTTATTAAAAATGATCAATCATAACGAATCTTATTTATTAGAAATCATGGTTGCAAAAGAAGAAAATGTTTTTCCTATGATGGCAACAGGAGCATCTGTATCAGAAATTCGACTAAATTAAATAAAAATGCAAACAACCTATACCATATCTGTATTTACTGAAAACAGTATCGGGATGATGAATCGTATTACCATCATTTTTACCCGAAGGCATTTAAATATTGATAGCATCACCGCTTCAGAATCGGAAGTAAAAGGTGTCTTTCGTTATACTATTGTTTTAAAAACAAGCAAAGAAAAAGTAGAAAAAGTAATTGGACAACTTGAAAAATTAATAGATGTTTTGAAAGCTTTTGCACACGAAGAATTCGAAATTGTTCATCAGGAAATTGCTCTTTACAAGATCCAAACAGGAACATTAGCAAACGGCGACATCGAGAAAGTAATACGAGAACATCATGCAAGAATTCTTACAGTAGATTCAAAATTTATGGTCATCGAAAAAACAGGGCACGCAGAAGAAACCCAATTACTCTTCGAAAAATTAAAACCTTTTGGCGTGTTAGAATTTGCAAGATCAGGTCGTGTAGCAGTTACAAAGCCTATGAAGCAATTAAGCACTTATTTAGAAGAGTTAGAAGAATCAAATAAAAAATAAATTAAATAAAAACAATTATGGCAACAATAAATTTTGGTGGGGTAGTAGAAAACGTAGTAAAACGTAATGAATTTCCTCTTGAAAAAGCGAAGGAAGTATTAAAAAATGAAACAGTAGCTGTTATAGGTTATGGCGTTCAAGGGCCAGGGCAAGCACTCAACCTAAAAGACAATGGCATCAATGTTATTGTAGGACAGCGAAAAGGAACCGATAGTTGGGATAAAGCAATTGCCGATGGTTGGCAAGAAAATGTTACATTATTCGAATTGGAAGCAGCCTGCGAAAAAGCAACCGTAGTGATGAATTTGCTTTCAGATGCTGGTCAAATACAAGCTTGGGAGGGGATGAAAAAATATTTAACAAAAGATAAAACTTTATATTTTTCACACGGTTTTGGGATTGCCTTTCAAGAAAAAACAGGCATAGTTCCACCTAAAGATGTCGATGTAGTTTTAGTTGCCCCAAAAGGATCTGGTACATCATTAAGAAGTTTATTTCTAAAAGGGCATGGGCTTAATTCTAGTTATGCCGTATATCAAAACGCTACCGGAAATGCAGTCGAAAAAGCACTAGCATTAGGTATAGCAATAGGTTCAGGTTATTTATTTGAAACTACTTTTCAAAAAGAAGCTTACAGCGATTTAACAGGCGAAAGAGGTGTGTTAATGGGAGCCATTGCTGGAATTTTTGAAGCGCAATATGCTGTTTTGCGCCAAAGAGGACATTCGCCAAGTGAAGCCTTTAACGAAACTGTAGAAGAATTAACACAAAGTTTAATGCCTTTGGTTGCGGAAAACGGAATGGATTGGATGTATGCAAATTGTTCTACCACAGCCCAACGTGGTGCTTTAGATTGGAAAGAAAAATTTAGAAAAGCAAATGAACCTCTGTTAAATGAATTATACGATAGCGTAGCTTCTGGTCGTGAAGCTGAAATAGTTATTGCAGCAAATAGTAAACCAGATTATCGAGTAAAATTGCAAGAAGAATTAGCCACTTTACAGCAAAGTGAGCTTTGGCAAACTGGTGTTGAGGTACGCAAATTAAGGCCAACCAAATCATGAGCTTATTAGATAAAATATACCAAGCTCAAAAAAATATCAACGGTGTAGCAGTAAATACACCGTTGGTAAAAAACGTAAATTTGAGCGATGAGTTTGCAGCAAATATTTACTTAAAAAGAGAAGATTTACAACCTGTACGCTCATATAAAATAAGAGGAGCGTACAACAAAATTGTATCTTTGTCAGAATCTGATCAAGAAAAAGGAGTTGTTTGCGCAAGCGCCGGAAACCATGCGCAAGGCGTGGCGTATGCGTGTAATAAGCTTAATATATCGGCAACAATATTTATGCCAGTTACAACTCCAAAGCAGAAAGTAAAGCAGGTCAAATTATTCGGGAAAGAAAAAGTAGAAATTGTATTAAAAGGTGATACTTTCGACGAATCGTTTCATGAAGCAAGTAGGTTTTGTAAAGCGCAAAAAGCCATATTTATTCATCCCTTTGATGATCAGGAAGTTATTGCTGGTCAGGGAACTGTCGCTTTAGAGTTGTTAAAAGACACACAGCAACCTATCGATTATTTGTTTGTCCCAATTGGCGGAGGCGGCTTAGCAGCAGGGCTTTGTCTTGTTTTTCAGCAACTGAGTCCAACAACTAAAATTATAGGTGTAGAACCCTCTGGTGCGGCATCTATGAAAACATCTATCGCAAATAAAAAAAATACCACTTTAAACGAAATAGATAA
Source organism: Flavobacterium psychrophilum DSM 3660 = ATCC 49418 (assembly GCF_002217405.1). Classification (GTDB taxonomy): domain Bacteria; phylum Bacteroidota; class Bacteroidia; order Flavobacteriales; family Flavobacteriaceae; genus Flavobacterium; species Flavobacterium psychrophilum. The sequence continues at coordinate 133,621 of NZ_MUHE01000014.1, read as the reverse complement.
ATTTGTTGATGGTGCAGCAGTAAAACGTGTTGGCGATTTAACCTTCGAGATATGTAAAGATGGTTTGCACGATATAATTTCAGTTCCAGAAGGGAAAGTTTGCACCACAATTTTGCGATTATATAATGAAGAGGCAATTGTAGTAGAACCCGCTGGTGCATTAACCATATCAGCTTTAGATTTTTATAAAGATAAAATTAAAGAAAAAAATGTAGTTTGCATTGTCAGTGGCAGTAATAATGACATCACAAGAACCGAAGAAATTAGAGAGCGTTCTTTATTATATGAAGGATTAAAACACTATTTTATAATTAATTTTCCGCAACGTCCAGGAGCATTAAAAGAATTTGTAAATGAGGTTTTAAGTCCTAATGATGATATAACTTATTTTCAATTTTCTAAAAAAAACAACAGAGAAAGTGGTCCAGCGGTGGTAGGAATTGAATTGAAAAATAAAAAAGATTTTATAAAAATTGATGAACAGTTAAAAAGAAGAAAATTTAATTATCGCTATTTAAATGACAACGAAGACTTATTTACACATTTAATAGGATAGGATTTCTAGCTTTTATTCTAAGCTTTATTTCGTGTATTTCATATCTCAAATGTACTGTTTGAAATTTAAAATATCACTCCCAACTATTAAGGGCTAAAATAGAAAGCTGTGAAACTCGACAATTAAAAAGTAATTCATTGAAAGTTATAGCATTAAATAAAAAATATTATTTTTGTAAAAAATAAAAAAAATGATAAAAAAATACTTTGAAGGATATAAAGGATTTCCAAAAGAAATATGGGTTTTAGCTTTGATTACTTTTGTAAACAGAGCAGGAACTATGGTGATTCCTTTTATGTCAAAATATCTAAAAGAAGGTCTTGGTTTTAGTTATTCGCAAATAGGTTGGATAATGGTTTTCTTTGGAATAGGATCTTTAATCGGCACTTTTTTAAGCGGAAAAATCTCTGACAAGATAGGTTCCTATAAAGTAATGGTATTCAGTCTTTTTACAAGTGGCTTAATCTTTATAGGTCTTCAATACGTTAAAACATTTAGCTTATTGTGTTTTGGAATAATGCTCTTAACAAGTGTTGCAGATATGTTTAGACCCGCAATGATGATAACATTAAATAGTTATGTGACTAAAAACCAAAGAACAAGAGCTTTATCATTAACTAGGGTCGCAATAAATCTCGGGTTTATATTTGGTCCTCTGCTAGGCGGTATCATCATTTCAGTTTTAGGGTACAACACCTTATTCTTTATTGACGGAGGGACTTGCATCTTGGCAGTTTTAATATTTGCGTATTTTGTAAAAGAAAAAAAGTTACTATACAAACTAAACTTAAAACATATAAGCTCCGATAATTATGCGCCTTTAAAAGATCATCCGTTCTTACTACACTGGCTTATTACTATGCTTACAGGTATTCTGTTTTTTCAGGTTTTTACTACATTGCCAATTTACCATAGAGCGCAATTTGGGCTAACCGAGTTTCATAGTGGTTTATTATTAGCTTTTAATGGATTGTTAATTTTACTCTTTGAAATACCAATCGTAAATTATGTTGAGAAAAATAAAATACCAAAAACACTTTTAATAATGATTGGATTAAGCATCATGAGTCTTAGTTATTTATTGCTTGCTACTATTAACCATCCTTTCGTTTTAATTGTAATGATGTTTTTTATGTCATTTGGAGTGATGTTAACATTTCCTTTTGCAAGTGCATTTGTAACCGCTAGAAGTCACAAAAACAGAGAAGGATTGTTTATGTCGTTTTTTCAAATGAGCTATGGTTTTGCCCATGTATTAAGTGCTAAAACTGGAATGGAAATTATTGATAAATTTGGATTTAGAGCCAATTGGTTTGTAAATTTTGCTATTGGAATAGTTGGGGTGTTATTATCATACATTCTATATCAGATGGTAAATAAAGAGCGAAAAAAAATAAAAGAAAATATAATAAATTCTATTTTTAAAGCTTCATAATAAACAAATATGCCTAAAAAATTGGTCAAAAATAGCACTTATGAAATCCAAGAAATTAAAGCATATAATTTTGAGAGTATTATAGAAATAATTCACGAATCTAAATTAATAGGCGAAGAGCTATTAAATATAGATGATGCGGTTTTGTTTATAAAAAGTAAATTAGAAAGAAATAAAGCAAAAATATACGCAACCTTTCAAGGTGTAAACCCAATTGGTTTTGTGGTTTTATTTGTAAAAATAAACCCTTTATCAGTCATAAAATACAATTGGCACATATCTTACCTTTACGTTAAACCAGAACACCGTAGAAATAAGATAGCTCAAGAAATGATGCTAAAATGTATAGATTATGCAAAAATAACAAAAGCAGAATATTTATCTTTAAACACTGGCACAGATAATTTTGCAGCACATAAGTTATATGAAAACCTTGGGTTTTACCGTCGTGATTTTATTGCTAATTATTTCTACTATGAACTTAATTTAAATCATTAAATCAATCCACTAATTTTTTCAATAAAAAAAACCAGCATAAGCTGGTTTTTTTTATTGAATTTGTAATGTTTTACAAATTACCTGAAATTTCTTTTTTGTACTTATTTAGCAAAGCTTTTGTCATGCCTAAATTTGCTTTTGATGCGTCTACCGCTAAATAAATAAAATACTCATTATTTTCAGATATATCAATAATATGTATTTGAGAAGATAAATTAATCAGGATATCATCAATCGATTGATTGAGACCTAACGCATTAATTGCATTTAGTTTAGCTTTTACAACTTCTAAATTAAAAGCGGCTGCTAATTCAGGATCAAAATCTTTATCCACTGATAGCGAATAATAAGAAACCCCACTTTTAATTTCGGTTACCGCTACAGCGATAAAACCAGAAACATTTTTTTTTAATTCCTCTCCAAATTGCTTTAAAAAATCCGACATGTTATATAAATGTATTAATTTAAATTAGATTGTGAAAATATGAATAATATAAAAAAATAAAAAATAAAATCGATTAAATGTTATAAAAATCGATTAAACGCACTAAAATAAAGAATGTGTTAATTCCTAGAAAATAAAAAAATAAATTCCATATAAGAATGTCAATAATAAAAAATCCACATTTTTAATAAAAACCGATTGAGATGGAATGATTTTTCTTTTTCTTTTTTGCTAAATATAAAGTTGTAATATTTTACTAAATTTATAGGTGTTAACTTCGTTTAAAGGAAAAAGATTAAAAAAAAAAGATTAAGCCAGAATGTGTTTCAAGCAATATAAAAAAACTCAAACCTATTACGATTATATTGCTATAATGTTAAAAAGACTCACAAAACAATGTTTTACAAATAAACAAAACACAAAGTAAATTCTCCTCTACGCAAATAAACCCACACCGCTACAAAATATTTATTGCATTTTAGTTAAAAACTATTCTATTCCTAATTTAGATTTATACCTTGTCTAGCAATAAATATTGTTCCCCCAAACAGAATAACTCAATAAAACCAATACCTTATTAAGTATTACCGCAATAATATAAAACAACAAACATTAATTTTACATGATTAATTTATGAAACCCTTTTATTTGTAGGCGAATTTCGTCATCTTTGTATGACACAAAGCTGATAATTTTCTTCTTTTTTTATGAAAAATTTAAAAAATGCCTTTTTTTACTTTACTGTTACTGGAGTTTTCACTGCTTTAATATATTGGGTTGTCGGACAAGGAAAAAACCTAGAAATAGGCCGAAAAATAATTTCGCCATCACTAAAACATACAGAATGGAATCAATTCTTAGATTCTATTAAGCATAATTTGCACCATCCTCTAGCCATTTTATTAGGGCAAATAATAACCATAATCATCGTAGCTCGTTTTTTTGGTTGGATTTTTAAAAAAATCGGACAACCATCAGTAATAGGAGAAATAATTGCAGGGATTTTTCTTGGCCCATCTGTTGTAGGAATGTATTTTCCCGAGTTTTCATTAGCATTATTCCCAACAGAATCCCTTGGAAACCTCCAGTTTTTAAGTCAAATTGGGCTAATTCTCTTCATGTTTGTTATAGGAATGGAATTAGACCTGAAAGTCCTAAAAAACAAAGCCAATGAAGCCGTAGTTATAAGTCATGCCAGCATAGTAATTCCCTTTGCACTAGGAATTTCTTTGGCTTATTTTGTGTATTACAGGTTTGCACCACAAGGTGTCGAGTTTTTATCTTTCAGTTTATTTATGGGAATAGCCATGAGTATTACTGCATTTCCTGTTCTGGCAAGAATTGTACAAGAAAGAGGCATTCATAAAACAAAATTAGGAAGCATTGTAATTACTTGTGCTGCAGCCGATGACATTACCGCTTGGTGCTTACTTGCCGCTGTTATTGCTATTGTAAAAGCAGGCTCTTTTATAAGTTCACTTTATGTAATTGCACTAGCGGTACTGTACGTTTTGCTCATGTTATTTATCGTAAAACCATTCTTCAAACGAGTAGGAGATTTATATTCGAATAACGAAAATTTAAGCAAACCTGTTGTTGCCATTTTTTTCCTAACACTTATCTTATCCTCATATTGCACTGAAGTAATTGGAATTCATGCCCTTTTTGGTGCTTTTATGACAGGTGTTATTATGCCAGATGTTTCTAAATTTAGAAACATTTTTATAGAAAAAGTAGAAGACGTATCCTTAATATTATTACTCCCACTATTCTTTGTTTTTACAGGATTACGCACCCAAATAGGATTAATTAACGACCCGTATTTATGGAAAATTACTGGATATATTATTCTAGTAGCCGTTATTGGTAAATTTATAGGAAGCGCTCTTGCTGCAAAATTTGTAGGACAAAACTGGAAAGACAGCTTAACAATTGGCGCTCTAATGAACACTCGAGGACTAATGGAACTTGTGGTTTTAAATATAGGTTACGATTTAGGTGTTCTAAATTCTGAAATATTTACCATGATGGTTATCATGGCATTAGTAACCACATTTATGACCGGACCTGCTTTAGACTTAATCAATTACATTTTCAAATCGAAAGGAATATTAACTCCCGAAGAAGATATAGATACAAATAAGTATAAAATTCTTGTTTCCTTTGGAAACTACGAAAAAGGAAAATCACTATTACGATTGGCCAATAGCCTCATTAAAAAGCAAAAAGACGTGTCGACCATAACCGCAATGCACTTATCAGTAAGCGACGAAATGCACGGCTTCAATTTAGAAGATTACGAAAAAGAAGCTTTTATCCCTATTATTGAAGAATCTAAATTATTAAATCAAGACATAAATACGATATACAAAGCCACCGTAGATATTGAAACTGATATTGCAGAAATAGCCAATAATGGCGATTATGATTTACTGTTAGTGGGGTTAGGAAAATCTATTTTCGAAGGAACTTTACTTGGAAAAGTATTAGGATTTACCACAAGAATTATAAATCCAGACCGATTATTAGATAAAATTACAGGAAAAGAACGTTTATTTACCAATTCTATTTTTGATGACAGAACACGTCAAATCATTGCAAAAAACAAAACACCATTAGGAATTCTTGTGGATAATGAACTAAATTATACCGACAAAATTTTCGTTCCTTTCTTCGGAACGGAAGATGCTTTTCTAGTCGATTATATACAGAAATTTGTTTACAACAACAATTCTAAAATTAAAATTATTGATATAAACAATCAGATAGAAAATAATTTTTTAATAAAAAATGCCATTCAAACCTTAGAAAAAACCTATCCAGATAATATCGCATTAGTAAATGAAAATCAAATCCTAAAATCATTTTTAATTAAACAAGATTTGATGGTTATTAGCCTAGATAGCTGGAAAAAATTAGTCGATTCGCAAAGCGTTTGGTTAAGTAATTTACCATCGGTATTAATTATTAAACCTTAAATTTAAAACCCAAAATCGATTTTAACACTTAATTTTACGGCAATATTATCCTCAAAATTAGGCAATTGGTTTGCTCCGTATCTGTAAAAAACTACAAATCCTAAACCTTGGTATATTTGGTTTAACTCGAATCCAGATTCTACATAACCTCTTTCTAAGGTTTTAATGGTTAAGTTTAAATGCCTATCGGCGTTAGCCAAACTTCCAATTCCGTATTTTGTAACTAGGGAAAAAACAGGCTTTATTTTTTTACTGATTTCAAATTTAGGAAACTGATGTTCTATCTGAAAAAAAGCATACTTGTTAGAAAAAAATTCATTATAATACATTGTTTCAAAACTATCTTTTCCCGCAAAAGTTATGCGTTGTATGACTTTGTCTTTAGATAAATTATTTGGCGAATGGTTGTAAATATTTGTTATTGGAATATCGCCAAAAGCGTAACCGCTTTCTACAAAGAACATTAATTTGTGATTAGAATTGAACTTTTTTTGGTAATCAAATCTAAAATCTACTTTACCAAAATCGAAATCATTACTCCACAATTTAGGAATTGTTTTAGAGAACTGAAGGGTAAATTTTGGGTAATTTTTATTTATTTCGATGGTTTTAGTTGGCGTTTGCATGTACTTACTAAACGGATTCCATTGCAAGGAAATAGTTACTAAAGTTGTTTTAAAATTTTTATACAAATTATCGTTTAGATTGTACAAATAATCGAATTTCGGAACAATACTACTTTGTGTAATTTGCCAAATACTCTCGGTTTTTGGAATAATTTTAGTTTCAACAAACCCTCTCCAAGTAACGTGATTGTAAAAAGTACTAATATTAAATGGCCGTGGATCGTAAATCTTAAAAGTGCGTTTATCGATATCGAAAGAAGTACTTGCAATTTCGCTCAAGTCGTCTTTATACGAAAAACCCAGCCAAGTTTCTGAGTAATTATCTACTCGAAATGAGTTGGCAACATAACCTTTGAAGAAGCCATCTTTTGTTCCGTAAACATAATACCCTTCTAATTTGTAGTTCTTCGCTAATTTTTCGTTAGTAATTCCTCCCATTCCTAACCTAAACCCCTCGTAGTTATTGTAACGAAAAACATAACGCAAATCGATATCGAAAAAACCAATTGGATAATAACCTTTTAGGACTTTACGTCCAATTTTAATCTTGTTTTCGTACTTTCGTTTCTGAATTAAACTATCTAATGAAAAGTAGGTTGCGCTACTCCTCACATCGGTCGAGTCATTAAAATAATTATACCAAAGTGGTTCTTTTTTTGAAATGGCTGTTTCACTTATTGATATAGCAATATCGGGCTGTTTTATTTTTGGAGTTTCGTTAAATTTTGGTTCGAAATAGGTAGTGTTAGATTTTATTTCTAGAAAATCTGAGGCATATTTTTTCGTTTTAGGATATAATTTAGCGTCATTGCCTTCAAAAGTAATGGTTTCGCCAAGTATTTTTATGGGGACTTTACTATTTCCTTTTTTTATAGACAGATTACTTTTTGCAGGAAACCAATTGTCTAATTGCTTATCGTACTGGAAATCATAATTGGATTTTATTTGTACTAATCCTGATACTTTTAATTGCATTTTTGCGAGGCTAAACTTTTTGGCATCTATAAACAAAACACCTTCTAACTGATACGCATTAGATTTTTTTTGGGGTACAAAAGAAATTTTATAAATTTTTCTGCCTTCTAAAAAAATGGTTTCTAAAAAAGTATAATCATATTTTTTTATTCCGTTATTAGAAATTGGACTTATATATTCTTTTTCTACTAGCGAGTATTCATCATCATAAACTGAAAAAGGTTGAAGTTGTAAAGCAAAATATTCGTAAATGGGTTCTTTGAAACCAGCCATTTTCGTAGCTAAAATTCTTTCCTTCTGGTGATTGTTTTTAACTTGAAATTTTGAAATTTTTTCCGTTTGATACAAATGCTGCTTGGTGATTATTTTTTTAAAAATATAATCAGAGGAATCTATCCTAGAGAACATTTTTTTCTTATGTTTGGTGGTAAAAACAGAATCTATCCTGCCTTCTATTAAATTAGGGTTTGCTGTTATAATGAGTTTGTTATAAGCTATAAACTGGTAATTTTTAGGATTATTTCTTGTTCTAAATAGAATTGTTTTCTTAATAATAGTATCTACAAGAGAGATGTTTTTTTGCGCAATGGTTTTTACATTAGCAAGAAAAAAAAGAAAAAAACATATAAAAAAAAGTCGCTTTTTTGAGGTCATAAGTTTCGTTCTATTAGTACAGAAACAGTTACAAATACAGTATAATTAAATAGAAAAATCTGAATTAGTTATATCATCAAAAAAAATTAAACCCAATTATGACAAAGTGACTGCCGAGTTTAAAATGAGTTTAGATTTATCGAAAACATTAATAAACAAAATCCCGCCTTGTAGATTGGTTACTGGAATTTCTCCTTCTACTTTTGTGTTTTTATTTTGATATTTAACTTTTAATAAAGTGCTGTAATTTAAAGTTTCATTTCCAAATTTCTCGAGATTTTTACTTCCCAAAACATTGTTTTTACTATCTATTATTTGAATATAAAAATCTTTAGTTGTTGGTTTTGCCAGATTATTTTCGGCAATCATAAAGCTAAATTTTATTAGGTTTATTTTGTTAGCATTGTCTGTTTCTATAAGCTTTCCTGAGCTTTTTAGTTTAAAAAAATTTGTTTTCAAATCGAAGAAATAAAGTTTAGAAGCATCGCTAATTTTGTTAGCTAATTTTACATTAGAAACAGTTAGTGTGTCATTTTTGTTTTTTTCTTTAATTAAGCTGGCGCTTGTTTTTGTTAAGTCGATATTTGTTTTTGCTAAAACGATGTTAGTACTGTCTATTTTTTTTTTGTATCTGTCTATTTCATTCAGCAATGATTTAATCCTAGCGTCTACATTATTTGCAGTTTTCTTATAATCTGCTATGTTTTTTTCTGTTATATTTTTCGAATTCAAATCGAGTATAAGCTGTTTTATCTTATCTTGTTCTGCTACTAATTTACTCGACAACATTTTATTAGAAGTCATGATCTGATTTAAAAACAATTGAGATTTTTCTAAATCTTTTAACATGTTCTCTTTATCTTCTCTAAGTGTTATAATTTCTTTTTTTGATCTACTAGTTATTTTGTAAGTATAAAAAAGACCTACAAGCATAGTACAGGCTAATAAAATTATTATTGTCTTGAAACTTTTATTATTTTGTGTTGCTTTCCTTTTTTTTGACATTTTTATTTTCGCCGTTTTTATTTTTGAAGTGATTGTTTTAATCGTCGGTTAAAGTACATTATTTCATTCTTTTTTCGAGTGTTTCAAATGTAATATTTTTATCTAATTTATAGTAAAGCATTATACCTATAACTCCTATACCCCCCATTAGTAACCAATTATAAAAGTAATTGAAATTTTCGATAACGCTAAAGCCAATTTTTGGACTTAATATTTGTGCAGCGCTAAAACTCATAGCGTAAAAAGCCATATATTTTCCTTCTTGTCCCTGAACAGCTCGTGTAAAAGCAAAACTATTAGAAAATGAAAAAAGCAAGATTTGCCCTAAGGTTATTAGAAAAATACTAATAATTATTACAAATACTGATTTTGAAATTAGTAAAAACAAAAATCCAGAAGTCATAAATACAGAACCCTGCAATATTATCTTAGTTATTTGTGTTTTTTTTCTTTCTAGAAAACCTATTAGAGGCATTTCGAAAAGAAATATTATCAATCCGTTTAATGCAAGTAGCATTCCTATTTCAAACTCATTAAGCTTTAATTTGTCTGAGTTGTATAATGGCATTGTTGTAAATAATTGAAAAAACAGAAAAGCGGTTAAGAAACTAGCCAAAAGAAAAATGATGTAATTAGTGTCTGTTTTTATTTTTTTATTTATTACCTTCTCTTTTTCCCTGTCTCTAGTTATTTTTTGTCGAGCTCTGGTTATGTTATTCTCATCTATAAGCAACATAAAAACAGAAATTGCTATAATACAAGTTAGTCCATCTATCCAGAAAAGCATGTCGTAATCATCTTTTTGTATAACTAGCCCTGCAATTATTGGCCCTGAAACTATACCCAAATTTACGGCTAATCGAACTAAGGTTAATGCCCTAGTTCTGTTTTTTCTATTGGTAAAGTTAGATACTGCTACATACATTGCAGGTTTATACATATCGGCAATTGCGGTTACTAGAAATAAACCGATGCATATTTCTACAAAATCGCATAAAAACATTAAGGATATGATACCAAAACCTGTTAAGAAAAGACTTGCAAGCATGATGGTATAAAACCCTAATATATCGGTTAGTTTTCCGCCAATCCAGTTTCCAAATAATGCTCCAACGCCTATACAAACAAGCATCCAACCTATTTGGGTTAAATTAAAAAAAAGATTATCATGTAAATATTTGGTTAGAAACAACATGACCATAGCGCCTGCTCGATTAATGTAGGTTATTAATGTTAGAACCCAAACCTCTTTCGAAAAACCTTTAAAGTTATCAAAATAAGCATTAAAATAGCTTTTCATTTTTTTAGTTTTTAGTTTTTAGTTTTTTATTACGAAATAGGGGCTAACTTCTTGATTTTATTCTCATCATTTAATTACATGACAGTCGATTTATATTTTTTTTTTTGAGGCCAACAATCTAATTTTAATCGTAAATCTGTGCTGGTTATTTTTTTTAACGTTTACCACTTGGTATTGGTTAGAATTAAGCAAAACTATTAATAAATTTTTTTTATTTTTTTAGACCGATCAGCAATATAAGATACAAGCCATGCAATTTGTCCTTCTTTAGCAAAATATAATTTTTTACTATTTACTTTTGGAATTGCTTCAAGACAAACCAAAAGGATATTACTCCCAGATATTAGGTGTTTTTGCGAATAGGTTTTTAGCACTTTTTCTACATCTTTATCTGTTTTTGCTAATTCTTCAAATTTTCTGAAGTTGTTTTTTAGAACTGCATCATAATTGAGTACATCTTCTAAATTAAATTTATTAAAATTTTCTTTTGCTACGCCATTATAAAGTGTATAAAAAGCCCAGACTGCACCGCCAGACATGAATATTTTATCTTTTACTAAAGCAACTGGACTAGCATTATACATAGCATTTACTTGGTCTCGCAATGTAGGGAGAAACCCGAATGATTTGTCGTTATATTCTGAAATATCGTCTTTACGTGTTTTCTTTATTACCGCTTCCGTTAGTGTTATGGTTCCGTAATTAACACTTAATGGAAAAAACACAAAAGTATCATTATTCCTAACATCTATATAGCCGCCTTTAGTGTTTCCGCCGCCTATATCTAGAATAATAGAGTCTTTATAATCTGAAGGTGGAACACACCCTTTTAGCAGCATTTTTCCTTCTGTTTGAGCATCAATAAAATCTAGATTTTTATTTATTGACAATTTAACTTTATCTATTAATTCCTGTGTATTATTTGCCATGGCAACACCAGAGGATCCAACTATAAAGATATTTTCGTCGGTTACTTTAAAATCATTTTTTATTTTTATGTAATTAGAAAGTACTGTTGCTGCTGCTTTATCTATATCTTCTTTGGCTAAATTTCCATCGATAGCGATTCCTTTTGCAATTCCTATGTTTTCAGACCAATACGATTTAATCTCAAAATCTCCTCTTCGGATATTTTTAACATCTAAAACAGACATTTTAATTCCTTTACTACCTATTTCAATTCCAGCAAATAGATTTTCTGGTGTTTCTTGTGAAAACGATAAATTTTGAAAAAAAAATGAAAATATAACGATATTGAGAAGTGTTTTTCTAATATTCATTGCAGGTTAACTTTTAAATTAAAAAACATATTTTTAGTTTTATGGGGAAGTAAATTTATCAAAATAATTTTAAGAAACATATTAATTCCCCTTGAAAATTAAAAAAATCCGCTAAGCTTTTAATCTTAACGGATTTTAGTATGTGTTTTTAACGAAAAACTAAACCTTCATTATTTCGGCCTCTTTAACTACTAATAGTTCATCTACTTTTCTGATAAAACTATCTGTTAGTTTCTGAACGCTTTCCTCGGCAATTTTACAAGCATCTTCAGATGTTCCTTCTTTTTCTAATTTTTTTATGTCTGAATTAGAATCTTTACGAACATTACGAACACCTATTTTCGCGTCTTCGGCTTCGGTTTTTGCTTGTTTTGCAAGCTCACGCCTTCTTTCTTCGGTAAGTGGCGGAACACTAATGATGATTACATCTCCATTATTCATTGGATTAAAACCAATATTAGCTATCATAATTGCTTTCTCAATTACTTGCAACATGTTTTTTTCGAAAGGCTGTAATGTAATTGTTCTGGCATCTGGCACGCTAATTTTTGCTACTTGCGAAAGTGGTGTTACCGAACCATAATAATCTACAAAAACACTTCCTAACATGGCTGGCGAAGCTTTTCCTGCACGAATATTTAAAAATTCTTTTTCTAAATGGGCAATAGAACCTTCCATAGATTCTTTGGTGCTATCGAGAATAAAATCAATTTCTTCAGTCATTTTTTTTTTTTAGATTTTTAGATTTTTCGAAAAATCGAACTCCTTATTATATATTTACTACTGTTCCTATGTTTTCTCCTTTGCAAATTTTGAGCAAATTTCCTTCTTTGTTCATATCAAAAACAATGATAGGCAATTTATTTTCTTGACTTAAAGTGAATGCAGTGGTGTCCATCACGTTCAATCCTTTTTTTAGTACATCTTCGAATGAAATGTTGTCAAATTTTACTGCATCTTTATTTTTTTCTGGATCTACATTATAAATACCATCTACTCTAGTTCCTTTTAGAATCACATCTGCATCAACCTCAACACCTCTTAAAACTGCAGCGGTATCTGTTGTAAAATATGGATTTCCTGTTCCTGCGCCAAAAATAACAATTCTGTTTTTTTCTAAATGTCTTACGGCTCTGCGCTTGATGTAAGGTTCTGCAATAGCTTCTATTTTTAAGGCTGTTTGCAAACGAGTAAGCATTCCTTTTTCTTCGAGTGCGCCTTGCAATGCCATTCCGTTTATGACTGTGGCAAGCATTCCCATGTAATCTCCCTGAACCCTATCCATACCATTACTGGCTCCTGCAATGCCTCTAAAAATATTTCCTCCTCCAATAACTATGGCGATTTGAACTCCTAAATCATGAATTTGCTTTATTTCATCAGCATATTCTGCTAAACGTTTTGGATCTATTCCGTATTGACGGTCTCCCATTAGTGCTTCTCCACTTAATTTTAGTAGAATTCTTTTGTATTTCATTGCCGTTTTGTACTTGTTTTGTGTTGCAAATATAAAGATATTCTTCGGTTTTATAAAAACCGATTTAATTTTATTAAAACTTCAGCTTCCTAAAATCCCAATATAAAGTATCAAAAAGGACTAATTCGTTTTTTAAAACTGGCAAATCTATAATCAATTTCAAGGTTTCGTGCCCCATCATTGTACCAATAATTCCTGGAAGTGTTCCTATCACGCCGTTTAAGTTACAATTAGGAACATCGCTAGAATTGGGTGGTTCAGGAAATAAGTGTCGAAGGTTTTTGCTTCCGTTGTGATTAAAAATGGCCATTTGTCCTTGATATTTCAAAATACTACCGTAAACCAATGTCTTTCCTAGGGCTACACAAGTATCGTTAACTAAATAACGAGTCTCAAAATTATCGCATCCGTCGAGAACTACATCAAATTTTTGAATAATTTGAGTTGCGTTTTCAAAAGTTAATTTCTCATCGAAAGCAATAATATCGATTAATGGGTTTAGTTTTTCTAGCCTCTCTTTTGCTGTTAAGGCTTTCGATAAACCTACTTGCTTTTCCGTATATAAAATTTGACGGTGCAAATTGTGCATTTCAATTTTATCAAAATCTACAATTCCAATAGTACCAACTCCTGCTGTAGAAATATATTGTAAAACAGGGCAACCCAACCCTCCTGCTCCAATGACTAAAACCTTTGCTTTTTTAAGTTTTTCTTGTCCGGAATCGCCTATCTCTGGCAACATTGTCTGTCGGTTGTATCGTAAAAATTCTTGTATTTTACTCATGTTTTATAAAATCTAAAATCATTAATCTACTGTTGCATAACTTTTGTCCCAATCTTTCCAAACTGGTTCGTATCCTTGACTAGAAATGAGTTTTGCTATTTCTTGAGCAGAACGCTCGTCACTGATTTCAAATTGCTCTAAAGATTGCTGATCTACTACATAACCACCCGGATTTGTTTTAGAACCGGCACTCATGCTGGTAATTCCCAACGGAATTATATTATTACGAAATTTTTCGTTCTCTCGTGTAGATAGCGAAATTTCTAAGTCTTCATTCCACAAACGATACGCACAAATGAGTTGGGCCAAGTCCTTGTCGCTCATTATAAAATTAGGTTTAATAACCCCTTCAGCGGGACGTAATCTTGGAAAAGAAACGGTGTATTTGGTTTGCCAATAGGTTTTTTGTAAATAATCTATATGCAAGGCGTTAAAAAAACTATCGGTTCGCCAATCTTCCAATCCCAACAAAACGCCCAATCCAATTTTGTGCATTCCTGCCATTCCTACTCTGTCAGGAGTTTCTAATCTGAAGTCGAAATTAGATTTTTTTCCTTTGGTATGATATGTTTTGTACACATCACGATGGTAGGTTTCCTGATATACTAAAACAGAATAAACACCAGCTTCGTGCAATTGTTTGTATTCTTCGACTGATAAAGGTTGCACTTCGACCGAAATTGTCGAAAAATCCTTTTTTATTTGCGCTACTGATTTCAAAAAATAATTAATATTTACCGTATAATTAGCTTCTCCAGTTACTAACAAAACATGATCGAATCCTGCTTTTTTTAAGACTTCTACTTCTAATGTAATTTCACTTTCGGTAAGTGTTTTTCGTTTAATTTTGTTGTTTAAACTAAAACCGCAATAGGTGCAAATATTTTGACATTCGTTACTTAAATATAAAGGCGCATACATTTGAATAGTTTTGCCAAAGCGTTTTTGTGTTAATTCACTACTTAATTGCGCCATTTGTTCTAAAAAAGGCTGAGCAGCAGGCGAAATTAAAACCAAGAAATCATTTAGATTGCGTTTGTTTTTAGACAAAGCCCGTTCGACTTCCGTTGCTGTAGTCTGATATATTTTGTTTTGAATGGTATCCCAATCATAACTTTCAAAAATTGAGTTAAATGTGTTCATTTGTTTTGTTTTCTCACACAAATTAAATTGTTATTTCAAATCTGTAGTTTCTTATTCTGCTTCAATTGCCGTTAAGTTTAACCAATACATGATAATTTATTTTTGCGCATTGAAGTAAACTATTACTATTCATACAAAAACGCTGTCAAAGGACTCGAAGCTACTGCTTGGCTTGCCTTTTGAGCCAATTTTGCTTCATAGGCTTTTCTTCCTGCCATTACTGCTTCCTTAAAGGCTTCTGCCATTAATTTTGGATTTCCGGCTATGGCAATAGCGGTATTTACCAAAACGGCATCAGCCCCTAATTCCATCGCTTTTGCCGCATCAGATGGTGCCCCAATTCCGGCATCGATGATTACTGGAACTTTACTTTGCTCGATAATAATTTCTAAAAAATCGATGGTTTTTAGTCCTTTGTTGCTTCCTATTGGCGACCCCAAAGGCATTACGGCCGATGTTCCTGCCTCTTCCAAACGTTTGCATAATACTGGATCCGCATGAATATAAGGTAAGATGATAAATCCTAATTTGGCCAATTCTTCGGTGGCTTTCAAGGTTTCGATGGCATCGGGCATTAAATATTTTGGATCTGGATGAATTTCGAGTTTTAACCAATTTGTTTCTAATGCTTCTCGAGCCAATTGTGCTGCAAAAATA
Source organism: Flavobacterium psychrophilum DSM 3660 = ATCC 49418 (assembly GCF_002217405.1). GTDB lineage: Bacteria > Bacteroidota > Bacteroidia > Flavobacteriales > Flavobacteriaceae > Flavobacterium > Flavobacterium psychrophilum. The sequence goes on along the minus strand of NZ_MUHE01000014.1, from coordinate 117,808 downwards.
GCTTCTTTAGCGTTTCGTGCACCAGAAGTATTAGGTAATAAATTGATCCTTGGGTGTTTGAGATGTGCTAAAATAGCATCGGTTTGGGTTTCTAAATCTATACGTTTTAGTGCTACTGTAACCAATTGGCTTCCTGATGCTAGTATGGCTTCTTCCATTTGCTGATTGGAACCAAATTTTCCTGTTCCTAAAAACAAGCGAGATTCGAATGTTTTGTCTCTTATTTTAAATGATAGCATTATAGTTTTTTGTTAAGTTGGGTAATTAATTGAAATGGATTTTCGCTTTGGGTAATTAAACCCGAAACGGCAATTCCGTAAATTCCAGTTTTCATTATATCGTCAACGTTTTCAAGTTGAATTCCTCCGATGGCGTAAATAGGAATCTTATTTTTTTTTGTTTTCATTTGCTGAATAATTAAATGATAACCTTCTAATCCTAAAACGGGACTTAATTTTTCTTTTGTAGCAGTAAATTGAAAAGGACCTAAGCCAATATAATTACAATTTTCGGCTGTTCTTTGCAGTACCTCTTCGAAGGTATTAGCTGTGCCTCCAATGATTTTTGCCTCGCCTAAAATGGTTCTTGCCTCTGCAATATTCATGTCATTTAACCCTAAATGAACGCCGTCTGCATTTATTTTTTTTGCCAAATACACGTTATCGTTAATAATAAAAGTGGCTGTATATTCTTGACACATCCTTTTTACGGCTTCTGCCAATGTAAAAACGTTATCAGAATGTGTGTCTTTGAATCGCATCTGAATCCATTGGCAACCATTTTCTAATGCTTTTCGAATATTTAACAATTGCTCTTCTATTGTCTTTCCTTGTGAGATGTATTGTAATTTGTTATACATAATGATTTCCTAATTTGGTTGGAGTAGATTGCAAGTAGGTTTCTATATATTTTTTGGCATTAATGCAAGCTGTTTTTAAATCTTGCCCTAAAGCTAAATTGGCTGTAATGGCCGATGATAGTACACAACCAGAACCATGTTTTTCGAAAATTTGAGTAGTAACATTTGGTTGAAGGGTAAGAGATTTATGGTCCAAATACAAATAATCAAATCCAATTTTGTTTAGATTATGACCTCCTTTTAGTAAAACGGCGCAATATTCTGAAAGTTTTGTTGCAATTGAATTTGCATCGATTAAATTTGCAGAAAGTTTCAAAACCTCTTGATAATTTGGGGTAATCAAATCTATTTCTTTCAATATTTTAATCAAAAAATCTTGATTTTCGATGTTTAAAAAATTAAATTCAGTACTAGATTTTAAAACAGTATCCCAAACAACTTTTGTTTTTGGCGAAAGCTTTTTTATCTTAAAAACAATATGACTTAAATAATCTAATGTTGGAACAATCCCTATTTTTACTGCCTTAATAGGATAGTTTTCGAATAATTTTTCTAATGATTTCGAGACAAAATCTAAGTTTGTCCAATTCATTTCAAAAAAAACATTTTCGGTTTGAATTGTGTTGGCCGTATTAATAGCAAAACCATACACCCGATGCTGCTCGAATGTTTTTATATCTGCCAAAACTCCTGCTCCTGCCGAAGGATCGAAGCCCGCAATGGTTAATACGAAAGGGCGATTTGCTGGCATAGTTTAAATTTTTCTATTGGTTTGTTACTGTTCCAAATGCTACCCAAAAGAGCTACATCATTAAAACCGTATTTTAAAGCAGTTGTAATACTCTCGGATGAAATGCCGCCAAGAGCAATTAATGCCGTTTTGTTGTTTGTTCTCTTTTCTAATTCTTTTTTAAAGTCAAGATTAGATATATAATTTGGTTTAGATATACTTTTGAAGACAGGACCAAATAGAGCGTAATGAAAGAGAGAAGACAGTGCTTCAAAATCGGCTATTTTATGAACAGAAGTAGACAAGGTAAATCCTATTTGTTTGTTTGTTTTGAGAATTTCTTCTGCGGTTTCTATTCGTGATTTCTCTGTAAAATGAATCCTATTTATTTCAAATTCTGAAGCCAATTGATGGTGGCTATGCAAAACCAATTTTTGGTGATATTCTAATTTTATTTCGGATAAGAAAGCGCTCATTTCTACTTCCGAAAAATCAGGTTTCCTTACATGAAGTAACTCCAAACCGCTCTCAAAAAGAGAATGAATGGTGTTTATTTCATTAGAAATTGTATTTGGATTTGTTATTACAATCATAAATATTAGCCTCTAGCTAAAGCCAGAGGCAGTTTATTAGTTGCGCAATATTTAACTATAAATTTCGCTTCCTTGCACGGCAAATTCTTCTGATTTTTCTTTCATTCCTCTCTCGGCTTCGGCAACATCACGAATTTCCTGAGAGATTTTCATCGAACAAAATTTTGGTCCACACATAGAGCAAAAATGAGCCACTTTTGCTCCGTCGGCAGGTAAGGTTTCGTCATGAAATTCACGAGCAGTATCTGGATCTAAAGATAAATTAAATTGGTCTTCCCAACGGAATTCGAAACGGGCTTTACTCAAGGCATTGTCTCGGTATTGCGAACCAGGATGACCTTTAGCCAAATCGGCAGCATGTGCGGCAATTTTGTAAGTAATCACACCGTCTTTTACATCTTTTTTGTTAGGTAAACCAAGGTGTTCTTTGGGAGTTACATAGCACAACATAGCGCAACCGTACCAACCTATCATGGCTGCTCCAATAGCAGAAGTAATGTGGTCGTAACCAGGAGCAATATCTGTTGTTAATGGCCCTAGAGTATAAAAAGGAGCTTCGTCGCAATGTTCCAGTTGTTTGTCCATGTTTTCTTTAATCATGTGCATGGGTACGTGACCAGGCCCTTCAATAAATACTTGTACATCATGCTTCCAAGCAATTTTTGTTAGCTCGCCTAAGGTTTCTAATTCTGCAAATTGTGCCGCATCATTAGCATCGGCAATAGACCCAGGACGCAATCCGTCGCCTAATGAAAAGGCAACATCATACTGCTTCATAATTTCGCAAATATCTTCGAAATGAGTATATAAGAAGTTCTCTTTGTGGTGAAACAAACACCATTTTGCCATGATAGAACCACCACGCGAAACAATTCCTGTAACCCTATTAGCTGTTAGATGAATATAGCGCAATAAAACCCCTGCGTGAATGGTAAAATAAGAAACGCCTTGTTCGGCTTGTTCGATTAAGGTATCACGAAATACTTCCCAAGTTAGATCTTCGGCGATTCCGTTTACTTTTTCTAGCGCTTGGTAAATAGGCACCGTACCAATAGGGACTGGCGAATTACGAATAATCCATTCTCTGGTTTCATGAATGTTTTTTCCAGTTGATAAATCCATAATAGTATCGGCTCCCCAGCGGCAAGCCCAAACTGCTTTTTCTACCTCCTCTTCGATACTTGACGTTACTGCGCTGTTTCCTATATTGGCATTTATTTTTACCAAGAAGTTACGTCCTACAATCATAGGTTCGCTTTCGGGATGGTTTATATTATTTGGAATAATAGCACGACCCCTAGCCACTTCGCTACGAACAAATTCTGGGGTTATTTTAGATTTTGGGGTGTTGGCTCCAAAACTATGACCTGCGTGCTGACATTGCATTTCCTTAGATTGGGCATTAATTTGCTCGATGCGTTGGTTTTCACGAATGGCAATATACTCCATTTCGGGGGTGATAATACCTTGTTTTGCGTAATACAATTGGGAAACATTAGTTCCTTTTTTGGCACGCATTGGTTTGTGCAAATATTCGAAACGCAAATTGTTTAGTTTCTCATCATTTAGGCGTAATTTTCCGTATTCGGAAGTAATTTCGGTTAATTCTTCTACGTCATTTCGGTCTAAAATCCATTGTTCGCGAATGCGGGGTAATCCTTTACGAATGTCTATTTCGATATTTGGGTCGGTAAATGGCCCTGAAGTATCGTAAACAGTAACTGATGGATTTTTTTCTATTCGACCATTTGACATTTTAGTATCGGCAAGTGAAATTTCTCTCATGGCTACTTTTATCGAATGAATTTCTCCGTCTATATATACTTTTTTCGAGTTTGGAAATGGAGTTCTTGAAATTTTTTCTTCGTTGTTCATATTTTTTTAATTGAAAGATTTAAAATTAAAAAAGATTGAAGAGATGGGTTTGACAAACATTTTAATCATCAAATCTTTCAATCTTTGCATTAAAAGATTTATCCGCCTTGCGTTGCAGAAATGATTAAAACATCGTCGGTTTCTTTGATTAGATGAAAATTCCAATCAGATTTCGGAATAACAATATTATTAATAGCTAGGGCGATTCCCTTTTGTTTTGTGGGAATTTCTAAGTCAAGAAGTGCTTGAACAGTTAGACTATTTGCAGCAAATTGTTTTGTTTTATTGTTTATTTTTAGCTCCATTCCTTTAAATTTAGTATGTGATTATATACTTTAGGAATGGCTACTATTGCCCAAGATATGGGACACAGAAGTCATCTTACTTTTTCCTACGGCAGTATGAACTGCATCAGGTTCGAGGGTAAAATCTCAGCCTACATTTTGCAGACACCCCTAAAGTTATCGCAAATGTAAGAATTATTTTGAATACTGGTATTGTATTTACTGTTTTTCGTGGATGCGCTTCTTAATTATATCATCGCCTTAAATAATTGATGCAAAAACAATTGCAAGCTTAAATAATAAGTAGCTAAAAATAATAAAACCGCTTTTTAGTACATTTACTCATATCTTAATACCCTATGAGATTTTTAATTTTATCTGAATCAGAAGAAACATTAATTGATAACTTGCATAGAACTTCGAAAAATACAGTAGTTAGACAGCGATGTTTATGTACAAAACTTTCTTCAAAATAGTTATACCATTTTATTATTAAATTTACTGGAATAAAGAACACACAGTTTGCTATTCCGAGGAATAAAAATTCTATCGAGTTGTTCAGATTATGAGATTCCTCGTTCCTTGAAACAACATAATCACCAGAGATTACAGTTTTTTTTTGAAAACTAAATAGTTATACAACAGCTACAATTGTTAGTAGGCTTGCTTTTTGCCTTAATTGTCAAATCTCATTCTCTGAATTCTTACGGCGTTTAAAATAGCCAATAGTGCCACACCAACATCTGCAAAAACAGCTTCCCACATAGTGGCTAATCCTCCTGCGCCAAGCACTAAAACAATTACTTTTACTGTAAATGCTAAACCGATATTTTGCCACACAATTTGTTTTGTTTTTTTACCAATGTGTATAGCGGTATATATTTTATAAGGTTGATCGTTTTGAATTACAATATCGGCAGTTTCTATTGTTGCATCGCTCCCTAAACCGCCCATTGCTATTCCTGCATCGGCAAGCGCAACTACTGGCGCATCGTTTACACCATCGCCCACAAAAGCAATTTTTAGATTTTGTAATTTTAGTGCCGAAACTTTTGCTACTTTATCTTCTGGCAATAAATCTCCGTAGGCCAAATCGATGTTAAGTTGTTTGGCAACAGCATTTACAACGGCTTGTTTGTCGCCCGATAGCATCATGGTTTTTACGTTTATTTTGTGTAAACTTTCGATAGCTTGTTTTGCATCTTCTTTTATCTGGTCTGCAATTAGAAAATACCCTGAATATTTTTGGTTAATTGCCACGATAATAATTGTAAATGGGGTGTTGTCTATTTGGGCATCATAACTAATATTAAATTTTTTCATCAATTTGACATTTCCTGCCAAAATTTCGTTTCCATCTACTTTGCCTTTTAGCCCGTGACCTGCAATTTCTTGAACTTCGGTAACGGTTACATTTTTTTCTGTTCCGTTTGCGTATTGTAGTATTGCGGTTCCAACAGGGTGTGTAGATTTGGTTTCGAGTGCCGATGTAAATTTAACCAAATCGGCTTCAGAAATACCAACGGCAACCACTTTTTGAACTTTAAAAACTCCCTTAGTTAGCGTTCCTGTTTTATCCATTACGACCATTTGAATAGACGCCATTATATCAAGAAAACTGGATCCTTTAAACAAAATTCCGTTTTTACTAGCAGCACCTATGCCACCAAAATAGCCCAACGGAATCGAAATAACCAAAGCACAAGGACAAGAAATAACCAAGAAAACTAATGCACGGTACAACCAATCTCTAAAAACATAATTGGCTGTAAAGAATATAGGCAACACACAAATAGCCATTGCCAACAATACAACTATTGGGGTATAAATTTTGGCAAATTTGCGTATAAACAATTCTGTTGGTGCTTTTCTGGCGGTGGCTTCTTGCACCATTTGTAGTATTTTGGATAGTTTACTATTGGTATAAGCAGTTGTAACTTCTACTTGTGCAATGGTGTTTAGGTTTATCATTCCTGCCAAAACAGTATCCCCTTTTTGTTTGGTATCGGGTTTACTTTCGCCGGTTAACGCAGCGGTGTTAAATGTGGCATTGTGGGTTAATAATTTTCCGTCTAGTGCTAGTTTTTCGCCAGATTTGAGTTGAATTATTTCGCCAATGTTAATTTCAGATGCTTTTTTTGTAATTGCATTTCCATTGTTTAAAACTGTTGCTTCGTCTGGTCGTTGGGCTAGTAATAGTTGGATATTAGATTTTGCTTTTTGCACTGCCAATGTTTGAAAGATTTCGCCAATGGCATAAAATAACATTACAGCAACGCCTTCTGCAAATTGTGCAATCGAAAAGGCACCGATTGTAGCAATGCACATGAGTAGAAATTCCGAAAATATTTCGCCTTTACCAATGCTTTCAAACGCTTCTTTTAGTACAGGAAAACCTACAGGAATGTATGCTACGATATACCACGCTATTCGTACCCAACCAGCGAACCAAGTTTGCGAAAAATAATTATCGAAACCAATTGCAACAAGTAATAATATAAAACTTATCATTGCTGGCAAGAACATTTGAAACATCGTTTGCTCTGTGCCTGCATGGTCATCATGGCTGTGCGTGTGAGTGGTACAACAGGCTTTTTTTTCTTTGTGTTTGCAACAAAGTTGTTTGCCCTTTTTGTCATGTGTATGTATATGCTCCATGTTTTTATGTTTTCGTTTTAGGGTATAGGCTAATGTCCCGCTACTACTTTGGGATTGAGACTAAATTAGCCTAAATTTTCGGGTTATACAAATGTTTTAGACGTAAAACCAACTTAAGATGGCTTAATGCTATTAATTACAGTATTTTGCGTTAGGAATTGCTTCGCTAGTTCGTTCTTTGAAGCTCGGGTGAAGTAAAAATCCTTTTTGAAGCTTTTTCTGCCTCAAAAAGGATTTCTACTTCATTACACTTTTATTATCATCGGATTTCCGTAAACTTCATTTGTAACCTAAAGCCCTACCCTTGTGGTAAGCCCCAGATAATGAGGTTTAAAAAAGTTGTTTATTGTAGAATTAAGTGTCGCGTTTCACAACCTTATTGTAGCGGCAATTTTTATTTATACAAGGCATAGCTTTTTATTTTCTTTCTGAATTTTAAAAACTGTACTGCTGTAAGAAACAGATAAATCATTGAGAGCACTAAAATAGTTCTGTAAAACCCAAAGCCTGTATAAATATTAATTACAATTAAATAAATAATCCAAATGGTTGGTATTCCTAAAAATGACAAAGATGATAAATAGTAATTATTTCTAATATTTACTACTAAATTTAGAAAAAAAAACAGTGAACAAAAAAACATCGCTATAAGAGAGAGGATTGAAACCCAAATATTTAATAGCACATCTATAAAGAATAAAAATTTTTCAAACATACTCGTGCTCGCTAAATAATTGGTTTCTGCAATAATTAGCCTGTAAATTATAAATAATGAAATACTTATCACTAAATTAATTATCCAAGATTTGAAGATTATTTTTTTCATTTATGTATGAAATTTATTATGTATTGAATAAAACAATGTTTTAAAAAAAATGCAATAATTTGAATATCAAAGCAAAAACCGCTTTTTTTATAGTAAAATAGAACTCTTTTATGAATTCCTGCATGCTCCTATAACAACTATTTTTGTTTGCTTTTGCATCAAATTAATCTTCTAATATATTAAATACAAGTATTTTTACTGTGTTTTTATCGAAACATATTTTTGTTTTGTGCTAGAAAAAAGCGTTTATTAAAAAAAACAGACAGAATATAAATTCTGTCTGTTTTTTTTTTATAATTATCAATTAATCATCTCAAAATAAGATTTTTCAATCCACTCCTGATGACTTGGATGTGCGATTTTTACCATTTCGGAAGCTCTTTGTTTTAATGTTTTTCCGTATAAATCTGCAATTCCATTTTCAGTAATTACATAATGCACATGCGAACGAGTGGTTACGACTCCTGCCCCTTGTTTTAGATACGGAACAATCCTACTGACGCCATTTTTAGTAATTGATGGCAATGCAATAATTGCTTTTCCGCCATTACTTAAAGAGGCTCCTCGAATAAAATCCATTTGTCCTCCCACACCAGAATACATTTTGGCACCAATAGAGTCTGCACAAACTTGCCCAGTTACATCTACCTCAATAGCCGAATTTATAGCTACCATTTTTGGGTTTTTTCTAATTTTCGAAGTGTCGTTTACATAAGAAGATTCGCGCATTTCTACAAACGGATTGTCATTTACAAAATCATATAATCGCTGAGAACCTATAAGAAATGTAGCTAAAGCTCTCCCTCTGCTTATTCCTTTGTAATCGCAATTTATTACGTTTTTTTCGATTAAATCTATAACGCCATCAGAAAACATTTCGGTATGCAATCCGAGATTTTTATGATTTGTTAATTTGGTTAACGCCGCATTTGGGATAGATCCAATTCCCATTTGCAAAGTACTTTCATCTTCTATAAGCGAAGCAATATATGTTCCTATTTTGTCCTCGATAGAAGAAATAATTCCAATCTCATGTTCGTATATTGGAGTATCAACTTCTACTAAATAATCTATTTCTGATACATGAAGAATTCCGTCACCAAAAGTTCTTGGCATTTTAGGATTTACCTGAGCAATAACTGTTTTTGCATTCTCTATTGCAGCCAGCGTTGCTTCTACAGAAACTCCTAGAGAACAATACCCATGAATATCTGGTGGCGAAACATGAATAAAAACAACATCTAGAGGAACCACATTCTTTCTAAACAAATAAGGCAATTCACTTAAAAAAACTGGGGTATATGAGCCATTACCCGCTACTAGAGTATGCCTAACATTTTTACCTATAAAGAAAGAGTTTACATGAAAACTTTCAGACAATTCAGGATTTGCATAAGCTGCTTCGCCTTCTGTATGTAAATGACAAACCTCAACATTCTTTAATTCGGAAGCCCGTTCGGTCAAAGCTTTTGTTAAAACTGTTGGCGTTGCAGCGGCAGCTTGAACATATATTCGATCATTAGATTTTATAATTTTTACGGCTTCTTGAGCCGAAACATATTTACCCATAATAATTATAATTTATTTATAAAATTAGTAACGTAAAATTAGCCAAAATATGACAAAACGCATCTCATAATAATAAAAAACATACAAATAAAAGTTAAAATTTCATTATTAATAGTAATACTATTATATTTGCATAAATAAATATAATTATGAACAATTTACTATCAAACATAAAAATTCAGGTCAACGAAAAACTGTATCAGAAAGACCCAGAAACTTCTGTTTTAGGAAAAAAAATAATTGAGCATAGCATTATCCTGATTGATGACATTGGTTTCGATGATTTCACATTTAAAAAACTGGGCGAAAAAATAGGTTCAAACGAAAGTTCGATTTATCGATATTTTGAAAACAAACACATGCTTTTATTATATTTGTCATCATGGTATTGGAGTTGGATAGAATACCGAATGGTCTTATCTACAAACAACATAGAAAATGTATTCGAAAAATTAAAAATAGCCGTTACTATTGCTACAGAAAAGATTATCGATGATAGTACTACAAAACATATAAATGAAGCAATATTAAATAAAATAATAATTTCTGAATTCACTAAAACATTACTAACCAAGGAAATTGACCAAGAAAACAAAGAAGGTTTTTTTTTAGTATATAAAAGAGTGGTTAATAGAATTGTAAGCATAATAGAACAAGTAAATCCCGAGTATTCGTTTGCAAAATCATTAGCATCTACTATAATTGAAGGATCATTACATCAGCATTTTTTAAAAGAGCATTTAAAAACCATAACAAATTGCAATCAAGAAATTACGCCTACTGACTTTTATTTAAACCTTATAACAACCCTATTTAAAAAATAAAAAATATGTCTCCACTAAAAAGATTTTTCTACCTTTTATCTTTAGATAAAAAAGACGTTTATCAGGTGTTTTTTTATGCCATTTTTGCAGGATTAATTAGTTTATCGCTACCATTGGGAATACAGGCTATAATTAACTTTATACAATCTGGAAGGGTTAGTGTATCATGGATTATTTTAATTATTCTTGTTGTAATTGGAGTTGCTTTAGTAGGTATATTATCCTTAATGCAACTTCGCATAACCGAAAATTTACAGCAAAAACTATTTGTTCGTTCTTCCTTTGAGTTTGCCTATAGGTTACCCAAAATTAAGTTTGAAGAAATGTACAATACCTATCCGCCCGAATTAGCCAATCGTTTTTTTGATACTTTAACCATACAAAAAGGAACCTCTAAATTATTGATTGACTTCTCTGCAGCTTTATTACAAATTATTTTCGGCATCCTGCTTTTGTCTATATACCATCCGTTTTTCATCATTTTTGGACTTTTATTACTCCTTCTTTTGTATGGTATTTTCAAATTTTCATACAACAAAGGGCTAGAAACAAGCATGAAAGAATCGAAATTTAAATACAAAGTTGCGGGATGGCTTCAAGAAATGGCTAGAAAGAATACGAGTTTCAAGAAAAATACAGCTTTTAATTTTTCTCTTCAGAAAAATGATGATTTGGTAACTGATTATCTAAAATATAGAGAAAGTCATTTTAGCATTATTAAAAAGCAATTTAGTCAGTTAATTATTTTTAAAGTGATTATTACCGCAAGCTTATTACTAATTGGAGGATATTTAGTGCTAAACCAACAAATGAATATTGGTCAATTTGTGGCCGCAGAAATCATCATTTTATTGGTAATTAATTCTGTAGAAAAAATAATTTTAGGCCTAGAAACATTTTACGATGTACTAACTGCCGTTGAAAAAATTGGACAAGTTACAGATATGAATATCGAGGATAGCAATGAATTAGAGGATCATTCACTCAATTATTCAAACATTTCATTAGAAACAGACAACCTTAGTTTTAGATTTCCAGATTCACAAAACGACATTTTAAGTGGTATCAACTTAAAAATTGAGCCTGGCGAAAAAATAGTATTGCTAGGCAAAAACGGCTCTGGTAAGACCACACTAATGCGAATATTATCGGGTGCTATAGAAAAAACATCGGGCTCTTTTAGTATTAATGACAATACGTTTAGAAAAATGGATTTAAACCAATATCGAAGCCAAATAGGGGCTATTGTACATGGAGAAACACCCTTTGAAGGAACTATTTTAGAAAACATAACCTACAACGATCCTACAATTAGTAATGAAGATTTAAAATGGGCGTTAGATGCGGTGCAGCTTACACCATACATTAAAACCTTACCAAAAGGATTAGATACTAAAATTTTCCCTGAAGGCAAACAACTTTCGTCATCAAATGCACAAAAAATAGTATTAGCTAGAAGTATCATCAAAAAACCGCAACTCTTGTTTTTTGAAGAAGCAACCGACTTAATGGACGAACCTGTTGCTAACCAAATAATAGACTTTATACTGTCGGATAAAAATGATTGGACGGTTCTAACAACTTCAAAAAACAAGCATTGGCAAAATCTTGCCACAAGAACAATTACGATGAAAAATGGTCAAATACTTAATGATTCAAAAAAATAATAGCCATGCTAAATCTTTCCAACAATAGCAAATCAAAAATAGAACAAAAGACGATAGCGCGATTTCGAACGATACAAAACCTGAGCAATCGCCCTCATTATAAAATATTAAACAAAATCATACTTTTTGTATCGATTTTAGGGATAATCATTTTGTTTCTCCCTTGGACACAAAACATTTCTGGAAGCGGTTTTGTAACCACGCTAAAACCAAACCAGCGACCACAAACCATACAAACAGCAATTGCTGGTAGGATAGAAAAATGGTATATAAAAGAAGGTGATTTTGTTAAAAAAGGAGATACCATCTTGTTTATTTCCGAAATAAAAGAAGATTATTTTGACCCTAATCTTGTAGGAAACACAAAAAACCAAGTCGAAGCCAAAAAAATGGCGTTAGAATCTTATGACGGGAAAGTTTCTTCGTTAGGTTCTCAAATAAATGCTATTGAGAATGAAAAAAAGCTAAAACTGGAACAAGCAAAAAATAAAATTAAACAATCCCTGCTCAAAATAAAAAGCGACAGTATAGATCTTGAAGCAGTAAAAACACAATTAAAAATTGTCAATACCCAATTTATTCGGTCTTCTCAACTCAATAAAGAAGGGCTAAAACCGATGACCGATGTCGAAGAAAAAAGATTAAAACAACAAGAAGTAGAAGCAAAAATAATTACACAAGAGAATAAATTTTTAACAAGTAAAAACGAATACATTAATACTAAAGTAGAAATTAATCGAATTTTAGCCGAATATTCCGAAAAATCGGCCAAAGCAAAAAGTGATAAATTTACGGCGCTAAGCAATCAATACGACACAGAAGCTCAAGTAAATAAACTACAAAACCAATATGTAAATTGCAGCATTAGAAACGGAATGTACTACATTAAAGCACCGCAAAGTGGTTACATAAACAGATCGTTACAATCAGGTATTGGAGAAACGATTAAAGAAGGAACCTCAATAGTTAGTATCATGCCTGCCCACTACGAAATTGCGGTAGAAACCTATGTTTCTCCAATAGATTTGCCCTTAATTTCTAAAGGTGAAAAAATAAGAGTATGGTTTGACGGATGGCCTACCATTGTTTTCTCTGGATGGCCCGATATGTCTTATGGTACTTTTGGGGGTAAAGTTATTGCCATAGAAAATTTTATTAGCGAAAATGGGAAATACAGAATTCTCATTGCTCCTGACGAGAATGAAGCAAAATGGCCCAAACAACTAAGCATAGGGTCAGGCGCACAAACCATTGCGTTATTAAATACAGTACCTGTTTGGTTTGAAGTTTGGAGAACATTAAACGGATTTCCACCCAATTATTACAAGCAAAACACTAAAAAAGACAATAAAGAAAAAAAATAAAACATGAGAATTGGCTTCCTTATATACTTACTATTTACCATTGGAACAACATTTGCGCAAAGCAAAGATTCTAATGAATTGCTGTACAATGAATTTCTAGGGTATGTAAAAAAATTTCACCCATTAGTTAAAAAAGCAAATCTAGAATTAAATATGGCACAAGCTAATTTGATGATGGCTAGAGGCGCGTTTGACCCTAAATTTGAAGTAGATTTTTCAGAAAAACAATTTAAAAGCAAAGACTACTATTCTAAATTAAATAGTAGTTTTAAAATTCCAACTTGGTATGGCATCGAGATTAAAGCAGGATTAGACAGTAATGATGGTTTGTATTTAGATCCTGAAAACTCAACCTCAAATCAGGCATTAACCGCCATTGGAATTACTGTTCCATTAGGACAAGGTCTTTTTATTAACCAACGAATGGCCGATTTGAAGAAAGCTAAAATTCAATACAATTTGAGTCAAGCCGAAATAAAATTACAAGCAACTGCTGTGCTATACGATGCTTCATTGGCATATTTTAATTGGAAAAAAAACTTTGCAGAAGTAAAATTATACGAAAAATACAACAAACAAGCCGATTCGAGATATACGGCTATTAAAAAACTAATAGAATTAGGCGACAAACCCGCTATCGATAGTATTGAAGCAGGTATTGTAGTAAAAAATAGAGCTTTAAACCTTTTAGATTCCCAATTAAAACTTACAAAAGCAAAACTAGAATTATCTAATTTTATTTGGTTAGAAAACATGATTCCTGTAGAGATTTCCGATAATTTGACCCCCGAAGAAACACTACCAATCACAATAGAAGAAACACTAAAAACCAATCAATTTTCAAACCCAGAAAAAACACTAGACAATCATCCCAAAATAAATGCCCTTGAAAATAAAATTGAAATCTTAACAATCGATAAAAAACTGAAAGCAAATTTGCTTTTACCCAAAATAGATTTTAGTTACAGTTATTTATCGGAACCTCGGTATTTCGATAATTATCAGTTCAACAATTATAAAGTGGGCATACATTTTTATTATCCTTTGTTCCTTCGCAAGGAGCGAGGTAGTTTAAAATTAGCGCAATTTAAATTACAAGATGCTCAATATTCATTATATTTAGAAAGGCTTCAGTTAAAAAACAAAATAAGCAGTTACCAAGCAGAAATTCAATCGATAAAAAATCAAAAAAAAATCATCAATAGTTTAGTTGAAGATAATATTACAATGCTCAATTCGGAGGAGCGATTATTTTCATTTGGAGAAAGTGCAGTTTTTTTAATAAACACACGCGAAAACAATTTAGTTAGTGCACAATTATCTAAAATATCACTCGAAAACAGGTATTTCGTTTCCCATGCAGAACTATTCAAAATCATAGCCAATCCTAATTAAAAAAGATATAAAAAAATCGTTACTTTTGTAATCTTAAAACTCACAAAATGATTATCCAAAAGACTCGTGAAGAAATAGAATTAATGCGTGAAAGTGCCCTAATTGTATCTAAAACATTAGGAATGATTGCTTCCGAAATAAAAGAAGGTGTCACTACCTTATATTTAGACAAACTAGCCGAAGAATTTATTCGTGACCATGGCGCAGTACCTAGTTTTCTAGGACTATATGGTTTCCCGAACTCACTTTGCATGAGTCCTAACTCTCAGGTTGTACACGGAATACCAAATAACATTCCTTTGCAAAGTGGCGATGTTATTTCGGTCGATTGTGGTGCTTTCAAAAACGGCTACCATGGCGACCATGCCTATTCTTTCGAGATTGGCGAAGTAGCTCCAGAAACCAAAAAACTATTACAAGTTACTAAAGAATCATTATACGTAGGCATTCGAGAATTTAAAGCAGGAAACAGAGTAGAAGATGTTGGAAATGCCATTCAAAAATATACCGAATCTCATGGTTATGGTGTGGTTCGAGAATTAGTGGGCCATGGTTTAGGTCAAAAAATGCACGAAGATCCAGAAATGCCAAATTACGGAAAACGAGGTCGTGGAAAACTTTTTGTAGAAGGTATGGTTGTTGCCATAGAGCCTATGATAAACATGGGAACTAAAAATATCAAACAACACAAAGACGGTTGGACAATTACCACTGCCGACGGAAAACCTTCAGCCCACTTCGAACACGATGTAGCTATTATAGATGGAAAACCAGAATTACTTTCCACTTTTGCTTATGTTTATAAAGCTTTAGGGATTGTAAGCAATGAAGAAGATGAATTTAGAAAAGTGCCTTTGGTAATTTAAAGAGAATTATTTCAAAATAAAATTTCACAAGGATTATATTTATCCTTAAGTTTAAAAAAATAACTACTTTTACGCAAAATAATATAGAATGATATTAAAACTTCAAAATATTGGAATTATTGAAGAAGCCGATATTAATATTGATGGAATTACTTTAATTGCAGGTCAAAATGATTCTGGAAAAAGTACGGTTGGGAAGGTTTTATATGCTTTGATTAGAGGAGTGAACATTGATGAAAACAGATTCAATTCGTCTAAAAATGAATTTATAATAAATAGAATCCGAGATATTAGAAACCTTCTATTACGAACTAAATCATCTAATATTGATGACGAAAAAATTCAAGGAAAATTCATTCTAACTTATTTAGAAAACGATGACTCTTTGTTTGGCAAATATAGCTTTAGAATCAATTTTGAAGATTCTGAATCAACAAACATTCTTTTATCCGAACTAAACGAAATTAATAATTTATATTACGATTACTCGAATGTATCTATCAAAACACAACTTGGAACTTTTATAAATGATATAATAAATCGTATTTCAATTTCAATTGATTCAAATGAAGTATTGCATTATGAATTAGAATCTTTCTTTGAAAATGAATTTGGAAATCAAATTAAAAACAAATTTAAAAAAGGAAATTCTTATATTAATATTGAAGGAATAAAAGAAAAAAAAATAACCTTCGAAGAACCTATTCATTTCGAAGGTTTTGATAGTATGTCAAATTTTTATTACGATGAAGTATTCTTTATTGAATCCCCGATAAAATTAGAGGATAGAAATTTCTTAAGATTCAACAATATACTCCGCGATAAAAACCAATACTTAAATAGTAAAATTTTTGAACCGAATAAAGAACAAGATATTTTTTCAGATAGAAGTAATGATACAGAAAAATTAAATTTAATAATTTCTGATGTTATAAAAGGGGCTTTTGAATTTAATTCAAAAAATCAATTGATATTCAAAAAAAATGAAATTGAATTTGATTTAAACAATGTTGCAACTGGAATAAAAAGCTTTGGAATATTACAATTACTTTTACAAAAAGGAAAATTAAACTCAAATACTTTGCTAATTATTGACGAACCCGAAGTTCACTTACATCCCACTTGGCAAGTTAAGTATGCAGAAATTTTAGTTAGATTATCTAAAGAATTTGCTATCCCAATTCTTTTAACCTCTCACAGCCCTTACTTTATTGAAGCTTTAGAAGGATTTTCGAAAAAACACGATTACGAAAAATTAACTAATTTCTATTTTGCAGAAAAAAATAAAGATGGATTGTCTTCTAAAATTGTTGATGTAAATGATAATTTGAGTGAAATTTATTCTTCAATTTCTGAAGCATCATATCAATTGAGAAAAATTTATAAGAATGAGTAATGCTACAATCGATTTATTAGACAAACATCTAAAAAGGAAAACTTTAAAAGCATTAAGTTTAAACGACAATCATACAAAACACCAGTTATCAGTTGAACACTTAATAAATTCGGATAAGGGGTGTTTTGATTTTGATAATTTCGACAAAAAAAATTGCACAGTTGATGCTTTGGAATTTAGTTTAGATACATATTATTTAATAGAATTCAAAGACGAGCGTGTTTACAATTTTAGTCATAATTGGCAAAAAACAATGGAAATAATTTCCAAAGTATTTCAATCTATTAATGAAATTATTAAGTTATATTTAAAAAACAATATTTCAAAAATTGAATTTTACAGTAAAAAAATTGAAGTTGTAGTAGTATTTAGTTCGCTAAAATCAACAGATTTTAATGATTTTAAAACTTTACAAACTATTTTAACTGAAAAATATGGTAATTTTTTTGAAATTGATATTTTGAATGAAAAGATGTTTATTGAGGATTATCTGAATACTAATAAAGTTGGAATCTAGATGAAATCTGTATTCAAACTCATACTCAACACTATCCCACGACCTATCTTAATTAGATTGAGTTATGTGGCACGTCCTATTTTAGCATTGTTACTAAAAGGAAGCAAATTTACCGATCCAATAGATGGAAAAAGCTTCCGTATGTTCCTGCCTTATGGTTACGGAACACAACGAAATAACGTATTATCACCAAGTACGCTTTCGTTAGAAAGACATCGCTTATTATGGTTATATCTCAAGAATGAAACCGATTTTTTTACATCAAAAGAAAAGAAAAAAGTGTTGCATTTTGCACCAGAACAAGAGTTCTATAAGCGTTTCCGAAAACAGCAAAATATCGAATATACCACGACCGATTTACTGTCGCCTCTAGCCGATGTAAAAGCAGATATTTGCAATCTTCCTTTCTATGACAATCAATATGATATCATTTTGTGCAATCACGTTCTAGAACATATTCCTGACGACACAAAAGCCATGCAAGAATTATTTCGAGTACTCAAACCAAACGGAATGGCAATTCTTCAAATACCACAAGATTTATCTCGAGCAACTACTTTTTCTGACGACACTATTACCGATCAAAAAGAGCGGGCTAAAATATTCGGGCAATATGACCACGTTCGCATATACGGTCGCGATTATTTCGACAAACTAAGAAGCATTGGTTTTACAGTTATTGAAGAAGATTATACAAACAAAATTGCTCCAGAATTAGTTACAAAATATTGTTTGGCAAAAGGAGAAATTATTCCTGTTTGCTTTAAAAAACAATAAAAACGCACAATTATACGTTCTAAAATTATATATTTACTTCGGTTCAAATTATAATCATGGCAAAAAGAGTATTTTTATTATTTCTATCAATATTATTGATGAATTCCGTTATTGGTCAAACAATTTCTGAAACCATACCGCCATTCAATATAAAAACGGTTACTTTCACACAAAACACAAACAATGTAATTCCAGTTTTCAAATTAGGCGAACCATTTCAATTAAGTTTCGATGATTTATTTGGCACCGAAGAAGATTATTATTATACCATCGCACAATACAACTACAACTGGACACCTACCCTATTATCTAAAAACGAATACCTCAACGGTAACGACAACCAGAGAATTCAAGACTACGAAAACTCGTTCAACACATTACAAATATACTCTCATTACAGGCTAAATTTTCCAAATAATTATACCCAAATAACCAAAAGCGGTAACTATCTAGTATCTATCTTTAACAGTAACAAAGAAATTATATTTACCAAAAAAATCATCATTTACGAAGAACTTGTAGATGTGCCCATGCAAGTAAAAAGAGCCCGAAATGTTACCGACAACAAGTACAAACACAATCTCGAATTTAGCATCAAATCAAATTCTATTCTATTCCAAAACCCCGTTCAAAACGTAAAAATTATATTACTACAAAACGGAAAATGGGACAATGCCATCGTAAACATAAAACCACAATATACAATTGGCAATGATTTAATTTTCAAATACGACAAAGAAACACAGTTTTTTGCTGGAAACGAATATTTATATTTCGACAACAAAGAAATACGTGTAGCAACAAATACAATAGCCAAAGTAAATTCGAATACAGGCTTATACAATTCTCACTTATACACAGATAGCGCTAGGAAATACAAATCATATTCCTATTACCCTGATATAAACGGGAATTTCAAAATCCGAAATCTAACAGCTCAAAACAACGACATCGAAGCCGATTACTCATGGATATATTTTACCCTTTTTGCTATCAATGCCCCCGCAAGCACCAATATTTACATCACAGGAATGTTTAACAACAATACCATTTCGCCCGAAAATAAAATGGACTATAATACAAACAAAGGTGTTTTTGAAAAAGCCATACTAATCAAACAAGGATTCACAAATTACAATTACACCATTCTAGATTCACAGAACAACATATCCGACAAAGACCCCATCGACGGGAATTTTTACGAAACCGAAAACCAATATACAGCCATCGTTTACTACCGCCAAAACGGAGAACTATACGACCGAGTTATAGGCAAAGGCAATGCAAATTCTACAAACATCACCAACTAAAAAAAACAATGCAATCATAGCTTTGCATCTATAAATTTTATAACTTTGTAAAAGTAGACAAACAGTTATGGTAATTCAAACCACAAGAGGCATCAAAATTTCGGTTCTAACAACTTTTGAAGGAACATACTTCAAAAACAACAAAATGCACTTTGCATTCAGTTACCACATTACAATCGAAAATCACAGCAAAGACTCCGTACAACTCATAACCAGACATTGGGAAATACACGATGCCCTAAATTATCTAGAAACCGTAGATGGCGAAGGCGTAATAGGCAAAAAACCAGTGCTAAAACCAGGCGAAACTCATACATACAGCTCAGGCTGTTTGCTTTGCGCACCATTTGGCACAATGAAAGGTCATTTCGAAATGATCAATTTTACCACCACAAAATCATTCAAAGTAATCGTTCCGGCCTTCAAACTAAACGCACTATTTGCATTAAATTAGAAGCCAATCCAGCTGTACACTACAAGTTTTTTCGGCTTGTTTGCTTTTTTCTAAGCAAAAAAAGGAGCTCCTATCGTCGCTCTTTTTTTACAAGAAAAAATGCAACAAGACCTCAAAAAGCTTTCCATTTCCATCTGGGCTAAAAACAGAAAAATACTATCAAGATTTTTTTTCAACGGCTACATACGCTAATTTACCAAACTTTGCTTGCCCCATAAATCAAAATATTTACCCCTCAAGCTCAATAGGTCATTATGATTCCCTTCTTCTACAATCGCACCGTTTTCCATCACCAAAATGGTATTCGCATTAGCAATAGTACTTAATCTGTGAGCTATAACAATGATAGTTTTACCTTTCAATTTAAAATCATCAATTACTTCCTTTACTATTCGTTCCGAATTGCTATCTAAAGCAGAAGTAGCTTCATCTATTAATAAAATTTCAGGGTTTTTGTATTCCCAATATTATTTATCATCAAAACAAGAATGATAACAGAACATTTATTGGTCATCAAGAATTTCAAAACCTTTACCAAGACAATAAAGAAAAAATGGAGAAAATAGCGCAATTATATGAAGCAAGGTTGCAAGACAAAAAAGATATGATTGTAGAGCCAAAAAAAATAATAGAGAAGTTGTCCTAATTATAAACTGAAAATAATATTTTGATTTAGCAAAAATCATTTTTCCTTTGTACTTTTGTGTAAATTTTTCATTTAAAAATTTACAAACAAAATCAGTCTAACAACCTAACAACCTAACAAATGCTAAAAGGATTTTTTAACATACCAAAAGCAGTAAACGAACCCGTAAAAACTTACGCACCAAACTCTCCAGAAAAAACAAGAGTTTTAGAAGCTTACAAAACAATGTGGAATACTAAAATCGATGTACCATTATACATTGGTGCCGAAGAAATTCGTACAGGAAACACAAAAAACATGACAGCACCACACGACCACCAACACATCGTGGGAACCTATCATTTAGCTGAAAAATCTCATGTAGAAAAAGCCATCGCAAACGCTTTAGAAAGCAGAACAAAATGGGCAAATATGGCATGGGAACAACGTGCTGCTATTTTCCTAAAAGCAGCCGAACTAATTGCAGGACCATACCGAGCAAAAATAAATGCGGCAACAATGATTGCACAATCTAAAACAATTCACCAAGCAGAAATAGATGCTTCTTGCGAATTAATAGACTTTTTACGTTTCAACGTAGAGTTTATGACACAAATTTACCAAGACCAACCCGCATCTAATTCAGACATGTGGAACAGGGTAGAATACCGCCCTTTAGAAGGTTTTGTTTACGCCGTTACACCTTTCAACTTTACAGCCATTGCAGCAAACCTTCCTGCAAGCGCAGCATTAATGGGTAATGTTGTAGTTTGGAAACCAAGTGACAGCCAAGTGTTTTCTGCAAAAATAATCATAGATATTTTTAAGGAAGCTGGAGTT
This sequence comes from Flavobacterium psychrophilum DSM 3660 = ATCC 49418, assembly GCF_002217405.1. Taxonomy (GTDB): domain Bacteria; phylum Bacteroidota; class Bacteroidia; order Flavobacteriales; family Flavobacteriaceae; genus Flavobacterium; species Flavobacterium psychrophilum. The sequence goes on along the minus strand of NZ_MUHE01000014.1, from coordinate 96,379 downwards.
CCAGACGGAGTAATTAATGTTGTATTTGGTGATCCAGTTATGATTACCGATACAGTTTTAGCCTCTCCAGATTTTGCTGGGATTCACTACACAGGATCAACATTTATCTTCAAAGAAATTTGGAAAAAAATTGGAACCAATATTCACAATTACAAAACATACCCAAGAATTGTTGGAGAAACTGGAGGGAAAGATTTTATCATCGCACACCCATCGGCAAACGTAAAACAAGTTACAACTGCAATTACTCGTGGCGCTTTCGAATTTCAAGGACAAAAATGCTCAGCAGCTTCAAGAGCATATATTCCACAATCTATGTGGCAAGCAGTAAAAGAACAACTAATTACCGATGTAAAATCGATGAAAATGGGTTCGCCAGAAGATTTCTCTAACTTTATTACCGCAGTTATTCACGAAGGCTCTTTCGACAAATTAGCTAGTTTTATAGACCAAGCTAAAAAAGATACAGATGCAGAAATTATTGTGGGTGGAAACTACAACAAATCGAAAGGATATTTTGTAGAACCAACAGTTATTGTAACTACAAATCCTAAATATGCAACCATGGAAACCGAACTTTTTGGTCCAGTCATGACAATTTATATATATGAAGATAAAAACTGGTCTGACACATTACAATTAATTGATTCAACTTCAGAATACGCATTAACTGGTGCGATCCTAAGTCAAGATCGTTACGCTATTGAAGAAGCTACGGTAGCTTTACAAAATGCTGCGGGTAATTTTTATATTAATGATAAACCAACGGGAGCAGTAGTAGGAATGCAACCCTTTGGTGGGGCTCGTGCTTCAGGAACAAATGACAAAGCAGGTTCTGCACAAAACTTATTGCGTTGGGTTTCGCCTAGAACTATCAAAGAAACTTTTGTAACTCCAGAACATTATGCTTACCCATTTTTAGGCTAAGATGCAATTATAAGAAACAAAAACTCACAAGAATTATATTTTGTGAGTTTTTTTTTTATTAATAGATCTCAGATTTTTAAAGCTTAAACTTCAACGGTACGTGCACTACTTTTTTAGTTTCAAAAAAATCGTCTGCAAAAAATTCCGAAATATTATATTCTTTAGCTTTAGGAAAATCTTGTAGCTCTTCGGTCAAATCGCCTCCTTTTAAATACAAAATTCCATTTTTTAGTTCATGTTTGTTTGTTTTTTTAATTTTATCTTTTATCCAACAAACAAAATCAGGCATATTGGTAACCGCACGACTTACTATAAAATCGAAATCTCCTTTCACATTTTCGGCACGAATTTGCTCGGCTTTTACATTTTTAAGTCCTAGTGCTTCGGCAACAGCCTGAACTACTTTTATCTTTTTCAAGATAACATCTATCAAATAAAAACGAGTTTCTGGGAACAAAATTGCTAGCGGAATACCTGGAAACCCACCACCTGTCCCAACATCTAGGACATAAGTTCCTGCTTCAAATTTCTGAATTTTGGCAATAGCCAAAGAATGCAAAACGTGTTTGGTATATAACTCGTCGATATCTTTTCTAGAAATAACGTTTATTTTTGCATTCCAATCCTGATATAGTGCTTCTAGTTTTTCAAATTGAGTAATTTGAAGATTGGTCAAATCAGGAAAATGCTTCAAAATTTCTTCCATACTTATTTTTTTAACAAAAGTAATACTTTACAATCGAAATATTTATCTGAATTTTAACAATTAAAATGTTTTAATAATTATCTTTGTAAATTATACATAATATATATGAATACAACAACACCCACATTTGCTCGTAACGATTCTATGAAGTTTTTCAAAACTTTAAACACACGAGTTAATTCTTATTTTAAAGACAATAATATTCAAAAAACTGGAAACTGGAAATTACATTTAAAAACCGTAATCATGTTTTCTTTGTTTTTCTTGCCTTTTTTTGCAATTCTTTATTTTACCAATATGCCTTTTTGGATTTATTTTCTATCATCTATAATCATAGGAATAGGAATGGCTGGAGTAGGAATGAATGTCATGCATGACGGAAATCATGGCTCTTATTCTTCAAAATCATGGCTAAACAAAATCATGGGCGGAAGCATTTACATTTTAGCAGGAAACGTGTACAACTGGCAAGTACAGCACAATGTTTTACACCATACATATACTAATATTCCTGGTCACGATGAGGATCTTGATGCAGGACGAGTAATTCGTTTTACCAAAGAAGCAAAATGGTACAAGTTTCACGCTTTTCAACATTATTATTCTGTTTTTCTTTACGGATTATTAACTTTTAACTGGTGTTTGACTACCGATTTTAAACAAATGGGGGGTTATTTAAAAAGAAATTTATCTTACGGAGACGCACCAAATCCTACCAACTTATGGATCGGATTAGTAATATCGAAAATAATTTATTTTAGTTTCTGGATTGTATTGCCACTTGTTGTAGGCATCACTTGGTGGAAGGTTTTAATAGGATTTACCGTAATGCACTATACTGCAGGACTTATATTAAGCATTGTTTTTCAATTGGCACATATCACAGATGACACAACAAACCCAAATCCTAACGAAGAAGGCGAAATGGAAAACACCTGGGCAATACACCAATTGTTTACAACCGTAAATTTTGCCCCTAAAAACTGGATAGTCAACTGGTACACTGGAGGACTAAACCACCAAGTAGAACACCATCTTTTCCCAAACATTAGTCATGTTCACTATGGCCAAATTGCAGAAATTGTAAAACAAACTGCAAAAGAATGCGAATTACCCTATCACGAATACGAAACAATGACAAGCGCTGTTTTAGCCCACTTTCGTCATTTAAAAGATTTGGGACAAAAACCCCAATTAGCATAATATTTAAGACGCCATTGTGCGTCTTTTTTTATATATTTGAACTTATATTAAACTACAAATACAACAAATGAACAATTTTCTTTCAGACAGAATTAACAAGCTATCCACATCGCAAACCCTAGCAATGGCAGCCTTAGCCAGAGAATTAAAAAACCAAGGAAAAGACATAATTAGCTTAAGTTTAGGCGAACCAGATTTTAACACGCCTAATTTTATTAAAGAAGCCGCAAAAAAAGCCATCGACGAAAACTACAGTACTTACACCCCTGTAGAAGGATACGCAGAACTAAAAGACGCCATTTGTCGCAAATTTAAAAGAGACAATAACCTAGAATACAAACCAGCTAACATTGTAGTTTCTACAGGAGCAAAACAATCATTATACAACATTGCACAAGTAATGATAAACGATGGTGACGAAGTAATACTCCCAGCACCATACTGGGTGTCTTATTACGAAATAATCAAAATGTCTGGCGGAATTCCAGTAGAAGTTCCAACATCTGTAGAAAGCGATTTCAAAATCACACCCGCACAATTAGAAGCAGCCATCACCCCAAAAACAAAAATGATTTGGTACAGCTCACCTTGCAATCCAAGCGGATCCGTATATAATCGTGAAGAATTAACCGCTTTAGCCAAAGTTTTAGAAAAACACCCAAACATCTTTATCGTTTCTGACGAAATATACGAACACATTAACTTTTCAGGCACATTTTGTAGCATAGCCTCAATCCCAGGAATGTTCGACAGAACCATTACCGTAAACGGAGTTGCCAAAGCATTTGCCATGACAGGTTGGAGAATCGGCTACATTGGCGCACCAGAATTTATCGCAAAAGCCTGCACAAAAATGCAAGGACAAGTAACCAGTGGAGCCAATAGCATCGCACAAAGAGCCACAATTGCCGCTGTCGATGCCGACCCAAGCGTACTAAACGAAATGGTAACAGCCTTCAAAAGCCGCCGTGACCTAGTCGTAGCATTAATCAAAGAAATTCCCGGATTAAAACTAAACACCCCAGAAGGTGCCTTTTATGTATTCCCAGATGTTTCTGCTTATTTCGGAAAAACCTTAAGAGGAAAAACCATAAACAATGCCGATGATTTCTCGATGTACCTATTAGGCGAAGCCAATGTAGCCACCGTAACTGGCGACGCTTTTGGAAACCCAAACTGCATCAGAATCTCCTACGCAACCAGCGAAGAAATCCTAACCGAAGCCATTCGAAGAATAAAAGAAGTATTAGCCTAATTATTTGCCTCAAGGAAACTTGAGGCTTTTTTTATACATTTGGGCGTGACCCCGCTTTTAATGGCGGGGTCGGGCTTTCGGCTATATCTTTTTTTCGTGCCTCAAAAAAGGATACCGCCTCAATCCCTCACGCAAAAAAACCTCAAACTCAACATTACACAAAAAAAATGAAAATATTACTACTCGGTTCAGGCGAATTAGGAAAAGAATTTGCCATTGCAGCACAAAGAATAGGTCAAACTATAATCGCTGTCGATAATTACCCAAATGCCCCAGCCATGCAAGTTGCCCACCAATTTGAAGTCATCAATATGCTCGATGGTTCCGAATTAGATAGAATAGTTGCTAAACACCAACCCGACTTCATCGTTCCCGAAATAGAAGCCATTCGTACCGAACGCTTTTATGAGTACGAAAAACAAGGAATTACAGTAGTTCCATCGGCGAAAGCAGCAAATTTTACAATGAACAGAAAAGCTATTCGTGATTTAGCAGCCAAAGAATTAGGCTTAAAAACTGCTAATTATCGTTATGCAACTTCTGCCGAGGAATTACAAAAAGGGGTGCAAGCAGTAGGAATGCCTTGTGTTGTAAAACCATTAATGTCTTCCTCAGGAAAAGGGCAATCAACTATAAAAACAGTCGAAGATATAGAGAAAGCTTGGAACTATGCCGTAGAAGGTTCTCGTGGTGATGTAGTAGAAGTCATTGTAGAAGTCATTGTAGAAGCTTTTGTGAAATTTAATTCCGAAATCACTTTATTAACCGTTGCCCAAAACAACAATCCAACCTTATTTTGTGCACCAATTGGTCACCGACAAGAACGTGGCGATTACCAAGAAAGTTGGCAACCAGCCAGAATTTCCGACAAAGATTTGCACGAAGCACAAGATATGGCGAGAAAAGTTACTGAAGCGTTAGGTGGTGCAGGTTTATTTGGTGTCGAATTTTTCTTGACTAATGATGGCGTGTACTTTTCTGAATTATCGCCTCGCCCACACGATACAGGAATAGTAACACTTGCAGGAACACAAAATTTTAACGAATTCGAATTGCATTTGCGGGCTATTTTGAGCTTGCCTATTTTTGACATTACTTTAGAAAAAGCAGGTGCTAGCGCCGTTATTTTGGCTTCTGAAAACAGCAACAATCCTACCTATTCTGGCATAGAAAACATAGCTTGTTTGCCCAAAAGCGATTTTAGAATTTTTGGCAAACCTACCTCTAGACCCTACCGAAGAATGGGGGTAGTACTAACAAACGACACTTTAGAAACGCCAATTGAAGAAATTGTAACACGTGCAAAAAAAATGGCTACTTTAGTAAAAGTAAATTTATAAATATGAAAAGAATATTTTTAGTGCTTGCAATATTTTTATTATTAACTGCTTGTGGTCCTCGCAGATTAGGTTGTGGTCCCGGAAAAAGATGTGTCGAGGTTTGTAAAAAGAATAATTTTGAAAAAAATAAAGACCGCAAAGTACAGGTTTAAAGTCATGAAAAAAGTATTTACACTATTATTACTTCTTATTGCATTTCTTGTAAATGCGCAAGAGAGCAAAACTACTCAAAAAACGAAAATCGTTGAGGCTTCTTGCGGTCAGTGTCAGTTTGGGATAAATGCAAAAGGGTGTGATCTTGCTGTTCGCATAGATGGAAAATCTTATTTTGTAGAGGGCACAAAAATAGACGAGCATGGTAATGCACATGCCAAAGATGGCTTTTGCAAAACGATTAGAAAAGCAGAAGTTGCTGGAAAAATCGTGAATAAAAGATTTATTGCTACTTATTTTAGACTGCTTGCCGAAATAACAAAATAAAAACTAGTTTGCTCTTTAGCCCCGATGGAAGGGAAAATCCTTTATGGAAGTCTTTTTTGACGACATAAAGATTTGGAATGACAGCGGGAAACCAAGTTTCTAGAGAAGCCTAAAAGTTTGCGCTTCTAAAAAAAACACTATTTTTGCTTGAGATTATAAATTTTCTTACATTATATACTTTAAATTAAAGACATGAAAGCATACGTATTCCCTGGTCAAGGCGCACAATTTTCAGGAATGGGCAAAGACTTATATGAAAATTCAGAATTAGCAAAAGCATTATTTGAAAAAGCAAACGAAATATTAGGCTTCCGAATTACAGATATTATGTTTGAGGGAACTGCCGAGGAACTAAAAGAAACCAAAGTAACACAACCTGCGGTATTTTTACATTCGGTAATTCTAGCAAAAACTTTAGCCGATTTTAAACCCGAAATGGTTGCTGGTCACTCATTAGGAGAATTTTCGGCATTGGTTGCCAATGGTGCTTTGTCGTTTGAGGACGGATTAAAATTAGTTTCAAAAAGGGCTTTGGCAATGCAAAAAGCTTGCGAAATTGCACCTTCTACAATGGCGGCTGTTTTGAATCTTGATGATAAAATTGTAGAAGACATTTGTGCTTCTATTGAGGGTGTGGTTGTAGCTGCAAATTATAACTGTCCAGGACAATTGGTTATTTCTGGCGAATATAAAGCAGTAGAATTGGCTTGCGAAAAGATGAAAGAAGCTGGCGCAAAACGAGCCCTAATATTACCTGTTGGCGGAGCATTTCACTCTCCAATGATGGAGCCAGCTCGTGAAGAGTTAGCGGCTGCTATTGAAGCAACAACTTTCTCTGTTCCTATTTGTCCTGTGTATCAAAATGTAACTGCAAGTGCTGTTTCGGATCCAAATGAGATTAAGAAAAATCTAATTACACAATTAACTGCTCCTGTAAAATGGACACAATCTGTGCAACAAATGATACAAGATGGCGCCACTTTATTTACAGAAGTTGGCCCAGGAAAAGTATTAGTAGGATTGGTTAATAAAATTAATAAAGAAATAGAAACTCATTCGGCTTAATTTTTTTTAGAAAACAAACCAATTTAGAAAAATAAAACCTAAAAATTTATACCCAAAAAGACTGGTTTTAAACCACAAAAATAATATTGAAAGTGTTTTTTTGTATTATTAATTTTGTAACTTGGCTAATAATAAATCAAATTTTATAACTATGAAAAAATTAATCCTATCGTTAGCAATTGTAACGCTAATTGTTTCTTGTAAAGAAGAAACCAAAGACAAAGTAGAAGTTGCTACCGAAGCTGTAACTTCTGAGGTAAAGGAAACTGTAGATTCTGCAAAAATTAAAACAGAAACTACTTTAGACACAGTAAAAGCAAAAACAGAGCAAAAACTGAAAAACGCAGTTGACAAAGGAGCTGATAAGATCATTGACGCTGCAGATAAAGTAAAAAAATCTGTTAAATAATACTAAAAAAGTCCTTATAAATATTTATGAGGACTTTTTTTTATTTCTGATTTTTTTTCTAAAAAATTAGTGATGCCAAAACTTGCCGTATAGAAGTAATATACCAAGGCGGTATGGCATCTATCGCCAGAAAAATCCCAAAAGAAGTAGTTGCCCAAACAATTACTACTACAATTAGCTAAAATAATCATTTGAAAATGGTTTTTGGGGCTGCTGTTTTTTTTAGATAAGAAAGAAACCTTTTTTATTTGTAATCTTCCTGTTTTTTCCTAATTTTTTGTTCCCATTTCCAAGCACTTGACAAGGCTTCTTCTAAGCTAAATTGTGCTTTCCAGCCCAAAACGACATTTGCCTTTTTAGTATCGGCGTAAGCAGAAACTACGTCTCCTTCTCGACGGTTAACAATTGTGTAAGGCATTTTTTTACCAGAAATTTTCTCGAAAGCATGAACTACTTCTAGGACTGATGTTCCTGTTCCTGTTCCTAAATTATAGGTTTCTATATTGAGTATATTATTCTTATTAATAAGTCGTTGCAAGGCAAGAACATGTGCTTTTGCCAAATCGACTACATGAATATAATCCCGAATACAAGTTCCGTCGGGTGTTGGGTAATTATTTCCATAAATAGACAACTCTTTTCGCAAACCAAAAGCAGTTTGGGTAATATAAGGTACTAAATTTTGAGGAACGCCAATAGGCAATTCGCCAATTTCTGCACTAGAATGTGCTCCAATTGGGTTAAAATATCTTAACAAAATCGCATTAATGTTGCTAATAGCACAAACATGGGTTATGATTTCTTCGCCAATTTGCTTGGTATTTCCGTAAGGAGAAATAGCGGGTTGAATAGGTGCTTTTTCGGTAATTGGCATTTTTTTTGCTTGTCCATAAACGGTACAAGAGGAACTAAAGATAAAATTAGCGTTGTCCTTTTGTTGTAATTCTTGCAGAATATAAACCAAGGTGTTAATATTATTTTCGTAATACAACAAAGGGTTTTCGACACTTTCGCCTACTGCTTTTGAAGCGGCAAAATGAATTACACCATTGATGTTATCATGTTTTTTGAAAAAATCTTGTACTGATTTTTTTTCTCTTAAATCTAATTTTTCGTACAATGGTGTTTTACCTGTAATGGCAACAATGCCTTTTAGTACTTCTTCGGACGAGTTAGAAAGGTTGTCTATAATTACGACTTCGAAGCCTTCGTTTTGTAATTCGACAACGGTGTGAGAACCTATAAATCCGAGACCTCCTGTTACTAGTATTTTCAATAGATGTTGTGATTTGTATTTGTTACTTTTTAGCCCAGATAGCAGTGAAAATCCTCGCCATTTTTCTTGGCGAGATTGCAACGGATAGCTGGATTAGCTCCTAAAAAAAATTTATTTATTTAAAAACTCTAAAACTGAATTGGTTATAAATTTTATTTGTTCGTCGTCAAGTTCTGTGTGCATTGGCAACGACAATACTTCTTGAACTAATTGATTAGTTACTGGAAAATCTTCTTCTTTATATCTAGAATCTAAATAAGCTTTTTGAGAATGCAACGGAATTGGGTAATAAATGGCACACGGAATGTCTTTGCTTAATAAATAATTCATTAAACCATTTCTGTCGGCATCAACAATTCGTAATGTATATTGGTGAAATACGTGACAATCGCAGATGTCGCAAATGTTTGGTGCTACAATGTTTTTGTGCCCCTCGAAAGCCACTGAATATTTTCTAGCTGCCTCTTGACGGGCTTTGTTATAGGTATCTAAAAGTGGTAATTTTGCATTAAGAACTGCTGCTTGAATACTGTCTAAACGGGAATTTACCCCTACAACGTCGTGGTGATAACGCTCATACATACCGTGGTTTACAATACCTCGTAGTTTGTGTGCTAAGGTATCATCGTTAGTAAAAATAGCACCTCCATCGCCATAGCAACCTAAATTTTTAGAGGGAAAAAATGATGTTGCTCCCACATGACCTATTGTTCCCGCTTTCTTTTTTGTTCCGTCAGAAAATTCGCAATTGGCACCAATTGCTTGTGCATTGTCTTCGATTACGAAAAGGTTATGTTGGGTTGCAATTTGCATAATTGCTTCCATATTAGTGGTGCGACCAAACAAGTGCACTGGGATAATAGCTTTTGTTTTTGGCGTTATTGCTTTTTTAATGGCTTCGATATTAATGTTCATATTATGCATATCAACATCGACTAAAACTGGTGTAAGCTGCAAAAGCGCAATGGTTTCGACAGTGGCTGCAAAAGTAAAATCGGCAGTAATGACTTCGTCACCTGGTTTTAAATCTAATCCCATCATGGCTATTTGCAAAGCATCTGTTCCGTTTGCGCAAGGAATCACGTGTTTTACATCTAGGTATTCTTGAAGGTTTTTTTGAAACTTGTGTACTTCTGGTCCGTTTATGTAAGCATTTGTATCTAAAACTTCTTGAATAGAGGTATTTACTGTATCTTTTATTTTTTCGTACTGACTTTTTAAGTCAACCATTTGAATTTTTTTCATCGATTTTTTTTCGTTTAACCACAAAGTTTACGAAGCTTTCGCTAGGCTCGCAAAGTTTAGAATTTAGAACAAAAATAGGAATTTTAGATTTATACTTATTATATAATGTAAAGAAAAATGTATTTTTGAAATCAAATTTTATTTAATGCTTTTCATTTATAATTTAATCGTTCACTTTGCCAGTTTTTTATTAAAAATCGTGGCGTTTTTTAGTCCAAAAATTAAGCTTTTTGTTTCTGGACGAAGGACTGTTTTTGCCACTTTACGAAGCAAAATTAATTTAGAAGATAAAACTATTTGGTTTCACGCTGCCTCTTTAGGCGAGTATGAGCAAGGTTTGCCTGTAATTGAAAAAATAAAAGAGCATTTTCCTGCTCACAAAATTGTAGTTACCTTTTTTTCCCCTTCTGGTTATGAAATTAGGAAAACAAATAAGGTTGCTGATGTTACGGTTTATTTGCCTTTAGATACTAAAAGCAATGCTCAAGATTTTTTAAAATTAGTGCATCCCGAAATGGTTTTCTTTATTAAATACGAATATTGGCCTAATTATTTGCATGAACTCAAAAAACAAAATATTAAAACCTATCTAATTTCGGGTGTTTTTAGAGAAAAGCAATCTTTTTTTAAATGGTATGGTGGCTTTTATAGAAATGCTTTACAATCTTTCGATTACTTTTTTGTACAGAACGAGAGTTCTAAGAAACTCTTACAAAGCATTGGTTTTAATAATGTAAAAATCTCTGGAGACACTCGTTTTGACAGGGTAGCATCTGTTTTAGAACGTGATAATTCATTAGGTTTTATCGAACAATTCAAAAATAACACAACCACTATTGTTATTGGAAGTTCGTGGCCAAAAGACGAGAATTTATTGGTAAACTATATTAATAAATCCTCAAATGAGGTAAAGTTTATTATTGCACCACATAACATTAAATCAGAACAAATTCAGGAATTAAAAAAAGCTATTACAAAAAAAGCTGTTTTATTTACAGAAAAAGAAAATCAAGATTTATCTAGTTTTAATGTGTTTATTATTGACACGATTGGCATTTTGACTAAAATATATTCTTATGCAGATATAGCTTATGTAGGCGGTGGGTTTGGAAACCCTGGTGTTCACAACCTATTAGAGCCAGCTACTTTTGGGGTTCCAATTGTTATTGGCACAAATTTTTCTCATTTTGCAGAAGCTACGGCATTGGTAAATATGACAGGATGTGTTTCTATTTCGAACCAGAAGGAATTGAATGAAATTTTGGACAATTTAATTCAAAATCCTGACGAAAGATTTGAAAAAGGACATATTTGCAGCACTTTTGTAAATATGAATAAAGGCGCAACAAACGTGGTTTTGAAACACATTTGTTAGGGCAAGAATATAAAGCATTATTTAAAAATTTAGACTTACAAGAGCAATAATTCTTCTAAATAATCTCTCTTATTCGATAAGCGAGGAATTTTGTGTTGCCCGCCTAATTTGTCGTGTTTTTTTAACCAATCATAAAAAAGATTTTCACGGGCAATATTTACAGTAAGCTGATTTAAGGTCATATTATTGTAACGTTTGGCTTCATAATCGGAATTTAAAGCCTGAATGTTTTCGTCTAAAATTTTTGTAAAAAAGGCAATATTGTCTGGTTGTTTTCTAAATTCGATAATCCATTCGTGAGAACCTTTGGCTTTGCCTTCCATAAAGATGGGCGCAACGGTATAATCTTTAACTTCAGAGTTTGTCATTTTACAAGTTTTGGCAATCGCCATATCAGTATTTTCGACCATCAATTCTTCGCCAAAAACATTAATATGGTGCTTTGTTCTTCCTGTAATTCTAATTCTGTAAGGATTTAATGACGTAAATCGTACTGTATCTCCTATTAAATAACGCCACAAACCAGAATTTGTAGTAATCACAATGGCATAATTTTTATTAATTTCTACTTCCGCCAAGCGGATTATTTTTTCGTTTGGTGTACCAAAAATGTCCATCGAAATAAATTCGTAAAAGATTCCGTAATCTAACATTAATAATAAATCGTTAGAGTTATTTAGGTCTTGAATGGCAAAAAAACCTTCAGAAGCATTATATATTTCGTAATATTTAAAATCCTGTTTTGGCAATATTTTTTTGTATTGGTCACGATACGGATCAAAACTTACGCCACCGTGAAAATAGACTTCGAGATTTGCCCAAACATCAAACAAATTATTTTTTCCAGTTTCTTCTAAAACTTTGTTTAGCAAAACCATCATCCAAGACGGAACACCTGCAAAACTGGTTACATTCTCTATTTTTGTTTCGTTTACAATAGCTAGTAATTTAGTTTCCCAATCACTCATAAGCGATGTTTTGTTGCTTGGCGTACTACTAAACTCTGCCCAAAAAGGCATGTTATCTATTAGTATTGCTGATAAATCGCCAAAAAAAGTGTTGTTATCTTCATACAATTGCTTGCTTCCGCCAAGTCGTAAACTTTTACCAGTAAACAATTGTGAGTTTTCGTTATTATTTAAATACAAACACAACAAATCTTTACTTCCTTTATAATGACAATCTTCTAAAGCAGAATTGCTAACGGGAATAAATTTGCTTTTAGCATTTGTAGTTCCACTCGATTTTGCAAACCATTTTATAGGTTCTTGCCAAAAAACTTGCTGTTCGCCTTTTCTAGTGCGTTCTATAAGCGGTTCTAAATCTTCGTAAGTAGAAACAGGAACTCGTTCTTGAAATGTATGATACGATTTTATAGAATCGAAACCATATTGCTTACCTATAATCGTGTTTTCTGATGATCTGATAAGATTTATCAGCAATTCCTCTTGCACTTCGTTAGGGTATTTAAGGAACAGCTCAATCTGATGAATGCGTTGTTTTAAAAACCAAGAAGCTATAGAATTTATGATTGGTAAAGACATAAAAGATTTTAGAATTTAGATTTATGATTTTAGATTGGCAACAAAAGTTAAAATGTTTTGAGCAATTTCTATTTGATTGTCTTTATTTTCAAGGTATGCCTTGTCGTTTTGGTTAGATAAATAACCAAGTTCTACTAACATTGCTGGAACATCTGACCTTCTCAAAATTAAAAAATTAGCATTCTTTAAAGGATGTATTTTTAATGGCATTTTATTTGTAATTGATGCGTGAAATTTACTTGCAAATTCTTTAGACGCTAAATATTCTGTAGATTTTTCTGAAACAAAAACCTCTAACCCATTAAATTCGGAGTTTTTACTTGCATTTACATGAAGCGAAATTACTAAATCAGGTTTCATAGCATTAATAAATGCTACTCTTTCTTGATTAGGAATATTTTGGTCATCACTCCTAGTAAGAAGGATTTCTATATTCGAATTTAAATTTAAATTCTCTATTTTTTGTGCAATTGATGAAACAATTTCTTTTTCAGAAAAGCCATTCATTGTAGCTCCTAAATCTGACCCACCATGGGCGGCATCAATAACAACTGTGATTTTATCATTTTTTGGTATAAAAGCAAAACAAAGAAAAACTAGTACTACGATTGATAATTTCATTAATTTCTTCACAAGTATATATATTTGATGTTTATCTTTACGCTAAAATAGTAAAAAAAAAAGATTTTTGAAGTTTAAATACAAAAATCTAAAATCTGAAATATGCAATACGAAGGAGTTTTAACAAAAATGCAAACCGAAATTGGAAATCCAATTCAATATTATTTAGTATTCGAAAACAGTTTTCTAAATATGAACCAGCTACTTGGCAAAGAATTAGAGATTAATTTTCAGGGATACCAATGTTTGAATTGTAAGAAAAAGAAAAAAATTTTCCGACAAGGATTTTGTTACGATTGCTTTATGGGAAGTGCCTCAGCAGGCGATTGGATTATGAAACCCGAACTTTCTACAGCCCACTTAGATATTGAAGACCGAGATTTAGTTTACGAAAAGAAAGTGCAATTGCAACCACATATTGTTTATTTGGCTTTGTCTAGCGAAGTAAAAGTTGGCGTAACTCGTGGCTCTCAGGTGCCAACTAGATGGATAGATCAAGGTGCTGTACAAGCCATTCCTATCGTAGAAGTTCCCAACAGGTACTTAGCAGGAATCACCGAAGTTGCCCTAAAAAGTCATTATGCAGACAAAACCAATTGGCAAAAAATGCTAAAAAATGAAGTGCCAGTTGCCGATTTAATAAAAGAACGAGCGAGTTTAAAATATTTAATTCCAAAAGAGGCTCAAGAATATTTCGATGCAAATAAAAATGATTTGTACCAATTGCATTTTCCTGTTTTGCAATATCCCAAAAAAGTAACCAGCCTAAATCTTGATAAATCGCCTAATTATTCTGGTAAATTATCAGGAATAAAAGGGCAATACTTAATTTTTGAAGACGGAACGGTTTTTAACGTAAGGACTTTTGAAGGTTATGTAGTAAAAATTAGTTTGTAACAAAAAATATGACCTTAATATATTTATGTAGTGCTATAATTTGAACTACATAACATATTAAGGTCGTATAAGTTTTTAGGCCTTTGCAATTACGGCTTAACGCTATTCATTACAGCGTTTTACGCTAGGAATTTTCACGATCTTTTTTATAAGAGTTCGGCAAAATTTGTTTGCAATGTAAAGCCCAACCGCTGTGGTAACGCCCAAATAATGAGATTTTAAAAAAGCAGTAATTACTAAAGAAAGGCGCTAATCCTAGCTATTTTTTCTTACCAAACAAACCGTTTAGCAAATCTCCAGCGGCATTTTTTATAGCCTCTTTTTTAGGATCTTTTGTTTTTGTTGTGTCTGCAGGGTCTTTTTTGCCTCCGCCCAACAAATTACCTAAAGCAGAAGCCCCTTGGTTTATTAGCTTATCTTTCTGTGATTTTAAGATTTGAGAAGCCAAATTTGTTGATGCTTGCTTCATATCAGTACTAACTTTTGGATTTGCAAAATTCCCAGTAACTAATGCTGTAATTGGAATATTATCTATTTTAGCAGCATCAGCTGGTGTTAGTTTTGCTAATACTTTATTTACCTCGGCACCCAAATATTTAGCAGGAACATCCATTTTTATATTATAATTCATATTCTGGTCGAAACCGTGTGAACCACCAATTTCGGCAACGATATCTTGGTATTTTATTTTAAATGGTTTTACAGTAACTTTTCCATCATTAAAAGAAATAGCTGCTTTTATATCATTCAAATTTAATTTGCTAACATCTAAAAATTTAACCTGAGCCCCCAAAGCCGACAGCACTTTAGAATTACTAGAATTGACGGTCGTAGATAACAATTGCCCCAACAAATCGCCCGAAATAGTGTTTAAATCAGGTGTCATTTCAATCGCATTAAGATTCCCAGATAATTTGATGTTTGAATTTAGCTTCCCATTAATAATACCAGCAATTGGCGCAATTTTTTTTAACATGTCTAGTTGGGTAAAAGTCTTGGCGATATCTACTTTATTTAAATCTAAATTCATGCTAAATGTTGGCACTTTCCCCTTGGTCGAAACCAATCCGCTTAGTCCAATTTGTCCGTCAAAAATATTAGTCTTTATATTTTGTAAAGTAACTGCTTCGTCACGAATTATCATTTTTCCTGAAACTGCTTTTAGCGTTAAATTATCATAAACAACGGTATTGGCTTTGGCCGTAATAGCGCAATCTAAAAAGGCGGGTATTTTTACGGCTTCTTTAGTAGTTTTTTTGCCTTCTGTTGTTGTTACTGCTGTTGGTGCCATAAAATCTGAAACAAGGAAATTGCTAGAATTCATATCAAAATTTCCTTTCAGAATTTGTTTTCTAAACAAAAATCCGTAAAAATTATCTAAAGTTCCTGTGAGTTGAATGTCAGAATTCCCTGTTTTCATATCCAATTGATTCAAACGAATTTGTTTTGGATTGAAAGCCACAATAGCTTGTTTAATTTGCACAGGTTTTGCCATGCCTTCGCCAGTATAATTAAATCCTGTAAGGGTCATATTTCCTGCGTTTTGAATGTTTTGATACTGACTGGTTTCTACAGATTTCATATCAAATTTTGTAGTCACATCTGCTTTTAATATTCCTGAAAGTGGCATTGCTAATTTTACAGGATAAGCTTTGGTTACGTTTCCTAAATTAATTGTTCCTTTTAGCGCAGCATCGACTAAGGCATTTGTAGCCACGTTTCTAATATTGGCTTTGGCCGTAAAAACATCTTGATCTATCTTGAAAGATAGTTTGTCGAGATTTACATAAGTATCATTCATCAAACCTGTTTCGTTGATGATTTTTGTATCGATAATAATATTCTGAACAGATTTTGGCAAATCTGGGTATTGAAATGAAGCATTGTTTGAGGCAATGGCAATATTAAATTTGGGAATAGTTGCATTTGTTAGTTTACCTTTTGCAAAACCAGCAACAGTAAAATCGCCAGTGGTTTTTACAGTATTTAAATCGCCAGCATAAGCTGCAGGAACTAGTCCTAAGAAGTTTTTGAAGGATGAGGTTGGGGTTTTGAAAGTTAAATCATAATCCTGACCATCTTCCAACAATTGAATAAACCCGTTAAATTGTAAAGGCAATTCGTTAATTTTTGCTGTATTGTCTTTAAAGGTATATTTGCTTTTTTCTAAATCGATTCCAAGAACAGCGTCGAGCGAAATGGCTACATTTTTCATGTAATTCATCTTGTCCATGTCGAGCGAAATTTTTGCTGTCGATTTTGTGTCTAAATCTAAAATTTGTGCTGCAAAATTTCCAGTTCCTGTATGATTTAACTCATTAATAACCATTTTTATTTTCGAACGTTCGTCGTAATATTTGAAATTGAAATTCTCTAAAGCATAATTCTGAATATTCATAGCAAACGGTTTGCTTTTAGATTCTTCTTTATTATTGTCTTTGATGGCGATATCGAAATTTCCAATGCCGTCTTTATTGAAAAGGATATTTGCTTTTCCGTTTTTGACAGAAATTGCTTTTAAAGTCATGGGTTGGTTTTCGCCATTAAACAATTCTTTGACAGACATTTGAAGATTTAACTCTTCGAAAGCTACCAAAGTATCGCCAGCAAAAGGGGCTTTATTAATTATAATTAGCTTTTGAATTCCTACATTGGCTTGTGGGAAGTTTTTAAACAAGCTTAGGCTTGCATCGGCAAAAGTTACTTTGGCATCTACATTTTCATTGATACTTTTTTCTATTTTAGCCTTTATTTGGTCTTTAAAAAATATTGGAATTGCGGCTAATGAAGCAATTATTATTAACAAAAAAACACCAATTCCTATAAAAATTTTCTTCTTCATATTGTTTGAATTTAATTCTAGATAGCGTAAAGCAAATATCTTGCCTAACTTTTTTTTTCACAAAAATAACATTTATAGTTTAGTTGTATTGTAAAATTTTTATTAAAAAATCCGTTTTACTAATTTAGTAAAACGGATTTTTTTTGTCGGTTATTTTAATTTTAAATATTACTTTACATTAATTTCGAACGGCATGATGGCTTGAACACCTTTTTGGGCGTTCATTTTTCTAATTTGTTCGATTATTTTATAATTTTCGATACCTATTTCTTCTTTAATTAAATTTTCTCGGGATTTCATAAATGGCAAGCCACTACCGCTAAACAGTTCTTTAAAGTCTTTTTCGTATTTAGGATAATCGACAGTCGAGTATTCTTTTAGCTTCACTAGATTAGAAGCGTAAGCCAAAGCATCATCTAAACCGCCTATTTTATCAACCAATCCTAATCGCAAAGCATCAGATCCAGCCCAAACACGGCCTTGCGCTATGGCATCTACTTGAGCAAAAGTCATTTTTCTTCCTTTAGCCACACGGGTTACAAAAACATTATAAATATGCTCTACTCCTTCTTGTGTGATTTGTCTGAAATTGTCCTCTAGTGGCTTAAACAAGCTATACCCTGAAGCATTTTCATGTGTTTCTACTAGCTCGGTATTAATTCCGTATTTTTTTGTCACTGCAGACAAGTTTGGCAAAGTCCCGAAAACACCAATAGATCCTGTTATTGTACTAGCTTCGGCAAAAATTTTATTAGCATTGCAGGCAATATAATAACCGCCAGAAGCGGCTAAATTCCCCATAGATACGATCACTGGTTTTACTTTTTTAGTAATTTCTATTTCTCTCCAAATTAAATCGGAAGTTAAAGCACTTCCTCCTGGACTATTTACTCGCAAGACAATAGCTTTTATGTTATCATCTTTTCTAGCTTCTTGCAACGAACGACGCATAGAGCCTTCGCCAACTGTATTTATATCACCTTCGCCAGAACCTATTTCTCCTTGAGCATAAATGACTGCTATTTTGTCTTTTGTATTAGAATCGGAAGTTGATGTAGCAATATCTTGAGCATAATCTATAATATTTACGGTTTTGTAATCCTCGTTAGCCGCTACTTTTAGTGCTTTTCTAATATCGTCGTGATATACATCTTCGTAAGCAATTTTATCTATTAGTTTGTTTTTTAAAGCCAATTCTGGCGTTCTAGCTAGCAATCCTGTTGCAATAGTGTTTAATTGTGCTATCGAAATTTTTCGGGATTTAGAAATATCGTTAACCATCGAATTCCAAATCGAAGTTAAGAAAGTGGTAATTTGATCTCTATTTTCTGGACTCATTTCGTTTAGCAAAAAGGGTTCGACAGCGCTTTTGTATTTTCCGTGTCGAATGACTTCCATCTTCAATCCTGTTTTGTCTTGAAAATCTTTGTAATACATAACTTCGGTCGAGAGTCCTTTAAAATCTAGTTCTCCAACAGGGTTTAAATAAACTGTATTGGCAACCGAATTCAAATAATAATCTTTTTGCGAATATACATTACCATAAGCCATGATAAATTTTCCTGATTTTTTAAAAATTTCTAATTCGTCACGTAGGGCTTTGGTTTGTGCTACACCAAGTGCCAAAGTGTTATTTAGAATTGAAATTCCTTTTATTTTATCATCGGTTTTTGCCGCATCAATAGCTTTTAGAATATCTGTAAGCCCATCATGCTTGGCTTCGTAATATCCTATTTCTGCAAAATTAAATTTCCCACCGTAATCATTAGTTACCTCTTCTAGATTTAACTCTAAAACCGAATTATCTTCGACAAAAGTTGTTGCCGATCCACCCCCAAAAATAGCTGCAATAAATAATATTCCAAAAAAGAACAACATGCAGAACACAAACAAACCAACAATGGTCGCCAATACGTTTCCTAAAAACTTCATAATTAATTATTTAATACTTAATAAGTCGTGTTTTTATTGAATTTGTTACAAATCAAATTAGTTATTAACACTTGGCAAATATAATAAGATTGTAAATTTCTTTTTAGTTAATTTGCTTTATATATGAAAATGCAGCAAAAAGTAATTTTATCCCTTGGCAGTAACCAAGGAAATCGTCTAAAAAATATCGAAAATTGTATCCAACTTATTCATCAGAAAATTGGATTAATTCTGCGTATTTCTAATTTATACGAAACACCCTCTTGGGGTTTTAGTAGTGATGCTTTTTACAATTGTGCGTTAATTTTGCATACTTCTTTTGCTGCCGAAAAAATACTTGAAAAAATTGCCTGTATAGAAACAGATTTAGGCCGCATTAAACATCACACGGGCCATTACCAAGCTCGGGTTATTGATATTGATATTATTGCTATTGATGAACAAATACACAATTCCGAAACATTAACTATTCCGCATCAGCAAATGCAAAATAGACTTTTTGTTTTATTACCAATGTTAGATTTGAAACTAGAATGGCAACACCCAATGCTGCAAAAATCAGTTCCAGAACTTATTAAGGCCTGCGAAGACATAAGTGATTGTAAAGTGATTTCAAATTTAAATCTATTTTTAAAAAAATACAAGATCAATGCGCTAAACTATATTGCTATTGAAGGAAATATTGGTGCAGGAAAAACAACATTAACCACAAAAATAGCCCAAGACTTTAACGCTAAAACAGTATTAGAACGTTTTGCTGACAATCCTTTTTTACCCAAATTTTATAAAGACCAAAACCGATATGCTTTTCCTCTAGAAATGTCGTTTCTAGCCGATAGATACCAGCAGTTATCTGATGACTTATCGCAATTTGATTTGTTTAAAGATTTTGTTGTGACCGATTATCATATTTTCAAATCTCTAATTTTTGCTAAAGTAACCCTGCAAGAAGACGAATTTAGGCTATACAAAACACTTTTCGACATTATTTACAAAGAAATGACAAAACCTGATTTGTATGTTTATTTGTACCAAAACACAGACCGATTACTGCAAAATATTAAAAAAAGAGGCAGAAGCTACGAGCAAGAAATTGAAGCCGAATATTTAGAAAAAATAAACCACGGTTATCTAGATTATATTAAATCTCAAACAGATTTGAATGTCTTGGTAATTGATGTTTCTGATTTCGATTTTGTAGAAAAACAAGAAGATTACGTAAAGATTTTAGATATAATTCAGGAAAAATTAGACCTTCAAATTTAGATTATTCTGTTTTTTAAATCATTCAATTTACAAAACAAATCCCAAACTACAATTCCCGTACTTACCGAAATATTTAACGAATGTTTGGTTCCCAATTGCGGAATTTCAATAGTTCCGTCGCATAATTTTATAGCTTCTTGGTTTACACCAAAAACTTCGTTACCAAAAATTAGAGCATATTTCTTAGTCGCCTCTACTTTAAAATCATTAAGAAAAATAGCATTTTCTACTTGCTCGATTGCAAAAACAGAAATCTCGTCTTTTTTTAAATTTTCAATCACTTCCAAAACATTTTCGTGGTGTTCCCAAACAACCGTTTCGGTTGCACCAAGTGCCGTTTTGTGAATTTCTTTATTGGGTGGCGTTGCAGTTATACCGCACAGATAAATCTTTTCGATAAGAAAAGCATCGGCAGTTCTAAAAACGGATCCTATATTATGCAAACTTCTAATATCATCAAGAACAATGATTATAGGTGTTTTTTTAGCTTCTTTAAAATCCGAAATAGATTTCCTGTCTAGTTCGCTGTTTTCTAATTTTCTCATGTTATTTTTATAAAAAAAGCTTCCTAAATATTTAGGAAGCTTTAGTAATATTATTCTTTATTTATTAGCTCTTTACAGGCTCTACTGTTACTGTACCTGCTGCTGGAGTCGCATCTGGCAAAACAGTCCCCTTAATAGTTAGTATTTTTGATGGCATTCCTTCTGCATTTGAACTCACAGTTACCGTTTTTGTAAACGGTCCTACTCTATCAGTAGCATATTTTACACCAATAATTCCTTTTGCCCCTGGAGCAATTGGTTCTTTTGGTGTTGTAGGCACTGTACAACCACATGACCCTTGAGTATTTGTAATAATAAGTGGTTTGTTACCATTATTTGTAAATACAAACTGACGATTTGGCTCTGCATTGTGCGCAATTGTACCGTAATCGATAGTTTCGTTTTCAAAAACCATTCCAGCTCCTTCTACTTTTGGAAGTGCTGCAACGGCTCCTTTTTTGGCTTTTATTGCTTTTTTAGTTTTTGTTACTTCTACTTTTGCTTTAGTAGCAACTTCCTGAGCACTAACAGCATTTGCTCCAAAAAAAGCAATAGCTGACAAAATAAATATAAGTTTTTTCATTTCTAATTTTTAGTTATAGTTTAACATAGCAAATGTAAAAATAAATTCGAATTACAATACTTTTTTTATCTAAAATTGTTGTTAAATTTTTGACCGTATATTTAGGTAAAATAAGTAATTTCGTAACCTATTAATTAAAATTAAAAATTTTGTCTACAAAAGAAATCAAAGAAACACCATTAATGAAGCAATATAACGAGATAAAAAGGAAATATCCTGATGCTTGTTTACTATTTCGTGTAGGCGATTTTTACGAAACCTTTGGAGACGATGCTGTTCGAGCCTCAAAAATTTTAGGCATTACACTTACAAAACGTGGTGCTGGCTCACCTACCGAAACAGCTTTGGCTGGTTTTCCGCATCATTCTATTAATACTTATTTACCCAAATTAGTAAAAGCAGGACTTAGAGTGGCTATTTGCGACCAGTTAGAAGACCCGAAAATGACCAAAACCATTGTAAAACGAGGAGTAACGGAACTGGTTACTCCTGGGGTTTCGATGAATGATGAAGTGTTAAATTCGAAAACAAATAATTTCTTAGCTTCGATTTATTTTGGCAAAAAAATCATTGGCGTTTCATTTCTTGATGTTTCTACTGGCGAATTTCTTACTTCCGAAGGAAACGAAGAATATATAGACAAATTGTTACAAAACTTTAGCCCAAGCGAAATTTTAGTTCCCAAACAAAACAAAGGCGATTTCAAAGAAAAATTCGGAGATAATTTTCATGCTTTTTATCTCGAAGACTGGGTTTATAAAGAAGATTATGCCACAGAAACTTTAACAAATCATTTTCAAACAAATTCACTAAAAGGTTTTGGTATCGAAGAATTAGCAAGCGGAATTATAGCCTCAGGAGCAATTTTGTATTATTTATCGGAAACACAACACAATAAGATTCAGCACATCACATCGATACACCGTATTGCCGAAGATGCTTACGTATGGATGGATAGATTCACGATTAGAAACCTAGAATTATACCATAGTTACAACCCAAATGCGGTAACTTTGCTCGACATTATAGACAAGACACTTTCGCCAATGGGCGGACGAATGCTCAAACGATGGCTGGCACTTCCGCTAAAAAATGCTACTATAATAAAATCACGCCATGAAGTGGTAGCTTATTTTAAAGACCACCAAGAAATACTTCAAAAGGTTCAAAATCAGATTAAACAAATTTCAGATTTAGAACGATTAATATCTAAAGTAGCAGCAGGCAGAATTAGTCCACGAGAAATTATTTACCTAAAAGAATCATTAGACGCTATTATTCCGATAAAAGAATTGGCATTAAAAAGCCCACAAGAAGCGGTAAAAGTTATTGGCGATAGTTTGCACAGTTGCGATTTGTTGCGAGAAAAAATTAAAACAACACTAAACCAAGAAGCACCCGTTGCGATAAGTAAAGGAAATGCGATTGCGGCTGGTATTCATCCTGAATTAGACGAATTGCGAGGAATTTCTGCTTTAGGAAAAGAATATTTAGAAGGAATTGAAAAACGAGAATCTGAAAAAACAGGCATTTCGTCATTAAAAATATCATTCAATAATGTTTTTGGGTATTATATCGAAGTCAGAAATACACACAAAGATAAAGTCCCAACAGAATGGATCCGAAAACAAACCCTTGTAAATGCCGAACGATATATTACCGAAGAACTCAAAGAATACGAAACTAAAATTTTAGGAGCCGAAGAAAAAATTCAGCAAATAGAAAACCAGTTATTCGAACAATTAGTTAGTTGGATTGCCACTTACATAAAGCCAGTGCAATTGAATGCAAACCTAATAGCACAACTAGATTGTTTAATTTCGTTTACACAATTGGCTATAGATAATAAATATGTTTGCCCCCAGATAAATGATTCTTTTGCTTTAGATATTAAAAACGGACGCCATCCTGTTATCGAAAAACAATTACCAATTGGCGTTCCGTATATTGCGAACGATGTTTATTTAGATAGAGATACACAGCAATTAATTATGATTACTGGACCAAATATGTCGGGTAAATCGGCTATTTTACGCCAAACAGCACTTATTGTACTGCTAGCACAAATGGGAAGCTTTGTGCCCGCAGAAAGCGTTCAAATGGGAATTGTTGATAAAATTTTTACCCGAGTAGGAGCTAGCGATAATATTTCGATGGGGGAATCTACCTTTATGGTCGAAATGAATGAAACCGCATCTATTTTGAATAACATTTCCGACAGAAGTTTGGTTTTACTCGACGAAATAGGTCGTGGCACCAGTACTTACGACGGAGTTTCTATCGCTTGGGCAATAGCCGAGTTCTTACATGAAAACCCAGCACAACCCAAAACATTGTTTGCTACGCATTATCATGAACTAAACGAAATGACCGAATCGTTGCCACGAATACAAAATTATAATGTATCGGTTAAAGAACTAAAAGATACCGTTTTGTTCATTCGTAAATTAGTAAAAGGCGGAAGCGCACATAGTTTTGGTATTCACGTGGCAAAAATGGCTGGAATGCCACAAATCGTTTTGCAGAAGGCAGAAAAGATTTTAAAAAAATTAGAAAAAAACCATTCGGCCGAAGCTTTAAGTGGCACAAAAGGAAATAAAGACGATATGCAACTGAGTATTTTTAATCTCGACGACCCTCTTTTGGAAGAAATAAAAGAAGAAATACTCAATTTAGACATCAATACCTTAACTCCAGTTGAAGCATTAATGAAGTTAAACGAAATAAAACGAATGTTAAGCAAAAAATAAGTTTTGTAAAGCATAGATTTACAGGACATTATAAAAAAGTTTTTTTTTTATTAAAAAAACCATTGTTTAATTAAATAAATGTCTTAAATTTGCCCTCGCAATACAGCAACGTATTGATGCTCTTTAAAAAAATGAAATGCGAAAATAGCTCAGCTGGTAGAGCGCGACCTTGCCAAGGTCGAGGTCGCGGGTTCGAGCCCCGTTTTTCGCTCTATACCAAACAAAATTATATTTAATTTTGGAAAAACAAAACTGCTTGGGTGGTGAAATTGGTAGACACGCTGGACTTAAAATCCAGTGACTGTAATGGTCGTACGGGTTCAAGTCCCGTCCCGAGTACAAAAGCTTCAAACTATGTTTGAAGCTTTTTTTATTTATATCACCCACCTAAACACATTAAATAATATTATTACCACTAATCAGCTAGCTTAATTCTATTAATTACAGCATTTTGCATTAGGAATTTTTACTTTACTTTTATTAGAGTTCAGCCAACTACGTTTGTAATGCAAATTACACCCCTTGCAGAAACCTAGGACTTATACACACTAAAAAAAATCAACAAATTTTATACAAAACCACAAAAACCTCTTTAAACAAAATAAAAACCCAACAGAAACACACAGGAACACACTAAGAAACATTACCACAAACAACACAAAAACGAATAATTTATTTAGTTTTCATCTGCATCCGAAAACAAAATTACAAGACATCAATCGAAAACCTGACAACTTAGAAACTTTACACAAATAAATTAATACCAACATTTTATCAAACAATGATCGTAATAAAATTAAGATCTTATTTTTAATTTATTAACAACTCAAATAAAAATTTTAACCTCTTTAGAATTTGCACCTTCTAGAACCTATTTAAAAAAATGAGCGCATTTATTATTAGCAAAAGAATTAACGACGAATATAAATTTGAATTTACCTCCAGAAGAGGTAAAGTTATTTTTACAAGCAATAATTTCGAACTAAAATTTGAATGTGAAGATGAAATTGAATTCCTAAAAGCCACCGTAGGCGATGCCGTTTTTCTAAAATTCAAATCATCTAGAGGCAAGTTTTTCTTTAGACTAATTATTCATGATAAAGAAATGGCGATTAGCCGAAAATACACCACACAATTACTGCTACAGAAGGGGATTGATGAAATTATTAAATACGCATCAAAATCAGAAATTCTCGATTTTTCCAATAATGATTTCACTTTCTTTGATGATTTAGAACAAGAGCAATAGCGCTCTTTTACACACGCCTCGCCTTATAAAAACTTATTGCGGTACGTAATGATATTTTTAGCACCTAATTAGCTAAGAATTCAAGCATTAGACCTAATAGACCACAATCCTTCAAACAACAAAACTAGCACGCCTGTTTCCAGCAAATTCGAATACTAAATAAAATTAGCATTATTTAATTTTGGAAGAATCTTTAAAAACTATTATAACTAAAAAACCACGCCAATGGCGTGGTTTAAAATTTTTAGAAGTGTTTTCTAATTATTTTTTTGCAGGTGCAGCAGCTTCAGCAGCAGGTGCAGCAGCTTCAGCAGCAGGTGCTACAGCTTCAGTTGCAGTAGTAGCAGCAGAATCAGCAACAACAGCTGCAGAATCAACAGCTTCTTCCATTACTGGAGTAGCTTCTTCAGTTACTGGAGCCTCAGCAGCAGCATCTTTACATGATACGAAAGAAACACTCATCATAGCTACTAAAGCTAAACTTAAAACAACTTTTTTCATCTTACTTAATTATAAAGGTTAATTATTAATTCTTTGCAAAGATATAAATTTTTTGATAGGTAAAACTTTTTTTTTACTTTTTTTAAAAAAAAATCAATCTTTGTCAACATGTAATTAAATTACAATTTCTGTGCCAAAAAATACGAGTTAAACAATTATTTTAAAATAAACACCTGCTTTTTAAATCACTGGTTATTAATATCTTATTTTTTCTTAGGGTGAACAAGTTTCATCTCATTAATTAAATGTTTTGCACCAGCAAATTTATCAACAATAAATAAGACATATCTCATATCTACCATTACATTTCTACAAATAGAAGGATCATAATGTATGTCGCTCATGGTACCTTCCCAAACACGGTCAAAATTTAATCCTATAAGGTTACCTTGAGCATCTACCGCAGGACTACCGGAATTCCCTCCTGTTGTATGATTTGTACCTATAAAGCAAACTGGCAACTTTCCGTTTTCTCCATATTGTCCGTAATCTTTGTTATTATACAAGTCAATTAGCTTTTTCGGAACATCAAATTCATAATCTCCTGGAATATATTTTTCGATAGCCCCATCTAAGTATGTTGTAGGATTGTAATAGATTGCATCTTTTGGAGAATACCCTTTTACTTTTCCGTAAGTTACACGCAAAGTACTGTTAGCGTCAGGAAAAATGCGGGAGTTGGGATACAATTCTAACTGTGCTTTCATATAAATTCTTTGCAAAGCGTTTATTTTTAGATTAATTTCGTCGTATCGTGGTGCAATATTTTTGCTGTAATTATCTGCTAATGATTTCACAAAAGCATAACCTTTGTCTAAACTAATTTTTTTCAACACTGCTTTTGCATCGCCACTCAAAAGTGCTTTAAAATTTGCATAATCTACTAATTTCGATTTACTATATATTGATGGTGCAAATTTTTTATACTCTACATTTAATAAAGAAATAGGCAAAAACTCTTTTGGTGCTTTGGTTGCGTAAAGAGCTACCAATTGTTCGAAAACCTTCTCATCGACAGTTGAATTAAAATCTTTAAAGAAATCTGCTTGAGATTTTATTAAATTTTCTTTTCTGTCATTAAAAGCTTGTTCGCCTTTGGTAATAAACACTTGCTCTAGCTGATATAATTTGTAGCCTAAGCTTAATAATTCGGTGTTTTTTACAACCACTTCATTAAAATAATCTCTACTTACTGCATAAGGAGTAATTTCGGTATAGTATTTCTGAAAATCTGCTAATAAATTTCCGTATTCGTTCTGTTTGCCAGCTGCAATTACTTTTTGTTGAAAATCTTTTTCGAAATTTTGTTTAAGACCAATGGCATTCGATTTTTTTAACCCTTGGCTTTCCCCAATCCATTTTTTCCAATAATTTGCTACGCCAGCATATTTTGAAGCGTATTGAATCTTGATTGCGTTGTCTTTTCTCATAAAACCATCTTGCACTTTTAACGCTGCCTCTCGTATTTCTATTTTTGCAGGATTGGTTTCGTTTACAATTTGCGCTACGGCAAATGACGGCAAATATTCTTGTGTTTTTCCAGGATACCCCATAACCATTGTAAAATCGTCTTCTTGAACACCGTCTAAAGAAACTGGTAAAAAGTGTTTTGGTATATAAGGAACATTATCTTTAGAGTAAGCTGCTGGATGATTATTTTTATTGGCATAAACTCTAAACATCGAGAAATCTCCTGTATGGCGTGGCCAAACCCAATTGTCGGTATCGGAACCAAATTTACCAATCAAACTTGGTGGCGCACCAACTAAACGAACGTCTTTAAAGACTTCTGTAACAAATAGAATATACTGATTCCCTTCAAAAAAGGTACGAACTTTATTCTCCTGCCAAGCTTCTTTTGCAAAACTGGCAGTAACTTTGGTTATATTTTCTTGAATTTTATTTTGTTTTTCGGTTTCCGAAGTAATTGAGGCAACACCATCTAAAATTTGAGCAGTTACGTCATTTATACTTACGATAAAGGTTACCACTAAATTTTCGTTTGGCAATTCGTCTTCCATTTTCATTGCCCAAAAACCATTGGTTAAATAATCATGGTCTACCGATGAATGGTTCTGAATGGCATCGAAACCACAGTGATGATTAGTAAGAATTAATCCTTTTGGAGAGATAACTTCCGATGTACAACCGCCATTAAAATGAGGAACAGCGTCTTTTAAACTCGAATGATTTACCGAATAAATATCATCGGCAGAGATTTTCATACCCAAGTTTTTCATTTCGGTTTCATTCATTCCGCTCAGTAAAGAAGGAATCCACATGCCCCCTTGTTGGGCTTGTGTTTGAATAATAAATAACAGAAGGAATAGTTTTAAATATTTCATAGCATTATATAATTTATAGTGTTGCAAGATACTATTTTTGATTTTATTGGAAATAAAATAGTAAAATCATTTTGGTGTTTAAAAGGGTGTTTTTAGAAAAACAATTAGCCTTTTGGCGTGTTTCTAAAGTACTTATAATAACATAGAAGACTTAACACCATTAAAAACAGCTTTTTGGCTAGGTATTGAAGGGAAAATTCTTTTCGAGGCTTTTTTTGGCTCAAAGAAACTACTTCACTATATTTTTATTTTTATAAGAGTTGTGCGAACTTCGCTTGTAACGCAAAGCCCAACACTTGTAACAACTCCCAAATAATAAGATTTAAAAAAACTGTTTATTATACAATTAAGCGACATAAAAGAAACAACAACACATGACCCAACACAGCTTTCTATTTAGCAAAACGGATGGATTATTTTAATTAAACTTTAAATTCAAAAAAGTATATTTGCGTAAACACATTTTGATGAAAAAGATACTTCCTTTTTTTTCTTACCTCTTCCACCCTATTTTTATATCGGTGCTGGCAACTGTTTTTTATTTTTTCATAACAAAAGACAGGTATTTTATATATGAAGCTATTTACTTGTACACTATACAAGTACTAATAGTTACTGTATTTATCCCTTTGGCTATATTTTATTTACTTATTGCTTTAGAAAAAATAGATTCGGTAATGGTTACAAACGTTTCCCAACGCAAAATACCGCTAATTATACATATCTCACTACTTTCTTTATTTATCATAAGAAGCGGCACAAAAGAAACAGTTCCTGAACTATTTTACTTCTTTTTAGGCAGTATAATTAGCAGTTTAATTGCATTATTATTAGTTTATTTTGGCAAGAAAGTAAGCTTACATATGCTAGGAATGGCGTCATTAACTGTTTTTTGCATTAGCAGTTGTATGTATTTTCAAGTTCGCGAAATAATTATCATAAGCACATTACTACTTAGTACTGGCCTTGTAGCCTCATCACGGTTATATATGAAAGCGCATTCGATTAAAGAACTAGTTTTAGGTTATCTAATAGGATTATTTTCACAATTATTACTGCTGTTTTTTTGGCTATAAAATGTAAAACATCAAGCCCACATTTAAAGTACTTAATTCGATAGGATCCCTACTTAAAGCACCATTTTTAAACATGTTATTTAATCCGTAATAAGCATACAAATTCCAAGAATTATATCCCGCAGAAAGGTAAGCACCATAGTGAATTTTATTAACATCTGGATTGTTATTTATTTTAAAAATTTTATCCCCATCAACATATCGTGACTGACTTAAAAACAAATAACTTAATTTAAAACCCGCATAAACTCTCCAGAATTTATGCGATTCGAAGGTAGAAGTTCTCCAACGGAATTCGACTGGAAGATCGACAAAATATAGTGCCAATTTATTTTTTTCATAACTAACACCCGACGGTATAACACTATAATTGATACTTCCTCCAAAATCATCTACCCGAAGATTTTCTTTATAATTACTATACGAAAAACCCAAACCTGGCGCTACAGCAAAAGTTCTCATTTTATTTATTGGAAAATCTCTCAAAAAACCAAGATTCAACCCTGTAGAAAATGAGTTTTGAGAAACATCCATTGGTTTCAAATTTAAGATATTATAAGTAACCCCAAAATAAAACTGATCTTCACGGTATAAAGAATCTATTGCAGAAAAATTAAGTTCCTCTTGCGAAAAAACATTTAAACAAAAAAGTAATAACACAACATTAAAAAGCTTTTGCATAATATATATTTATGGATTAAAGTTAGTAAAATACTTTAAACTAAAAATGCCTTTCACTAAGAAAGGCATTTTTAAATTTTATTATGAATGATGAAGTTCTTCTTCTCCTTCTTTCATTGGCACAGTTTGAGGAACAAAATCTTCGTCATGCCCTGGTTTACTGTAATCATAAGGCCATCTATAAACTTCTGGGATAGCACCTGGCCAGTTTCCATGTACATGTTCCACTGGTGTAGTCCACTCAAGGGTATTAGACCTCCATGGATTTTGCACAGCTTTTTTTCCGTAAAAAATACTAGTAAAGAAATTCCACATAAATACCAATTGGAAAGCTGCTCCAATCAAAGCAAAAGTAGTAATTACTTTATTCACATCAGCTAAATCATCAAATAATGGAAAGTTAGTATTTGTGTAGTAACGACGTGGTAATCCAGCCATCCCTATAAAATGCATTGGATAGAAAACACCATAAGCACAAATTGCAGTAATCCAAAAGTGAATATAACCTAAATTTTTATTCATCATACGTCCGAACATTTTTGGAAACCAGTGGTAAACACCAGCAAAGAATCCGTACAATGCAGAAATACCCATTACTAAGTGAAAGTGAGCAACCACAAAATAAGTATCGTGAACATTTATATCTAATGTACTATCACCTAAAACAATCCCTGTAATACCTCCAGAAATAAAAGTAGAAACCAAACCGATAGAGAATAACATAGCAGGATTTAACTGTAAGTTACCTTTCCAAAGTGTTGTGATATAATTAAAAGCTTTTACTGCAGATGGTATTGCAATTAACAAAGTTGTAAAAGTAAATACAGATCCTAAAAACGGATTCATTCCTGAAACAAACATGTGGTGACCCCAAACAATTGTCGATAAAAACGCAATAGCTAAAATAGAAGCAATCATAGCACGGTATCCAAAAATTGGTTTACGAGAGTTAGTTGCAATAACTTCAGATGTAATACCCAAAGCAGGCAATAATACAATATAAACTTCTGGATGACCTAAAAACCAAAATAAGTGTTCAAACAAAACTGGAGAACCACCTTGGTAATGTAAAACTTCACCTGAGATAAAAATATCTGATAAGAAGAATGATGTTCCAAAACTTCTATCCATTATCAATAATAATGCTGCCGACAATAATACTGGAAAGGAAACAATACCAATAATAGCGGTAACGAAGAAAGCCCAAATAGTAAGAGGCAATCTGGTCATAGACATCCCTTTTGTTCTTAGGTTAATTACGGTAACAACATAATTTAATGACCCCATTAATGAAGAAGCAATAAATATAGCCATAGATACTAACCATAATGTCATACCTGTACCAGAACCTGGAATAGCTTGAGGCAAGGCACTTAGTGGCGGATAAATTGTCCACCCCGCAGACGCTGGTCCTGACTCTACAAAAAGAGAAGACAACATAATCACAGCCGAAGTAAAAAACAGCCAATAAGAAAGCATATTTAAGAAACCTGAAGCCATGTCTCTAGCACCAATTTGAAGAGGAATTAGTAAATTACTAAAAGTTCCTGACAAACCAGCGGTTAACACAAAGAAAACCATAATAGTACCATGAATGGTTACTAATGCTAAATAAATATCGTTACGCATAACACCTCCTGGTGCTAATTTATCTCCTAAAAGAAAGTCGAATATTTTAAATGGTTGTTCAGGCCAAGCAATTTGCAATCTAAAAAGCAAGGACATAATAACACCAATAATTCCCATAATAATACCTGAAATCAGGTATTGCTTAGCAATCATTTTGTGATCTAAACTAAAAATATATTTAGTTATAAAAGTATCTTTATGGTGGTGTTCGTGATCGTGATCATGTGCGTGATCGTGGTCATGAGATGCTGCTGCCATAGTGTTTTTATTTTAAATTTTAATTGTATAATTATTTTACTGCAACTGGAGTTGCAACTACCGCAACTTTTGCTGAATCTACTTTTTTAATTACTACCGTTGTAGCTCCTGGAGTACTTTCGGCCGCTTTTGCTGCTTTATCATCAGCAATTGCATTTACAATTGTTTTCTGACTTTTTAACCAATCTTGGTATTCCTCGGGTGTATCAACAACAATTTTCATTTGCATATTATAGTGAGATGCTCCGCAAATTTTGTTACACAATAATAGGTAATCAAAAGTATAAGGATCTAAAGGAGATTCTCCATTAGCCACTAATTCGATACTTTTCTTTGCACGAATTTTGTTAATGTTTGCTACTTTTTCTATCATGTGCTCAGTTTGACGCATTTCGTCAGTAGTCATAATAGGTCGGAAAGCAAATTGAGTAACCATACCAGGTACACAGTTCATTTGCGCTCTAAAATGAGGCATATAAGCAGAGTGCAATACATCTTGCGAACGCAATTTGAACACAATTTTCTTACCTTTTGGAATATGCAATTCAGACACCGAAATATCATCTTGTGCATTTGGATCTTCCATATCAACACCCATTGTATTAACACCTTCTATCAAACGTACATTTGCTTTTCCAAGAACATTATCTTTACCAGAATAGCGTGCAGTCCAAGCAAATTGTTTAGCATATAACTCTACATACATTACATCTTCGTCTTCATCAACAAACATAATATTTGTCCAAGTATATAATCCGTAAAGGATTAATCCTGCCAAAACAAATACTGGAATAATTGTCCAGATAAACTCTAATTTATCATTATCTGCAAAATAAATTGCCTTTTTACCTTCTGCTCCTCTGTATTTAAATGCAAAGTAATGCAAAAGCGCTTGGGTAATTGCTACAACAAAAAATACAACACAAAATGTTATAGCCATCAAACTATCATAATCTTTTCCGTGCTCTGAAGCAGGATCAACTAAAACTAGATGACTCCATTTAAACAATCCAAAGATTATAAAAATGTAAAGAAAGGCGAGAAATCCGAACATTAAATAACCTTGAAGATTATTATCCTTATTATCTGCTATTTGAGAACTATTTTTATTTGCGCCAATTTGTGTCAAATCGAAAATTTTCGTCATTTGCCAAATTGCAACACCTACTAAAAGTAAAACTATAATTACCAACAAACTTGTCATCTGTTTTTTGTTTAAATATTAATAATGAAAATGCTTACTTTCTTCGATAAGTGGATTACCTTTTGGCAATAATGGTTGTTTTGCAAGTGTTGTAAAGACAACAAATATAAACAATCCCACAAAGAATAATATTGAACTTATTTCTGAAATTCCTATAAACCATTGATCTCCTACTGAAGCAGGATAAATCATATTATGAAAATCTAAATAATGACCACATAAAATTACAACGCCAGCCATAGATATTATCCAAGGGACACGTTTGAAATCTGTATTAATCAATATTAAAATTGGGAACACAAAGTTCATAGCTACCATACCAAAGAAAGGCAAGTTATAATGTTCGATTCTAAATTTAAAATATGTTACTTCTTCTGGGATATTTGCATACCACATTAACATAAATTGAGAGAACCATAAGTAAGTCCAAAATACGGATATACCAAACATAAATTTAGCTAAATCATGAAAATGGCTGTTGTTTACGTTTTCTAAATATCCTTTAGATTTTAAATATAAGGTTATTAAAGCAATAACAGTAATTCCGCTTACAAAAAAACTTGCAAAAACATACCAACCAAATAGAGTACTATACCAATGAGGATCTACAGACATAATCCAATCCCAAGACATCATAGATTCTGACACTAAGAAAAAGGCTAAAAATCCTGCTGAAGCTTTGAAATTTTTCTTATAATAAGTCACATCATTTGTCTCGTCTAATGCTAAGGCATTTTTGCGGGTATAGTTACGATACAATATCCAACCACCCATAAAAATAGCAGCTCTAATTAGGAAAAACGGAACGTTTAAATACCCAGATTTTCCAGCAATTATTTCGTCATAATTTTCATTTCCGAGCTCAGTAACACCCTCATTCATCCAAATGAATAAATGATTAAAATGCAAACCTGAAAGTACCAATAACACATAAACGATTATAGCACCAGGAACCAGATAAGAAGTTATAGCTTCCATCACTCTAAACAATACAGGAGACCATCCTGCTTGTGCAGCATGCTGAATAGCATAAAACGCTAAGACTCCAAGTGATATTAGCATAAAGAATAAGGCAGCAACGTACAAAGCGGCCCAAGGCTTGTTTTGCAACTGACCTAAGACATGCGCTACATGCTCTTCGTGTTCTACATGAGCATCTGTAAGGCTTACTTTTTCTTTAGATACAATATGTTTTTCTGTAGCCATTTTTGAAACAGAATCTAAATGATTTTCATTTAAAGCTACTGAATTTTTAACAACCGATGTTGCATGAGCAACATCTACATGAGTTGCCTTAAGTTCATGAGCAGATACTTCATGATGCTCACCATGACTTGATGCAAGAATTGCTTCTACATCTTGTGTATTTTTAGGGGCAGTGAAAAAACCATATCCTATACCTAATGCTCCTAAAAGCATTAAGATAAATGATAAGTTTTTTAATTTGCTTGAAAATGTATACATAATTTATAAATAGATTGTTTTACAATTATAATTCAGACTTAAGTTTCAAAACATAAGCGGCAACTTGCCATCTTTCAGTTTGTGATAACTGATTAGCATAAGATCCCATAGAATTTAGCCCATAAGTTTCAACATGGTAAATACTTCCAACAGAAACTTCTCTGTCTGCATAACTAGGAACACCAAGATACTTCTCTCTTTTTACTAAATTACCTTTTCCATCACCTTTTTCACCATGACAAATAGCACAGTAAATATCAAATAATACTTTTCCTTTATCTGAATCAACTTTCGTAGAGTATAAAGGTGTGGTATTAATCTTTTTCGAAGCTAAATAACCCTCAGGAGTATTTGGTATTTCATAAGGAACAAAACCTCTTTTTACAGTTCCTTGTACAGGAAGCTGTCCTTCTTTTCCGTTTTTGAAAGCAGATGATTCAGAATAGGTTTCGTAACCCGCAGACTCATACATGTTAGGAAAAAACTGATAGTTAGGCTTTAACTTATCTTGACATGAAAACAGCAATGAGGACATCCCCATTAAAACTGCTAGTGTATATACTTTTTTCATAGTTCTGATTAATGCTTTTCTACTACTTTAACTTCAACAGCTCCTGTGTTTTTTAGGAAAGAAGTCAATTCATCTTCATTATTATTTACTGCAACTTCCATCAAGAAGTGATCATCTGTTGTACGAACATCAGGATTTTCTGCCTGTTTAAACGGCCATAATTTACTTCTCATATAAAAAGTAATAACCATTAAGTGAGCAGCAAAAAAAACTGTTTCTTCAAACATAATAGGCACAAAAGAAGGCATATTTTGAATGTAAGAAAAACTTGGTTTTCCACCTATGTCTTGTGGCCAATCTTGAATCATGATATAATTCATCATAAAAGTTCCAAAAGACAAACCTGTTAATCCGTACAAAAAGGCACAAATTGCAATTCTTGTTGGTGCCAATCCCATAGCCTTATCTAGACCATGGACTGGAAATGGGGTATAAACCTCTTCAATATGATGGTGTGCTAATCTGGTTTGCTTTACAGCATCCATCAAAACATCGTCATCATTATATAGTGCATGTATTACTTTATTACTCATGACTGATTAGTGATTATCGTGATTATGTCCATTTTGTTCTCTTTCTCTTTTGTAATTATCTCCCGATGATTTCAAGATAGTTTTTACTTCTGCCTGAGCAATCACTGGGAATGATCTAGAGTAAAGTAAAAACAATACAAAAAAGAATCCAATAGTACCTATAAAAATACCTATATCTACAAATGTTGGCTGGAACATTGTCCAAGATGATGGCAAGTAATCACGGTGTAACGAAGTTACAATAATTACAAAACGCTCAAACCACATTCCTATATTTACTACAATAGAGATTACAAATGAGAACATTATACTAGTACGCAATTTTTTGAACCACATGAACTGTGGAGAAAAAACATTACAAGACATCATGGCCCAATATGCCCACCAGTAAGGACCAGTAGCTCTGTTCAAAAACGCATATTGTTCATATTCAACACCTGAGTACCAAGCTACAAAAAGTTCTGTAATATATGCACATCCCACAATAGAACCAGTGATCATGATGACAATATTCATCAATTCGATGTGTTGAATTGTGATATAATCTTCTAGATTAGATACTTTCCTCATTATAATAAGCAAAGTATTTACCATCGCAAAACCAGAAAACACAGCTCCTGCCACAAAATAAGGGGGAAGAATAGTTGTATGCCAACCTGGAACTACTGAAGTAGCAAAGTCAAAAGATACAATTGTGTGTACAGAGAGAACCAATGGAGTTGCTAAACCTGCCAAAACAAGTGAAACCTCTTCGAAGCGTTGCCAATCTTTTGCACGACCTGAC
This sequence comes from Flavobacterium psychrophilum DSM 3660 = ATCC 49418, assembly GCF_002217405.1. GTDB lineage: Bacteria > Bacteroidota > Bacteroidia > Flavobacteriales > Flavobacteriaceae > Flavobacterium > Flavobacterium psychrophilum. Next base: position 59,823 of record NZ_MUHE01000014.1, on the reverse strand, counting down.
CAACCAAAACTTAATATAGAATAAACCCTTTTATTAAATGGCGTTACAGCTCTATCTCTAATCATTGCAAAATCAGGCAACAAACCAGTCCACCAGAAAACTAATGACACTGACAAATAAGTTGAGATTGCAAAAACATCCCAAAGCAATGGTGAATTAAAGTTTACCCAAAGAGAACCAAATTGATTAGGGATGGGCAAAACCCAATATCCCAACCAAGGACGACCCATGTGAATTATAGGAAATAAACCTGCTTGCATTACTGAAAAAATAGTCATTGCTTCTGCAGAACGGTTAATAGCCATTCTCCATTTTTGGCGGAATAATAATAATACCGCAGAAATTAAGGTTCCAGCATGACCGATACCAACCCACCAAACAAAGTTAGTGATATCCCAAGCCCAACCAATTGTTTTATTTAATCCCCAAGTTCCTATTCCTGTTGTGATGGTATAAATCATACAGCTTAATCCCCACAAAAATGCAGCTAAAGCGATATAAAATACTGTCCACCATTGTTTGTTTGCTCTACCTTCTACTGGTCTTGCTACATCTACAGTAACGTCATGATAACTTTTGTTACCAAAAACCAAAGGTTTTCTAATGGGTGCTTCGTAATGAGACGACATAATTTAATTTTAGATTTTAGATTTTAGATTTCAGATTTATAAAAATCATCTTTCTTATCTATATTTTACAATTCTACTTTGTACCTATTATTACTAATTTCTAACTTTTACGTGATAAAATACATTTGGTTTTGTTCCAATGTGTTCTAACAAGTGATACATTCTTTTATCTTCTGACAATTCTGTTACTTTATCTTCTTTGTTGTTTACATCTCCAAAAACCATAGCTCCAGAAGTACATGCGTTAGAACAAGCTGTTTCAAATTCGTCAGCCTTAACTTCTCGTCCTTCACGTTTTGCTGTTAAAATTGTCTTTTGTGTCATTTGAATACACATCGAACATTTTTCCATAACTCCACGAGAACGAACATTCACATCAGGATTTAATACCATACGACCTAAATCGTCATTCATGTGATAATCAAACTCATCGTTTCCGTTATATAAGAACCAGTTAAAACGACGAACTTTATAAGGACAGTTGTTAGCACAATATCTAGTTCCAACACATCTATTGTAAGCCATGTGGTTCTGACCTTGGCGACTATGAGAGGTTGCTGCCACAGGACAAACAGTTTCACAAGGCGCATGATTACAATGCTGACACATAACAGGTTGGAAAGCAACTTGAGGATTATCCGAAGGAACTTCCATACCACGCAAAGTAGCAACAGAATCTATTAACCCTTCGCTACCCTCTTTGGCTTTATTATCACCTTCAAAAGTTGTTTCAGAAGAATAATACCTATCGATACGCAACCAGTGCATATCACGACTTCTTCTCACTTCAGATTTTCCAACTACTGGTACATTATTTTCTGCATGACAAGCGATAACACAAGCCCCACAACCAGTACAAGCATTCAAATCGATAGAAAGATTAAAATGATGACCAACAGTACGATCGAAAGACTCCCATAAATCTACACTAGTAGCAGGCACCTCTTTATGATCTAAAGATACCATAGGAACTAAATTCCATTCTTCAGCATCTTTTGTATTAAATATATCAAGGGAAGTTTCTTTGATAATATCTCCACGACCCATTAATGTTCTTTGCAACTGAACACAAGCAAACTCATGTTCTCCGTCTTCTTTAGCAATTGATACATTTTGCACATTACTAAAGTTATTGTATAAAGTGTAAGCATTTACTCCCACTTGCATTTCTTCTTTCATAGCCGCTTTACGACCATAACCCAAAGCCAATCCAACAGTACCTTTTGCTTGACCTGGCTGAATTATTACCGGAACTTTTTCCAGTTTTACTCCATCTACAGTTAAAGTAACATAACTTCCGTTAAGCCCACCATTAGCTACATTCCAGTTTTCAATACCTGAAGTAGTAGCATCAGCCTGAGATATTGTTAAATAATTATCCCATGACGCTCTTGTAATTGGATCTGGAAATTCTTGCAACCAAGGATTATTTGCTTGCTGACCATCTCCTAAACCAGTTTTAGTATATAATACCAATTCTAATCCTTTTGAAGTGGCTTTAGCCAAAGTTGAAGCAGCTCCGTTATAATCGGCACCAACTCCTGCACTAGCTGAAATTCCTTCTGTAAAAACTACACCGTCATGAACCAATTGATTCCATGATTTTGCACCTGACCAAGAAGAACGTAAATAATCATAATATGTTTGAGCGTTTCCTGTCCAAGATAACAAAGCATCTTGAAATTGAACAGTATCAAATAAAGGACGAATAGTAGGTTGTGTTAAAGCATAACTTCCTTTAACAATACTTACATCTCCCCAAGATTCTAAATAATGAGGTGTTGCAACTGCAATATTCGCAACAGCAGCAGTCTCATCTTCTTTCATTGCAAATGCAACAGAAAGTTTTACTTTTTTTAATGAATTTGCAAACTCTTTTCCGTTTGGCAAAGAATAAACAGGATTTACACCATTCATAATTAAAGTATGAACAGCACCCGATTTCATGTCGGCTAAAAGCTGTTTCACATCAGCATTATTTCCTTTACGGATTTGACGTGTATTTGCTGTATTAAAAGCTTCGCTTGACAACACTTTATTGATAGCTAAAACTAACAATTGAGCATTTTTATCATCGATACCACAAACCAAAACACCTTTACTTCCTGCAGCTTTTAGTTGTTGCGCAGCTTTCATCACCGCTTCATCTTTAGAAGAACCTATAGAAGAACCTGTAATTACATTATATATTTGAACTAATGCTTGTTTTTGATTAGCAACCGTCATTGGCACGCGCTTATCGGCAGCAGCACCTGAAAGTGTCATATTAGATTCAAACTGAAAGTGACGTGACATTTTTCCGTTTTGAGGAATACGTCCTTGCGCATAACCCGCATCGAAACCACCACCTTGCCAATCCCCTAAGAAATCTGCACCAATAGAAACAATTACATTAGCTTTTGAAAAATCATATTCTGCCAAAGCTCTCTCACCATAAACCGTTTGAAAAGCATCTAAAGCTTCTGATGAAGAAACTGCATCATAAGTTACATGCTTTGCGTTTGGATTTGAAACTAAAAACTGAGCAATTAACTTATCTGTAGATGGACTCGCAGAAGTATTTGTTAGCAACACTACTTTTCCTCCTTTTGCTTTAGCATCAGCTATACTAGCTTTAATTTTAGCATTTGCCTGCTCCCAAATTGTGTCTTTACCAGCAATTTTCGAAGTTTTCATACGCATACTATCATATAATGACAATACAGAAGCATGAACACGTGCATTTGCGTGGAAATTTGCACCAGCAATTTTATTATTTTCTATTTTAATAGGACGACCTTCACGAGTTTTTACTAAAACATTAGCAAAATCGAAACCATCTGCAATAGTAGTTGCATAATAATCTGCAACTCCAGGCACAATTTCTTCAGGTTGAACTACATAAGGAATTGACTTATGCACTGGACCTTCACAAGCCGCAAGAGAGGCAGCAGCCGTAGTAAATCCAACGTACTTAAGAAAGTCACGACGTGTTGTAGAAGATGTAGCTAATGTAACTGCATCACCTAAAAATTCATTTGTTGAAATTTCTTCTACAAATTCGTTATTTCTAAGCGTCTCAACAATAGAACTATTTTCGTTTAGCTCTTCAACACTTTTCCAGTATTTTTTGTTTGATGACATATTTTCTTATTCGTTTATTCGTTTATTCGGTATTTTTTTTTCGTCATTTAGTTTTCGGTTAAAGATATACAATTAACCTATTAACTATTTTAGTAATGGCATTTACCACATTCTAAACCTCCCATTTGCGCTGCAGTCAACTTGTCTACACCATATTTTTTAGAAAGTTCGGTATGAATTTTTTTGTAGTAATCATTTCCTTCTACTTTCACATCTGTTGCACGGTGACAATTAATACACCAACCCATTGTTAGTGGTGCAAATTGCTTTTGAATTTCATAAGTTTGAACTGGTCCATGACATTTCTGGCATTCGATCCCAGCAACTGTTACGTGTTGTGAGTGATTAAAGTAAACGAAATCAGGTAAATTATGAATTCGAATCCATTTTACTGGTTTTGTTTTCCCAGTGTATTTTTGAGATGTTTTATCCCAACCCACCGCATCGTATAGTTTTTGAATTTCTCCAGTGTAATACTCTTTAGTATATTCAACATAAGTAGAATCTTTATCCCCTTGGAATTCAGAAATATTTTTATGACAATTCATACAAACATTTAACGAAGGAATACCAGCATTCTTACTCACACGAGCCGAAGAGTGGCAATACTTACATTCTATCCCATTATCACCAGCGTGAATTTTATGCGAATAGTGAATTGGCTGAATTGGCGCATAATCTTTATCGACACCTATTTGAGATAGGTAACCGTACACAAAAAACGCACTCACCAACATTAGCAACACAACAGAAACCAATACTAAAAACTGATTTTTAGCAAAAGCCTTCCAGATAGGCAAGGTCTTTTCTTTTGCAGCTACTTCTATACCATTAGCTTTTGCAATTTTACCCAAGACATTGTTTACCATAAACAACATAGCGACTAAAACCGCTAAAATACCAGTCAACAATCCTAAAATTAAATTGTTTGATATCCCACCTTCTGACGAAGCACCTTCAGCACCAGCTGTTGGCGTTAAAACTGCTGGCTTTTCTATCTCAGTATCTGTGTACGCTAAGATATTATCTATATCAGCGTTTGATAATTGAGGAAAAGCAGTCATTACAGCCTTATTATTCTCATTAAAAACCTTTACAGCATCTGCATCACCTGAAGCGATAAGTGCAGAGCTATTCTTGATCCAACCGTAAAACCATTTTTTATCATGTTTTGCAGTTACACCACGCAAAGCTGGACCTGTCATTTTAGCATCTAACTTATGACAAGCCGCACAATTCGAATTAAAAAGTGCTTTTCCTTGTACAGCATCTCCACCAGCGGCAGGAGCAGTAGTCGCATCAACAACTGGAGCAGCTGTTTGCGCAAAGGAATTTAGAGAAACGGACATTACTAACGCTAAACTCAGCGCTATTATCCTTGAAATCGATTTATGGTTACCCACTTTCTTCATACTATTAAATGATTAACATTTAAATTTGACATTATCTTTATTGCGATTTTCGAAATAAATCTAATTTGCCATTTAAAAAACTTCGACAAAAATACGACTTATGTACTATTCTCAAAACCTTAAATATATCTTAATTATCAATTTATATTAATTCTAAATAATATTTTTTGATTTGTTTAGAAAGTTAAAATGTATTTTTGCCTAAAAATATATTCATTATGAGAATCTTAACTTTTAAAAGAAGCTTTTACGGCATCGCTTTTTTGATGTTTTTACCATTTAATTCTTTCTCACAAGAGATGAAAAATTCTGTTTTACAGGATCCTAGATTTGAACAATTACTAAACGAAAAAAGAAAATTAAACGGATCGATAACAATAAACGACCGTTTTAAAATTCAGATTTTTACAGGAGAAAGCGTAACGAGCAAAAAAGCATTGACAGATTTTAGAAAAGAGAATAAAAACATTGATGCAACAATTGTTTTTAGCACGCCAATATATAAAGTTTGGGTTGGAAATTACAAAACTAGAATTGAAGCCGAAAATAAACTACGCGCGTTAAAAAAGAAATACCCGAACGCTTTCTTAGTAAAACCTAATAAGTAAAATTTAGCAATATTTTCTTATAGCTCTTAAATGTCTTATATGTTTCAAGTCTGAACTGCATAAGACATTTAAGGCATCCGTTTTCCTTTTTTTATTTTGCCATAATTGGCTCCCAAAAAACGGCATCAAAATCTTGAATCTGATTATCGATTATAACAATACCCTCATTTTCTAATAATTGCTGCATCATATTTGCACCTTCAAAATGATGTTTTCCAGTAAGCAACCCTTTACGATTTACGACTCTGTGTGCAGGAACGTCGTTAATATTATGAGCGGCATTCATCGCCCAACCCACCATTCTAGCAGAACGAGCAGTGCCTAAAACTCTTGCGATAGCGCCATAAGAAGTTACTTTTCCGCAAGGAATTTGCCTTACAAGAACATAAACCCGTTCGAAAAAATTATCGCCTGTTGCTGACATAAATATGAATTTAAAATTATGAATCACGCTTTGAATATCAATATTTATAACAAAAAACACGACACAAAATCATCATCAATACTTACTTATAATTTGAAGTAATACTTTAGAATATGATACAAAGCCAAGATTGCAATAAATCCAGTAATTGAACCTATTATTGTATTCATGTTTTTAACTAGAAAATCCGTTTTGGCCTCGATCTTCTTAAAAAAAGAAATATAACTATAAAAAACGAGTAAAGAACCAAACACAACCCCTACAACAAAACTACATATTGAATTTATATTGAAAGTAAAACACCCAAATGACGCTAAACCCACGCTAGCAAAAACATAATAAGGAATAGGTAAAAAATTAATTACAGAAATAAACATTCCTAGAAAAAATCGACTTTTTTTACTTTTTATTTTAAATTCTTTTTGCTCTTTTTTTTGAGGCTCTTTTGCAATCCATAAAAAGTAAATAGTTAGAATTGCAAAAATTCCAAACCCAATTTCTCGAAGCAAAATCGCTATTTCCTGATGTTTGGCAATGTATCTTGCAAAAATTAATGCGACCAATGTTTGAAAAAAAACAACTACTAATGCACCCGCAGTAAACAACAAAGCACGGTTTTTACCATCTTGCGTACTAATCTTAGCTGCTGTCATATTAATAAGTCCTGGCGGAAAAACACCTACTAGCGAAGTAATAAAACCTAAAAAAAGTGGTGTGATGATACTCATTATTTACATTTTTTGGGGTTAATGGGTGGGTTAAGCCCATACTTATAACTACTTAATTTTGAAGCGAATATATGTAATAGATTTATTTATTGCTAAATATTGTTTTTCGTAAAATGTTTGTATTTCAGTTACTTCCTCTGGCGACCCTTCATTTGTATATACATTATGATTGGCGTATAAGACTTGGTGGCCTTCGCCATGCAATAACCCTAAAGTATAACCATGCATAAACTCTGAATCTGTTTTCAGATTCATAATTCCGTCGGGTTTTAGGATCTTTTTGTACAATTGCAAAAATTCAGAATTGGTCATTCGGTGCTTGGTTCGTTTGTATTTTATTTGAGGATCTGGAAAAGTGATCCAGATTTCATCTACCTCATTTTCGGCAAAAATATGATTTATCAATTCTATTTGCGTACGAACAAAAGCAACATTATGAAGTCCTGTTTCGACAGCCGTTTTTGCACCACGCCAAAAGCGAGCGCCTTTTATATCGATACCAACAAAATTTTTATTTGGAAATTTGGTTGCCAAACCAACTGAATATTCGCCTTTTCCGCAACCTAATTCTAAAATAATTGGATTATCATTCTTAAAAAAATCTTGCTTCCATTTTCCTCTTAAACCAAATGAATTTGATACTACTTCCTCACGAGTTGGCTGAAAAACGTTACCAAACGCTTCATTTTCTCCAAATCTCTTTAATTTATTTTTACTTCCCACGTTTTCAATTAATATTTTGGCAAAAATAAGAAAATATAAATCAATAGATATAAACTTATGATAATGTTTACATAACGTTTACATTACCTATAATTCTTGTCTTTGTATAAAATAATTATATTTTGGAAAAAAGAAAACTAGAAATTGTTGTTATTTCAGATGTGCATTTAGGAACTTATGGTTGTCATGCAAAAGAATTATTAAATTATTTATCTTCTATAAAGCCCAAAATATTAATCCTTAATGGAGACATCATAGATATTTGGCAGTTTAGAAAATCCTATTTCCCTAAAAATCACCTTAAAGTTATTCAGAAAATAATTTCGCTTAGTACAAAAGGAACAAAAGTTTATTATCTGACAGGTAATCATGATGAATTTTTAAGAAAATTTACCGATCTTCATCTCGGGAATATAAGTTTGCTTAATAAATTAACCCTAGAATTAGACGGCAAAAAAGCATGGATCTTTCATGGTGATGTTTTTGATGCTTCTATTAATCATGCGAAATGGCTAGCAAAATTAGGTGCTTGGGGATATGATTCTTTAATTTTAATTAATCGATTTTTAAACTGGTGTTTGGCCAGAATGAACAAAGAGCCTTATTCTCTTTCGAAAAAAATTAAAGACAATGTAAAATCGGCAGTTAAGTTTATTACTAATTTCGAGAAAATTTGCATAGATTTAGCCATCGAAAAGAACTATGATTATGTTATTTGCGGACATATACATGAACCAAAAATCGAATTATTTGAAAACCCTCACGGAAAAACAACATATTTAAATTCTGGAGATTGGATTGAAAACTTAACCAGTTTAGAATATAATCACAAAAAATGGAAACTTTACAAGCATATTACAACTGAAAATTTCCAGGAAAATGACCTAGATTTTGAATATGAAACTAAATTAGCAGAGCAGTTTATAAGTGTACTAAGAAAATAAGTACAAAACCTTCCTCATTTTCTTGAAAGATTACAAAAATGAATAAAAATATTTTAGTTGCCCCCCTTAATTGGGGTTTGGGTCATGCCACACGATGCATTCCTATAATTAGAGCCTTAGAAACCGAAGGCTTCTCTCCTATTTTAGCCTCAGACGGTGTTGCTTTAGAAATATTACGCAAAGAATTCCCGCAACTACCATCGATAGAGTTGCCTTCTTATCATATTGAATATCCAAAAAACGGATTTTTTTTTAAACTAAAGATATTAGCTAATAGCCCAAAAATGGTATTGGCAATTATTTTGGAAAAAAAAATAACAACGAAACTCATTAAAGAATACAATATTTCTGGGATAATTTCAGACAATAGATTAGGCGTAAGAAACAAGAAAATCCCGTCTGTTTTTATCACCCATCAGCTAAACGTGATGACAGGAAACACTACTTGGTTTACCAGTAAAATGCATCAATACATTATAAAAAAATACAATGAATGCTGGGTTCCTGATATAAATACTACCCCTAACCTTACTGGAAAATTAGGGCATTTATCTCATAAAATTGAAACCATAAAATATATTGGACCACTGAGTAGGTTACAAAAAAAAACGTTGAAAAAAAAGTATGATTTGATGGTTATTTTATCTGGACCAGAACCTCAACGCACGTTTTTAGAAGAAAAATTAATTATAGAATTAGAGCATTACAAGGGGAATATTATTTTTATAAAAGGCAAAATAGAAGCCATACAAATCATCGAAAAAAAGGATCAAATTACTTTTTATAATTATATGAATTCTCAAGAGCTTGAAAATTCTTTTAACGAAAGTGACCTAATCTTGTGCCGCTCTGGTTATACTACTGTAATGGATTTGGCGCAATTAGAAAAAAAAGCTTTTTTTATTCCAACTCCTGGGCAATACGAGCAAGAATATCTGGCTAAAAAATATAAAAAAGAAGGATTGGTTCCTTATTGTAACCAAGAGAAATTTAAAACCGAAAAACTTTTAGAAGTTAACTTTTACAAAGGATTAAAGGATTTTAAAACCCAAATAAACTGGAAATCTCTTTTTGATATTTTCTAAAAACAGAAGACATAAAAAAACTGACTTTGTTACTAAAAGTCAGTTTAAAATTATAAATATATACTACTCAATTTTAGTTTTTTCGTGCTTTATTGTTTTTGCATTAATTACAAAATAAATAGATTCCGCAATATTTGTACAGTGCTCACCAATACGCTCAAGATGTTTTAAAGCCAATATTAAATTAGTTCCTGACCCTACTGCTTTTGAGTTTGTTTTCATTTCAGAAATAATGTTTTCTATTACTTGCTGTGTTTCTACTCTGATATTTTTATTTAAAAGAAAGATTTCTCCAATGGTTTTTTCTTGTTGTTTATCGAAGCACTCATTGGTTTTTTTGGTTATTAATTCTATGTTTTTTGTTATCGAAGCTATATCAAATTTTATAATTAAATCGTATTTTTCTTTAACATTCTTAGAGTTTTTAATAACACTAATGGCTAAATCCCCAATACGTTCTATCTCGCTGCTTATTTGCATGGCAGAGATAATAAATCGCAAATCTGAGGCTACGGGTTGTTGTAACGCAAAAATATTTTGACAAATTTCATCGATTTTTACATCTAGTTTGTCAATTTTGTTTTCCGTTTTCTTGAGTTTTTTTGTTGTTGCATTTGGATCAGAAAGCAAAGATTTCATTGCCTCAATAATTTGATTTTCTGATAAAACACCAATTTTTACGATTACAGTTTTTAATTTTGCTAATTCTATTTCAAGTAATGATGCCATATTTTTTAATTTAAAGTTTAGGAAGTTTAGAAAGTTTAGAAAGCTTAGAAAGTTTAATGTCATGACACTAACCTTTTAAACTCATAAACTTTTAAACTTTTTTATCCGAATCTTCCTGTTATATAATCTTCTGTTTGTTTTTTTGATGGTTTTGTAAAAATAGATTTTGTTTTGTCTATCTCTATTAATTCTCCTAAATAAAAGAAAGCTGTATAATCGCTAGTTCTTGCTGCTTGTTGCATATTGTGTGTTACAATAATTATCGTGTATTGCTCTTTTAATTGATGTACTAATTCTTCAATTTTTGAAGTAGAAATTGGGTCGAGTGCACTCGCAGGCTCATCCATTAATACAATATCTGGGCTTACCGCCAATGTTCTTGCAATACACAAACGTTGTTGTTGTCCTCCAGACATTCCCATGGCAGAATCGCCCAACCTGTCTTTTACCTCATCCCAAATGGCTGCTTGTCGCAATGATGTTTCTACAATTTCATCTAATTGTGTTTTGTCTTTTATTCCGTTTATCCTTGGTCCGTAAGCGATATTTTCATAAATAGATTTTGGAAATGGGTTCGATTTTTGAAAAACCATTCCTATTTTTTTTCTAATATTTACAACATCTACATCTTTGTCATAAATATTTACGCCTTCTACAAGCATTTCTCCGGTGATTCTTACACTTGGTATCAAATCATTCATTCTATTGATACTTCTTAAAAATGTAGATTTTCCACAACCTGACGGTCCTATTAATGCGGTAACTTTGTTGCGAGGAATTTGCATCGAAATTTCATTTAATGCTAATTTTTCTCCGTAATATAAGGATAATTTATTTACTTCTATTTTTATGTCTTTCATTTCTATTGTGTGTGTTTTGAAAAAACTTAGATTTTCTTTCTTCTAATTCTTGAACGGATTATTACTGCTACAATATTTAACGATATGGTAAGCATTAATAATACTAATGTGGTTGCAAATTGTATAGGCATTGTTTTCTCAACATCGGACGATTGTGTCGACATGATATAAATGTGATAACCTAAATTCATAAACTGATCGCTCACTGATTTTGGTAAAGTAGCTAAATAATATGCTGCTCCTGTAAATAAAATAGGAGCAACTTCTCCTGCTCCTCTACTCACTGCGAGGATTGTTCCTGTCATAATTCCAGAAATAGATTCGGGTAAAACTACTTTTCTTATGGTTTGCCATTTTGTTGCGCCTAAAGCCAAACTAGCTTCACGCAATTCTCTTGGTACTGTTTTTAAAGCCTCTTCGACCGATACGATAATAACAGGCAACGTTAATAAGGCCATGGTTAAACTCGCCCATAAAATATTAGGTTGTCCCCAATGTAATTGCCCATCATTGAAAGTATTATCTATTCCTGCTCCTATAAATTGAATAAAGAAACCTAGTCCGAATAATCCGAATATAATGGAAGGTACAACTGCCAATGTTCTAACTGAGAATCTTACAGCGGCCGCAAATTTAGAATTCTCTGCCGCATATTCGGTCAGATAAAGTGCTGTTATCGTTCCGAAGGGAACTGCTGCAAGCGACATGACGATTACCAAGATAAATGTACCTATAATAGCAGGAAGAATCCCTCCTTTTGTCATACCATCGGTTGGAAAAGAGCTGATGAATTCCCAAGAAAACATATCTGAACCATTGTAAACAATAATGCCAATGATTAGAAACAAAACAGCAATAATAAGGATTACGGCAGCGAGTGTAGCACCAATGATTAATCGTCCTTTTAAGTCAGATGATTTAGTATTCCTTGAAAAGAACAAGCTTTTTTCTTCGGTTGTAGTTGTACTCATGATTTATTTACCTTGAATTTTCTTAATTAATTTCCCTTTTACATAAAATTCTGCCAATGCATTTAATCCAAAAGAGAAAATGAAAAGTAACGAACCTATAAAAAACAATACACTGTAATGGGTGTCTCCAAAAACAGTTTCTGCCATTTCCGAGCCAATGGTTGCTGCAAATGTTCGTACACTTTCGAAAGGACTTGCAGTATTTAATGCTGCATTTCCCGTTGCCATTAGCGCAATCATGGTTTCGCCAAAAACCCTACCAATTCCTAATAAAATTGCTGCAAAAATACCAGGAATAGCCGCTGGCAAAGTAACAAAAAATGCTGTTTGCCATTTGCTGGCGCCTAAAGCTAAACTAGCTTCGGTATAGGTTTTAGGAACTGCCGAAAGTGCGTCTTCAGATATTGTATAAATAATTGGAATGGCGGCAAGTGCCATGGCAACTCCTCCTACAAAAGCATTTAACCTGGTTTCGTAACCAAAAACATCTTGAAAGAATGTTGCTAAAATCATTAAAGCAAAAAAACCAATAACTACCGATGGGAATGCGGCTAATAATTCGATAAGTGGTTTTATAATCTCTTTGGCTTTTTTTGAAGCAAAAGCCGATGTATAAAGCGCAGCTAAAACACCCAATGGTCCAGCAAATAACATGGCAATTATGGTGACTTTTAGTGTTCCTAAAAGCAAGGCAATTAAACCAAAACGAGGATTGTCTGACACAGGAACCCATTCGGTTGTTAAGAAAGAACTCCAAGTATTGTCTGCGCCTTGATTTTCAGATTCCCTTATTTCTTCGGTAGGTTGCGCTTCATTTGCAACAACATCTCCGTAAGTTTCTGGTTTTAATGTTGCGGATTCACTTGTGGTTTCTGTACCGTAAACCTCAGGCTTTAATACTTCGGTGGTTTCGGCTCCGTAGGTTTCTGGTTTTAAATTATTGTTATTTGATATTTCGGTTTTAGCTTTGCTCGCTTTCCTAAAATTAAATATTGGCAATGCTTCTTTGAAAACGAAGACAAAAATTAATACAATTATAGCAATCGACGTATAGGCAACTGACGAAATTATTTTCTCGGCAAGAAATTCAGAAAGTCTAAATTGTTTTTTTAGGCTTTCTTTAGAAAAATCATTATTTGGAATATTGGTTTTCATTTATTTGAATTGAAAAATCAAAAAATAATTAAAAAACAAACCCTAAGCGTTTTTAAAGCCTTCTGTGGGTTTGTTTTTTAATCTTAAAATTTATTTTACTGGAAAGTAACCAACTTGCGATGTTATTTTTTGTCCTTCAGTACTTAAAACCCAATCAACAAATTTTTTGGTTTCACCCGTTGGGCGTGTTGCTAAATATAGGTACAAATATCTCGTGATTGGGTATGTTTTATTTCTAATAGTTTCTTCCGTTGCTAAAAGAGCAGGGCTATTGGCCTCTTTTTTAACTTTACAATCTTTTACACCACTATCAAATGCTGCACCACCATAACCTATTCCGTTTTTGTCTTTTTTTACAGCATTTACAATCGCTGCGGTTCCTGGTAAGCTTTGACAAGTTAAGGCATAATCTTTTTTGATTACGTTATCTTTAAAGTAAACATAAGTTCCTGAACTATTTTCACGACCGTATAATTTGATATTTGCATTTGCGCCTCCAACTTGGTTCCAGTTGGTTATTTTCCCTGAATAAATATCAGACAATTCTTTCAAAGTCAATTCAGAAACTCCGTTTGCTTTATTTAAATAAATAGTAATACCATCTTTTGCACAAGCAATTTCAACCCCTAAAGTTCCGTAACGACCTTTTATTTTTTCTAATTCTGATTGTTTCAGTGGTCGTGAAGAAGTGGCAATATCTGTAGATCCGTTTATTAATGCCGAAAGGCCAACTCCAGACCCCCCGCCTGTAACTTGAATGGCAGTGCTTGGGCTTTTAGACATATAAACCTCTGCCCATTTTTGAGCCAAAATTACCATGGTATCTGAACCTTTTATGGTAATTTTATTTACTGTTGTAAATGAAAATCCAATTGTCATTACGACCAATAAAATTGCTGCTAATTTGATGTTTGATGTTTTCATAAAATTTTATTTTAAATTATTAAAATCTTGCTTGTAATCTAATTGAAAAAATATTGTCTTTTTTGTCTTTATTTATAGTTGCATAATCTCCCGCAACCAAATCGCTTTTTTCATTAATTGGCATTGTATAACCTAAAATAATTTTTACATTTTCGTCATAAAAATATTGCCAAGCAAATGTCCAAGTATTATATTTTAAATCATCGGCTCTAGTTATGTTGCTTCCTGAGAGTTTAGAATTTGGATCAAAACTATCATATCTAACGGCTGCTTGAAGATGTTTTCCTACGTTTTTAGTAAATGAAAGATAAAAACCGTCAAATTTTCTGACTTTGTTTGCCCCAAAAGCAGTATAAGTTTGTAGCGGGTTTGAACTTCCCGAAATTGTTCCTGAAATATATTCTCCTTTTAGTGAGGTTCCGCCTAGAAAGTCATAATAAATTTGAGCTTCTACACCAAACCAGTCTTTTTTAAGTGTTGTGCCAACTACTGGCGTAAAATTATTGTTGTTTTGATCAGAAAAAACTGCTGGCGGTGTTACTGGATTTGTTACTGCTTGTGGCAAAACTTTTGTTGATCCAAAATAACCGTGTGCTCCAATATCTATACCCAAACCTTTGCTTGGAAATTGAAAAGAATAGGTTGCGCGAGCCATTACATCTTTATTGCTATCTACATCTCGAACTTGATTTGCTATTGCACCTTGACCGAAGTTACCATTAAAAATTGCCAATTGTAATTTTAACGGAATTTCGTATTTTGTCATAAAATTAGCTTCTAACTTTGCTCCTAAATCACGTTCGTTAGGATAAAGTGTAGTTGTCATTCTGCTTCTTTCTAGAAACTCTCGGGTACCCGAAGAAAACTCTACATCATAATTTATTCTGTTAAATTGTCCGAATGTCAAGGAATAAGTTTGCATAAACCATCGGTCGTTTAAAACCACGTAAGCGTCTTTTAAAGAAACTTTATCTACTGCAAAATCTGGTTGTAAAACAAATTTTATACCTTCTATTGTTTCGTAAGCAAATTTTAGCCTTGCTCTTCTTATGTGAAATGAATTTGTAACTGGAGCTTGTGCTGATGATCCTAAAACAGGTCCTTTATCATCTTGAAAATCGTACATATCATATTGTACCTGCATGTAGCCAGATAATTTAATTTTTGTTAATTTAGATAAATCACTTTCTATTGTGGCTAATCTTTCGTCGATATCTCCAAATTTCATAGTATGCTCGTCTAAACTTTGCTTAAGAGAATCGATAGAGACCTCTTTTTTAATCGTATCATTTACAATTTCTTGGGCATTAGCCAAGCAAGGAGAAATGATTAATAATAGTAATAATAGTTTTTTCATCTTGTAGTTGTCTTGTTTTAAGCCACAAAGATGGATTAGTAATGTTATTAAATTGTTAAGCAAATATTAACTATACATAAATCTAAAGTTATGCAGGTTTAGCCCTTGTAAACAAAGGGTTTATTTTTGGTTAATTGTTTTTTGAAGTGTAAATGAGAACTCGGATCCTACTCGAAATTTGCTTTCTACAAATATCCTTTCGTTGTGTGCCTCGATAATGTGTTTTACTATCGCCAAACCTAGCCCAGAGCCTCCTTCGGAACGGGACCCGCTTTTATCTACTCTATAAAAACGTTCGAAAAGTCTAGAAATATTTTGTTTTTCTATTCCTTCTCCGTTGTCTTTTACATTTATTAATATTTTGTTATTAATGACTTCTTCTACTCCTATTTCGGTCGAACCACCTATTTTTCCGTATTTTATAGAGTTTTCAACGAGATTTGTAACTACTTGCTGTATTTTTTCGTAGTTACCCAAAACCATAATGGGTTTATGGTATTTAGAATCGAAGGAAAGCATGATTTCTTTTTTATTTGCTTTCATTTCGAGTAAGTCAAATACACCCTGAATTAGGCTTATTATGTCAAAATTAGTCATTTCGATTCTTCCTTCAGCTATTTCTAACTTTGCAATTGTATCTAGGTCTTCTACGATATATATAAGTCGCTCTACTCCTTTTTCGGCACGTTCTAAATATTTTTTACGAATAATCTTGTCTTTCATCGCGCCATCTAGCAAGGTCGAAATATAGCCTTGAACTGTAAACAAGGGAGTTTTAAGTTCGTGCGAAACGTTTCCTAAAAATTCTCGTCTAAATTCTTCTCGATCATTTAGGGATTCTATTTCTAGTTTTTTATTGGCTGCAAATTGTTGTACTTGGGTAGTAATTTGAGACAAATCGCTGTTTACAGGCTGGTTTAAAATAGAGTTTGTGTCTAAAAACGAAATTTCTTCATACAATTTTTTAACCCTTTGATAAATAAATTTTTCGGTGCGATATTGCATCAAAAAAAGAGCAAAAATATAAATTGAAATACTAAATACAGAAGCCACTAAAATTAAGTTATTAGTTTTTAATTTCATAAAAAAACAATCGAGTAAACAAAAAAGGCCAGCTGCAAAAATCGTTATATACAATGCTGATATTACAGCAAATTTGTATGTTTTTTTGAAATTAAAATTCATTTACAACTCGAATTTATAACCTATTCCTTTGGTTGTTTTAAAATATTCGTCTCCTATTTTTTCTCTTAGTTTTCGTATATGAACATCGATAGTTCTTCCGCCAACTACAACTTCGGAGCCCCAAACTTTATCTAGTATTTCTTCTCGCTTAAAAACTTTTCCTGGTTTTGAAGCAAGTAAATAAAACAATTCAAATTCTTTGCGAGGCAAAATAATTTCAACACCGTCTTTTATTACATTATATTCTTCTCGATTTATTTCGATATCGCCTATAATTAGAGTTTCACTTTTTGGGCTTTCCTCTTCTTTTATTCTTCGCAATAAAGCTTTTACCTTACTAACCAATAGTTTTGGTTTTATGGGTTTGGCAATATAATCATCGGCACCAGCATCAAATCCTGCTACTTGCGAATAGTCTTCGTTCCTGGCAGTAAGAAAAGTAATAATAACATTGTTTAGTTCGGGTACTTTTCTAATAATTTCACACGCCTCCATTCCGTCCATTTCTGGCATCATAACATCCATAATAATAAGATGTGGATTGTGTTTTTTTGCTTTCTGAACTGCTTCTTTTCCGTTTTCGGCAGTAAAAATTTGATATCCTTCTTGCGATAAGTTATAACCTACAATTTCTAATACATCTGGCTCGTCATCTACAAGTAAAATCCTTATTTCTTTCTTTTTCATATTGAAAATTAGCTTTTTTTATGATGTAAATGTAAATATATTTTAAACTAAAAAAATCAAGATTACATAAATTTAATATAGTAACATTTAGTTAACATATATAAAACAAAATCGTAATAATCCTATAACACAAACTTTACTTAGTGGGGTTTCCTTTGCAAAAATAAAAATACAATTACGATGAAATTTTCTATTACTTTTTTACTTCTACTAATTACCACGAGTATTTTTGCTCAAAACGCTACTGTATCTGGTTTTGTTTTAGACAAGGATTTGAAAAACGAACCACTTCCTTTTGCAAATGTTAATATAAAAGGGACATTAATTGCTACTACGACTGATGCAACTGGAAAATACACGATTGATGTGCCGACTGGAAATCACGAAATTGTTTTTAGTTTTCTTGGTTATGAATCGAAATCGGTATTGTTTAGCATTACTAATAATGAGAAAAAAACAATTAGCCAAAGCATTGGTTCAGGCAGTGTTACTATGGAAGATGTGGTTATAAAATCTACAATAAGCAGGGAAAAAGAAACGGCCTTATTGCTAGACCAGAAGAAAGCTGTTGAAATTAAACAGAGTATAGGGTCCCAAGAAATGTCACGAAAAGGAGTTAGCGATGTTGAAGCTGGTTTAACAAAAATTACAGGAATTAGTAAGGTAGATTCTCGAGGACTATTTGTTCGGGGACTAGAAGATCGTTACAACAACTTATTAATTAACGACTTAGCAGCACCTACAAACAATCCGTTTACAAAAATTATTCCTCTAGATTTATTTCCAACAGATATTGTAAGCATTATAGATGTATATAAAACTTTCAATCCTAATATTTACGGGGATTTTGCAGGAGGAACTTTTAATATTCAAACCTCAAAGGGAGCAAAAAGTATTACCAAATTAAATATTGGTACAAGTTTTACAACCAATAATAATTTAAATAATTTTTTAATTTCAGAGGAGGCCAATAACACAAAAGGTTTTTTTGGATTTAATGGAAAGGATAGAGAATTACCAAGTATTGTAGGAAGTACTCCTCTCAGCCATACCTTTACAACTGAAGAATCTCGAAAATATTTTAAAAGTGGTTTTAATGCCACCGAAACAAAAAGCCCTTTAAACACCAGTATTGGTTTCTTACATTCAGAAAAATTTAATTTAAAAAACGAGCGTAATTTTTCGTACTTAATTTCATTAAATTTTGATAATAAATATGCCGTAAAATCTGGAATAGAAAGAACAATAAACAATGACCTTACTGGATACAAATTTTCAAACGATTTTATGGCAACTGAATATTTATACAAAACCTCGGCAACTACATTATTGGGGTTAAATTATAACACACAACGAATCAAATTATCTTTAAATACTTTCTATATTAAAACAACAGAAAATTCTATAAAAGATCAATTTGGTGTTGTTGACCGTAAGACTGATGATCCAAATCATATTATTAGAACCAATCAGCTTACAAAAACTGATTATTTGAACGCTCAATTACTTGGAGAATATGCTTTAGCTAAAGATAAAAGTCAAATATTTAGAACTGGGTTTTCTTTTGCAAACACAAAATATAGCCAACCAGACAGAAAATCTTTTTCTGGAAGCCTCAATAATAATAACATAACTACATTTTATGGCGCAACAAATTTTTCGCATCAATATTTATCTATCGACGGAAACAAATTTCTTTCAGGATTAGCAGAATATAGTTATAAATTTGGAAATAAAGAAAAGCAAAATAAAATAATTTTAGGATATAACGGCAACACCTCAGCAATGGAAAGTTCTTATAGATTCATTGCAACACAATCTAATTTAACTGGATTTACTACAAATATAAATAGTATAGATACGCATATTAATAATGATTTAATAGATAGAGATGTTATTGCAAATGGCCCTGACGCTCCATATTTATTTAATATCGAAAATTCGAATGCGACTTACAAAGTAAAGCTTAACGAATTTACTAATGCTGGTTACTTAAATTTATTACTTAAATTTAATAACAAATGGGAAATAAATGGTGGCTTAAGAGTAGAGAAAAGTAACCGTGAAACAAAATTTAGGAAACTAGGCATGCAAACCGCTCCTTTTGAAACTAGAAAATATGATAAAATATATTTCTTGCCTTCACTAAACTTAAAATATGGCGTTTCTGACAAAGCAAATATTCGTTTTGCAACTAGTAAAACTTATACAAAACCAGTAATTATGGAAGCCTTTCCTTTAACTTATTTGAATGCAGATGGTACATCTATACAAGGAAATTCGTTATTAAAAAACAGTGATAATTATAATGCTGATTTAAAATTTGAAATCTTCCCAACATCAAAAGAAATGTTTAGCCTTGGTATATTTACAAAATACATAAAAAATCCTATAGAGAGAACTTACGTATCTAATGCTACCACTGCTACGGTAACTACTTTTTTAAATTCTGATTTGGCAAATATTTACGGAGCCGAAGCCGAATTTATATTAGATTTAGAAAGAATAAATAAAAATTTGTCAGATTTTTCTTTAGGATTTAATGCTACATTAATGTCGACCAAAGTTAAAGTTAGTCCAACTTATGATTCTCAAGATGAAGACGGGAATATAACCTACAATATTCCCTCTAGAGAAACCTATCAATCAAGAGAACTACAAGGAGCCTCTAAATGGATTTTAAATTCCGATTTAAAATATCAGTTCGATTTCGATAAAAAATGGAGCAACACAATCTCATTAGTGTATTCTGTTTTCTCGAAAAGAATTTATGCCATAGGAACAAACAAACAAGACAACACTTACGAATTGCCATATCAGCAATTAGACTTTGTTTGGGGAAGCAAATTATCCGATCATTTTGATGTTAAATTCTCTGCCACTAATTTATTAAACCCTTCTAGAAACCGTGAATTTGGTAGCGCTGGAGTTATCAAAATAAACGAACCTTCTTTAATTAGTGATAGCTACAAAAAAGGAATTGGTTTTGGTCTAAATTTAGGCTACACCTTCTAAAAAACAAAATTATTAAATCTTAAAGCACTGAAATTTCAGTGCTTTTTTTATGACTAAAAAACACCTTATTTGCTTAACGTTATATTGATGTTTTAATTCAATTTACATAACTATCATATAATATTTAGATAACTTTTATAAAAGTATGTCGAAGTATTTTTGTGAAAACAATATAAAACAAACAACAAAATGAAAAAATTAATTTTTAGCTTAAGCATCATAGCTTTAATCTTTACAGGTTGCTCAAGTAACAATGACGACCCCATAGCAATTCCTGTTGCTGCTGCTCCTGCTTCTGGCACAATTACAGGCACAATTGCATCAAATATTACTTACGCATACGGAAACTACACCTTGGTTGGAATTGTAAAAATAAACCCAGGAGTAACCGTAACATTCGATGCTGGATCAACAATTACTTGCGACAAAACTGTTGCAGTAGACAACGCATTAGTAGTACTAAACGGAGGTAAATTAAACATAAACGGGACAGCTTCTAACCCAGTAGTTTTTACAGAAAAATCTCAGATTCCTGGAAAATGGGGAGGAATTATCATATACGGTGATGCGCCAATAAATGCTGCTGGTGGTGCTACAACATCTACTTCCGAAGATGGTAACAATATAGTATATGGAGGAACAAATCCTGCTCACAATGGGGGTTCATTAAATTATGCTCGTGTAGAATATGCTGGATCACAATTAGCTTCTGGTGTTAAAGAAAATAACGGCTTTACATTTTATTCTTGCGGATCTGGAACAAAACTAGACCATTTAGTATCATACAAAGGTGCCGATGACGGATATGAGTTTTTTGGCGGAACAGTTAGCGCTACGAACCTAATCTCTTACGGAAACTATGATGATGCGTTCGACTGGCAAGACGGATGGCAAGGTCAAAACAATTCAAACTGGTACGCATACCAAACTGGAAAAGGAAACTACGGAATGGAAATAGAATCTTCAGCAAACAACAACGCATACTATCCCGTAGTAACAAACATTACTCTAAAAAGAGCCGCTGGATGTCGTTCTGAAATAGATGACAATCAAGTTGATGCTTTCCAATTTAAGAGAGAAGGAAACGGATTCTTTAACAACATAATAATAGACGGTTACACTGGTTTAACAACCACTGCAACACCAGCGGTTACTTTTGAAGGTGCTGTTGTTAGAATTGAGGAGGCTACTACAAATACAAATCAAGTAAACGCATCTAAAATTAAAGTTACAAATGTTAAAGTTACAAACACTAATATTATAACTCCAATTGGAAGATCAGCATCTATATCAGTATCATTTCCAGGTACAAATTGGTCAACTAGTGCTTCGGCAACAGGTTGTAGC
The DNA here is from genome assembly GCF_002217405.1 of Flavobacterium psychrophilum DSM 3660 = ATCC 49418. GTDB lineage: Bacteria > Bacteroidota > Bacteroidia > Flavobacteriales > Flavobacteriaceae > Flavobacterium > Flavobacterium psychrophilum. Next base: position 37,917 of record NZ_MUHE01000014.1, on the reverse strand, counting down.
TCATTAGTTACTGGATCTTGGTCTACAGTAAATGGTGTAAACTTAATACCATAAACACAAACTCGCAAAACAGATAAATATTCTTTTATCATAAATTAATAAACGGCTACAACTTCTTGTAGCCGTTTTTTTATACGAAATAAACAAAACAAATGTTAAATTTTTAATACATGTTACTAAATAGTTAAGTTACTGTGTTTTTTATGTAAAAAATTTTATATATTTGATATGAAATTAATTATCAACTCTAAAAATAAAAACCATGAAAAAGTACATACTATTAACCGTATTGATGTTGTCAGGAATTGTTTTTGCTCAACCTATCGAACCAAGATATGAAATTGAAGGAAATTTAATTAAAACCACTTATTATTATGATAACGGACATATAAAACAAATTGGTTTTTATAAAGACGGAAAAGTTGAAGGAAAATGGGTTTCATTTTCAGAATTAGGAGAAAAAATAGCCCAAGGCGAGTATAATAATGGCGTAAAAACTGGAAAATGGTTTTTTTGGAATAAAAACACATTAAACGAAGTTGATTACGCTAACAATAAAATTGCTGAAGTACAAAGATGGTCTAAAGAAGCATTAGTACAAAGAACTAATTAAAAACACAAAACTCTCTTTCTCTAACTGAAAAAATTATCATACAAAAAATGTCGAGATTATTTAATCTCGGCATTTTTTACAAACACACAAGTCGATTATTTTACAACAAAGCTTGTTTTAAATCGGCAATTAAATCCTCGGCATCTTCTACCCCAACACTTAGTCTTACTAAATCGTCTGTAATTCCTATTTCTTTTCTTTTATCTTCTGGGATTGAAGCATGTGTCATCAAAGCGGGATGATTTGCCAAAGATTCTACACCACCAAGAGATTCTGCTAGCGTAAAGACTTTTACTTTTTCTAAAAACGAAATAGCCTCCTCTTTTTTACCAGATTTGAAAGTAAAAGTTACCATACCACCAAAACCACCAATCATTTGCTTTTTTGCAATATCGTGGTACGGATGAGAAGGCAACCCTGGATAATATACTTTTTCTATTTTCGAATGATTTAACAAAAATTCAGCCACTTTTGCTCCGTTTTCACAATGGCGTTGCACACGAAGATGCAATGTTTTTATTCCTCTAAGAACCAGAAAACTATCCATTGGCCCTAACGTTGCTCCTGTTGCAAATTGCTGAAAATGCAATTGACTTCCTAATTCCTCGTCTTTCACGATTAATGCGCCTGCAATAACATCAGAATGTCCTCCTAAATATTTTGTTGCAGAATGCATTACAATATCTGCCCCTAAATCTAAAGGTTTTTGCAAATAAGGTGTTGCAAAAGTATTATCTACTGCAAAAAGTATTTTATGCTTTTTTGTAATTTTTGCAATTTCGGCAATATCAGCAATTTTCATCAGTGGATTGGTTGGTGTTTCTACCCAAACTAACTTAGTATTTTCGTTAATTAATGATTCGAAATTCTCTAAATCATTCATATCTACAAAATGAAATTTGATTCCTGAATTAGCATAAATACGAGTAAACATTCTGTATGTTCCGCCGTACAAATCGTCCATCGCAATGATTTCGTCGCCCGCTTTAAACGAACGCAAAACACAATCGGTAGCCGCTAATCCTGAAGAAAAAGCCAAACCTCGTGTTCCGTTTTCGATACTTGCCAAAGCATTTTCTAGGGCAGATCGTGTTGGATTTGCGGCACGAGAATACTCGTAATCAGGATTTAAGGGTTGCCCTGGACTGGTTTGCACAAAGGTTGATGTTTGATAAACTGGTGGCATTACTGCCCCAGTACTTGGATCGTGGTGCTGACCACCGTGTATAACTTTTGTATTAAATTTCATTATATTAGTTTTTAAGATGCAAATTTACTTTTTATTCTTAGCAAAATTATGAAGTTTAACTATTTTTTAGCCCCGATTACTTCCCATATCTCTTATTTTTATTTGAGTTCAGTGAACTTCGTTTGAAACGGAAATCCTTTTTCTTTTTCCTTTAAAAAAAAATTGAAGTGTAAAGTGCAATTAGCTCCTAAACAAACTTCTTAATCTGCATGATAATTCCTGTATGTAATCCTTCGTGGTAATTATTAAATTCCATAGCAGATTTTGCGCTTTTTACCGTAAAACCAATACCTGTAGTAAATTCCATATAATTATCAAATATATCGTTTGCAAAATCATTTTTTGTTTGTTCTAAGGTTGAAAACAGTAACTTCTTAAGCTCATTTACTTCTTCTTGTGTAATTTCTCTTTCTGGCTTTGTTCCTTTTTTGTAAGTTTCAACCATTTCGTCCGAAATCATCATAGGCAATCCCGAGAGCTTGTAAACTAACATTTGCTGTGCGGTTACAACATGGCCTATGTTCCAAATGAGGTTGTTAGCAAATCCTTCCGGAACTTTATTCAGCTGTGCTAAAGAATGGTTTTCTAGAAATTGTAGCAATACATTTCTGCTAGATTGGTTAATTTCAAAAGTTGTTTGCATATGTGTCTGTTATTAAATATCAATTTATTAGGCTATCGTTTGCCGCAAATTCGCAAATTTATATATATTATAATGACACAAATAACTTGTTTCACTTAAAAATTTAAAATCTGCTAATTTGTGGCAGAAATAAAATGTAATCCGCAAAGCAGCAAACATAAATATTTCTATAAATTTAATCAAATTTGTGTTTTAAATGAAGTTACTTTGCATTTTCAATTAAAAAATTATGAACAAAATATACTATCTCGCTTCTTGCGACACGTGCCGAAAAATTATAAAAGGGCTGCCTAATGCTAATAAATTAAATTATATTGATATTCGCCAGAATCCCATTTCGGAAACAGACCTTGAAGAAATGTACCAACTTTCTGGAAGCTACGAGTCGCTTTTTAGTAAGAAAGCACAATTATATAAATCGATGGATTTGAAAAACAAAAATCTAACCGAGACCGATTATAAGAAATATCTTCTAGAACATTATACCTTTTTGAGTCGTCCTGTTGTTATGCTTAATCATGAAATTTATATTGGAAACACACAACCCAACATTCTCAAATTAACCAAAGCCATGACAAGTGTCTAAAAGAAACCTAGCCCTTATTGGCGCCACAATTGTTTCTATAATATATGGTGTAACTTTTACCATTGCTAAAGATGTGATGCCAAAACACATAGATGCTTTTGGTTTTATTTTACTTCGTGTTGGCGGTACAACCTTGCTTTTTTGGTTAATCTCTTTGTTTATTAAAACAGAAAAAATAGACAAAGCAGATTTTCCTAGAATTATAGCCGCAGCATTTTTTGGTGTGGCACTCAATATGCTTACTTTTTTTAAAGGATTAAGTTATACCTCGCCTATTATGGGAGCCGTAATTATGGTTACAACTCCTATGATTGTTCTTGTTTTATCGGCTATTTTGATAAAAGAAAGAATGAAAACCAAAAAAATTATAGGCTTAATCTTAGGCTTAACAGGAACATTATTTCTTATTTTGTATGGAAAATCGATGAATAATGCCCCGAAAGCTGGTTTGGGAAATTTATTAATTTTTATCAATGCTGTTTCTTACGGTTTTTACCTAATTATAGTGAAGAAACTCATGGATAAATACAATGCTTTTTCGTTTGTAAAGTGGATATATTTATTTGGACTTCTCATGGTTTTACCTTTCGGATATACTGAATTTCAAGCTGTAAATTGGTCAAATCTTCCTGTAACCATTTTTTACAAAATAAGTTTTGTCGTGATCTTTTCGACATTCTTAACTTATTTATTAAATTTACTTTCTATGAAAGAACTCAAACCTACAACAGTAGCCGTTTTCATTTATTTACAACCTTTATTTGCCACAATATTTGCTATTGGTTTAGGAAAAGACGAATTGAATGTGATAAAAATAGGTTCGGCTTTATTAATTTTTTCGGGCGTTTATTTAGTAACGCAAAAAAAATGAAAAATAATTAGTAAAAAGCCAATAGTTTTTTTTTTGCATACCTAAAAACAAACTTAATTATTTTTAGATACGCAATTAATACCAAGTGTTAAAAAACAAAAAAAAGGTCGCCACGAATTACACAAATTAACACAAATCTCTATTTACGGGTATCGAAAAAATTCGTGTTAATTTGTACAATTCGTCATCAAAAGAATAACTTAGCACAAGTTGCAGAGCGTCATATAATTATTAATCACTTTTTACTAATAGCTAACACTAATCACTTTTTATTATCTTTACACCTTTATAAAAAAATATGATACAATCCATGACCGGTTTTGGCAAAGCATCTTTGCAATTACCAACCAAAAAAATAACAGTCGAAGTAAAATCGTTAAACAGCAAAGGTTTAGATTTAAATACTAGAATGCCATCTGTATATCGTGAGATGGAATTAAGTTTACGCAACCAAATTGCACAACAATTAGAACGAGGAAAAATCGATTTTTCATTATTTATCGAAGTAACTGGCGAGGAAACATCGACAAAAGTAAATGCACCAATCGTAAAAGCATACATGAATCAAATGCGTGCTATTTTAGTTAATGCAGATGAAACCGAACTCATGAAAATGGCAGTTAGAATGCCCGATGCCTTAAAAACCGAACGTGAGGAAATAGACGAAAACGAATGGACAGAAATTCAAAAAGTAATCATTAAAGCCTTAAACAACATTCTAAATTTCCGTGAAGCAGAAGGAAAATCTTTAGAAAAAGAATTCACGCTAAGAATAGCCAACATCCGCCAGTATCTACAAGAAGCTATCTCACTAGACCATGAGAGAATTCAGAACATTAAAGACAAATTACAAACAGCCATCACAGAGCTAAAAGTAAATATCGACGAGAACAGATTTGAGCAAGAACTCATATATTATCTAGAAAAATTAGATGTAACCGAAGAACGAGTTCGCCTAAACAACCATCTAGATTATTTCTTAGAAACCATCAACGGAAGCGAAGCCAATGGTAGAAAATTAGGATTTATTACTCAAGAAATGGGACGAGAAATAAACACATTGGGATCTAAATCTAACCATGCTGGAATGCAAAAACTGGTCGTGATGATGAAAGATGAGTTGGAAAAAATTAAGGAGCAGGTGCTGAATGTGCTTTAGACAAATGACAATAGATTTATTTATATGAATTCCATTTTAATTGATACCAAAAACTCGCTTTACAACAAATGCGGTTTTGAATTATCAAATATTAAAATCGAAAAAGAAAGTGCAGAATATTTTGCACACCGATTTGAGATTAATAATCTAAAAATTTTGTTTCGTCAAGCAAAAATTACGCCAACTAAAGTTGGTCAATTTGTAACTTTATGGAAACGAAAAAAAAATAAAAATTCTATTGAGCCTTTCGAAATTTCTGATCATATAGATTTATTTGTAATAAATGTAAAAACAGAAAAACGATTTGGTCAGTTTGTATTTCCAAAATCAGTTTTAATAGAAAAAGGAATAGTTTCAGACAAAAAAGAAGGAAAAAGAGCCATTCGAGTTTATCCGCCTTGGGACAAAACAGAAAACAAACAGGCTCAAAAAACACAAAAATGGCAATTGGATTATTTTTTAGAAATTCCTTTCGATAAAAAAATAAACATCAATCATGCTAAAACACTTTATTTTCAATAGAAAGTAAATAAAAAACATTACAATGAACAAAGGAAAATTACTAGTATTCTCAGCACCCTCAGGTTCTGGAAAAACAACCATCGTTAGACATTTATTAAACCAAGAAGATTTAAATCTAGAATTTTCTGTTTCCTGTACCACTCGTGAGGCAAGAGGCGAAGAAACAAACGAAAAAGATTATTATTTTATTTCGCTCGAAGATTTCAAAAAGCATATTAAAGCCGAGGAATTTGTAGAATGGGAAGAAGTATATCGCGATAATTTTTACGGAACACTAAAAAGTGAAGTCGAACGCATTTGGGCAAAAGGAAAAAATGTAATTTTTGATATTGATGTGTCTGGTGGCTTGCGAATAAAATCGAAATTTCAACAAGAAACATTGGCCGTTTTCGTAAAACCACCAAGCATAGATGAGTTAAAAATTCGCCTCAAAAAACGTTCTACCGAAAGCGAGGACAAAATAAATATGCGCATTGCTAAAGCATCTGTAGAATTAGCAACAGCACCACAATTTGACAAAATCATCAAAAATTACGACTTAGATGTAGCAAAAGTAGATGCTTACGAATTAGTAAAAAACTTTTTAAAAGAACAATAAAAGCCACAAGCCCTAAAATCTCAACACCCTAAAATCTAGCATATATTTGCTTTTTTTATGGTAATTCGTGATTTTTAATTCATAATTAAACTATCTTTATGTAAATTTGTATCGATTTAAAAAAACCATTACAATGAAACCAGATTTATTCCAATCTCCTGATTATTACTTATTAGACGACTTATTGTCTGAAGAACATAAATTAGTCCGTGACGCTGCGCGTGCCTGGGTTAAGAAAGAAGTATCTCCAATTATTGAAGATTTTGCACAAAGAGCAGAATTCCCTAAACAAATTGTAAAAGGGTTAGGCGAAATAGGCGGTTTCGGCCCATATATCCCTGTAGAATATGGAGGAGCTGGATTAGACCAAATTTCTTACGGATTAATCATGCAAGAAATTGAGCGTGGAGATTCTGGCGTTCGTTCTACTTCATCTGTACAATCATCATTAGTGATGTATCCTATTTGGAAATACGGAAATGAAGAGCAAAGAATGAAATATTTACCAAAATTAGCTACTGGAGAATTCATTGGTTGTTTTGGTTTAACCGAACCAAATTACGGATCAGATCCAGGAAGCATGATTACTAACTATAAAGACATGGGCGACCACTATTTATTGAATGGTGCAAAAATGTGGATTTCGAATGCGCCGTTTGCAGATATCGCTGTAGTTTGGGCAAAAAATGAAGAAGGAAGAATTCACGGTCTTATCGTAGAAAGAGGAATGGAAGGTTTTTCTACTCCAGAAACACACAACAAATGGTCACTGCGTGCTTCGGCAACAGGAGAATTAATATTTGATAATGTAAAAGTACCTAAAGCAAACTTATTACCAAACAAATCTGGATTAGGGGCACCACTTGGCTGTCTTGATTCTGCTCGTTACGGTATCGCTTGGGGTGCTATTGGAGCAGCTATGGACTGTTATGACACCGCTTTGCGCTACGCAAAAGAGCGTATTCAGTTTGACAAACCTATTGCTGGAACACAATTACAACAAAAGAAATTAGCTGAAATGATTACCGAAATCACAAAAGCACAATTACTAACTTGGCGATTAGGCGTTTTAAGAAACGAAGGAAGAGCAACAACTGCTCAAATATCGATGGCTAAAAGAAATAATGTAGACATGGCAATAAACATTGCCCGTGAAGCACGCCAAATCCTTGGAGGAATGGGAATTACTGGAGAATATTCTATCATGCGCCACATGATGAATCTAGAAAGCGTAATTACTTATGAGGGAACTCATGATATTCACTTACTTATTACAGGTATGGATATTACCGGAATTCCAGCTTTCAAATAAGATAATTTTTAAAAAACCCAGCTTTTAGTTGGGTTTTTTTAATCAAAAATTGTTCGTCCTATAAGTTGTAATTTCTAGCAAATATATAACTGTTTTCAGAAAACGAAAAAAAATCATCTCCTAAATTTAATACTGCGAAAAAATAGGTGTTTATTTTTATTTTGATATTTACTAAAGGTATTAGAAATTTACATTTTCAAATAAAAGCCCTTGGTTAATGCAATATATTCTTTAGTATAAACATGCCGATCAGTTTCGATAACTAATATATCTTGTTCACAATTTTGTTTGTTTCTACTAAACACTAACAAACTACGTTTGGTTTCAGAAGTTGGCGTTCCTTTTACTCGGGTTATTTTTATAGGATATAACTCAAATTCATTAGCTAAAGTGACGAATTTTTCTTCTTCTTTGTACGGAATTATAACGGACAAAATTCCGTTTTCAGACAGCAATAAATCTGCAGCTTCAATTAGTTCTTCAAAAGGCATGGCATCTGAGAAACGAGCCAAATCTCGTTGTTCGCTATTGGTTTTATAATTTTCTGCATAAAATGGCGGATTACAAACGATTAAATCATACTCATCTTCTGGCTCTTCGACAAATTCATCTAAACCTGCATGATAACAAAACAAACGATCACTCCAAGGAGAGTTCTCAAAATTATCAGTCGCTTGCTCGTAAGCTTCTTCATCAATTTCCAAAGCATCAATTTGCACAGCAGAAGTACGTTGCGCCAGCATTAGAGCAATTAGACCTGTTCCTGCTCCTATATCTAAAATAGAAATCGGGTTATGATTTATAGGGGTCCAAGCACCAAGTAAAACACCATCAGTCCCAACTTTCATGGCCGTTTTGTCTTGCTGAACAGAAAATTGTTTGAATGAGAACATAAAATTGGTAATTGTATATTGCTTCGCTTGTTCGCTATTTTGGGTTTGGATAATGATTGCTAATTTCAGACTTCAAAAATATTGAAGTTTTTAATTTAATTATAAAGGATAACAACTTAAAAAGTATAACTAAAGATACATTTCAACTAGTCCTTCTGGCAAATCCATTACTACTTTTTTGTTTTCTCTATCTATTTTTACAATAAAATGGTCAATCATTGGGATTAGCATTTCTACTTCTCCATTTAAAACTTCAAAAAGTGGCTGAGCGGTAGTATCATTTATAGAAACAATTTTTCCAAAAACACCAACACGTTTGTCCTCGATTTCGAAACCAATGACTTCGTGAAAATAGAATTTGTTGCCTGTAAGTTTTGGCAACATTTTTAGCGGAAGATATACTTCGCAATTCATAATAGCATCAGCTTCTTCTTCATTATCTACGTCTTCAAAACGAACGCGAAGGAAATCAGCTTTATGTAGGTTGCTATTTTCAATAAAAAATGGAACCAGATTTTTGTTTACTTCAACAAAAACTGATTCCAAATCTTCATACATTTCAGGTTCGTCTGTATCTAAATAGACCAGAACCTCCCCTTTGAAACTAAATTTTTTTGCAATTTTACCTAAGTAGAAACAGTCTTCTTTACGCATTTTTGCAAATTTAATATTAAGCTTCTTTTTCTTCGTTAGCTTCTTCTGTAGCAGTTTCAACAACTTCTTCAGTAGTAGCTTCTTCAACTACAGCCTCTAAAGCTTTAGCCGCTTCAGTTTGTGTAGCAATACGTTTTTCGTTTGCAACTGTTTCAGCTTTAAAAGCTTTAGCTTTAGCATCAGATTGTGCTTTAGTTAAACCTTCTTTTTTAGCGTCAACTTTTCCAGATTTAGCTTCAATCCAAGTAGCTAATTTTGCATCGGCTTGATCTTGTGTTAATGCTCCTTTACGAACTCCTCCATCAAGGTGGTGTTTTAATAAAGCACCTTTGTAAGAAAGAATTGCTCTAGCGGTATCAGTTGGCTGAGCTCCATTATGCAACCATTTCACGGCAGCATCAAGGTTCAAATCTACTGTCGCAGGATTTGTGTTTGGGTTGTAAGTACCTATTTTTTCTAGGTATTTACCATCTCTTTTTGAGCGTGCATCTGCAGCTACTACCCAGTAAAAAGGTTTTCCTTTTTTACCGTGTCTTTGTAATCTAATTTTTACTGACATAATCTTATGATTAATTTTGAGGTACTCGACCTCGTTATTTAAGGGTGCAAATATACATTTTTTTCCGATAGATAAAGCTAAAGTATTCGTTTTTTGCTTTTTACTTTAATTATTTTTACTGTTTATTAGTTTTCTAATTGTAATCGGTTATTTTTGTAGCTATTAATTAAGTTTTAAATTAAAAAAAATGAAAAAAGTTCTATTTTTATTTCTTTCTGCTATCATATTAACATCATGCGAAAAAAATGTCGAATTTAACAATCCAGCATTTCAAGGATTTATCGACAATTCGATATGGAAAGCAACCAACTTTTCGGCTACAAAAAGTGCTTCTGGCGAGATGACAATAAAAGGATTTGCCACTGGAAATGTAACGCTAAATTTAAATTCGGCAACATTAGGAACACACGTTTTAGGAACTACTGACGCTTCAAATTTTGCTTCATATACAGTAACAAAAGCTTCCTCGAATTTCATTTACACCACCGGAATAGCTTCGTCATCAGTAAATAAGATCACACTTTCTACAGGAGGAACAGGTTATACAACATCAAGCCTTGTACCCACAGTGGGCGGTTCTGGATTTGGATTAAAAGTTGACATAATTGCAAACACAAACGGAGTAATTACCAGCGTTACAACAAATGCAATGGGAAACAACTACAGGGCGGGAGATATAATAACTATCGCTAGCGGAGATGCAAACGCAACATTTATCGTACAAAATGTATCTAAAAGTAATGGCGAAATTACAATTACCGAATATAACGGAACAACAATTTCAGGCAATTTTAAATTTATAGCCTATGATGCCGTAAACAGAAAAATAGCTAGTTGCCAGAATGGTGTTTTTTATAAGATTCCAGTAAAATAATCAGACCTAACGTTATTAATTACAGCATTTTGCGTTAAGTATTTTACCATCCTTTTATCTTTATTGAAGCTTAACGAACTTCGTTTGCAATATAAAACCAACCCTTGTAGCAACACCCAAATAATGAGTTTTAAAAGAATAAAATTCTTATAAAAGGAAGCATTAACCACAAGCATTTACACTTCTAAAGCACTGAAAAAGAGTTTATTTTAAAATAAAAGCTTAACATCATGCAATTTAGAATATTAATAACTTACCTTTGTACTAATATAATAAATATAATATATGAACATTTTTGTTGGAAGCCTTCCTTGGAGTATCGAGGAAGCAGATTTAAGAGAGTCTTTCGAGGCTTACGGTGCTGTAGAATCAGTAAAAATTATTACTGATAAATTTACAGGTAGAAGTAAAGGATTTGGTTTTGTTGAAATGCCAAATGACGAAGAAGGTCAAAAAGCTATCGATGAGTTAAATGGTGCAACTGTTGACGGACGTGCTATTGTTGTAAACAAATCAGAGCCAAAACCAGAAGGTGAAAGAAAAAGCTTCAATAACAGTCGCCCAAGTGGTGGTGGTTATGGTGGTGGAAACAGCCGTGGTGGTGATTCTCGTGGTGGTTACAATGGTGGTGGGAACAGCCGTGGTGGTGGTTCTAACGACCGTGGTGGAAACAGAGGCGGATACTAATCTAACTTATTTTCAAAAAATATATCAAACCATCTCTATAGAGATGGTTTTTTTTTATGTTTGTTAATAACTAAAATTGACAAACAACTACATAAAATGTATTTTTGTAATTGTGCAAAAAGTTTAAACAACTTCAATGAGTAATGAAATAGAAGATGCAAAAGTATAAACAATGAAAAATTAAATTTACAGACATTTTGATTTGTCTGATTGTTTTAGAAAAAAATAATTATGGAAACTTGGAAAGAAAAAGCATTAATCATATTAAGAGACAGTTTGTTCCCTGTGCCTATATAACTCAATGAACTTGATTGGAAGAGTGGTTTATCTTCAAAAACAGACAGATTGGCTCAACATATTTGTGCATTTGCTAATTTGCAAGGCGGAGGTCTTTTGGTTTATGGTGTAAATAATGATGCTAGTTTGTTTTCTATTTCACAGGAAGAAGCCGATAAAACGGTTACTTTATTAGGAAATATTGCAAGAAATAATTTAAGTACATCTATTTCTTTGGAACATAGCATAATGGAGTTTGAAGGTTTTAATTTGCTTTTTATACATATTCCTGAGCAGCCAGAAAAGCCAGCGCATTTGAGAGGGAATAATTTATACAATTGCTATACACGCTCTGCTGGTCAAACTGTTAAAATGAACAAAAAACAGGTTCAAATTTTAATTTCCCAGTCAAGAGGTGTTCCATTTGAAGAGATAAACGCTTTGGAAAATTTATCAGAGACAGAAGTTTTGAAAAAAATAAATTATCAAAAACTATTTGAGCTTTTAGATAAAAATACGCCAAAAAACACAGATGCAATATTCAATACTCTTGTAGAATATAAGTTTATCAATAAAAAAAATGATTCTTGGAGTATTACAAATTTAGGTGCAATCTTATTTGCGAATGATATAAATGATTATCCAGAATTAAATGGAAGAAATGTTATTGTTCGTCAATATGTTGGCAGCAACAATAGAGAATTAGAAAAAGAGCAAAATGGAGTTTATGGTTATGCTGCTGGCTTTGAAGGAATGATAAACTATGTTTTAAATCAGTTACCAAAAACTGAAATTATTGAAGGAATTAGAAAAGACGTACCAATTTATCCAAAAGTTGCCATTAGAGAGTTTATTGCGAATGCTTTAGTACATCAGGATTTTGCTATTGATGGCATGCCCATAACAATTGAGATTTTCTCAAACAGGTTTGTTATAACAAATCCTGGAGCGCCATTAAATGATCTCAACCGATTATTGGATATGCCACCAAGATCAAGAAATGAAATTCTTGCTCAAACAATGCTTTTGTTAGGAATATGCGAAAGAAGAGGCAGTGGTATCGACAGAGCAATTGAAGCAATTGAGGCAAGAAAATTACCAGCAGTTAAATTTGAAAAAAGTGAATCACACACAAAGGTAATTTTGTTTCCGCCAAAAGAGTTAAAAGAAATGTCGAAAACAGAAAAAATAAGAGCCTGTTATCAACATGCTTGTTTGCTTTTTGAAGATAGAAAGGAATTAAATAATCAATCCGTTCGAGAAAGATTTGGTATTGATAAAAACAATTCATCAGTTGCTTCAAGAATAATATCCGATACTTTTGAAGCTAGATTGATTAAACTTTCTGATCCTGAAATAACATCAAGAAAATACGCAACATATATTCCATATTATGCTTAAATATTTAATTTCTTATTTGCAGAGTAAATCCAAATAGAATGTAAACTACTGATATTAAAGGTTTTTTTATTTGCAAATTAAATCCGAAAAATAAAATATTTTCCAAGCAAACAAAAAAATAATTTCATTCGAGATGGTTTTTTTTTATGTTTGTTAATAACTAAAATTGACAAACAACTACATAAAATGTATTTTTGTTTCAATAACTATTAGCTCCGTTCGGCTTCGCCTTGGCTGCCTTTTATCTAGTTACTAATCCCTAAGAAATATGTATTTAATCTTCGATACCGAAACCACAGGATTACCTCGCAGTTGGTCTGCACCAATAACAGATACTAACAACTGGCCTCGTTGTATCCAAATCGCATGGCAATTGCACGATGAGATGGGAAATCTTATCGAACATCAAGATTATCTAATCAAACCAGAAGGATTTAATATTCCTTATGATGCCGAACGTATTCATGGCATTTCTACCGAATTGGCAATAGAACAAGGCGTATCATTGCAAGAAGTTTTAGAGCAATTTAATATCGCTCTTTCAAAAACTAAATTTATAGTTGGACAAAATGTAGGCTTCGATGTCAATATTATGGGTTGCGAATTTTATCGTGCCAATATTAGTTCAGATATGGTAAAAATGCCAGTTTTAGATACCTGTACCGAAGTTACTGCATCACTACTAAAATTACCTGGAGGTCGTGGCGGAAGATTCAAATTACCAACACTTACAGAACTTCATCAATATTTATTTCAAATTCCGTTTTCGGAAGCACACAATGCTACTGCCGATGTTGAAGCAACGACTCGTTGTTTTTTAGAATTAATAAAAAGAGAAGCTTTTACCAAAGAAGAACTCGACGTTGAAGCACATTATTTTCACGAATTTCAACGCAAAAACCAAGGAGAAATTCAACTTTTAGGTTTAAAACACATAAACCTAAAAGAAGCTTCTGCCGAGATAGCCAAACGTTTTCAACAAGCTAAAAAAGTTGAAACAAAAACGCCAATTTCAACAGAAATTACGCAAAATTTAGCAAACGCAAAATTTGCACATTTGCACAATCACACACAGTTTTCGGTTTTACAATCTACAATATCGGTAGCAAAATTAGTAGCTGCAGCCGCAAAAAACAAGATGTCGGCCGTTGCTATGACAGACCATGCCAATTTGATGGGTGCTTTTCATTTTGTTCGAGATGTTTTGAATCAGAATAAGACTGCCGCTAAAAAAAATGCTACTGCAATAGAAAACGGAGAAGAAGCCACTGAAGTAGAAATGAAACCCATCGTGGGCTGCGAATTTTTTGTTTGCGACAACCACAAAGACAAATCCAAAAAAGACAATGGTTACCAAGTTGTTTTCTTGGCAAAAAACAAAAAAGGCTATCATAATTTAGCCAAAATGTCTTCTATTGCATACACAGAGGGTTTTTATTATGTACCCAGAATAGACAGAAATGTAATCGAACAATACAAGGAAGATATTATTGTTTTATCAGGAAATTTATACGGAGAAATTCCTAGCAAAATCCTAAACCTTGGCGAAAATCAGGCAGAAGAAGCCTTACTTTGGTGGAAATCGAAATTTAAAGACGATTTCTATCTCGAATTGATGCGACACAATCAAGAAGACGAGAATCGTGTCAATCAAACATTAATATCTTTTGCAAACAAGCATGAAGTAAAACTCATTGCGACCAATAATACTTTTTACATCTCTAAAGACGATGCCAATGCCCATGATATTTTGCTATGTGTAAAAGAAGGAGAAAAACAAGCAACTCCAATAGGTCGTGGTCGTGGTTATCGATTTGGCCTGCCTAATCAGGAATATTATTTCAAATCGGGAGAAGAAATGAAACAATTATTTTCTGATTTACCAGATGCCATTGTCAATATTCAAGAAATTGTAGATAAAATAGAAATTTACTCGCTTTATAGAGACGTTTTACTTCCAAAGTTTGAAATTCCAACAGAGTTTTTAGTTCCCGAAGACCAAACTGATGGCGGCGTTCGAGGAGAAAACAAATACTTGCATCATCTTACTTACCAAGGTGCCAAAAGACGCTATGCCGAAATAACACCCGAAATAGAAGAAAGAATAGATTTCGAATTACTAACCATACAAAACTCAGGATACCCTGGTTATTTCTTAATCGTGCAAGATTTTATTGCCGAAGCCAGAAAAATGGACGTTTCTGTTGGACCAGGGCGTGGTTCTGCAGCAGGTTCCGTTGTTGCCTATTGCTTAGGAATTACGAATATCGACCCCCTTTTATACAATCTGCTTTTCGAAAGATTCTTAAATCCAGATCGTGTATCGCTTCCCGATATCGATATCGATTTTGATGACGAAGGACGTAGCAAAGTCATGGATTATGTGATTGAAAAATACGGGAAAAAACAAGTTGCACAAATTATTACATACGGTACTATGGCAGCAAAATCTGCCATTCGTGATACCGCCAGAGTATTAGACTTACCGCTTTTTGAAGCCGATAAAATTGCCAAATTATTACCCGGAATGCTTCCCGGAAAATGGAATTTAGCCCGTTTTATGAACGACACCGAAGTTGAAATTAAAAAAGTCTTACGACCAGAAGATTTCGACCGAATGAAAGAATTAATATTACTCTCTAAAGAAGAAGATTTAGGCGGCGAAACCATTCAACAAGCACAAATCCTAGAAGGAAATCTTCGCAACACAGGAATTCATGCTTGTGGAGTTATTATTACTCCAAGCGACATTACTAATTTTGTTCCTGTAACCACCGCTAAAGATTCAGATTTATATGTTACCCAATTTGACAACTCCGTTGCCGAAAGTGCAGGATTATTAAAAATGGATTTCTTAGGACTAAAAACCCTAACCTTAATAAAAGACACTGTAAAACTTGTCAAATATAGAACGGGAATACAACTCGATCCAGACACATTTCCTATTGATGATGTAAAGACTTATGAATTATTTCAACGTGGCGAAACAGTAGGAATTTTTCAGTACGAAAGTGCAGGTATGCAAAAATACATGAAGGAACTAAAGCCCACAGTTTTTAATGATTTAATTGCCATGAATGCCTTGTATCGCCCAGGACCTATTGCTTATATACCAAGTTTTATTAAACGAAAAAATGGCGAAGAACCTATAGAATACGACCTTGAAGCCTGCGAAGAACTACTAAAAGACACATACGGAATCACCGTTTACCAAGAACAAGTAATGCTTTTATCACAAAGACTAGCCGATTTTTCTAAAGGTGATGCCGACGTTTTGCGTAAAGCCATGGGAAAAAAACAACGTGATGTCCTAGACAAAATGAAACCTAAATTTGTCAGTCAGGCTGTCGCCAAAGGCCATGCCGAAGACAAACTAGAAAAAATATGGAAAGACTGGGAAGCCTTTGCCGAATATGCGTTTAACAAATCGCACTCTACTTGTTATGCGTGGATTGCCTACCAAACCGCCTACCTAAAAGCCAATTATCCAGCCGAATATATGGCGGCAGTTTTGTCTAATAACATGAGCGATATTAAGCAAGTTTCGTTTTTTATGGAAGAATGCAAACGCATGGGATTAGCCGTTTTGGGCCCAGACGTAAACGAATCATTTTACAAATTTACGGTCAATGATGATTATGCCGTTCGTTTCGGAATAGGCGCTGTAAAAGGTGTGGGAATGGGCGCCGTAAATACCATTGTCGAAAACAGAAAAGACGGAAGTTACAAATCTATTTTCGATTTAGCCAAGCGTGTCGATCAGCGTGCTGCTAACAAAAAAGCCATCGAAAACCTTATTCTCGCAGGTGGCTTCGATTGTTTTGAAAACACACATAGGGCACAATATTTTCATACCGATGGCGATAATTTAACTTTCTACGAAAAAGCCATACGATTTGGCGCTAAATTTCAAGAAAACGAAAATTCGTCGCAAGTCAGTTTGTTTGGAGACACGAGCGATGTGCAAATTTCTGAACCTCTAATACCACCCTGTGAAGAGTGGAATACGATGGAAAAACTAGCCAAAGAAAAAGAAGTTGTTGGGATATATATTTCAGGTCATCCTTTAGATGATTACAAGTTCGAGATGAAATATTTTTGCAACAACAAACTCGAATCTCTAAAAAATCTAGAACAATTCGTAGGCAAAAACCTTGCTTTTGGAGGTATTGTAACCAATGTACAACACAGAACTGCTAAAAACGGAAAAGGCTGGGCAACCTTTGTTTTAGAAGGATATGATGAAAATAATGAGTTCAGAATTTTTAATGAAGAATACCTAAAATTCAGACATTTTCTAGTACAAAATCAGTTTGTGTATATCCGAGTTAATATAAAAGACGGTTGGGTAAATCGGGATACAGGTAAAAAATCGGATCCGCAAATTAACTTTCTGCAAGTAGAATCTATACAAGATGTCTTGCGAATTTTCGCAAAAAAATTAGTCATACACTTAGATATAAACGTTTTGCAAGAAGAGTTAGTTTCTCAATTGATTACTATTTTTGATGCGAATAAAGGAGATAATACTGTATCTTTTGATATTTTAGAATTAGAACGAATTAAAAAACAAATTGAAGCAGTACCTCTAGAAGCCAATGATATAGAAGTTGCATTAGACGAAAATGGAGACATTCAAGAATCTGAAAATCCAGAACCAACAATTACTACCGAAGTCGAAGAAACAAAAATAATTAATAAAATTTCTATGAACAGCCGCAAACTGAAAATTAAAATCTCAAACGAATTACTAAATGAATTAGAAGGATTACAAATTAATTTTAAGTTAAATTAAGGTTTATTCTAAAAATAATTGGCAAATTTGAAAATTTAAATTATTTTAGTATAAGCAACCTACGCCTAAAAAACGTTAGTTAGAATTTATATGAAAACACTTATTAAACCGAAAGCATTAAAACCAGGAGATAAAGTAGCCACCATTTCCTTGTCGTGGGGAGGTGCTGGAGAATTCCCCTACCGTTATCAGACTGGAAAAAAACAGCTTGAAGACAATTTTAAAGTAGAGGTAATCGAAACAAAAAATGCTTTAAAATCTGCCGACTGGTTAAATAAAAACCCACAAGCAAGAGCAGATGATTTAATGGAGGCTTTTTCAGATAATTCTATAAAAGCAATCATCACAAATATTGGCGGAGAAGACAGCGTTAGAATCTTACCTTATTTAGACCTCTCAATTATCACTAAAAATCCAAAAATATTTTTAGGCTTTTCAGACAGTACCATTACACATCTTACTTGTTATAAGGCAGGATTATCTTCGTTTTACGGAACATCAATATTGGTGGGTTTTGCAGAAAACGGAGGAATGCTACAATACCAAATAGATGACATTAAGAAAACGCTTTTTTCGTCCGAGCCAATTGGACAAATTTTACCAAATAGTAACGGCTGGACAAGCGAAAGACTCGAATGGACAGATAAATCATTAGCAAATAAAAAACGAGAATTAACTCCAAATAATGGTTGGAATTTTTTACAAGGAAAAACTAAAGTTCAAGGAAAACTAATAGGTGGCTGTCTTGAAGTATTAGAATTTCTAAAATCAACTGAATATTGGTTTCAACCAAGTGATTGGGAAGATAGCATTTTATTTTTAGAAACTTCAGAAGTTATGATGCCTCCCATGAATTTTAAATGGATTATTTGGAATTATGCCGCTCAAGGGGTTTTTCATAAAATAAAAGCAGTCATTCTAGGAAGACCATACAACAATCAATTTACAAAAGAGTACAACAAAATTTTATTGCAAATTATTAGAGACGAATTACAATTAACAGAGTTGCCTATTGTAACAGAAATGAATTTCGGACATACAAGCCCTACATTTACAATCCCATACGGATTAAATGCCGAAATAAATTGTAAAGAGAAAAGTTTTAGTATTATCGAAAATGGGGTAATCGACTAACCAGAAAACCTGCTGCAATTTATTAATTTTAGGATAATATTATAAAAAAAGCAACACTCTTTTCAGAATGTTGCTTTTTTTTATAGGAATAAAAAACTATTTAATGCTAAATAATCCTGCTGGTTTGTTTTCTATTGCTTGAAAACGAGCTACACATTGTGCTATAATTTCTTTTGCTTCTTTTACATCTCCCCACCCTTTTACCTCTACTTTTTTGTTTTCTAGGTCTTTGTAAACTTGAAAAAAGTGTTCGATTTCTTTCACTAAATGGGCATTAATATCTGACAAATCGTTTAACGAATTCCAGATTGGATCAGAAACAGGAACGCAAATTATTTTTTCATCTTGCCCTTTGTCGTCTGCCATATTAAAAATACCTATTGGCTTTACTTCGATCACACAACCAGGAAAGGTTGGTTTTGTTAGTAGCACTAATACGTCTAGCGGATCTCCATCTAGCGCTAATGTTTCTGGTATAAATCCGTAATCTGCTGGATACATCATTGAGGAGAACAACATACGATCGAAACGCATTCTTTTTAAATCGAAATCGTATTCGTATTTGTTTCTACTTCCTCTTGGAATTTCGACTAGAACGTCGAAAGTTTCTATTTTATCTGTTGTCATTTTCTTATTTTTTTGAGAATGCAAAAGTAGTAAAAAGTTACAATTTAGGCGCTTGAAGTTAGTTTTTTTTGTAATTTATTTTTAATACTAATGTGTATTCTTGTTTTTTAATTCTGAACATTATATGTTTTTTCTTCGAATCATACTGCTAACTCTAGCCTAAATTACTTCACAATTCTTTTATTTCATTTAGAACTCAAGAAGCTTTCTTTGAAACGAAAAACCTTTTTTTTTGCTTCAACCAAAATAAATATTGTGTCATAAAACTGAATAAAGTATCTAGAAATAGAATCCGAAAGACCCTTTAATTGAGAATTTATTAGCTTCTGGAAGATTTTCATAACTGCCTCTCCAAGCAAAATCGAGTCTGAATACTTTAAATATATTTCCTATTCCTGCATGGTATTCCCAATAACCATTTGTAGGAGCTTGGTATTTAAATCCTGATGCGTTTAGGGCTATATTCTGGTCTGACACACTTCCGTATATAGATTTTATTCCTATAATTTCTCGTAAATTTAATTTTTTTAGATAGGGTATTCTAGAAAAAAGCCTTCCGTTAAAATCGTGTTCTAGGTGCAATGATGCGTATTGATCTGTAACTAACTCGTAATAATTTAACTGACTGTATGTGTTTTCTATTATAAAATAGGATTGGTTTCCTGGTATGACTGCTATAAGCCCTAATGGTACGCCCCCAAATATTTTTCCTACTTCGAATGTTGTGAGCAAGCGTCCCATTCCTGCAATTAATATTGGCTGACGGTAATATAATTGTAGTTTTTTATATTCAAAATCACTGTTTAAGATCCCTTTAAAGCCTTGATTGTAATTTATATATATTCTGGGGTAATTTTTATCTACTTGTAATTGTTCTACACCATAGCCTACCACTTTTCTGCCTGGCATATAATCTACTCCAATTTCTACTTCTGATTGTCGTACCTCTGATTGTTTTATGCCATTTGGATTTAATGTACTAGGCAGGGTTTTATAAAAATCTAAACTAAATTTTGATGATGCAGAGGCTAAAGTCCTGTATGACAATCCTGCTTTGAATATTAAATTTTTGTAGGGTTCGAATCCTGCTCCGATTGAGGTTAAATTTACATTTGTTAATTTACTCCTATCTCCTCCTGCAAATATTGATGAGGAAGCAAAACTTCTTCCCATAATATCATTAGATGTTGTAAGGCTTACCCCTATTTGCTCTATATCACGGCGGTTTCCTGCTGATAGTATTAGCCTGCTTTTAGGATCGACCATCCATTTTCCAGAAAATCCATATTTTACTTTATCGTCCTTAAATCCGTATGCCGTATAGCCTTGCAATCGCCATTTGTCATTTGGACTAAAATAGGTTCTTCCTCCTACTCGTAATCTTAGCCCTTCAACATCGTTATATCCTATAAATGAAAATATTGGGCCGTAATCTATTTTGCCGTTTAACACATAACCTGTACCTAAAATCCCTGCAAGCGTGTACATTTGTTTAAACTTCCTGACTGTTTTAAGAGTGTCTAGCATTTTATATATTCCTGCTTCATCTTTATTTAAAGATTCTGCACGATTTTCTTGCCAAAATTCGTCAGACTTTGTAAATATACTTTGATCGAAATTATTTACATCTTCTTTGTAAAACTTATCAGACTTGACTTCATTAAATTTATGATCACTATAAAGTGTAGTGCGTTTTCCGTAAACTCCTTTTGATGATTCTTTTTTATTAAGTGCAAAATCTGACATCATGTAATCTCTTTTTAAAAGAAAAACAGAATCGTTTAAAACATCAAATTCTTGTTCTATATATATTTCTTTTACCCAGTTTACATTTGCGCTTTTCGATGCGGTAAGGTTTATTTTTTTGATGGCAAATGTGGTATCATTTACCCAAAAATCGCCTTTAAAAGTTAGTTCGTTTTTTCTGCGTGGATAAAACACAATATTATAACACCATTTTTTATCTACAAATGCGCTGTCACTTAATACATAATTATAGGTGTTAATTCCTGTTTTAGACAGTGGACTAACAAAATTTTTGTCGAAAAAACTAAGATAATTATTATAAATATCATATTGCGGATATAAATCTTTAATAAAAGTATCTACGCCATTTCCTGTTCCTAACCCTGAATTTTTGTTTGCTTTTAATACCTCTTTCGTCTTACCGTTTGTATTGTCTCCATAAACCTCAGATAATGATTCGTTTATAAAAACAGGCAAGTATGTTTTTCCTGTAATCTTTGAGGTATCTACTTGTTTAAAAATAAATTCCATCCCTTTAAAAACTATATTTTTCATAAAAGCAGAGTCGATGGTATTCATATCAAACTCTACTTTTTCATATTTATTCATTTGGTATTGGTTAAACTGACGCAAACCATTTTTACGTTTTCGTTCCCATATTTTTCGAAGAATATCGAGTGCTGGGTTGTTTTTTTTAGACGTTTTTCCAGAAAATATCTTAACCTCATCTAGTGTATTTGCTCCTGAAAAAGAAATTTTCATGTCATAATTTACCGCTTTGGTAAGAATAATTTCTTTAGTTTTAAAACCTACAAATGAAATTGATAAAATTTTTCTATCGGATTCAGATTCTAAATAAAATCGCCCATTTTCGTCGGACGTCACACATTCTCGAGTCCCTTTAAAACATAAATTTGCATAAGGAACAGTTGCATTGGTATCGTCATAAACAACACCACTTACTTTAGTTTGTGCGACATTACTTATTGATAGCAAGAAACCGAAGATTATAAATATTTTTTTCATACAAAATGTTAACTAAAAAACTTCATCAATGAATGATGAAGTTTCAAATATAGTTTTTTTTTAAACTACTTAGACCACTAGGCAATCAGGCTTTTAGACTTGCAATAATCTAAGAACGTTTAATAATTTATTTATACATTACTTTTTTTACCGCTTTAACAACATCTTGTGCGTTAGGCAACCATTCTTTTAGTAAAGTTGGCGAATATGGTGCTGGGGTATCGGCAGTAGTGATCCTTTGTATTGGTGCATCTAGAAAATCGAAAGCGCGTTCTTGTACTATATAAGTAATTTCTGAAGCCACTGAAGCAAAAGGCCAAGCTTCTTCTAGAACTACTAATCTATTTGTTTTTTTAACAGAAGTTAAAATAGTTTCATAATCCATAGGTCGAACTGTTCGTAAGTCGATAATTTCGCATGAAATACCTTCTTTGGCTAATTCGTCGGCAGCAATATGAGCCTCTTTTATAATTTTTCCAAAAGAAACAATTGTAACATCAGTTCCTGCTCTTTTTATATCTGCAACACCAAGAGGAATAATATAATCTCCTTCTGGCACTTCTCCTTTATCTCCGTACATTTGTTCGGATTCCATAAAAATAACTGGGTCATTATCACGAATGGCTGCTTTTAGCAAACCTTTTGCATCATAAACAGTACTTGGCACAACAACTTTTAGCCCTGGAGTATTGGCAAACCAGTTTTCGAAAGCTTGCGAGTGTGTTGCCCCTAATTGCCCTGCCGAAGCAGTTGGCCCACGAAAAACCATTGGCATTGGAAACTGACCTGCACTCATTTGACGCATTTTTGCTGCATTATTGATAATTTGATCGATACCAACTAACGAGAAATTGAAAGTCATATATTCCACAATAGGACGACAACCATTCATTGCAGATCCTACTGCAATACCAGCAAAACCAAGTTCTGCAATTGGTGTATCTATAACTCTTTTTGCACCAAACTCATCTAACATTCCTTTTGAGGCTTTATAAGCACCGTTATATTCGGCCACTTCTTCACCCATTAAGTAAACTGATTCATCACGACGCATTTCTTCGCTCATGGCTTCACAAATGGCTTCTCTAAATTGTATCGTTCTCATATATTTTTATGTATATCTGTAAAATTGAACAGCAAAAGTAAAAATTAAAAATCATATAAAAGCATAATTATTATTCATACTTCAATTTATTGAAAATAATCATTTCAAAAACGAAATAATTTCTTAAAAATATTATGCACGCATAGTATATTATTTAAATTATTTATCTTATTTTTGTTTTTCAATCTTAAGACAAAGCACATGAAAATATTAGTTTGCATCAGCCACGTTCCTGATACCACTTCAAAAATTAATTTTACCAATGGTGACTCAGAATTTGACACCAATGGCGTACAATTTGTAATTAATCCAAATGACGAATTTGGCCTTACAAGAGCCATCTGGTTCCAAGAGCAACAAGGCGCAAATGTAACTGTTGTAAACGTTGGTGGCCCAGACACAGAGCCTACGCTAAGAAAAGCATTAGCCATTGGCGCTAACGAAGCAATTCGTATTAATGCAAACCCAACCGATGGTTTTTTTGTAGCCAAACAACTAGCAGAAGTTATAAAAAATGGCGGTTACGACCTTGTTATTGCAGGTAAAGAATCGTTAGATTATAACGGAGGAATGGTACCTGGCATGATTGCTGGGATATTAGACATGAATTTTGTAAATTCTTGTACCGAATTAACTATAGACGGAACTACCGCAAAAGCATCTCGCGAAATAGATGGCGGAAAAGAAATCGTTTCAACTACTTTACCATTAATCGTTGGTGGTCAAAAAGGATTAGTCGAGGAAAAAGATTTGCGCATCCCGAACATGAGAGGAATCATGACTGCAAGAACCAAAGCCTTAACAATCCTAGAACCTATTAGTGCAACATCAGAAACCAAAGCGGTTAAGTTTGAAAAACCTGCCGCAAAATCAGCTGTAAAACTAATAAATGCTGACAACCTAGACGAATTAATCAACTTATTACACAACGAGGCTAAAGTGATATAAGATTCTAAAATTTAGATATAAGATTGCTTAAAAAGCAAACACAACCTCTAAATTAAACATTATAATTCACTTCAAATTCTAAAATAAATAATTATTTTCGGTTTCAATTTTTAAAATTTGAAATCTGAAATTTAAAATCTAAAATTATTATGTCAATATTAATATATGCAGAATCAGCAGAAGGAAAATTTAAGAAAGTAGCTTTCGAACTGGCTTCTTACGCCAAAAAAATTGCAGAAACAACAGGACAAACCGTTACAGCAATTACTGTAAACATGAACGATGTTTCAGAACTTTCTAACTACGGAATAGACAAAGTACTAAAAGTTACCAACGACAAATTGGCTAATTTTACAGCAAAAGCTTACGCAGACACCATCAAACAAGCAGCGCAAAAAGAAAACGCAAAATTAATTTTACTATCCTCATCAACAGATAGTTTATATCTTGCACCACTCGTATCAGTATCGCTCGAGGCAGGATTTGCTTCAAATGTTGTAGGATTACCCACAAACATGTCACCATTTCAAGTAAAAAGAACCGCTTTCTCTAACAAAGCCTTCAATATTACCCAAATAAATACCGACATAAAAGTACTGTGTTTAAGCAAAAACTCTTACGGAATTTTCGAAAATACCGGAGCAGCAACCGCCGAAGATTTTGCACCAACTATTTCCGATGCCGATTTCTCAGTACAAGTACAATCAGTAGAAAAAGGATCAGGAAAAGTAACCATTGCAGATGCTGATGTAGTAGTCTCAGGAGGTCGTGGCCTTAAAGGACCCGAAAACTGGGCAATGATAGAAGATTTAGCCGCTGTTCTTGGTGCCGCAACCGCTTGCTCTAAACCAGTATCTGACTTAGGCTGGAGACCTCACAGCGAGCACGTAGGACAAACCGGAAAACCAGTAGCCACCAACCTATACATTGCCGTAGGAATCTCAGGAGCCATTCAGCACATTGCAGGAATCAATTCATCAAAAGTAAAAGTAGTCATCAACACAGACCCAGAAGCACCATTCTTTAAAGTTGCAGATTACGGAATCGTAGGCGATGCTTTCGAGATCCTTCCAAGATTAACCGAAAAACTAAAAGCTTTCAAAGCACAAAACTCATAAAACAACACTTTCCATACAAATGAGCTATATAACCCCAAATTATGTAGCTCATTTTTTTTATTTAAGGTTTTTTTGAAGCCAAAAGTTTTTGTTACTTTGCAAACCATATACCTGCTATCCGCAGTATCTTGTCAAAAAAACTGCTCGTGCCTCGCAATGACAAGGATACTTGCTGCTATCAGGGCTAAATAGGAAATTGTATTGCCTTTTTGGAATCTATCCGAAAATCCAATTCATATCAAAAAAATATAGATTTTATAATTTCTAAAATCTAAAATCTAAGATCTAAAGATGAGTTTAGTAAAACTAACAATAAAAGGAATATCATACAGTCAGACACAAAATGGTGCCTATGCACTTATTCTGAACGAAGTAGATGGCGACCGAAAATTACCCATCGTAATTGGCGCTTTCGAAGCACAATCAATCGCAATTGCGCTCGAAAAAGAAATAAAACCACCCCGTCCGCTCACACACGATCTATTTAAAACCTTTGCCGAAAGATTCGACATAATAATCAAACAAGTCATCATTCACAAATTAGTAGATGGCGTATTTTACTCCAGCATGATTTGCGAACGCGATAAAATAGAAGAAATCATAGACGCCCGAACTTCCGATGCCATTGCACTAGCACTACGCTTTAACGCACCCATATTTACTTACAAAAACATACTAGACAAAGCAGGAATATTCTTAAAAATAAATCCAGACTCAGACAGTCCAGAACACGACCTAGACAGCGTACTTTCTGCTTCCGAACCATTTTCGCAAGAAAGCAACGACAGCAAAAATTTATTCACAAAATACAGTTTATCCGAACTGCAAGAAATATTAGAAGCCGCCGTAAATGACGAAGACTACGAAAAAGCAGCCAAAATAAGAGACGAAATATCGAAAAGAGAAATATAAAAAAGGCATTACGCAAAAGGCACTAGGCAATAAGCTTAAGGCATACTGCTTAAAGCACAAAGCCAAAAAAATGAAGCAATATTTAGATTTAGTAAAACACGTTCTAAACAACGGAACCCAAAAAGGCGACAGAACAGGAACAGGAACAAAAAGTGTTTTTGGTTACCAAATGCGTTTCAATCTTGCCGAAGGTTTCCCTATGGTTACCACAAAAAAACTACATCTAAAGTCTATAATTCATGAATTACTTTGGTTCCTAAAAGGAGAAACAAATATTGCATACCTACAACAAAATGGCGTAAAAATTTGGGACGATTGGGCAGACGAAAATGGCGAATTAGGTCCCGTTTACGGACACCAATGGCGCAACTGGAATAACGAAGAAATAGACCAAATTACCGAATTAATAGAAACCCTAAAAACCAATCCAAACAGCCGTAGAATGCTTGTTTCTGCTTGGAATCCTTCGGTTTTACCAGACACCACAAAATCATTTGCAGAAAATGTTGCCAATGCAAAAGTAGCTTTACCCCCCTGCCATGCTTTTTTTCAGTTTTATGTTTCAGAAGGAAAACTCTCTTGCCAATTATACCAGCGTAGCGCCGATATCTTTTTAGGAGTTCCTTTCAACATTGCCTCATACGCCTTATTTACAATGATGATTGCACAAGTTTGCGATTTGCAAGCAGGAGAATTCATACATACTTTTGGCGATGCACATATTTACAATAATCATTTCGAACAAGTAGCGCTACAATTGTCACGCGAGCCAAAACCATTACCCAAAATGATTTTGAATCCAGCAGTAAAAAATATTTTCGATTTTAAATTTGAAGATTTCACACTCGAAGGATACGAATCGCATGCACACATAAAAGGAGCGGTTGCCGTTTAATCTAAAGATACGCTAATATTTAATGTAAAAAGTTTTGCCAACGGCCATGAGCGCAAAATGAAAGAAATCCTAGAAAAACTACCTGGTGTCGAGGTCGATAAAAATGGTGGTGTTACTGTACAAGGCAAGAAAGTAACTAAAATGATGGTAGAAGGAAAATCGTTTTTTGGCGGTGGTTCCAAGCTAGCTGTCGAGAACATTCCCGCCGATGCCTTAGATAAAATTGAACTTATAGATCATTTTAACCAAGTAGGATTTATGAAGCAAGTCTCCCATTCCGACGATCTGGCAATAAATGTAAAATTAAAAGAAGACAAAAAGAAATTTGTTTTTGGCGATATAGAAGCAGGGGTTGAATTAGCAGGTAATAACGGCTTTTATTTAGGTCATGCAGGAATATTTTTTTACAGTCCTAAAACAAACATTAGTTACATAGGCGATAGCAATAATATAGGCAAAAGCACCTTTACTTTTGATGATTTAATGCGTTTTGACGGAGGTAGAAGTAGTATTCTATCGGGGCGAAAATCATTTACAAATTTATATTCATTCGCAGATGATAATACAAATGTAGTACTAAACAAATCCCAGTTTAGCGCCACAAATTTTAGTTATGATGCCTCACAGAAATTAACATTTTCTGGTTACGGGATACTCTCTAAAGCACTTACCGCTTCAAGAATAGAAAACAGGAACACTTATTTACAAAATACGCTATTCGTTTCCGAAAACAAATCTGAAAACAACAACAATCGTGCAATTTTAGGTATTGCAAATATCAAACTAGATTATTCGCCAAACGACAAAGAAAAATGGTATTATAACATACAATATCAGTGTAGTAACAATAAAACAAACACTACTATAAATTCGGTTGCGAATATTAATTTCAATTTTTTTGAAACACAAAAAAATGCCGACAACACATCAATCAAACAATATATAGAATGGCATAAGAGCATTAATAGCAATCACACAACCACTTTTGTAATCAACCAAACGTATGAGAAAAACAAGCCTAATAGTCATTGGTTTACCAACCAAGCTTTTTTATCTAGCTTAATTCCGCTACAAAGTGATAATAATTATACCATCGAACAAATAAAAAAAACAAAAAATAATAGTATCGATGCTTTGTTTAAACATTATTGGATTATTAATAATTTTAACCATTTGTATTCTAATATTGGGAATAATTACGGAACATCTAGTTTTCAAACTTCCGAAAAGCAATGGCTAACCAACGGAACTATTAATGATTTTTCTGCTGCTGGTTTTGGAAACAATACAAATTACAAATTAAATGATACTTATATTGGCTTTGAATACAAATTTAAACTAGGAAAATGGACAAATAAACCCGGCATATACCTTCACTGGTATCATTTACTAAGCAATCAAACAAACACTGATTATTCGATATCAAAAACACTTTTTCAACCACAATGGAATAGCGATTACGAATTCAACCAGTCAGAATCTATCAATTTTGCCTACAAATTATCAAATACATTTCCTGAAGTTAGTCAGATAGCCAACCAGTTTACGCTACAAACCTACAATCTAGTTTTTAAAGGAAATTCCTTATTAGAAAATGAGCAATATCATTCGGCAAATATTGGCTATTCGAAGATAAATATGTACCAAGGAGTCATGATTAATCTCATGGCAAATTACACTAAAAAAGTACAAACAACTAGAAATAAGGTTGAAATAAAGGGAATAAACCAATACAACACACCTATATTAACCAATAATCCAGAAACAAATTGGGCTATAAATAGTTCCATTAGCAAAAAAATTTATCGGTTTAGTTTAAAATTAAACACCCATTTAAATTGGCTAAATTATATTCAAACCGTTAATAAAATTACGACCATAAACGACAAAAACAATCAAAAAATAGGATTTTCACTAAAAACCGCTTACAGAAAATGGCCTGATTTTAATATTGGATATACAAAGGGTTTCAACCAACTTTCGGGTCTTACCAAAACAGCCTACCGTTCGGACGAAATTAATGCCGATTTTGAATTAACTTTTCTTAAATTTTGGACGTACAAAATGGAATATCAAAATTTAAAAAACACAAACAGTATGAATCAAATCAATTTTTACGAAGTTGCAAATACATCTATCCGCTATCAAAAAAATAATAATCCGTTCGAATTCGAAATATTTGCAAATAACTTATTAGACAATAAAGTAAAGAATAATTATTCGTTTTCAGATTATAGATCAGTGAGCAAATAACCTACGTCTTACCAAGAATTTTCATACTCTCTGTAACTTATAAATTATAGTTTTATTTTTTTTGTCAAATATTTTTCCAAAAAAAAAATTATCTTTAGCCATAATTTAAATACTATGGAAAACGCTCAACACGAACAATACGAATACGCCAGACAACGTTTGAAACAAAAAAAACAATTGTATTTTCATTTTGTTTTTTTTGTATTGCTCAGTATATTTTCTGTGGTAATAAATAAATTATTAGGATTTTACCCTGAAACATACTGGTTTTTGTGGGTAATTACCATTTTAAGCTTCCTGTTTGTCCTGCATTTTATTAGGGTTTTTATTACCGATAGTTTTATGAACAAAAACTGGGAACGTACACAAATAGACAAACTTATTGCCAAACAAGAACGAAAAATAGAGCAATTACAAAAAGATTTAGATACAAATAACAAATAATGATTACAATTATTGCAGCAGCTGGCAAGAACAACGAATTGGGAAAAGACAATCAGATTATTTGGCATTTACCCGATGATTTTAAAAGATTTAAAGCCATAACCTCAGGCCATCATATTATTATGGGAAGAAAAACTTTTGAAAGTTTCCCTAAACCATTACCCAACCGAACCCACATTGTTATTACTCGAAACAAGAATTACAGTCTTCCTGAGGATTGCTTTGTAGTAGATTCAATCGAAAAGGCTATTGATATTTGTCCGAAAAACAAAACTATTTTTATTATTGGCGGTGGCGAAATTTACAAACAATCTATAAATATCGCCAATTGCATAGAACTCACTCGTGTGCATGGCGATTTTGATGCTGATGCGTTTTTCCCAACAATAGATTTAACAAAATGGGAATTAGTCTCTTCTCAGTTTCATGAAAAAGACGAAAAACATCAATTTTCGTTTACTTTCGAAACTTATACTAAAATAATTTAAACCAAATAAGACTGTTTGTTAGAAAAAAAATCGATTACTTACAGGATTTTGTGTTAAGGATTTTCAGCATATTTTCATAGAAGTTTCAAGAACTTCGGTTGTAATGCAAAGGCAGACCCTTTTTGGTAACGCCCAAATAACGAGATTTAAAAAAAGCTGTTTCTTCTAGAATTAAACATAAAAAAATAACACTCCAAAAACGAAGTGTTATTTATACTAATAAGCTGTTTTAATGGTATTTAATTCGACAATCAAAAATCGATTTTGCGTTTATTATTTCACCAAAATCATATAAGCCAATAAAAACAGAGAAAAAATTTTAACACCACCCCTTCAAATACCACTAAGAAAGAAGCGAAAAAAAAACTAAAATCTCCAAAAAAAATTAACCAAAAAAACGTTTGCACTTAAAATTACAATTGAAAAAACATAATTGCCAATTTTGATGAAGAAATGCAACAAATTGTACTACCCCGCTACATTAATCTAAGACTATTAAATACTACTAATTAAAAGAACTTTATTAGATTATAAACTTACACAAACAAATTAAAACACACAATACCAGATATGTGGTGTTTTTTTATCTAACTAACTTTAGTTAGATAAAAAAAATAAAAAGTTTAATACACCTATAATACACCATTTTCTAAACATTCGGAATTTAGTTTTATATTTGCTAAAATATTTTTTATGTCTATTAGCACAAAACCGTACAAAGATTCTGAACTTGGAAAGAAAGAACAGGTCGCAAAAATGTTTGATACCATTTCGTCAAAATACGATAATCTGAATAGAGTTATCTCGTTTGGTATCGATGTAAAATGGCGCAAGAAAATCCTAAAAATGGTTGCCGCAAAAAATCCAAATAACATTTTAGATATTGCCACAGGAACTGGAGATTTAGCCATTTTATTAGCCAATACCAAAGCTGAAAAAATCATAGGATTAGACATTTCGATAGGAATGCTAGAAGTGGGAAAACAAAAAATAGAAGCTAAAAAATTATCCCCTAAAATAGAGATGATTCTAGGCGATTCGGAAAAAATTCCTTTCGAGGAGAACACTTTCGATGCGGTAACGGTAGCTTTTGGGATTAGAAATTTTGAAAACCTAGAAATTGGACTAACCGAAATATTGCGTGTACTAAAACCAAATGGTGTTTTTGTAATTTTAGAAACATCGGTTCCAGAAAAATTTCCTTTCAAACAAGGTTACGGTTTTTATACTAAAAACATATTACCTATTATAGGCAAAATGTTTTCTAAAGACAAAGTGGCGTATCAATATTTGTCGGATTCTGCTTCTATTTTTCCTTACGGAGAAAAACTGAACAATATTTTACAAAAAATTGGGTTTATAGAAGTAAAACATTTGCCTCAAACATTTGGCGTAGCAACCATCTACTGCGCTTCTAAAAAATAATTATAAATTTTACGATTCACAATGAGTAAAAAAAGCTTATTAATAGTACTTATAACAATATCAACCGTTGCAAATGCTCAGGTTTTCAGAAAAAGCATGTTTGCAAAAAAGGCGCTTTTAAATCTCGAAAATTTCGATAAGCAAAGGGTCTATTTTGGTTTTTATCTTGGTTTTAACAATTATGATTTTAAAATTGATAAAAAATATGACGACCAAGACATTATTATAGATAGCCAGACCGGTTTTAATGTAGGTTTGATTGCTGATTTACGACTAATGGAGTATCTTAATTTGCGTTTCGAGCCAGGGCTGTCAACGGCTCAAAGAAATTTACATTTTCCGCATTTTACAAATAGTGTTGATGCGCTTCGTGAGGTAAAAACAACGAATATTCATTTCCCATTACTACTTAAATTTTCGTCAAAAAGAATTGGAAACGTAAGACCTTATGTACTTGGCGGTATTTCGACCGATATGAATTTGTCTAGTAATGCTAATTCTCCCGACGATAATTCGAGCAATCGCTTCAGAATGACCAAGAATACAAGCAATTACGAACTAGGTTTGGGGATAGATTTGTATATGGAATATTTTAAATTTTCGCCTTCTATAAGAGGCGTTTTTGGTATGAAAAACGAATTAATTCCAGACAACAACCCAAATAGTCCTTGGACAGGAAATATAGACCAAATGAGAACTCGAGGAATTTTTATAAATTTTGCTTTTCATTAGCAAGTTCTCTTAAATTCGCTTAAAACAATAGCTGTTGCTGTTGCAACATTTAGGCTTTCGGTGCGTTGTAAGTCCCCAAAACGAGGAATTGTAATTTTTTGTGTCACTTTTTCTTCTATTAGTTTAGAAATCCCGTTGGCCTCGTTACCCAAAACTATAATTCCTGAGGGAGGTAATTGTGTTTTGTATATGTCTTTGCCGTCCATAAAAGTACCAAAAACGGCTGTTTTTGCTTCGGCTAAATAAGTTTCTAAATCTAGATATGTAATATTTACTCGAGTAATAGATCCCATTGTAGCCTGCACTACTTTAGGATTATACACATCGACGGTTTGTTCGGAACATACAATTTGAGCGATTCCAAACCAATCGCACAAACGGATTATGGTTCCTAAATTTCCAGGATCACGAATATCGTCTAGTGCTACTATTAATCCCGAATTTTCAATTTGTTTTTCTTGCGGAATTTTAAAAACTGCCAAACAATCGTTTGCAGTAGTTAAAGCCGTTATTTTTTTTAAATCGGAATCAGAAATTATTGTTTTTTTTAATTCTGAAACATCAGAAAACATAGGTTTTGTACAATACAAATGTTCTAATTCGAAATTAGATTGCAACAATTCCTGAATTACTTTTGCGCCTTCGGCAAAAAATAATTGGTACTGTTTTCGGTATTTTTTTTGAACTAAACTCGTTATAAGTTTTATTTGGTTTCTAGTAACCATAAAAAAGTGTATTTTTGAAATAAATTTCAGAATCGTTTGGGCAATATTACTACAAAAATATCATTATTTATTCTAATTATAGCACTTATTACGGCATGTAATGTGGTAAAAAAAGTTCCTGCTGGTAAACATCTCT
This sequence comes from Flavobacterium psychrophilum DSM 3660 = ATCC 49418, assembly GCF_002217405.1. Taxonomy (GTDB): domain Bacteria; phylum Bacteroidota; class Bacteroidia; order Flavobacteriales; family Flavobacteriaceae; genus Flavobacterium; species Flavobacterium psychrophilum. The sequence goes on along the minus strand of NZ_MUHE01000014.1, from coordinate 4,511 downwards.
TGCTTAAAAATGAAATTCTTGTAAACGGGGAAAAAAATTCGCAAGAAAACATCATTTCGCAATTAGCACAACAAACAAATACTTCTATTTTTGGATATAAGTTGCGTTTAAACATGTTTAACCTTGCTAAAAATAATACCGACTCTATTTTTAGAGCAAAGTATATAGCTAATCCGGCAAAATATAAGCAACAAGCAAAATGGCTTTCTAAAAAACAAGTAGACAGATTAGGACAATCTTTTTGGTATTCTGGCTGGCACAGCTTCTTAAGACGAACTGGCGAACCACCTATAATCATAGACACATTAAAAGCAAAAAAATCGGCAAAAAGATTAAAAGATTATTATTTTAACCAAGGCTTTTTTGATGCCAATGTGAAATTTCTGGTTACCTATCAAGAAAAAAAACGAGGCAACATACAATATACAGTAACAACAGGAGATGCGACTTTTTTAGATACTATTTCGCACGAAATTGAAACCCCTGCGCTCGATTCGTTATATTTACTTTCTAAATCTAAATCGTATATTAAAAAAGGGCAACAATATAAAGTAGCCAATTTTAGTAACGAACGATCTCGAATAACCAATTATTTCAGGAACCATGGTGTATATCATTTTCAGCAACAAAGCATTCATTTTGTAGTCGATACGCTAAACCCAAATAAAAAAGCACCCGTAAAAATTAACATTACCGATCAAGTTACTAAAACCGAAGATTCTATTCGATCGAAACCCTACAAAATATACCACATAAGTCAGGTTAATCTTTTTGTAGATAATACTACGGCAAAAAACAAATCGAAAAACGATAGCACAACGTACAAAAACTTCAACCTTTACAGCCCTAACAAACTAAGATACAGAGCAAAAGCCATTACCGATGCCGTTTTTATACAAAAAGACAGTTTGTATAACGATGACAAAAGATCCTTAACATTGCGTTCGTTAAGCAACTTAAAAGTATTTAATTATCCTAATGTTCAATATATTGAGGACACAATATCGAAATCACTTCAAGCTAATATTTACCTGACATCTAAACCAAAATTTCATTTTAACGCCAATGCCGATTTTACACGTTCCAATATTCAAATTTTTGGTATAACTGGAGGCTCAGGAGTTTCAATACGAAACATATTTAGAGGTGCCGAAACATTGGAAATAGGATTGCATGGTAACATTGGCTCGTCGAGAGACGTTGCAATTACAGGGAATAAATTTTTTAATATATCAGAAGTAGGAGCTGATATCAGGTTAAATTTTCCTAGAATATTTCTTCCCTTTAAAACCAATAGAATAATTCCCAAAACCATGTTACCCTCTAGTATTATTAGCGCAGGTTATGCAAAACAAACAAATATTGGCTTAGACAAAGAAAATTTTACTGCTGCCATCAATTACAATTGGATACCTAAAAAAAATACAATTGCAAAATTTGATTTAGTAAATATTCAGTATGTAAAAAACATTAATATAGACAACTATTTTAATGTATATCGCTCAACCTACAATAAATTAAATGGTTTAGCAAAAACATACAACAACAATAACAACGACCTTTCTAAAGAAAATGGTGGTGTTAATAATTTTATAGATGATGTACTAAACCATAAATATGCCTTGTTAACCACACAAACTGCCGATTATAAATTGATAAAAAGCATCAAAGAAAGAAAAGACCGACTAACGGAAAATAATTTGATATTTGCAGCAAACTTCAGCTATTCAAAAGATTCAAAAACGGATATTTTCGATAAAGAATTTTATAGTTTTAGAGGAAAATTAGAAAGCGCAGGAAACATTCTCTCCTTAGCATCTGGCCTTGCCAAGCAAACTAAAAAAGAGGACGGAACTAGAAATGTTTTTGGTCTTCAATATTCGCAATATATAAAAGGAGAGTTCGATTATGCAAAAAATTGGGATTTAACAAACGGAAAATCATTTGCAGTAAGAAGCTTCTTTGGAATAGCAATTCCCTACGGAAATTCTAAATCAGTCCCATTCGCAAGAAGCTACTTTGCAGGAGGATCTAACGACAACAGGGCTTGGCAATCTTATAGTCTAGGCCCTGGAAACTCTGGAGGACTAAACGATTTTAATGAAGCCAATATGAAAATTGCTTTAAATGCCGAATTTAGATACAAACTATTTGGCAATTTAAATGGTGCTGTTTTTGCAGATTGTGGAAATATTTGGAACGTTTTTGATAGTGAGACTGATGAAACCAAAGTTTTTTCTGGAATTTCTTCGTTAAAAAGTTTAGCATTAGGAACAGGATTAGGACTCAGATATGATTTTAAATTCTTTGTATTCCGACTAGACTTTGGTTTCAAAACCTACAATCCCGCAAAACTAGAAACAGAAAGATGGTTTAAAGAATTAAATTTGAGCAAAACAGTAGTGAATTTTGGTATAAACTATCCGTTCTAAAAGTTAAATTAGTAATTTTGTAAATCTTAAAAAAATAAAAAATGGCACATAATATAAAACCAGGCGTTGCAACTGGGGATCAGGTTCAGGAAATTTTTAATTACGCCAAGCAAAAAGGTTTTGCGCTTCCAGCTATAAACGTAACTGGATCAAGCACCGTAAATGCAGTTATGGAAACAGCAGCAAAACTAAATGCTCCAGTAATAATTCAGTTTTCTAATGGAGGTTGTTTGTTTAATGCTGGAAAATCATTATCTAATGAAAACGAAAAAGCAGCCATTCTGGGTGGTATTGCTGGGGCAAAACACATTCATACATTAGCAGAAGCTTATGGTGCAACCGTAATTTTGCACACAGACCATTGCGCAAAAAAATTATTACCCTGGATAGACGGTTTACTTGATGCTTCAGAAAAACATTTTGCCGAAACAGGAAAACCATTATATTCTTCTCACATGATCGACTTGTCTGAAGAACCTATCGAAGAAAATATAGAAATTTGCAAAACCTATTTAGCTCGAATGAGCAAAATAGGAATGACTCTAGAAATCGAATTAGGAATTACTGGTGGCGAAGAAGATGGCGTAGACAATTCAGATGTAGATAGCTCAAAATTATACACACAGCCCGAAGAAGTAGCATACGCATACGAAGAACTCATAAAAATATCTCCTCGTTTTACCATTGCAGCCGCTTTCGGGAACGTACACGGTGTTTACAAACCTGGAAACGTAAATCTAACGCCTAAAATCCTAAAAAACTCTCAAGATTATGTGCAAAATAAATTTAACACAGGTGCAAACCCAGTCGATTTTGTTTTTCATGGTGGTTCAGGTTCAACACTCGAAGAAATTAGAGAAGCCATAGGCTATGGTGTTATAAAAATGAATCTTGACACAGATTTGCAATTCGCTTACACAGAAGGAGTTCGTGATTATGTGGTGAAAAATGTTGATTATCTGAAAACTCAAATTGGAAATCCAGAAGGCGATGAATTACCAAATAAAAAATACTACGATCCAAGAAAATGGATTCGTGAAGGCGAAATAACTTTCAACACAAGATTAGAACAAGCTTTTGCTGATTTAAATAACGTAGATACATTATAATAACAATTGATAATTAGCAATTAAATAATTATTTGTTAGTTATCCATTATACATTAAAAAAATGAGTTGGTTTAAAAGAAAAGAAAAAGGAATTACGACAGCTACCGAAGATAAAATGGATGTTCCAAAAGGACTTTGGTACAAATCCCCTACAGGAAAAATTATTGACGCCGAAGAGCTTGCAAGAAACCTTTGGGTAAGTCCAGAAGACGATTTTCATGTTCGCATAGGAAGTGCCGAATATTTTCATATATTGTTTGACAATAACGAATTTACAGAGCTTGATGCCAATATGACCTCGAAAGATCCACTAGGATTTGTAGATACAAAAAAATACGCTGATCGTTTAGTAGATGTGATGCAAAAAACTAAACTAAAAGATGCTGTTCGTACTGCCGTAGGAAAATCTAAAGGGAGAGATTTAGTGATTTGTTGTATGGATTTTGCTTTTATTGGAGGTTCGATGGGCGCTGTTGTAGGAGAAAAAATTGCTCGTGGAATAGACCACTCTATCAAAAACAAAATTCCTTTTGTTATGATTTCCAAATCTGGAGGTGCTCGTATGATGGAAGCAGCTTATTCGTTAATGCAATTGGCAAAAACTTCAGCAAAACTAGCACAACTTGCTGAAGCAAAAATCCCATACATCTCACTATGTACCGACCCAACAACTGGAGGAACAACCGCTTCTTATGCTATGCTAGGCGATATAAACATCTCTGAGCCTGGTGCACTAATTGGTTTTGCAGGACCTCGTGTTGTAAGAGACACAACAGGAAAAGATTTACCAGAAGGATTTCAAACTGCCGAATTTGTCCTAGAACACGGTTTCTTAGATTTTATTACCCCAAGAAAAGAACTAAAAGACAAAATAAATTTATATCTAGATTTAATTTTGAATAACGAAGTTAGATAAAACAAAAAAGGCTACCTTATCGGATAGCCTTTTTTTTTCAATATTACATCGAAA
>NZ_MUHE01000013.1 GCF_002217405.1 Flavobacterium psychrophilum DSM 3660 = ATCC 49418 | reverse complement strand
AAAAAAATGCAGGTAATTAACTTAATTACCTGCATTTTTTTATAATAAGACAAGATTATTTGTCTTTAGTAAATTCGAAATTTTGTCCGCCTACACTTAGTTTGAATCCAGTTTTTAAGTCGTTAAACTGTACTGTTAAACCAGCTTGTTCGAAAGTAAATTTACCGTTTTCAAGATTGTCTAATGGGAGCGATTGTTGTCCGGTAGCGTTCATCATTAGGTTTTCTTCGTCTTGCGTAAAATTTACTTTTACAGGAATTTGGGTGCTTGAAAAATTACCCAAATAAGCATCTAAACCTGTACCTTTTTCTGTTGCGTTTTTAGCATTAGTCCAAATGTTATTTTCGGAATTTTCATCTGGAAAAACGTTGTTAGGGTCGATAGTGATACTTTCTAATTCTTCGGTAGAATTGTGTTTAAATGTCCAAGATTTATTACGTTGCCAAATTTCTACTGGTAATTTTATTATCGAAGTTGCTCCGCTTTTGGTTTTAACTTCTGCAATAACAGGCATTGGCATTTTTTGTAAATTTTCTATGGTAATTAAAACACCTTGTTTGGGGTCATTTTTAACATATTTTACTTTGGTAATTGCTTGGTCAAACTTCCAGTTATTGATAAACCAACTTCTCCAAAACCAGTTTAAATCTTCTCCCGACACATTTTCGATAGTTCTAAAAAAGTCATCTGGCGTAGGGTGTTTGAAAGCCCAACGGGCTACATAGGTTCTAAAAGCTTTATCAAATCTTTCTTTTCCTAAAATTTGTTCACGCAACATGGTTAGTCCTGAACCTGGTTTTGCGTATGCTAAAATGCCTAAGTTTACTTCTTTTAGGCCGTCTGGCGCAGTATAAACTGGTTCCATGTCAGGATTTGTAAGCATTCTTGAGGATTCATGCATATTCATTGCAGGTTGTTTGTATTCGCCTTTGTTGAAATCCTCAGCACTTAATGAGTTAATGAATGTGTTAAAGCCTTCATCCATCCAAGCAAATAAACGTTCGTTAGAACCTACAATCATAGGGAACCAAATGTGTCCGAATTCGTGATCTGTAACGCCCCATAAATCCTCTTTGGTATCTTTCCATCCACAAAAAACAATTCCCGGGTATTCCATTCCTCCTTCGTTTCCAGCTACATTTGTTGCTGCAGGATAAGGATATTCGTACCAGCGTTTAGAATAGTTTTCGATAGATGCTTTTGTGTATTCTGTAGAACGCCCCCAAGCATCATTTCCGTTACTTTCTACTGGGTATGCAGAAATTGCCAATGATTTTTTGCCACTTGGTAAGTTAATTTTTGCTGCATCTATAATGAATGCAGGTGAGGAAGCCCAAGACATATCACGGGCATTCTTGATTTTGAATTTCCAAGTCAAAGTTTGTTTTCCTACAGGACGAGAGTTAGTATTTGTAATTTCATTGGCAGAACGGATCATGACGGTTTTATCGCTCAGTTTTGCGGTAGCCCATCTTTTTTGCTGTTCTGTGGTATAAACTTCTGATGGATTTAGCAATTCTCCCGAGCAAACCACAATATGATTTGCTGGCGCTGTAATGGCTACCTCTAAATCTCCGTATTCTAAATAAAACTCACCTGCGCCTAAGTAAGGTAAAGTATTCCAGCCTTTTACATCGTCATACACGCACATTCTAGGATACCATTGTGCTACGGTGTATATTTTTCCGTTTGTTGTTTCTAGCACACCCATTCTGTCTGAACCGTAAAAAGGGGAAACGAATGAATAATCTATTTTAAGTTTTATACTTGCTCCATTTCCTTTTAGTTCTTGTGGTAAATCTACTTGCATTCTGGTATCTACAATGGTAAATTTTGCTTCGCTTTCGGTCGGTTTTCCGTTAGATGTCGTAATGATTTTGATCGATTTTATTTTGTAACCGCCATCAAAATCTTCTCCTTTTGCCCCGTTTCTACTTCCTTTAAGTGGAATAATAGCATTACCTCGTGACTCTTTTTTGAAAAGGTTTTGGTCTACTTGCATCCAAAGAAAATCTAATTTGTCTGGGCTATTGTTTGTGTAAGTTACTATTGCGGATCCTGAGATTTCGTTTTTAACTTCATTAAGTGATGCTGTTAGCGAATAATCTGCTCTGTTTTGCCAATATTTTGCACCTGGCTGACCGCTTGCCGAACGAGTTTCGGTAGCGTTTTTTGTATAAAAACCAGGAGCAAACGCATCATGGTAATTATAATTTGTAACTTGCTGAGCAGAGATTATATTGCTGCCTAAAAATATTGCGGTAACAAATAATCCTTTAATCATGTTTGATTTCATATTTTATTTTTTTGAGCGTTAAAAATAGAATATTTTTTTTCGTTTTAGTTACAAATAAATGTTAAAATAAAAGGCATCAATATATTTGACGCCTTTTATTTATATTTTCAAATAATGTCTTTAAATAGATTTATATATTCTATTTATAGGTATTACAACTCCTTTTTTTAGGATAACTCTTTTGTCTGTTACGCCCCAAATAGTAGTTTCTACCATTTTTTTAGACTTATTATCTTCAAAATAAATCTTAATTTTAGAGTGCTCTAGATTTCCTAAGGAAAGTGCTCTTTCTAAATCAGAATTTCTTTGGTTAATAGCTTCAATGTCATCTAAGACATCTATCTCTGGAAAGTGAAGATTTTCAATAGCTTCTTTTTCTATAACTTCATAATTTGTATTCATAATTTTATTGTTATTTTATTAATTTTTTTTTTGATACACTATAAAATTAATGATTTTAAAAATGATAAAGCAAAAAAAACCTATTTTTTTGCTATTATAACTATAATTTTATTCCTACAAATATGTATTTCTTGTGCTAAACCACTTTTTTTGGCTTTTTATTTATTGATGAGGTTTGTGTAATCGATATTTTAAATAAAAATAGTAGTAAATTAGAGAATAAATATTACATTTAGTATTTATATTTAATTTAAAATTTATCATGACTTCATTTTCATTTTTACCATTTACTAATTTAGAATCGGAAACATTGTTATTAAGGCAAATAACATCTAACGATATAAACGAAGTTTTTGAGCTTAGAAGGAATCCCGAAACTATGAAATATATTCCCCGACCATTAATTACTACAATAGATGAAGCGATGGGTCATGTAAAAATGATTCAAGACAAAATAGAAACTAACGAAGGGATAAATTGGGCAATTACCTTAAAAGGAAACCCGAAAATGATAGGTATTATAGGACATTACAGAATAAAATGGGAGCATTTTAGGTCTGAAATAGGGTATATGTTATTGCCAGAATATCACGGAAAAGGTATTGTTACTCAAGCCATACAGCTCATTGTTTCTTATGGGTTTGATGAGATGAAGATGCATTCGTTAGAAGCTATTATAGATCCTAAAAATACAGCTTCGGCAAAGGTTTTAGAAAAAAATAATTTTGTAAAAGAGGCCCATCTTTTGCAAAATGAATTTTATGATGGTAAGTTTTTAGACACGGTTATTTATTCTCTTCTAAAGAAAGAATAATTTTTTTATTAAAACTTAGGTAACGTTTTTACATACAATTCTTCTACTTTTTTTCTTGCCCAATCGGTTTTGCGCAAAAAAGTTAAACTAGATTTTATTGTTGGGTTTTCTCTAAAACATTTTATATTTATGAGTTCTCCCAAAGTATCAAAACCATAAAAACCAATTAGTTTTTCTAAAATTTGTTGCAATGTGATTCCGTGTAAAGGATCTTTAGATTTATTATTTTCCATTTTGCAAATATAAATCATTTCTAAGTTTTGCACTTCATATATTTGTTATTACATTTGCAATCCTATGCTAAAAACAGTTAACATACTAAATAAAAGAGCCAAATTCGAATACGAAATCATCGATCGATACACTGCTGGTATGGTTTTAACTGGTACCGAAATAAAATCGATACGGTTAGGGAAAGCTAATATTGCCGAAAGTTTTTGTGAGTTTCAAGGTGACGAGCTTTTTGTTATTAACTCTCATATCGAAGAATATCTTTTTGGTCATCAATACAATCACAAGCCAAAAAGCGAACGCAAACTCCTTTTAAACAAGAGAGAACTAAAGGGATTACTAAAAGATGTTCAGAATAAAGGACTTACAATTATTCCTTTGCGTTTATTTACAAACGAAAAAGGAATGGCCAAATTAGACATTGCTCTTTGTAAAGGAAAGAAAACTTTCGACAAGCGAGAAACTATAAAAGACCGAGATAATAAGCGTGATTTAGACCGAATTAAAAAAGAATTTTAAGTTTTTTTATTAATCAAGGCTCAATTTGTATTGAAGCAGGTAGTTGTAATACGAAAATACTATTGAGAAACTTACATGAAACTCAAAGTGAGAGCAGTGGCTTGCAGATACAGCAATCGATTTATGGCATAATAACTAAAAAGAGGACTATCGTAATTTGTAACGAGTTATGCTTTTCAACTGCGATTAATACAAATTTTTTAAGACTTACAAACAGAATTCTTGTAATCTTTCCTATCCTTATTTTGTTTTTTAAATACTTGTTATTAGTAACAGATAGTTAAAATAAATAAAAATGGTGTCTGCTATTAGACACCATTTTTATTTATTCATTGCTAAGATTATTTTTTATCAGATAAACCTGAAATTCTTAGATATGGTTCTATTTGCATATCATGGCCTATCATATCTTTAAATGCTTGATTAAGATCGACACTATTTCCTACAGATAAAATATATTTTCGGAAACGATCTCCGTTTTCTCTAGTCATTCCGCCATGCGATTGCATCCAATCATATACATTATAATCTAATGTTTTAGACCAAGTATAAGCATAATATCCTGCTGAATAACCGCCTCCCCAAATATGTGCAAAATAAGGGGTGTGGTATCTTGTAGGTACTTCATTTACTAATAAACCGTATTTTTGTAAGGCTTCGTTTTCGAACTGCAAAGCGGGTTTAAAATCAGCTTCATTTTCTACACTATGCCAAGCCATGTCTAAAGTCGCAGCAGCCAATAATTCGGTTACATCATATCCTTTATTAAAAGTTTCTGCTTTTTTAATTTTGTTTATTAATTCTTGTGGAATAGGTTGTTTGGTCTGATAATGAATGGCGTAATTTCTTAGAACAATAGGGTCTAATGCGGCATGTTCATTAATTTGAGATGGAAATTCTACATAATCTCTTGGTACTGCTGTTCCAGAAAGTGTAACATATTGCTGATTGGCAAACAAGCCGTGTAAAGTGTGTCCGAACTCATGAAACATAGTCGTTACATCATCAAAACTAATTAATGATGGATTACCATTTGCTGGTTTTGCAAAATTATAAACGTTTACAATTACTGGTTTTTGTTTTAAATAATGGGACTGACTCACAAAATTATTCATCCAAGCGCCTCCGTTTTTATTATCTCTGGTATAAAAATCTAAATAATAAATAGCAATCGATTTTGCGTCATTGTCAAAAACCTCATATACTTTCACATCTTGATGGTACACTGGCAAATCATGTCTTTCTTTAAATGTGATACCGTACATTTGTTTGGCTGCAAAAAACACGCCTTTTTCTAAAACAGAAGTCAATTCGAAATACGGTTTTATTTGACTTTCATCTAAATCATATTTTGCTTTGCGTACTTGCTCAGAATAAAAATTCCAATCCCAAGGTTCTAGTTTGAATCCGCCTTTTTGGGCATCGATTAAATTTTGAATTTCTTGTGCTTCTGCTTTTGCTTTTTCTACTGCTGGTGTTGCAATTTTTGCTAATAAATTCATGGCATTGGCTGGTATTTGAGCCATTTGGTCTTGCAATCTCCATTCTGCAAAACTTTTTTTGCCCATTAAATTTGCTTTTTGCAAACGCAATCTTGCCATTTTTTCTAGTACTTCACGAGTATCTCCGTCATCATTTTTTTGGGCACGAGACCAAGATGCTTTAAATATTTTTTCTCTTGTAGCTCTATTTTTAAGGCTTTGCAATAAGGGTTGTTGGGTTGTGTTTTGCAATCCTATTAGATATTTTCCGTCATGACCAGTTTCGGTTGCTTTGCTTTTTGCGGCAGCAATTTCATCGGTAGTTAAGCCGTCTAAATCTGAAGGGTTATCAAACAAAACAGCTCCGTTTTTTCGAGCTATTAATAATTTGTTTGTAAAGAGTGTTCCTAAAGTTGCTAAATCTTCATTTATTTTCTTCATTTTCTCTTTATCAGCATCAGATAAGTTAGCACCTGCTAATTCGAATTGTTGCAAATAATATTGTGTGAGTTTTTTGTCTTCGTTTTTTAAAATATTTAAATTCAGTGATTTAATACGACTGTATAATTTGCTGTTTAAATAAATTTTATCATTATGTGCAGAGAAGATAGGCGCATATTCTGCTTCGATAGCTTGTAGGGTTGGGTTTGTGTTAGAGCCTGTTAGGTTGTAAAAAACACCTGTGGCCCTCCCTAAATCGACACCGCAAATTTCTAATGCCAAAACTGTATTTTGAAAAGTTGGTTTGGCAGGATTATTTGCAATAGTTGTAATTTCTTGGTCATGTATTTTTAGACCATAGTCGAAAGCGGGTTTAAAATGTTCGTCTTTAATAAGGTTAAAGGGTGGTACTTGGTACTGCAATGTACTTTTTTGCAAAAGCGGATTGGTCATTTTGATGGTTTTTTTTTGCGCTTGAAGCGATTGGTTTTGTAATGAAAAAATCAAGACAAAAAAGGTACTTGCCTTAATTATTTTTAAAAAAATTTGCATAATAATATCTTTTATTTGATGGTTATAAAAGTAATCTAAAAAAACAAATTAGAAAATAATGTTGTTAAAAATTAGAAATAATTACAATATAATTAACTTATTGGTTGTAATTTTATTTGTTTGAAACAGCATAGAACCATACGTTTTATTGTTTTTTTTTGCCGAGATGTTTTTAGTTATAGTCGCTTCATTTTGTAATAAAAAAGCATTTTTTTAAATCTCATTACGCTTATAATTATGTTTATATTTGCTTTCTAAAAAAAAAAACAAACTAATGAATTCTATTTTTGATCCTTCTAGTAATGTAATGATAGTTGCCCGAATTAATAAGTTAACCCCAACAAGCCAAGCTGTTTGGGGGAAAATGAGTATAGATCAGATGCTAAAGCATGCTAATGAGGCGATAATTGTTGCTTTTGGTGAAAATGAGGTTAAAGTAAATTTTGTTTTTAGATTTTTAGGAAGGATGATGAAAAATAAAGTTTTTAATTCTGAGTTTAAAAAGAATAGCCCAACGGCTAAGGAATTTATTTTTGCTGATAAATACGACTTTGATGCTTCTAGAAATGAATTAATTAGGAATTTTAGTCGTTTTGCGCAAGGACATCAGTCGATAAAAATTACAGATCATCCGTTTTGGGGAAAAATGACTGATGATGATTGGAATAAATTGATGTGGAATCATGTAGATCATCATTTGCGTCAGTTTGGGGTTTAGCCCTGATAGTAGTGGAAATCCTTTTCTTTTTTTCTTTAAAAAAGAAAAGATTGTAACGGATAGCAGGAAATAGCTCCTAAAAAATCTTTACAACTTTGTATCTTTGTAACTTTGATACTCAAATTATGCGAATAGATATTATTACCATTTTACCAGAATTATTGCGAAGCCCTTTTGAAGCTTCGATTATGAAACGCGCTATAGACAAAGGTTTGGTCGAAGTTTATTTTCATAATTTACGGGATTATACGACAAACAAACAAAAATCTGTTGATGACTATCCGTTTGGTGGTGGGGCAGGTATGGTGATGAATGTGCAACCTATTGATGATTGTATTACTCATTTGAAATCTGAAAGGACTTACGATGAGGTGATTTATATGACGCCAGATGGCGAAACTTTAAATCAAAAAATGACTAATTCGATGTCATTATTAGGTAATATTATTATTTTATGTGGTCATTATAAAGGTGTAGATCAGCGTGTGAGAGATCATTTTATTACTCGAGAAATTTCTATAGGTGATTATGTGTTGTCTGGTGGCGAATTGGGTGCTTTGGTTTTATGTGATGCTTTAATACGATTAATACCTGGTGTTTTAAGCGATGAAACTTCGGCATTAACAGATAGTTTTCAGGATAATTTGTTGTCGGGTCCTATATATACTCGCCCTGCAGATTATAAAGGGTGGAAAGTTCCTGAGGTTCTTACTAGCGGGCATTTTGCTAAAATTGACAAATGGCGTGAAGATATGGCTTACGAACATACTAAAAATAGAAGACCAGATTTATTAGATAATTAATAATTTACAATGAAACTTTACAGTTATAAAAATTATCAATTATTCATTGTAAATTATTAATAATTTCTTACTTTTGTGGGCTATTAGACCAACCTCTGGCGAGATCCGTGAATGTTGCTCTGATTTACAACCATAATTAAATAATTATCATGGCAGATTTAATGAAATTCGTTCAAGACGAATTTGTAACAAGAAAAGATTTCCCTGTATTTGGAGCTGGAGACACAATCACAGTTTTCTACGAAATTAAAGAGGGTGAAAAAACAAGAACTCAGTTTTTTAAAGGAGTTGTTATTCAAAGAAGAGGTTCAGGTAATACTGAAACTTTTACAATTCGTAAAATGTCAGGTGCAGTAGGAGTAGAGCGTATCTTTCCTGTAAACTTGCCAGCTTTACAGAAAATTGAAATCAACAAAAAAGGTGCAGTTCGTAGAGCTAGAATTTTCTACTTCAGAGAGCTTACTGGTAAAAAAGCAAAAATTAGAGATAAAAGAAGATAGTCAAATATTTTCTTATATTATAGAAGCTCCGAAGAAATTTGGGGCTTTTTTATTGCAAAATTATATAAGTTTATAGGCTGTTTGCTACTAGTATTAGTAATAATTTTGCACACAGATTTAAAAGGTTTTTTGAATAAAATTTGGATCCAAATTTTATTAATATGCAAAAAACTCTGGCAAATAATAAATTTAGCACCCTTACCAGACAGTTATTTAAGTTTGTATAGGGCAAACGGCTTAGATGAACTTATAGGGTTTATTAAATAGTTTGTATTTTAGTTTTTCAAAATTACGGATTCAATAATAACAAGTTACAAAATTAAGAAAATCATAAATCAATAGATATAGTTATTTAAAGTAATTATTTTAAAATTTGATTTCTTATATTTGCTATCATAATTTTTTTATACACAATAAACTAACACACATTATAATGGCAAAAATTAAAGTAGCCAATCCAGTTGTAGAACTAGATGGCGATGAAATGACAAGAATTATTTGGACATTTATTAAAGAGAAATTAATACTTCCATATCTTGAATTAGATATCAAATATTACGATTTAGGGATAGAAAGTCGTGAAGCTACGAAGGATCAAATTACAATAGATTCTGCAGAAGCAATTAAAAAATACAATGTAGGTATAAAATGCGCTACCATTACCCCAGATGAAGAACGTGTTAAGGAGTTTAACCTTTCTAAAATGTGGAAATCGCCAAACGGAACTATTCGTAATATTGTAGGCGGAACAGTTTTTCGTGAGCCTATTATCATGAGTAATGTTCCTCGTTATGTGCAAGGTTGGACAAAACCAATCGTAATAGGTCGTCATGCTTTTGGAGACCAATATAAAGCTACCGATACCGTTATAAAAGGAAAAGGAAAACTTACCATGACTTTTGTTCCAGAAAACGGAGGAGAAACTCAAAACTGGGAAGTATATAATTTTGAAGGAGACGGAGTTGCTATGTCTATGTACAATACTGATGAGAGTATTTACGGATTTGCACATTCATCATTTCAAATGGCATTAACAAAAAAATGGCCATTATACTTATCTACAAAAAACACAATCTTAAAAGCTTACGACGGACGTTTTAAAGATATTTTTGAAGAAGTATATCAAAGTGACTATAAATCTAAATTTGAAGCACTAAAAATTACTTACGAACACAGACTTATAGATGACATGGTAGCTTCGGCAATGAAGTGGAATGGTGGTTTTGTTTGGGCTTGCAAAAATTATGACGGCGATGTTCAATCAGACACCGTGGCACAAGGATTTGGTTCATTAGGATTAATGACTTCTGTGCTTGTAACTCCAGACGGAAAAACGGTTGAAGCAGAAGCAGCACACGGAACAGTGACTCGTCATTACCGTATGCACCAACAAGGAAAAGCAACTTCTACCAACCCAATTGCTTCTATCTTTGCTTGGACAAGAGGATTAGAGCATAGAGGGAAACTAGACAATAATCAAGCATTAATAGATTTTTGTTTAAAACTAGAGCAAGTTTGTATAGAAACTGTAGAAAGCGGAAAAATGACTAAAGATCTAGCTACATTAGTAAAACCTGAAGGACTAACCGATGCTGATTATTTAACTACCGAAGATTTCTTAGCCGCAATAAAAGAAAATTTAGATAAGAAATTAGCTTAATCCTTTAGTAAGGATTACAAAATATTTACTCAAAACGTTTCAATTTTAAAAATAAAGGGGTTTTCTTTTTAATAAAAGTTAGCCCCTTTTTTATATAGTGGCGGATTCAAGTTTTAGAGCCATCAATTTGATTAGCAATAATTTAATTCTTAGTTGAAATAAAAAAACTAAAAAATTTGTTTCGGAATACAAAAATAAATAAAGTGTTAGATCTAAATGTATTCGATCATGTATTATTTACGAAACAGAAAAGGTGACATAGGAATGCTAAAAAGAGGAAAAGACAAAACACTTTAAAGCAAACATTTTCTAAAATAAATTACTAAAACCAATAAATAGATTCCATAAGTAAATGCGTGAGCTATGATAACTCCTTCTATTTTAAATATACCAATAAAATAAACACTAGATATATAGAGAATTGTTAATGATAAAATTTCGGTAGCGATAAATGCTTTTGTCATTTTTTTTGCGAAAAATTGCAAACCCAAAATCCAAGAAGTTGCTTTTAAAAAATCACCAACCAATTGCCATATAAACAAATCACCAACTGGTTCAAAATCTTGGGTAAAGAGTATTCTTATCATAAGACTTCGGAATAAATAAATGATAAATAACCCGAGTGCAAATAAAGGAAGTACATTTTTATAATAACTCCAAAATATTAATTTTGTTTCTTCGGTTGTCTTTGCTAATATTAATTTAGGGTAATAATATATCGTAAGTAAAGTGTTTATGAAAAGTAAATAATAAGTAGAAATTCTTGTCATTGCTTCCCAAAAACCGGCTTCTTTTAGACCAACAATAGTTATAGCTTGATTCCGAATAGCTAAAAAAACTATGGGGCCAAGAATTCCGGAAACCAAAGTCATTAGGAAATAATGCAATAGTTCTTTTATGATTTTAAAATCAAATAAACTTAATTTTATAGCGTTTTTTATTGAAACCTCTTTATTAATGTAGTATAATGTGATGAAAAATAATAAAGAAGGAGTTATGATAATTGCTAACAAAGCCCCGAGAATAGACCACTTCCAAATAAATAATAGGGAAACAAAAAATCCTATAATATTTCCTGAAATATTAATATAAATAACTGTTTTAAATAGACCTAAACCGTTTATAATTGCCAATAAATATATAGAAGAAGCGTATAGTGGTAGTGCAATTGCCAAGACTTTAAACACATGAGAATAATCTAAATTATCGCCAAAAACAACTTGATTCCAATAATTTGAAAATATAAACAAAGCGCTACTTATAGCAAGAGTAACAGTAAGCAGGCTAAAAAATAAAGTAGAAAATATTTTTTTGAATTGAATGTTTTTTTTTCCATTTTCTGTAATATATTTGACAATTCCGTTCTGAAATCCTAAAGTCGAAATGCATTCTACGGTTGTTAAAAAATTACGTAAATTTCCTATCAAAGCCATTCCTGACGGACCAAGAAAGACAGCTAAAATTTTAGATGTAATTAGTCCTATTCCTATCTTAATTAATACACTAATACTATTTAAAGAACTGACTTTAAATAATTGTGAGGAAGTTATTTTTTTAAAAGAACTCAATTAGTATTGGTTTAAAATTTCGATAATAAAACTAACTTCATGATCTGTTATTACGGGGCTTATGGGTAAGCTTAAAACTTCATGGTGTATTTTTTCGGTGATCGGAAGCGATAGGTTGTTATAGTTTAATAAGGCCTTTTGTTTGTGTGGTGCCACTGGATAATGTATGAGGGTTTCAATTCCGTTTTCTAATAAATATTGTTGTAATTTATTGCGGTTTTCTGTTCTAATTACAAACAAATGAAAAACATGGTTGGTACTATTATCCCAAAAAGGTAAAGTGATTTTATTGTTTTTTATTTCTAAAAGATAGCGTTTTGCGACTGCTTTTCTTCTTTTATTATCAGAATCTAAATGAGGCAATTTCGCATTCAAAAATCCCGCTTGAAGTTCGTCTAGTCTAGAGTTTGCACCAATATAATCATTATAGTATTTAGTTTCTGAGCCATAATTTCGCAATGATTTTATGGTTTTAGCTAACTCGTGGTCATTTGTAGTTATTGCTCCTGCATCGCCCAAAGCTCCTAGGTTTTTGCCCGGGTAAAAACTAAAAGCAGCAGCGTTAGAAAGATTTCCTGCTTTTTTAAAGTTACCCTCTAATGACGCTCCATGTGCTTGTGCTGCATCTTCTATAACCAATAAATTATGCTGATTTGCAATTGCGTTTATAGCATTCATATCAGCTAATTGTCCGTAAAGATGTACGGCCAGAATCGCTTTGGTTTTCGATGTGATTTTCGATGTAATTAAATCTGGATTTATATTGTAGGTTTCTAATTTTGGTTCGACTAATACTGGAATTAAATCCGCTTGTAAAATAGCTAAAATACTAGCAATATAAGTATTTGCGGGTACAATAACTTGGTCTCCTTTTTGCAATTTTCCTAATATAATATGCGCTTTAAATAGGAGTACCAAGGCATCTAAACCATTGCCAACTCCTATGCAATATTTACTGTCACAATATTTAGCAAAATTTTCTTCGAAAGTTTTTACTTCATTGCCTAAAATATACCAACCAGAGTTCATCACAAATTGTAATTTTTCTTGAAAAGCTACCTCATAAGGTTTATTAATTTTATTTAAATCTAAAAATCGAATCATATCATTACATTATCTAATAAAATATAGTTGCTTGTTTTTGCTTCATAAAAATCCTGAACAATTGTGCTTGCGCCAAAACTTTCTTTCCAATACGACAATCCGTTATTTAATTTTTTTCCTAGGTTTTCGTTTGAAATACCAAAATCGAAATGTTTTTTATTCTTAAAAACAGTAGTAATTAAATAATGAAACAAAAAATCTAAACTTCCTAGTTCATTTTTGCGCTCGTTTGCCGAGATATATTGTGCGTGGGCTACTTGATTACTTTCAAAAATAGTTGTTCCTGCTACTATTTTGTTATCATAATATACATTAAACTGACGAATATTTTTTGGGAATTTAGCTTGTAAACTTTCTATTTCTGTCAAAGTGTGAATTGGTTTTGCACTGTGTCGTTGTTCTAAATTGGGTATTAATATTTCTTCCCAAAAAGAGGTAAAAAGATTAACTTCTTTTATAACTAAATCGTTCGAAAAACCTTTTTGAATTCCTCTTTTTCTAATTGTTGAATAATGGCTGTTGTTTGGCAAATTAATTACCGATAAGCTGTCTCGTCTGTGCAGTTTTGCATCAACTAAAAACAAAGCATACAAAAGTTCTTCGGCTGGTTTTGTATGGTAAATAGCTGGAATTGTTTTTATATTAACAGTATTTATATTGCTATTTTTAAGAAATCTTAAAACCGTCTGAAAAATCGTTAAAACCGTAGCTAATTTTAATTTATCAGAATATACTAACCCGCCATAAGTAAGCCCTTGATGAGAAAACACAGCGTCTTCTATTTTATTTGCTGGCAAAACAGCTACAAGTTTTTCTTTACAAAATACCATCAAGGAAAAATCATCAAATCGGTCTTTATGATATTCTATAAAATCACGATGAAACAAAAAAGTAGCATTTTTTGCTTCATTAATAAAAGTATTCCAAAGCGTATAATCTTTTGTTTGGTATGGTCTAACTGAGTAATCTATCACCTAATATGTTTAAATTTCGGCAAAATACACATTTTTTATAAATTTTTCTAATTTAGAAGCACCAAATTAGAAAAATACTATCTTTTTTTAATTTTTATACCAGAGAAAAACGTGTTGCAAATAAAGGGAATTAATAGGGTTGTTTTTTTCTCAAATTAATAACAATAGCTATCGTCTAAGTGTTTTTTAAATGGCTATTGTTACTTGGTTTTCTGCAATAATAATCAGGATTTGTTTACAATTGGTTTTAAACTCCATTTAAATTTTACAGCCATCAATCTAATAATTACAATTATTAATGAAGTCATTATATAAATTAGGTCATCTTCAAAATTTAATTTTTTTAAAACAAAGAAAAAGATTCCTCCAATAATACAAATGGTTGCATAAATCTCTTTTCTAAAAATTACAGGAATTTCGTTGCACAAAATATCACGTATAACCCCACCAAAACAAGCTGTCATTGTTCCAACAGCAACACAAATAACAGGGTGTAAGTGAATATTAATTCCTTTTTGAATGCCAATTAGAGTAAAAACCCCCAATCCGATGGTGTCAAATAAGAACAAGGACGTTCTTAGTTTGTCAAACCTATTTCTAAAAAGAAAGGCTAATAAAAAGGCTACGATAATAGCATAAACTCCTTTCAAATCCTTCATCCAACCCACGGGTGTATTGCCAATCATAACATCACGCAAGGTACCACCACCAAGCGCTGTTACAAAGGCTATAATAAAAACACCAAAAGGATCCATTTTTTTGTTCATCGCTGTAAGCGCACCAGACATAGCAAAAGCCATTGTTCCTATAATATCTAAAAGGTAAAACATGGTAAAGTTATAATTTTTTATAATTAAGTTGTGCAAAATTACATAAAATACGCTAAAACCTATTGCATTAAAAAACCTATTTTAAGTTGTTAAATATTTAAGACCATCGGTAAGTAAGACTAATAATGATTTTGCTGCAGATTTTTTTTGTAAATATAAATCTACATTTCATTAATATGTAAAAAACTGTGGCAAAAAAAAAATAACCTGCTTAGCCAACAGTTTATAAATATTTATTTTAAACTTAAAAAAACTTAGTAACTTAGCAACTCAAAAACTCAGAAACTTTTCCCTTGAAACAAATAACTTCCTCACAAAATCCGTACATAAAATCGTTAGTTCTATTACAAGAAAAATCGAAAGCCAGAAAACAATCAGGAACCTTCCTTATAGAAGGACAACGGGAAATAGAATTAGCGCAAAAAGGCGCGTTTGTAATAGAAACCATCTTGTTTTTACCCGATTTAATATCCCAAAAACAAATCACACAAATCACAAATCAAGCACACGATATAATCGAAATCTCGAAAGAAGTCTATCAAAAACTAGCCTATCGAGACACCACCGAAGGAATTTTAGCCGTAGCCAAAACAAAACCCTTCCTTTTAACAGATTTAAAATTATCCCAAACCCCATTAATACTCATTGCCGAAGCACCCGAAAAACCAGGAAACATAGGCGCATTACTTCGCACCACCGATGCTGCAAATCTCGATGCCGTAATTATTGCCAATCCAAAATCAGATCTATACAACCCAAACATCGTTCGCTCTAGCGTAGGATGCCTATTCACAACACAAATCGCAACCGGCACAACACAAGAAATCATAACCTACCTAAAAGAAAACAAAATTAATTTTTACTGCGCTACCTTACAAAACGCAACCCCCTATCACACTCAAGACTATACCCCACCAACCGCACTAGTTGTAGGCACAGAAGCCACAGGACTAACCCAAGAATGGCGCAACAACGCAACACAAAACATCATTATCCCCATGCAAGGCGAAATAGACAGCATGAATGTTTCAGTTGCAGCCGCTATTTTAATTTTTGAAGCCAAACGACAAAGAGGATTCTAAAAAAAAAGCCTGAGCAGTTCTCACTTTCAGCCTCTGTTGGGCGTTACCACAAGGGTCGGGCTATACACTTCAATCTTTTTTATCGGCAAAAAAGCCTCAAAAAAGGATTTCCGTTTCTATCCCTAACGCAAAATGTTGCACAGCACACAATTCAATTTCAAAAACAAAAAAAAACTTTCATAATTCATTTATTTAACCTAACTTTAGGAATCGAACAGCAATATTATGGTAGAAATAGATATCGAAAAGGAAAATAAAGCTATTGCTCAGGAGTACAAGGAGTTACTTAGAATAAGTTATCAAACCCTTACACCCGAAGACAAAAAACTAATCCGCAAAGCATTCGATGTTGCCGTCGAAGCCCACCAAGACCAACGCCGAAAATCTGGCGAAGCCTATATTTTTCATCCCATCGCTGTGGCAAAAATTGTAGCAGGCGAAATAGGTTTGGGCGCAACAGCCATTGCCGCAGCATTAATGCACGACGTGGTAGAAGACACTGATATTACCATCAAAGAAATTGAGCAAATGTTTAATCCCAAAGTAGCACAACTTGTAGAAGGATTAACTAAAATTTCTCAAGTAAAAAAAGACATGAACATTTCGATGCAAGCCGAAAACTTCCGAAAAATGTTACTCACACTAAACGATGATGTTCGTGTAATTATCATAAAACTCGCAGACCGATTGCATAATATGCAAACCATGGAATCTATGGTAGATCACAAACAAGTTAAAATTGCATCAGAAACCTTATACATATACGCACCCCTTGCCCACAGATTAGGATTATATAATATAAAAACAAAGCTCGAAGATTTAGGTTTAAAATATACAGAACCAGGAGTTTATAACGACATTGTAAGTAAAATAAAAGAAACTAAAGAAGAACAAGACGAGTATATTAGAAACATATCAGACATCTTAAAAGAATCCCTAGACAAAGAAGGAGTAGAGTATGTTATAAAAGGTCGGCCTAAATCTATTTACTCCATACGCCGCAAAATGGCCGCACAAAACGTAACTTTCGATGAGGTTTACGACAAATTTGCCCTACGCATCGTTTACAAATCAAATCCGAATGACGAAAAATTCTTAGCCTGGAAAATATATTCGATAGTAACAGACCATTATCGTCCCAGTCCGAGTCGTTTGCGAGATTGGATTTCGTCACCCAAATCTACGGGTTACGAAGCCTTGCACATTACCGTTATGGGGCCTTTAGGGCGGTGGGTAGAAATACAGGTTCGTAGCGAACGAATGAACGAAATTGCCGAAAAAGGCTACGCAGCCCATTACAAATACAAACAAGGCGCAACCGAAGAAAGCGGACTAGATGTTTGGTTAAATTTACTAAAAGAAGCACTCGAAAATTCCGAAACAAACGCAGTCGATTTTGTAGAAGACTTTAAAATGAATTTATATGCCAAAGAAATATATGTTTTTACGCCCAAAGGCGAAATAAAATCTTTGCCCAAAGGCGCCACATCGTTAGATTTTGCCTTTAGTATTCACTCCGAAATAGGAATTAGAACCAGAGGAACTAGAGTTAACGGAAAATTAGTTCAACTAAATCATGTATTAAAAAGTGGTGATCAAATTGAGATTATTACTTCTCAAAACCAAAAGCCTACTATAAACTGGCTCGATTATGTAACCACATCGAGAGCCAAAAATAAAATTAGAAATTTCCTTAATGAGGATATTAAGAAAATTGCCGAAGACGGAAAAGAAACCCTAGTTAGAAAACTAAAGCAATTAAAACTATCACTAACCGAAGCCACAGTAAACGAACTAGTAAATTATTTTAAACTAAAAACCAGTTTAGATTTGTTTTACAGAGTAGGAATTGGCGCAATAGACAACCAACAATTGCGTGATTTTGCCGCACAAAGAAGTAACGCATTTATGAACTTCTTTAAAAATAAAATAAAAAGAAGCCCATCTACCAATACCGATATAATTCACAAAAATGAGTTGTCTAGTAATTATGATATGCTCGTTTTTGGAGTAGAACAAGACAAATTAGATTATAAATTATCTGCTTGTTGCAATCCAATTCCTGGCGATTCAGTCTTTGGTTTTGTTACTATTAATGAAGGTATCAAAGTGCACAAACGTGACTGTCCAAACGCAATAAGTATGCAATCTAATTATGCTTACCGAATCATGCAAGCCAAATGGATAGATTCCTCACAACAAGAATTTAAAGCCATTCTCGAAATTACAGGTATGGATAGTATAGGTTTAACTAACGAAATTACCCGAGTAGTTTCAAACAATATGCACGTAAATATTCAGAGTATTTCCTTAAGCGGTGATGCAGGAATTTTCAAAGGAACGCTAACTGTTGTTGTTCCTAATAATACAATTCTTAAAAAACTAATAGATAATATCAGAAAGATTGATGGACTAGATAGGGTTGCTAGAGTATATAATAATTAACTCAAAAACTAAAAAATACAACTATAATAGAAATTATCTTAGTTTGTAATATTACAAAACACACACATCAATTTTTGATTTGAAATTTAAGAATCAGATTTTTATTAAACTAGATGTTAATAATTAGAGCGAGATTTTAAATTTATTAAAAAGAAGACAAATAAGATATTTAGTCTTGCAATCTAATTATTGCTCCAAACTTCTAAATATCTTTCAGCAATTTTTATATAATTATGCTCTTTTTCTACAAAAGCTTTAGCACGTTTGCTAATGGCAAGAATTTCTTTAGGATTTTCTATCAAGAAAGACAATTCATTTACTAAATAATTAATGTCAGGCTTTGCATTTATACAAACCCTTTCCTGAATATTATGATAATCGCTAAACTCCTTTTCGGCACCAGTAAAAACAACTTTTCCTTTTGCCATAGCCTCTAGTGCATTATAACCTTGGTCGTTTGCATAGGTTTGATCTAATAAAATATGGCAATTATTATATAGATTTATATAAGTACTGTAAGGAATATTTTGGGTTATAATTATGGCAACTTTCTCAGAATATTTTGCTTTAATTATGCTTAAAGCTTCTTCAAAATGATTCCCTCCTTTTTTGTAATAATTCTGATTGTTTAGACCTAAAAATATCATGATTTTATCTGTAATGGCTAAATTTATGTACTTTAAATGAGTACTATTTATTGGGTTTGGAATTAATCCTAAATATTTAGAATTCTTAAGTAATGGTAAATGGTAGTCAAAATCAGTAGCTATAACACCATTACAGTTTTCGTAAATATATTCGTGTAACTTTTTAAATGATTTTTTTCTAAATTTTAATGAATTAATAAAGTTTTTCTTAATACTTGATTGTTCGAAATACGGATTTAAAACTGATTTTCTATACGGATTTTTAAAATTATAATCCACATTAACATAATCATCACCACAAGAAAGTAGGAATAATTTTGTATTGTTTTTTACTAAAAATGCTATGATTTTAATTTCATGTTTTGGCTGGCACATAAAACTATTCTCGTTAATTAGTTGTACCACATCAAACCCAGAAAATCTAGAGGCATTATGTTTTACCTGATTGTATGTTGCGTAGGAAGAAATGTCAAAACCAGTTAGTACAAAAACCAGGTTTTTAATTTTACTTATAATTCCTTTATTATATTTGC
Organism: Flavobacterium psychrophilum DSM 3660 = ATCC 49418; assembly: GCF_002217405.1. Taxonomy (GTDB): domain Bacteria; phylum Bacteroidota; class Bacteroidia; order Flavobacteriales; family Flavobacteriaceae; genus Flavobacterium; species Flavobacterium psychrophilum. The sequence continues at coordinate 45,845 of NZ_MUHE01000013.1, read as the reverse complement.
GATAAATCTTAAAATCTACAGGGTAATCTTTAAAACCATCATTTAATCCATTTACGAATACTTGATGGCCAAGTTTTTCTAAGCCTTCTTTCAAGGTATTATGTAGCCTACTGTATTCTCCTACTAATAATATTTTCATATATTTGTTATATTCAACAAATATATTTACTATTTATAATATTAATGAGTATCACACCTAAAAAAAAAATACTACTAGTTACTACTTCATTGGCAGAAGGTGGAGCTGAAAGATCTACGGGTTTGTTATCAGTTTTATTGTCGGAGATGGGCTATAAAGTTCATATTGTTACTTTTCTAGACAAAGTTGAGTTTCGATATGAAGGAGTACTTTTTAATATGGGCAAACTAAAAGAGGCTAACAATACTTTTTTGGGACGTATAAAAAGATTTTTAATTTATAAAAAATACATAAAAACACATAAATTTGATTGGATTATAGACAGCCGAACAAGATATAGAACATTAGTAGAAATTATTTTCTCGAAATTATTTTACACTAAAAAATCTAATCTGATTTATATGGTTCGAAGTTTTAATATTAGTTGGTATTTTCCTAAAAATAAAATAGTAGCTAAGAATATTTATAAATCAGCAAAATATATTATAGGTGTGTCAAAAGAGATTAAAAATGAAATCGAAAAAACTTATCAATACAATAATGTAAGAAGTATTTATAATCCGATTGATTTTGAAAATATTAATGAATTAGCTCTAAAATACAAAATTTCTGAAAAATATATATTAGCCTATGGGCGAATAGATGATGAGGTAAAAAATTATTCTTTATTAATAGACGCTTATAGCTTTTCCGAATTGCCTAAAAACAATATTTTTCTTTATATATTAGGCGATGGGAAAGATTTAAAAAAATTGAAAGATAAAGTAGTAAAACTAAAATTATCAGATAAAGTTAAGTTTTGTGACAAACAGGTAAACCCATTTCCGTATGTTAAACAAGCAATTTGTACGGTATTAACAAGTAAATTTGAAGGGTTTCCTAGGGTTGTTATCGAATCCCTTGCTCTAAATACGCCAGTAATTTCTGTTAATTGCAAATCAGGTCCTGAAGAAATTATTATTAACAAAAAAAACGGGCTCTTAGTAGATAATAATAACATAGAATTACTTAGTGAAGCCATGAATAAAATGGTTTTAGATCACGATTTGTATAGTCTTTGTAAAAAATACGCCAAAGATAGTATAGAATATTTATCTTTAGAAAATATTAGTAAAGAGTGGAATAAATTATTAGAAAGTTAAATGACAACAATACACGACGTTAGACTTATTGAAATCCCTAAAATTGAAGACCCTCGAGGGAATCTTTCAGTTATTGAGGGCAGTACAATCTCTTTCGAAATTAAGAGAGTTTACTACTTATATGATGTGCCTAGTGGCGCTGAAAGAGGAGGGCACTGTCATATACATCAACATGAAATTTTAATTGCGCTAAGTGGTAGTTTTGATGTTATATTAAAAGATGGTTATAAGCAAAAAAAAATAACACTTAATAAACCTAATTTCGGATTGTTAATCGTAAACGGAATTTGGAGGGAATTAGCTAATTTTTCATCTGGTTCTGTATGTTTAGTTGTTTCTTCAGATGTTTTTGATGAAGAGGATTATATAAGAGATCTTGAAGAATTTAAATTATTTAAAAATAGAATTTCCAATTCCTAAATTAGCTAAAAATAATTTTAGGAGGATTAATTTTTTTAAAATGGGAGTAGGTAATTTAAGTAAAAGCCTTTTTTTGAAGCTCAAATTAGTTAAATTAATTTCTTTTATTACTTTCTCAAAGCTTGCATAATTATCATTTAATTTGTTTTTTATTGCAGCAGAGAAACGATTTAAATCTAAATATTTTTTTAACTCTTTATTGGTTTTTTCTTTTTCTACATATTTTAGAAAACTACTTTCTTCAAAAATATAATTAGAAGTTCTAGATACACTTTGCTCATCATATACATATCGTGCTATTGTTTTCCAGATAAATACAATAGGATATTGCAAACCAATACGAATCCATAAATCAGTATCTTCTGAAATTTTTATATTTGGATCAAAAACACCAGTTTTTTTAAATATACTTTTATGAAAAACGGAGCTAGATGTCCAAATGGCACATTCTTTTTCACTAGCTTCAAAGAAGTTTATAATTTCAAAATCAGCATTTTTCTTTATCGAGTATTGTGCAGGGAAAATTGTTTTAGAAGTTTCTATTTCTATGGCGCTAGAAAACACTTTATATGTTGAAAATTTTTCAATATAAGTTTGCATTATTTCTAGATAATTTTCATACCAAAAATCATCGGCATCCAAAAAACAAATAAAATCTGATTTTGCCTGTTCAATTCCAAAATTTCTAGCAATAGAAACACCTTCATTTTTTTTATGAAAATAATGTATTCGTTTATCATTAAATTGAAACACTATTTGTTCACTATTGTCGGTAGATCCATCATTTACTATAATAATTTCAAAATCAATAAAAGATTGATTGAGAACACTTTTTAGAGTGTACTCTATATAATTTTCTTTATTGTAAAGCGGAATTATTATCGAAAAAAAAGGCATTTATTTAGTGTTTATCAAGCAAAAATAACCGATTTTGTATAAGTCTAAAATAAAAAGAGAAGGTTTTTTTGATTTTAAATTTGTTTCTAGTTTATTTTGATGTTTTTGAAATAATCTAGAAATAGTTGCAACTAATTTCAGGCGATATAATATGTTGTAAGTTTTCGTAATTTTTGTCTCAATGTAAAAAATATTCTGATTTTCAAAAAGGAATTGAAGTGTTTTTAAGGCGGTACGTGTTTTTGTTAAAAAAACATCTGAGGTGTCTGAATTTAAGTGAAATACGGTATTTTCACAGTGATAAATATTTATGTTTTTTAGCTTTAAATTTTGAATAAACATAAAATCTTCATATCCATATTTTTTTATTTTCTCATCAAACAAAATGGAACTAAATATTGTTTTTTCTATCAAAAAATTATAAACAAAAACGGAATTGTATGGTTTTTTGATTCTATTACTTAATGAACTAACTTCTCTTTTTTTTCCATATTTCCAACGAAGTAGTTTATCGTTTTCTGGTTTGTTTTTAGGGTATTCTATTCCTCCAAACACCACTTTTTTATTTTTTGTGATGAGTTTGATGTAGTTTGAAATGTAACTACTTGACCTTGGAAAAGTGTCGCTATCTAAAAAAAGGAGCCAATCATATTTAGCTTTTTTAGCGAGTACATTTCTTATTTTGCTATATCCGATGTTTTGAGAAAGCTCATTTAAACTACAATTATCTAGCTCGTTTATTTTTTGATTTTCTTTTAAAAAATAATTTGACCCATCATCTAAAACAATTATTTCATACTTAATTCCAGTTGCCAAAGCTTGATTATTTAGTTCTTCAACCAATGAAAAAGCATTGTAATTATAAGTAGGAATTAATATTGAAAGCATCAATTAAGTTTTAAAAATCCAAATATAATCATTTCTATTGATGATGATATGGTTCGTTCTTCAAAATTGTAAATCCACGATACAATTGTTCGATAAAAAATAGCCGAACCATTTGGTGCGAAAAAGTCATTTGAGAAAGCGAAATTTTGCCAAAAGTTTTCTTATAAACGTCATCACTAAATCCATACGGTCCGCCAATTACGAAAACTAATGTTTTAATTCCTGAGTTCATTTTTTTTTGTAATTGGTCAGAAAAAGCAACACTGGAAAAGGTTTTTCCGTTTTCGTCTAACAAAATTAACTGATCTGTTGGCGTAATTTTAGACAAAATAAGCTCGCCTTCTTTTTCTTTTTGCTGCGTTTCGGATAAGTTTTTTACGTTTTTAATATCGGCAATGATTTCTAAATCAAATTTAATATAAAATGACAAGCGCTTTGTGTAATCATCAATTAGGGTTTGCAAATTTTTATTATCGGTTTTACCAATGGCAATAAGTTTGATATTCATATTATTTGTATAAATGAATACAAATTTAATAAAGTACAATTAAGGGTTTGTTTATTTTGGCAAAAAAATAAATTTTATTTGTTAAAGTAGGAGAATACGGTTTTTAAATGCGTATTGGTTTTCGAAAAGATAAAAACATTAAAGAAGCTGGCAATTGTTCCTGCAATGCACCAAGAGCGAATCCAGATGAAAAAAAAAGGTAGCGTTCCGAAAGTGTTTGTGTTTACAATGGTTAGTACAAATGTTATAAACAAAGTGGTTATAAAACTTTTTGCTATTTTGTTTTTCATTTTAAAAAATTTTATCCCAATTTTCAAATGTTAAATCGGATAGCGTAAATTGATTAAGTGTGTTTATAAATGATTGGTATCCTAATTGGAAAATATATTTTAATTTGCAATTATGAGGTGCTAAAACGCAAGGCTTGCTATCGCAGTTTATGATAGGAGAATTGTCTTGCTCTAGGATATTTATTAAATTTCCCAAGGGTATGGTTTTTGTTTCGTTTGAAATATGAATTCCTCCATTTTTACCTCTTTTGGTGTGTATGTATTGGTTTTTAGATAAAAACTGAACCACTTTAATTAAATGATTTCTTGATATTTTAAACTGATCTGATAACTCATCTAAAGAAGTTGTTTTTCCTTCTTTTTGATGATTAAGATACATTAAAATACGCATACTAAAATCAGTAAAATGGTTCAGTTTCATTTTTGTTTTAATTCAAATTAAGTAATTGTGGTCCAAATTCTTCAAAAGAAATAAATTCTTCCTTTACGCCTATTTCTAATAATGCAGTGTATTGTGCTTTTATAAAAAGTTCTGGGCCACAAATATAATATTTTGCATCGTTTACTAAAATCTCTTTTTGCAATTCGGGGATATTAATTCGACCTAATTTTGCATCATGCTCACCACTTGTATTGGTTTCGTAGTAAAGATGCGTGGTTAGCCATTGGTTTGCTTGCTCTAATTTTTTAATATCTTCTTTAAAGGCATGTACCTCTTTGTTTCTACAACTATGTATCCAGACTGTTTTATGTTGTTTTAGTTCGTGAGTATTAGCTTCTAACATGCTCATTAGTGGGGTAATTCCTACCCCGCCACTAATAAGAACTAAGGGGTTTTTATTTTCGTTATCTATATGAAATACTCCAGAGGGAGCGCTAACTTGTATTATATCGCCTATTTTTTTGTCATGCATGGCATGCGAAAAAATACCGTTTGGTTTGTTTTGGTTTCCCATTTCTTTTTTTATCGAAATGCGATACCATTTGTCACTATTTGCAGATGATAAGCTATATTGTCTAGGTTGTTCATGTCCTAAAGCATCGATATATGTTTTTATAGATAGGTATTGCCCTGGTTTAAATGAAGGTAACTTTTCTCCATTTGTAGGCTCTAAATAAAAAGATTTTATTTCAGTACTTTCGGTAACTATTTTTGAAATTTTAAAATCTCTCCATCCATTCCAACCGCCTTCTTTTTCGATATTTTCTTTATACATACCTTCTTCAATATCGATCATTATTTGTGCTAGTTGTGTATAAGCAATAGTCCACGCATGCAGTAATTCTTCTGTGGCTGTTTCAGCTCCTAAAACTTCTTTGATAGATGCAATTAGATGGTTTCCTACTATATCATACTGTTTTGCAGTTACCTGAAGACTCACGTGTTTGTTTCCAATTAATTTTAAGGTGTTTATTAAAACCGTTGGATTGTCTATGTTTTCTGCATAAGCTAGTACCGCACCTGTTAATGCGCTTTGTTGTTTTCCGCTTGATTGATTTCCCATATTAAAAAGATTTTTTAATTCTGGATTATGTATAAACATGCGATTGTAAAAATATTTAACCAAGTCTTCCCCATTAGATTTTAAAATAGGAATAGTAGCTTTTATTAGGTCTTTTTGTGTACTTGTCATTTTATTGTTTTTAAAAATTTTATACAAAACTAATACATTTTTTATAAGTTGTATTTAAAATGAAACAATTAATTTTAAAAAAATAAATCTACTTCAATTTGATACAAAAGCTAAATAATTATGCCTTTGCGTAATTTTATCTTTTTTAAAGACTACAATTGTTTTAAATATGTATTATTTTAGCCTCATAATTTTATACAATATGATTTCAGAAACACAGTTTAACCAAGAATTAGAATTAATTATTACAAATGGTATTCGGGAAGATATAGGATCTGGCGATTATAGTTCGCTAGCTTGTATTCCTGTTTCAGCAATGGGAAAAGCCAAATTATTAGTAAAAGATACAGGAATTATTGCGGGTGTCGAATTTGCAAAAATGATTTTTAATCATGTAGATTCTAATCTAATTGTTGAAACTTTTATACAAGACGGAAGCCAGGTAGCGTATGGTGACGTAGTTTTTCATGTTTCTGGCAGTTCACAATCTATCCTAAAAGCAGAAAGATTAGTCCTTAATTCGATGCAAAGAATGAGTGCTATTGCTACAAAAACTAATAAATACGTACAATTACTTGAAGGTACAAATACCAAAATTTTAGACACTCGAAAAACAACTCCAGGTTTTCGTGCTGCCGAAAAATGGGCAGTAAAAATGGGCGGTGGCGAAAATCATCGTTTCGCTTTATATGATATGATTATGCTTAAGGATAATCATAATGATTTTGCTGGCGGAATAACTTTGGCTATAGCCAAAACAAAACAATACCTTGCAGAGAATAATCTCGATTTAAAAATTATTGTCGAAGCTAGAAATATAGCCGAAATAGAAGAAATATTACAATCCGAAGGCGTTTATCGAATTTTAATCGATAATTTTAATTTTGAAGACACAAAAACAGCTGTCAAATTAATTGGAAATAAATGTTTAACAGAATCTTCAGGAAATATCAACGAGAAAACCATTCGTGATTACGCATTATGTGGTGTCAATTATATTTCATCAGGTGCTTTAACGCATTCAGTTTATAATATAGATTTGAGTTTGAAAGCAATTTAACCTGCAACCTAAATTATGAGTCAAACTACAGAAGAAATATTAAAAAAAATCCCAGTAATTAAGCAATTAATTATTATTTTACAAAACATAAAACTCCCTTGGTTACAAGGAATTTCTTTATATGAATTAATCGATTTTTATCTTTCAGGAATTGTTCAAGGTGCCTTAAGTTATAGGGCAGCAGCCGTAGCATGGAGCTTTTTTATGGCGCTATTTCCGTTTATGTTATTTATTTTAAATCTTATTCCTTACATTCCAATAACAGGTTTTCAAGAAGATTTTTTAGGATTTGTACGAGCAAATGTGCCACCAACCACTTTCGATGCGATAGATAATATTATAAACGATATTCTACATAATAGTCATTCAGGATTATTGTCTACAGGGGGTATTTTGTCTGTTTTTCTAATGACAAATGGCGTAAATGCTGTAATGAGTGGTTTCGAAACCTCGCAACATATTGTAGAAAAAAGAGCCTATTTTAGGCAATATTTTGTAGCATTGTTTATATCGATGTTGCTTACATTTATCCTACTAATTACCGTTTCTGCGATTATTATTTTTGAAGTTTTTATACAAAGAACCATCATTCAAGACGTACTTTCTAGTAGAATTTCCGACAAAATTTCGCTAATAGAATTTGGTCGATATTCCTTTATCATTATCATGATAATCATGTCAATAGGAATACTTTTTAAATTCGGAATACGACAAACACGAAAGCGTGCTTTTATAACAATAGGTGTTGTATTTACCACTATTTTAATTATTTTGTCTTCGTATTTTTTCGGGATTTGGGTAGTAAGATTCTCAAAATATAACGAATTATACGGCTCGATAGGAACATTACTCATCGTAATGTTTTATCTTTGGCTAAACTGTATGGTACTGCTTTTAGGTTTCGAATTAGATGCGTCTATATATAAATTAAAACACCACCCAACTAAAAACCCACATTTATGATGATTAAAAAAATGACACTTTTGCTTTTACTTATTGGATCTTTTCAAATGCAATCCCAAACTGTTTTCGGAAAATGGAAAACCATCGATGATAAAACGGGACAAGCAAAATCTATTGTAGAAGTTTACGAAAACAGCGGAAAAGTTTACGGAGAAGTTATCGAAATTATAGATCCTTCTAGACGCAATAGGAAATGCGAAAAATGTGAAGGTCTAGATAAAAACAAACCCGTTTTAGGGCTAGTAATTATAAAAGGCCTTAAGAAAGAAGATGACGAATACAATGGCGGAAAAATACTAGATCCCGAAACTGGGAACATTTACAAATGTTTTATAAAACTAGCGGGTAAAGACAAACTCGAAGTTCGTGGTTATATGGGATTTTCCTTAATAGGACGTTCGCAAACTTGGGTTAGAGTGAAGTAGTAATTTAGTCTGAAGAATTATAAAACCATATAATGAATTCCGCTAAAGTAAAAAGGTAAAATATAGCACTCAATTTTATTTGTTATTCCATTTTGCCTTAGGATTCCTTCATTTTTTTTTTCATTCATAGATTAACGCTATTAATTACAGTATTTTGCATTAGGAATTGAAGTAAAAATCTTTTTTGAGGCTTTTTCTGCCTCAAAAAGATTACTTCATTATATTTAGGAGTTCCGTAAACTTCGTTTGTAGCGTAAATTCTAATCCATGTGGCAACCTCTGAAGATGAGATTAAAAAAAATGTTGTTTCTAGAATTAAGTATTTAATGCAAAACGAATAGCTACAACTCTAATTAAAGTTGTATTTATCTTAAATTTATATCATACCTATATTTATTGTTACAAAGGAACTTGTTATTAATAAGGATTACTAAAATAGGTGTAATATTTTAATTTTTAAAATTCAAACTAAAAATGCCATTCTTCATTCAAGTTATTTTACCACTTACACTTCCGCAAACGTTTACATATAGCGTTTCGGAGGCAGAATTCGAGTACCTGAAAATAGGTATGCGGGTAGCAGTTCCTTTTGGTAAAAGTAAATTTTATACAGGTTTGGTTTTGGAGCTACATCACAATGCGCCAACTTTATATGAGGCCAAAGAAATTCATCAAATTGTAGATCAGAAACCTATTGTAACCGAGGTACAATTGCAACATTGGCAATGGATTGCATCCTATTATATGTGTACGTTGGGCGAAGTTTTTAGGTGCGCTTTGCCATCGGCATTGCAATTAGAAAGCGAAACAATTATTTCTGCCAAAAAAGATTTTATTATTAATGAAAACGAGCTTTCGGACGAGGAATATTTATTAGTAGAAGCCTTAAAACAGCAAAGCTCTCTAAAAATTAGCGAGGTTACTTCGGTATTAAACAAAAAGAAAGTTTTACCCATCATTCAGCAACTTTTGGCTAAAAATGTTATTACACTTCAAGAAGAAATGATTGAAGAATACAAACCCAAATTGGTGCGTTATATTCGGTTGTTTTCCCAGTTTAATTCTAATGATAAATTGGAAGAATTATTATTGGTTCTAAAAAATGCACAAAAACAAAAAGAAATATTATTAAGTTATTTTCAGTTGCAAGCTACTACAAAAAAGCCTATTTCGGTTAAAGGATTGACTGAATTTTCTGGAGGAACCTTGGCAGTTATAAAAGCACTAATCGATAAAGAAATTTTCGAAGAATATTATATCCAAGAAGATCGAGTTTCGTTTGATGATGTAAACATAAGTCAGATTGTATTAAGCGAACCACAAAACAAAGCTTTATCGGCAATTGAAACAGTTTTTACTTCAAAAGAAGTTTGCTTGCTCCACGGAATCACCGCTTCGGGAAAAACAGAAGTATATATCAAGCTAGTTGAAAAATTTTTAGAGCAAAAAAAACAGTGTTTGTACTTGTTGCCAGAAATTGCGCTTACCACACAATTGGTTTCTAGATTAACCAAACATTTCGGGAATAAAGTAGCTGTTTTTCATTCGAAATATAGCAATAATGAGCGTGTTGAGGTTTGGAATCAGGTTTTAAATTCGTCCGAAAAAGCTCAAATTGTTATTGGAGCCCGCTCGGCACTATTCTTGCCTTTTCAAGATTTAGGATTCATTATTGTCGATGAAGAACACGAACAAACATTTAAACAAACTGACCCCGCACCAAGATACCATGCTCGTGATGCAGCAATTGTTTTGGCAAATTTTCATAAAGCCAAAGTGTTGTTAGGTTCCGCAACACCAAGCATTGAAACTTATTTTAATACTAAAAACGACAAATACGGATTGGTCGAATTGCACGAACGTTTCGGAAATGCTGTTTTACCAGAAATAGAATTGGTCGATTTAAAAGATAGCTATTTCCGCAAAAAAATGACAGGGCATTTTAGTCAAAACCTAATAGATGCTATTGCAGAAGCATTATCTAACGGGGAACAAGTTATTTTGTTTCAAAACCGTCGTGGTTATTCGCCAGTGATCGAGTGTATGACTTGTGGTCATGTACCACAATGTCCGCAATGTGATGTGAGTTTAACATATCATAAGTTCAAAAACCAATTGCGTTGTCATTATTGTGGGTATAGTATTGCCAAACCCACTAATTGTCATGCTTGTTCTAGTATCGATTTAACTTCTAAAGGGTTTGGAACCGAGCAAATAGAATTAGAATTGGCTTCACTTTTTCCAACAAAAAACATCAAACGAATGGACCAAGATACTACTCGAGGTAAATATGCTTTCGAAAAATTGATTGGTAGTTTCAAAAATAGAGAAATAGATATTCTAGTAGGCACACAAATGCTTGCCAAAGGTTTAGATTTTGATAATGTATCGCTTGTAGGAATCCTTAATGCCGATTCGATGCTATATTTTCCAGATTTTAGGGCTTTCGAACGTAGTTTCCAGATGATGACACAAGTATCGGGTAGGGCAGGAAGGTCTGATAAGAAAGGAAAAGTGATTATTCAAACCTATAATACTAATCACAATACGATTCAGCAAGTAGTGCAAAATGATTATTTGTCTATGTTTAATGAGCAATTGTATGAGAGAAAAATATACCATTATCCGCCTTATTTCAAGTTAATTAAATTAACCTTAAAACAAAAAGACTTCGATAAGCTAAAAGAAGGCTCTATGTGGTTGTACCAAGTTTTGAAACAGCAGTTTGATATTCCAGTTCTTGGACCAGAAGAACCAGCTATAAATCGTATTCGAAACGAGTATATTCGAACAATTTTGATAAAAATCCCGCAAGAAAAATCATTAGGAAATACAAAAAAAACCATTCAGAAAATTCTGAATAGTTTCGAGTCTGTTTCGCAATTTAGAGCTATCAAAGTAGGGGTAAATGTCGATTTTTATTGATTATAATTTGCTTTTTCAGCCATGATAATACTGTAATCTAAAAAAAGAAGAAGTCTAAAAGTTAAATTAATAATTTAAAGCTTTTGTTAAATCTTCTTTTTTGTTTCGACTTAACGGGATTTTAGTAACTCCTATTTCGGCAAATTTGCTATTAAATTTTTCAATCTTTTCAATATTAATGATATACGACTTGTGAACACGGATAAACTTTTCTTTAGGTAAATCTTGTTCAAAGGATTTCATCGTCGACAAAACAAGATGGTTGTCATCTTCGGTAGCTATTTTTACGTAATCACCGTAAGCTTCAATCCATTTTATTTTTGCAGTATATATTTTTAGTTTCTTTAAATTGCTTTTTATAAAAATATGATCGCCTTCTTCCTCAAGGTTATCTCTGCGAAGTTGGTGCATATCTAACGCCCGTTTTACAGCGGCATTGAAACGTTCTTTTGTAATTGGTTTTTGCAAATAATCTGTAGCATCATAATCAAAAGCTTTAACTGCATATTCGGCTTTTGAGGTAATAAATATGGTTTGAGGCTTTTCTTTTAGACCATCTAGGAGATTAAAACCGTTTATTATAGGCATTTCTACATCTAAAAAAAGTAAATCTATAGGCTTGGTTATTAAGCAATTTTTAGTTTCAATAGCATTAGAGAAATCGTCAACCAAATTTAAGTTAGGATGGGATTCTACTAGTTTGTTTACCAAAATTCTTTGTATAGCACTATCATCTACAACAATACAATTCAGTTTCATAATATCATTTTAATACATTGGTACAATAAATATAGTTTTTTTTATTTAGTAATCAAATATTTTTAGTAAAAAAAGGCATAATTGTCTATTATTTATATATTTCCCTTGTATATTAAAATATAAACACTACTTTTGCACCCATATTTTTAACAAATAAAATTTTATATTATGAATCATTATGAAACTGTTTTCATCTTGAATCCCGTTTTATCTGAAACTCAGGTAAAGGAAACAGTAAGCAAATTTGAAGATTATTTAACTTCAAAAGGAGCTACAATGGTATCCAAAGAGGATTGGGGCTTGAAAAAAATGGCTTACGAAATTCAAAACAAAAAAAGTGGTTTTTACCATTTATTCGAATTTACAGTTCCAGGAGAAGTGTTAATCGGTTTTGAAACTGAATTTAGACGTGACGAACGTGTTATGCGTTTCTTAACTGTAAGTTTAGACAAACATGCAATATCATGGGCTGAGAGAAGAAGAGCAAAACTAAAAGCAACTAAAGCGTAATTATTATGTCAACATTACAACAATCAGCTTCAGGAAAAAAAGACGGAGATATTAGATATTTAACGCCTTTAAACATTGATACGAACAAAACTAAAAAGTATTGTCGTTTTAAAAAATCTGGAATCAAATATATCGATTATAAAGATGCAGATTTCTTATTGAAATTCGTAAACGAGCAAGGTAAAATTTTACCACGTCGTCTTACAGGAACTTCATTAAAATACCAACGTAAAGTGTCAGTAGCTGTAAAAAGAGCGCGTCACTTAGCATTTATGCCATACGTTGCCGATTTATTAAAATAATTTTAAAACTAAAAGTTGTTGGTTTTTCTAAAATGAAAACCTAACTTCTCTAAAAGGACATCAACATGGAACTTATATTAAAACAAGACGTACAAAATCTAGGCTTTAAAGACGATATCGTATCTGTAAAAGCAGGTTACGGTCGTAACTACTTAATTCCTCAAGGATTTGCTCACATGGCAACTTCTTCTGCGAAAAAAGTATTAGCTGAAAATTTGAAACAAAGAGCTCATAAAGAAGCTAAAGTTGTTGCAGATGCAAAAACATTAGGAGATGCTCTTAAAGCTATCGAAATTAAAATCTCTGCAAAAGCAGGTGGTGAAAAACTTTTTGGTTCTATCACTAATATAGATATCGCTGAAGCTTTAGCTAAAGGTGGTCAATCTATAGACAGAAAATTTATTACTTCTGGTATCGTGAAAAGAACAGGAAAATATAATGCTTCAGTTCGTTTGCACCGTGATGTAATTGTAGAATTAGCTTACGAAATTGTTGCTGAACAAGCATAATTTCTAACAAATATTAAAAGCCTTCTTGTAAAAGAAGGCTTTTTTTTTATTTCAAAATTCAAAATTCGTTTTTCAACATTCAACATTTTTGATTTTGAAATCTAAGAAGTCTAAAAATCTAACAAATCTAAGAAGTCTAAAATGAAATACGACAGACTAACCAAAGAGCAATTTGAAGAATTGCATCCAGAATTTATAAATTTTCTTTCAACTCAATCTATAGATAAAGGAGAATGGGACAAAATTAAACTAGAAAAACCAGAAGTAGCCGAACAAGAATTAGATGTTTTCTCGGATTTAATTTGGGAAGGTGTGCTAACAAGGGCAGTATATTTAGAACACTTCTCTAAAAATTATATTTTTCTTTTTCATTGTTTCGATACTCATGTGCAATCGATAGTTTTGAAATCGGTGGTTCCGGAAACAAACTTTCTAACCAAAGAAGGTTTGCAATGGTTAAGCGACAACATGTTTACCGATAATATTGAAATGAAAGTAGGTAAAAAAGAATTTACCGAAGAAAGAAACACCTCTCTTTTCGAATTAATCAAACAAGGTGCTTTTTTGAGCGATGGCGAATTATTTAAACAAATAAATGGTATAATGAATTCCTAATTTTAGGGTTTAAATTCGATAAAATTGGTTATTTTAGTGCTCAGAAACTAGAATAGCCAATTTTTATTATTTATGACCGTTTTACAAAAAATACAATCATTGCGTGAGGAGCTTAATCTCCACAATTATAATTATTACGTTTTAGATAATCCTACGATTTCAGATTATGATTTTGATGTAAAACTAGCTGATCTTCAGTCTTTAGAAAAAAATAACCCAGAATATTTCGACGAAAATTCACCCACACAACGAGTTGGTGGTACAATTACAAAAAACTTCGAAACCCTAAAACACGATTACAGAATGTATTCGTTAGACAATTCTTATTCGAAAGAAGATTTGTTAGATTGGGAAAATAGGATTCAAAAAGCACTTGGCGATGTACCGTTAGAATATATTTGTGAGCTAAAATACGATGGCGCCTCTATTTCTATTACTTACGAAAACGGTCGATTGGTTCGAGCGGTAACTCGTGGCGATGGTTTTCAAGGTGATGATGTGACCAATAATATTAAAACTATAAAAGCAGTTCCAATAAAACTAAAAGGCGATTTTCCTGAAAAATTTGACATTCGTGGAGAAATTATTTTGCCCTTTGCTGGTTTCGAAAAAATGAATCAAGATTTGATAGAAATTGGGGAAACTCCTTATTCTAACCCAAGAAATACAGCTTCGGGAAGTTTAAAATTGCAGGATAGTGCCGAAGTGGCAAAACGTCCCTTAGATTGTTTGCTGTATTCATTAATCGGAAATAATTTGCCATTTCAATCTCATTTTGAGGGATTAGAAAAAGCTAGACTTTGGGGATTCAAAGTTCCAAAACAAAGTCATTTGGCTAAAAACATGAATGAAGTTTTCGATTTCATAAATATTTGGGATAAAAATAGGCATACTTTACCTTACGAAACAGATGGGGTAGTCATAAAAGTAAATGATTTGCACTTGCAAGATGAGTTAGGTTATACCGCAAAATCACCACGTTGGGCAATAGCATATAAGTTTAAATCGGAACAAGTTTTTACACAATTAAATTCAATTTCATATCAAGTTGGGAGAACAGGATCTATCACACCAGTGGCAAATCTAGAACCTGTACAGTTAGCAGGAACGATTGTAAAACGTGCTTCTTTGCACAATGCAGACCAGATAGAAAAATTAGATATTAGAATAAATGATACCGTTTTTGTAGAAAAAGGAGGCGAAATTATCCCTAAAATTATTGGTGTCGATTTACAAAAAAGACCTTCAAATTCCCAAAAGACGGCTTATATTACACATTGTCCAGAATGTCAAACTAAATTAGAAAGAAAAGAAGGCGAAGCCAATCATTATTGTCCTAATTTTTATGGTTGTCGGCCACAAATTATAGGTAGAATACAGCATTATATTTCCAGAAAAGCCATGGATATTGAAGGTTTGGGAGGAGAAACGGTTGCTTTATTATATGATAATGGATTGGTAAAAAACTATGCCGATTTGTATGATTTATCAGTAGAACAAATTTTGCCATTGGAAAGAATGGCACAAAAAAGTGCCGAAAATTTAGTACAAGGTGTTCAGAATTCTAAAAATATTCCTTTCGAAAATGTTTTGTTTGCACTCGGGATTCGCTATGTAGGGGAAACGGTTGCTAAAAAGTTAGCCAAACATTACAAAAATATTGATGCTATTGCTAATGCTAATTTACTAGAATTGGTCGTGGTAGATGAAATTGGAGATAAAATTGCACAAAGTGTAGTCGAATTTTTCGATAATCAGGAAAATATAAGTGTTCTAGAGAGGTTAAAAAATAACGGAATTCAGTTAGCAATCTCTGAAGAAAATAATACAGTTGTTTCGGATAAGCTTCTTGGTAAAATATTTGTTGTTTCGGGAGTTTTTGAGATTTATTCTCGTGACGAGTTAAAAAAAGCAATCGAGGATAATGGTGGTAAAGTGGGGAGTTCTATTTCTGCAAAGACAAATTATGTAATTGCAGGGCAAAACATGGGGCCAGCAAAATTAGAAAAAGCAAACCAACTAAAAGTATCAATTATTAGTGAAAGTGATTTTAGTGCTTTATTAACTTCGTAAAGTTGTTGTTAAAGGGTTATTAATATTTAAAAATAGATTAATATGTTATGTTATTTTACTTCTAGCGTGTTATTTTTTAGTATAAGATGCAAATAAATAATTCATCATTGTTTTTATATTTATTTGCAAGTATATTTGCAAGTATAGGAATTTTTATAGGGAATGAGCTTATGATACTTTTAATGAAGCCTATGATCATACCAGCTATTTTATTCTACTATATCCAAATAAGAACTGAAAAGGTTAATTGCCTATTTCTAATAATATTATTAAGTAATTTTATTTCGGATATGTTAGTTTTATTCGAACTTCCAGAGGGAAATTTCCCAATTGCATTACTAAATATGTTTGGTTATTTGATATTTATATATCTTTCGGTAAAGGATATTTCACTAAAAAACCTATCTAATTTAAATTTTTTATATTTTGTATTAATTGTAATGGGTTGTGTTCTAATTTTGCATGTTGTATTAGATTTAATGCCTGGTATAGATGGTTTTACTAATAATTTATATACTATTTACGGAATTTTATTATCTATATTAGCCTCTATTATTGGGTTTAATTATTTAAACCAAGAAAACGAAAAAACATTTTACGCATTGCTTATGTGTATTTGTTTTATTACTTCTGATGTTTTTTTTGTTATATATAATTTCTATTTAAATTTAGTAATTTTTATGTTTTTAAATGTAACGATTCAGTTTATATCTTATTATTATATGGTAAAATATATAACTAGTAATTCTAAGAAGGAAATATTATTGCAAAATGAAAAATAAAACATAAATATTAAAGCGGCAAACGAAGTTAATATTCTTATTTTATTGTTTTTTGGTGTTACTTTGACAGAAGTTGTGGCAGAATTTTTTTGTTTTGTGAGTTTTATTTATTTTTTAAAAGCATTAATTTGTCCGTTGCTAATTCTTATATGCTGGAAATCATCGGTTAAGAGGAATAATTGTTTTATCCTTGCTTTAATTTTTGGATTAATTGCAAATATATTTTTTGTAGCAAAAGATTTTAACTCGATACTATTAGGGTCACTCTTTTTTATGTTTTACCGGATATTAATTATTTATCTTGTTGTAAAAATTGTTTCTATGCCAAATTATTTACCAGTTATTTTGGCAACTATTCCCTTTGCAATTATTTTTTTATATGTTACTACTTTAGCAATAGACGAGCTAGGGAGTGGTTTGTATATATATAATGCAGGTAGTATTTATTAGTTTTTTAGTTGGTTTTTCCGCTGGCAGATTATATTATAAATAGTACGCTTTTTAGAAAGTTTATAATTCCTAAAAATGATTTTCGTTTACCAATTGATATAATTGAAGATACATATTCTTTGTTGCTTGAATTTTTTGAAGAAAACAAAAATTTAAAAACTGCAACCGACAAACTTGTAAAAGGCGAAAATTATGTGATTTTGCCACTTTACGGTATTCATAAAAACGAGAAATTTATTTTTGAGCGTAGTGGTTTAAATCAAGTAAATATAAACATCAGGAACTAAAAAATTATAGTTCGTGATCATGCTACCTTTCATTTGATGAAAGATATAGACTTATCCTAAACATTATACTAATGACAATTACGCCGTATTGTCTAGAGTTGAATCCTGTAAAAAAAAGTTTGGTAATGAATGAATGATAAAATTGCAATGAAAATTTATAACCTGTTACATCGTCTAGAGAATAAAAAAAAGAGACCGCCATAAAACATAGACCGCCTCTTTTTATACTAAAATATTTAGATACCTATTCAAAAAAAAAATCATACTAGAATTTTGTATAGATGAATTACTTTTCGAACAGCTTCTTTCTTATTACTATTGTTATAATTATATTATACTCGAAACATTTACCATTTCGTTAGTATCTGCTTTATACTCTACACCCTCAAACCCAAATCCAAAAAGATTATGAAAATCACTTCTGTATCCTTCTAAATCACCAATTTCTGGTAATGTTTCGGTAGTTGCTTCTAACCAAAGTTTGGCTACTTTTTCCTGAATATCAGCTCGCATTTCCCAATCATCAATACGAATTCTGCCTTTATCATCGGTAGGAATTTCATTTCCCGTATATAATCTTTGCGCATACAATCGTTGCATTTGCTCGATACAACCTTCATGAATACCTTCGGATTTCATAATTTTATATAATAATGAAATATACAAAGGTATGACTGGAATTGCCGAACTCGCTTGTGTTACCAATGCTTTATTTACTGATACATAGGCTTTTCCGCCTAAATCTGTCAAACTATCTGTAATAGAAAAAGCGGTCGCTTCAAGATGGTCTTTTGCCTTACCAATTGTTCCTTTGCGATAAACTGCTTCGGTAACTTCTGGTCCTATATATGAATATGCAATTGTAGTGGCATTATTAGCTAACAAGTTTTCTTTTTTTAACGCATCGATCCACATAGACCAGTCTTCGCCACCCATTACAGTTACTGTGTTTTCGATATCATCGCCCTCACAAGGTGCAATAGAAATTTCTGAAACTTTCCCTGAATGAAAATCGACAGTTTTGTTGGTAAATGTTGCGCCTATTGGTTTTAGAACTGAACGATGCAGAACTCCAGTTGTTGGATGCAAACGAACTGGTGATGCTAGACTATAAATAATTAAGTCTATCTGACCTAAATCTTTTTTTATTAAATTGATAGTTTGTTGCTTTACGTCGTTAGAAAACGCATCGCCATTGATACTTTTTGCATACAAACCTGCTTTTTTAGCTTCATTTTCGAAAGCTGCAGAATTGTACCAACCTGGTGAAGCTGTTTTGCCTTGGCTTGCAGGTTTTTCGAAGAAAACCCCAATTGTAGAAGCATCGCAACCAAAAGCACTTGTAATCCTTGAAGCCAATCCGAAACCTGTTGAAGCTCCAATCACTAGAACTCGCTTTGCTCCTTCGATATGTCCTTTAGATTTTATGTAAGCTATTTGATTTTTTATATTTTGCTCACAACCTGTAGGATGTGCTGTAAGACAAATAAATCCTCGCATTCTTGGTTCTATAATCATTTTATTTTTTTTACTCGGTTATTTTTTTTTTGCTATTCAAAAATACTAAAAATCTAACAATAGTAAGAAGTCTAGTGTTCTAATTTTCTAATTTAATAATGCTTTTGCGTGATTAAGCGCTGAATCTGAAATATCTTTTCCTGACAGCATTTCGGCAATTTCTATAACCCTCTCATCTTGCGAGAGTAATTTAAGTTCTGAAATCGTATTTTCGCCTTCTGATGATTTAAAAACTTTATAATGTTGGTTTCCTTTTGCAGCAATTTGTGGCAAATGCGTAATAGCAAAAACTTGCATTTTGCTACTCATTCTTTTCATTATATCACCCATTTTATGGGCTATTTCTCCAGAAACACCCGTATCTATTTCGTCAAAAATAATAGTTGGGAGTTTCGAATAATTTGCTAAAATTGCTTTAACAGCTAGCATAATCCTAGACATTTCTCCGCCAGAAGCTACTTTTTTTAGCAATCCAAAATCAGTACCTTTATTTGCTGAAAACAACAATTGTACTTCATCTTTACCTAATGGCAAGTAGCTTTTTGTGTTACTTATTTCGAATTGGAATCTGGCATTTGGCATTCCCAATTGTACAAGAATCTCATTAATTTGAGTAACTAAAACCGGAATGGCTTTGCTTCTATTTTGGGAAATTTGAGACGCTATTTTATCTAAAATTAATATACTTTCGTTTAGGGTGTTTTCTATCTTCAGAATTTTATTTTCTAAATCATCTACCAAAACTAATTTATTGTCTAAATTAGTTTGAATGACTAACAAATCTGCAACCGATTCTACTTGGTGTTTTTTTTGTAAGGAATAAATAGTTTGTAGTTTTTGATTTACCAACTCTAATTTTTCCGGATCGTTAACTAATTTCTCTGCTTGTTGTGAGAGTTCGATAAAAACATCTTCAAATTCGATTAATGTGCTTGAAACTCTCTCAAAAAAATCCTGAAATTCCGAAGATAATCCTGAAATTTTTTGCAACGAAAGTTTAACCTCTTTCAGATTTTGTATGATACCCAATTGCTCATCATTAGCTAAAGCTAAAGATTTATCTAGAGATTCTTTAATAAATTCGACATTATTTAGTTTCTCGGAAACACTTTCTAATTCTTCTTGCTCGCCAGTTTTTAAGTTTGCCAAAAGCAATTCTTCTAACAAAAAGGAATTATAATCTTGTTCTTTTGATAATGCTTCTTTTTCAGCATGCAATTTCTTTAATTCGCTTTTTGCAGATTTATATTGGGCTAAATTTTGTTTGTAATTTAACAACAAAGGCTGATTGTTTGCAATGGCATCAATAATTTGTATTTGATAGGCTTCGCTAGACAATTCTTGGGTTTGATGTTGCGAATGAATATCTAGCAAATACTCACTCAAATCTTGCAATTCGGTAAGATTTACTGGGCTATCATTTACAAAAGCCCTAGACTTCCCTGAAGGTAAAATTTCACGACGAATGATTGTTATCTCTTCATAATCTAAATCGTTTGTAGCAAAAAAATCTTGTAAATTGTATTTTGAAATTTGAAATTGTGCTTCGATAATACATTTTTGCTCTTTGTCTTTTAGAGATGTTAAATCGGCACGTTTGCCTAATACCAATCCTAAAGCGCCTAAAAGTATCGATTTTCCTGCACCTGTTTCACCTGTAATAATAGAGAATTGATCAGAAAAATTTATTTCTAACTGTTCTATTAATGCGAAATTTTTTATAGATAATGAAGCTAACATAGTAAGAAATTAATAAATAATTTTTCCCCATTTGCTGGAATTTGTAGGAGATAATCTGTTGAGTGAATTAATAACTTCTGTGACATCTACTTTTGGACCATCGGCATAAATACTGAGTATTTCATCAGCTTTTGCATCAAAAAAAACTCTAGTTAAGTAAGCATTTGGTCTTGTATCTGCTATTTCTGATAATGTTTTTAAAGCAATTTTTATATTTTCTTTTGCTTCTTTGGGATTGTCTGCCATTTTATCTAAAGCTTTCAAATGGTATTCGTACATCGTTTTTCTAAAGGCTACAAAAGTAGGTGAAAGCATATCGTTTATAAGAAAATACCTGTTCTGAGTTTTATCAGATTGACTCCAGCCTTTTATTTGACTTTGTTGGGCAAGGGTTGCAATATTCTGAGCATTTTCGAGCGATTTAGAACCTCCTTCTAACGAAAAAGTATCGGCATCTAGACCTACAATTAGGTTAGAATAAAATGCCATTATAGAGAGTAAATTAGAATCGAAAGAGTTAGCATCGAAAGTTAGGTTTTGAAATTCTAAATATTTAAAATCGATATCTTTATCATTTATATTTAAAATTGGTGACAAATAATTTGAGTTATAAATAGGTCTTGATGCCTGAACTTGCAGGGTTCCTGTAAACTGATCTGCATTATATGTAGCGATGGTAAAAAAGAATGAACACTCTATTTTTTCGATACCTTTGTAAGTCTTATCAGACCATTTTGTATTATTTACAAACTCGGTTAGAGATTTTTTGAGCGTTTTAAACACTTGCTGATTTGTAGCAGCAACCTGATCTGTATTGAAATTTACAGCACAATTAAGCTCCTGAGCTTGTGTAAACCCAAAAAATAAAAGAAATAAAAAAACAATTATTTTACGCATAATAAGAAACAATTTTATTTACAATGTCGATAGCTACGGCTTCTTTCGATTTTAGTTCTTGTGGTTCTATCTTAAAATTTTTGTCTATAAATGTAACTTTATTTGTTGGTTTTCCAAAACCAGCACCCAAATCATTTAAAGAATTAAGAACAATCAAATCTAGGTTTTTTTTCTGAATTTTTAGCTTTGCATTTTCAATTTCATTTTCGGTTTCTAAAGCAAAACCTATAAGAAACTGCTTTTTCTTAATTTGACCCAATGATGATAAAATATCTTTGGTTTTTTCTAATTCGATAGTAAACGTAGCTTCATTCTTTTTTATTTTCTGAAGGGCAACATTTTTCGGACGATAATCTGCCACAGCAGCAGCAGCAATCATAACATTGGCATCATTAAAATACTGATGACAAGCATTATACATTTCTTCGGCAGAGGTTACACTGACTAGATTTATTAATGAATTTTTTACCTGAAAATGTGTTGGTCCAGAAACCAAAGTAACTTGTGCGCCCAAATTTGCAGCGACCATAGCAATATCGAAGCCCATTTTCCCTGAAGAATGGTTTCCTATAAATCGAACAGGATCTATTGCTTCATAAGTTGGCCCTGCTGTAATGAGAATTTTTTTTCCTTTTAGTGGTAATTTATTTTCGATATCTTTTTCTAAAAATGAAATGATATTTTCTGGTTCTGCCATACGCCCTTCTCCAGAAAGTCCGCTGGCTAATTCGCCGCTTTCTGCAGGAATAATGGTGTTTCCAAATTTGGCGAAAGCCTCGAAATTTATTTTTGTAGATGGGTGTTTGTACATATCTAAATCCATAGCTGGTACAATATATACAGGGCATTTTGCCGAAAGATAGATAGCAATAAGTAAATTATCGCAATTACCAGAAACCATCTTAGACATGGTGTTTGCTGTTGCTGGCGCAATGACAATATAATCTGCCCAAAGTGCTAAATCGACATGATTATTCCAAACTGCATCTTGGTCATGCTCATTAAAAAAAGAAGAATGAACAGGGTTTTTAGAGAGTGTAGATAGGGTTAGTGGGGTTACAAAATCCTTAGAAGCAGGAGTCATGACCACTTGGACATGCGCTCCTGCTTTTATGAATAATCTGACTAACGAGGCTGATTTGTAAGCAGCAATTCCACCAGAAACGCCTAGTATTATTTTTTTACCGCTTAAAACAGACATGGTTGTTTTATTTTGTTGATTTGTAATAAATTTTATCATCTAACCATTCTTCGACTGCTAAGGCGTGTGCTTTTGGCAATTTTTCGTAAAATTTAGACACTTCAATTTGTTCTTTATTTTCGAAAACTTCTTCTAAACTGTCGTTATAAGTAGCAAATTCCTCTAATTTTTCGATTAGTTCTTTTTTTATTTCAGCATTAATCTGACTTGCTCTTTTAGCCATTATGGTAATCGCTTCATAAACATTTCCAGTTGGCTCTTCAATTACTGTTTTGTTGTAAGTAACTGTGTTTACTGGAGCTGTAGTCTTTTTTAAATCCATGACTTTTTTTTATTTAGAAAATTGTTGTAAATCTTTATCAATTCTAACCAACATTTCGTCAGCTGTTTTTTTAAATTCTGTATTGGGATTAAAATTAAGCAAAGCTTCCTGCGCTTCTTTTGCAACATTTAACCTTGCTTGCATTTTAGATGGCACACTGTTTATTGCTAATTGGTAACTTGCATTTAGTTTATAAAACAATGCTTTTTCTTTGTATGGTGTTCCTGGATAATCTGCGATAAAATTATCTAAAGCTTTAATTGCGGGTTTAAAATCTGAAATTGTATTGTATTGTTTTGCAATTTCAAATGCTTTTTTCTCTAATTTTTCTCTTAAATCCTTTACCACTACGTTTGCATCTGCTAGGTATTTAGAATTTGGATATTTATTTATAAAATTCTGCAACTTGTTAATTGCTTTATCGGTATCTGTTTGATCTAGCGAATAAGTAGGTGATAATTCTGAATATGATTTTGCACCTAAAAAAGCTGCTTCCTCTGTATTTTTACTTTTTGGATATAAAGCTGCAAAACTTTCGAATTGATATCCTGATAAATAATACTGTCCTGTCTTATAATAAGATTGGGAAAACATATAAAATACATTTTCAGCTTCTGGTTTTCCTTTTAATACGGGAGAAATTTGTTCGAATAGGCGAATTGCTTTTGCATACTTGCCTTTTTCATACATTTTTGTAGCTGCAGCGGTTTTTACGGCTACATCTTCAGATTTAATTGCTTTTTGATATTCGCTACATGACGAAAATAAAGCAATTATTAGGAATGTGTATAGTATTTTCTTCATATTTATTTTAAAACTATCGATTTTATTGACTTTCTGAGTTCTGAAAATCGAACTGCAAATTTAGTTATTAATTCTTATATACAAAACTTTATTTTAGTTCTTATTTTGACAGCTGTTTTGTAAACAAATCTAATCTATTTGATAGATCTTCATTAACGGAAACTAAAGGCAAACGAACTGTGTTTTCAGATAAGCCTAATGATTTGAAGATTTCTTTTACACCACTTGGATTTCCTTGTTCAAAAATCATGTCGATACTGTTCATTAGTTTATAATGTAATATGTAAGCTTCATCTACTTTTCTTTGTAAACCAAGACGAACCATTTGCGAAAATTCTTTTGGATAACCTTCACCTATTACTGATATTACTCCTGATCCTCCTGCTAATATCATAGGAAGTGTAATCATATCATCGCCAGAAATAACCAAGAAATCTTTTGGTTTTCCTTGTATTAGCTTCATGGCTTGTACAATATCTCCTGCTGCTTCTTTTATTCCTATCAGATTTTTGAAATCTTTTGCCAGTCTTAAAACTGTTTCTGGTAGCATATTGCTTGCTGTTCTTCCTGGTACATTGTATAAAATAACTGGAATTGGCGAAGCTTCGGCAACCATTTTGAAATGTTGGTAAATACCTTCTTGAGTTGGTTTGTTATAATAAGGAGAAACTGAAAGTACGGCCGAAAATTTAGAAAAATCTCTTGTTTTTAGTTCTTCAACTACTTTCATCGTATTGTTTCCTCCAATACCTAAAACCAAAGGTAACCTTCCGTTGTTAGCATCTACTATTGTTGCAATTACGAGTTCTTTTTCGTCTTGAGATAGCGTTGCAGATTCTGCAGTTGTTCCTAAAACTACTAGATATTCGACACCTCCATCAATAACATAATTTACGATACGTTTTAAGGCTTGGGTATCTACAGAAAAATCTTTTTTAAATGGCGTTACAAGTGCAACTCCTGTTCCAATAAATGCTTGCATGGTTTTATATTTTGTTTAAAATTTTTAAATATCTAAATAGTTCGTGAACAAAAACTTTATAATTTTCGGCATTGGTATTAATCATTAAATGATTCAATCTTTTATCGACAGTTGAAAAACCTACTTTAAACAAGGCTTTCGAATGGTTTGTAATAAGCAATAATGGTGCTTTTTCGGTATCATAATAACTTATTAACATATCGAAAGGTATATTTATAAAATCCTTAACGAAAATTGGGCTTAAAGTTCCTTTCCAACTCATATCATTATTACTAAATGTGGGCTGAGAGAAAGTTTCATTTTTTTTTATTTTATCTCTAAAAACAATCATTTTTATGTTACTTTCTTTAACTCCGCAAGCCACTAATTCTTTTGTAAGCTGTTCTTTATCTGAGAAATAACTTTCATCTATTACCAACCCCACCGTTAGTATTGGCGTTGTTAACAAACTAGGCTTTACGTTATGTAAACTTCTTTTTAATATTTTTTTTAAAGAAATTTCTTTTATATACTTTATAAACATATTACTTTTACATATTAATCTTGAAAAACAAATTTAATCAAATAAGATTCAAATGTCATGGTAAATGTAAAAAAGAGTGCCCTTGTTTTAAAACATTTTGTTTTAATTTTAACGTTAATCGCATTTGGGAGTAATTGTGCTGCGCAATTAGCTATTTCAAAAATAGAAGGAAAACAAATAAACATAAATGAAAAAACATATTCCCTTGCAGAATACAATGCTTATATTTCTCCTTATAAAGCACACATTGACAGTGAATTGAACACCGTTCTAGCAATTTGCCCAGAAACTTTAGACAAAAGTAAAGGAAAATGGCAAACCAATATTGGCGATTTTCTTGCTGACATTACACTAAAAAAAACCAATCCTATTTTCAAAAAACGTGAAAAATTAGATATTGATATTTGCATCTTGAACCATGGCGGAATAAGATCTATTCTTCCACAAGGCGAGGTAACTACAAGAACTGCTTTCGAAATCATGCCGTTTGAAAATACAACCGTAGTAGTTGGCTTACTTGGAGAACAAATTGCTGAATTTGTAGATTACTTTATCAAAGAGAAAAAACCACATCCTATTTCTGGTATAACCTTTACAATTGACACCGAAAATAAAGCGACAGATATTATGGTTGGCGAAAAACCGTTAGACCTTACTAAAATATATTATGTGGTTACTTCCGATTACCTTTCCAATGGTGGTGATAGCATGAATTTTTTTAAGAAAAATACAAAAACATACGATTTAGATTATAAACTTAGAAATATATTGATTGACTATTTTAAAGATGTAGATACAATTCCTATCACTAAAAAAGTTAAGGTAAATCAAAAATAATAATACAATTATATTGTACTACAAATAAAAGACACAAATGAAAAGAAGAGATTTTATTCAGAAAACAGCAGCAAGCGCAACGTTACTAACACTTGGAGGATTGTCTTTAAGCAGTTTTACAACAAATAATATTAAAAAAATAACAATTCTGCATACAAACGACGTGCACAGTCATATAGACCCTTTTCCCGCAACAGACCCTAAAAATCCAAATATGGGTGGTGTAGCTAGGCGTGCCGCTATTGTAGAACAAATAAGAAGGGAAGAAAAAAATGTATTATTACTAGATGCTGGAGATATTTTTCAAGGAACTCCTTATTTTAATTATTATGGAGGAGAACTTGAGTTTAAGCTAATGAGCATGATGAAATATGATTTAGCAACAATAGGAAATCATGATTTCGATAACGGAATAGATGGCTTATTAGCACAAATGCCTCATGCAGAATTCGATTTTGTTTCAGCAAATTATGATTTTAAAAACACCATACTTGATACTTTTATAAAACCATATAAAATTTTTAAGAAAGCTGGACTAAAAATAGGAGTTTTTGGTCTTGGAGTCGAATTACAAGGCCTTGTTGACGCAAAATTATATAAAGAAACCAAATACAACAATCCTATTGAAGTTGCACAAGATATGTCACATATTTTAAAAGAAAATGAAAAATGTGATATTGTAATATGCCTATCGCATTTGGGTTTTAATTATAAAAATGAACCTGAAAAAGCATCAGATATAAATTTGGCCAGAAAAACTAAAAATATCGATTTGATAATTGGTGGACACACCCATACTTTCTTAGACAAACCTGTTATCGAAAAAAATATTGATGGCAAAGAAGTTTTGATAAACCAAGTAGGGTGCTACGGAATAAACCTAGGCCGAATAGATTTTTATTTAGATAGCCAAAAAAATGTTGCTGCAGCTGGTGGGAGAAAAATTATTGTTTAATCTTTCTCCGATAAAATCATGAATTTATAAAACGAAAATTGCGCAACAGCATAAAGTACCATTGCAATAGACTGGAAAATAGGCATCCTAATATAATACATTTTTATTGTAATTATAAACTGAATAAAGCCAAATAACATAGAACTTATTAGCAACCAAAAACTCATTTTATTAGTATTTATAAATAATTGAAAGAGTAAAAATTGTTGCCATCTTCAAATTGCAATAATTTATTGAAAGGAACAACACTTTCGCTAAACAAACCCGAAAGCTTTGAAACTACTGAAAGAAGTTTTTTAGGAGCTATTTCCCGCTATACGTTCCAATCTTTTTTGGCGAAGAAAAATCGCCAAAAAAGGATTTCCACTTCTATCGGGGCTAGGGCTAACCGTTTTCTATGAAATCATAGATAAAATCATTAATTTGTTCGCATTCTTCATCAAATTTTAAAACAATTCTTGATGATATTTTTTCAAGCCAATTGTCAATTTCAGTAAATGAAACAAAATTAGTTAAAAAAAATAAGCGTTCGTTTTTGACATTAAATTCATCAAAAAAACAACAATATCTTCTTTGAAATTATCATAATAATTCCCTTCAGTTTTGCTCAAACGGTTTTCTAAATAAATTATTTTTTCTTCAAAAGTCAGCATATGTCTTTTGATAAATGATATTCTTTGGTTTCTTTTGATTTTATTGTCCTTTTATCAAATTTTAAGTTATGTATTGGATTTTCAATAGTTAAGAAATTTGGTAAATCATTCATATTTAAAACCAAAGTAACAATCCAAGTAAATTCAGAATTTCATAATGTTGGTGTTTATTTCTTTTTTGTTCCATAAATTAAGCCAAAAAATAAATTCCGAAGTTTTCTCTATAAGTTTTTTGAGCTGATGTTTCCCATTCGCTAGTAAATACACATTTTCCGCCAACATTTTGCATTGCCAATCTAAATCCGCCAATACCTGCCAATAGGTTAATAAATTTAAAAGCATAATTTTCGGGTGTTGGAAACGGAACATTTTTCAACCTCAAAAAGTAATTGTTACAAAGCATCTTTTGCAACAATATTTATTTTCTCTTCCTCTTGTTTGTATGCAACAAAGTTGTTTAAAATTTTTACAGCATCTTTTTTATAATGCTTTGAAACTCCGTTTCTGTTATTGTGTAAGTAATTTGTAATCAGTGCTTTGTTGTAATGTTTAATAAGTTTTATTTAATAGTTTTTACCATCAAATCCCTCGATACTTATTTTCCTTTACTGCTATCATTTACTTTTTTAGTTTATACAAAATTGCAATTTATTTTTTAAAATTTTGAAACTAAATATTCTCGTTTTCTATTGCGTTCTGGCGAAGTCGCATATCCGGTAACTTTGAGCAGGTCTTAGGATTCCTTCTGTAAAGGGAATATATGGCTTTGTAAAAAAACTTTTCGAGAAGTTGTTATTTAAGAAGCAATATGCAATTTAAAATAGGTCATATAGTCATTGTAGTACTTCTTTGTACAGTCTTTTTTGTGTTATTTTAGGCGGTATGGTGTTAATATTGATAAAAACATAAAAACGTTTAGTATTTTTTTTAGATACTTTTTTAGATATATTATTAATATTTTAACAATTTATTGATATAATTTATATATTGCATCTCTAAACTAAAATATTTTAAAAATGAAAAAAATTACTTTATTACTTTTATTGCTAGCAGTGAGCTGGCAAATAAATGCGCAGGTATCAGTAAACGAAGGTTTTGAAGGAGCTACAACCCCAGTAGGTTGGACTTATAGCTCCTTTTCTAGATCTACAACCACGCCTTGTGTTGGTTTGGCTTCGGTTCGAAAAAATTTCTGGAGTTCAGGACTAACAGGTTCTGTTACTAGTCAGAACTATACTGGTGTATCAAACGGGACTCAAATTAATGTTTCATTCGATTGGAAATCAACTGAATTTTCTGTTGGTTCAGGTGTAGGAATAAATGTAGATGTGCAATATTCAATAGATAATGGAACTAGCTGGATTACATTTGGAAATGTTACCACAACTGCTGTGACCACATGTGCTACATGGACTGGGTCTATTCCTGCAGGTACAGTTCCTAATGGTTCAGATTTTAAATTAAAGTTTAATGGAACTCGTACCTCTGGCGATTGCTATTTTTACTTAGATAAAATTATAGCCATACAAGCTACTGCTACACCACCAAACTGTACTGTTTTATCTACTCCTTCAAACGGAGCGGTAAGTGTAAACTCGAGTATATTGTCTTGGGCGGCTGCTACTGGCGCTCCAACGGGCTATAAATTAAATGTTGGTACCACTCCAGGCGGTACCTCTGTTTTAAATAATTTTGATGTTTCAAATGTATTAAGCTACAATTTAGGAGCATTATTAGCAGGTACAACGTACTATGTAACTGTAATACCTTATAATCCTAATGGTAATGCTACGGGTTGTACAGAATCTTCATTTACTACTTGTTCTGCCTATACTATTCCTTATTTTGAAGGTTTCGAAGCTGGATATACTCACAATACACCGCTAACAAGTTGTTTAATTCAAGAATCAACAACAGGATCAGGAGTTTGGACTGCCAATACTTCTTTTACAACTTATAATAGGACTCCTAGAACAGGTAGCTGGAATGCTTTTCTTGGTTATGGTAATGAGGATTGGATTTTTGTGCCAATTAATTTAGTAGGCGGAACTAGTTATACAGCTTCATTATTTACACGTCAAGATGGTGCTACAACTACAGATTCTGATGTGTCTATTAGCTACGGAACAGCTGCTAATGCTGTGAGTATGACAAATACAGTTGTTGCTGCAACAGGAATTACAAATGGTAATTACCAGCAAATTGTGGGGTCATTTACGCCTGCAACTACAGGAACTTATTATGTGGGAGTAAAGGGTAAAATGAATTCTACTCCTTTTTACCTATCTCTAGATGATATTTCTATAACTGTTACCCCTGCATGTCCCAATCCGCTTAGTTTAGTGGTGTCTGCGGTAACAAATTCGGCTGCTACAACAACATGGGCTGCAACCACAGGTAATTATGAATATGTTTTAGATAATGTTGCGACAGATCCTGCAGGAGCAGGTACAGTATTAACGGTAGAGACTTACAATGCTTTATTGTTAGCACAGTCTACGACTTATTACTTTCACGTAAGAACTGTTTGTGCGGGATCTACTTATAGTCCTTGGTCAACAGTTTCGTTTACCACTATTGCAACACCTCCATCAAATGATAATTGTTCTACAGCTACAGTTTTAGTTCCGGGAGTTAATTTTTCTTCAAATTCTATTGTAGGTACTAATGTAGGTGCTACAACATCTGTAGGGGAAGTTGCTCCAGGTTGTGCAAGTTATTTAGGGGGAGATGTTTGGTATTCAGTAACAGTGCCAGCCTCGGGTTCGTTAACTTTTGAAAATAATACAGAATTGGGAGGAATCACAGATACTGGTGGTGCCGTATATAGTGGCTCATGCGGATCGTTAGCTTTAATTAGTTGTAATGATAGTTCTAGTTTAGCGGGTAATGATCATCCGTTAATTACAGTAACTGCAAGAACGCCTGGAGAAGTACTTTATTATAGAGTTTGGGAATATGGTAATAATTCTTTT
Source organism: Flavobacterium psychrophilum DSM 3660 = ATCC 49418 (assembly GCF_002217405.1). Taxonomy (GTDB): domain Bacteria; phylum Bacteroidota; class Bacteroidia; order Flavobacteriales; family Flavobacteriaceae; genus Flavobacterium; species Flavobacterium psychrophilum. The sequence goes on along the minus strand of NZ_MUHE01000013.1, from coordinate 14,860 downwards.
GGACAATTTAAAGTTTCAACTTACGATGCTTCATTAAGTGCACAATCTTTCGATATGGCAGGTTTCTCAGCTTATCCTAATCCTGTAAACGAGGTGTTAAATTTGTCTTACACGAAAGAAATTTCTAATGTGTCTGTGCATAATTTATTAGGTCAGGAAGTAATGGCAAAAGCTGTTAATGCAAGTCAATCTAAAATAGATATGTCAAACTTATCAAACGGAACTTATTTAGTAAAAGTTACTGTAGATGGATTGGTAAAAACATTGAAAGTCGTAAAACAATAACAATATTTTTTTTAAATTTTGAAGCCATTCGCTAGTCGAATGGCTTTTTTTTATAAAAAAACGTACCTTTGTCAAAATTTTTTAACAATGAATTTTTCGTTTATTATCCCAGTTTACAATCGTCCAGAAGAAATCGAGGAACTTTTAGAAAGTTTAACAAAACAAAGCTATAAGGCACCTTTCGATATTATTATCGTTGAAGATGGTTCTACTATTCCTTGCGAGCATATTATAGATAAGTATAAAAGTAAATTAGACATCACATATTACTTGAAATACAATTCAGGACCAGGTGATTCTCGTAACTTTGGTATGAGCCAATCTAAATCAGATTATTTTATTATTTTAGATTCAGATTGCATTATTCCCGAAAATTATTTAACAGAAGTGTCTAAAAGCTTATCTGATAAATATGTAGATTGTTACGGTGGCCCAGATGCTATGTTACCTAGTTTTTCGGCCGTACAAAAAGCAATAAACTTCACAATGACTTCTGTTATTACAACTGGAGGAATTCGCGGGGGATCAGAAAAAATAGAAAAATTTCAGCCACGAAGTTTCAATATGGGAATTTCAAGAAAAGCATTCATAGCCTCAAAAGGGTTTTCAAATATTCATCCGGGCGAAGATCCAGATTTGAGTATTCGTTTGTGGCAATTGGGTTTCGAAACCAAACTAATCACAGCAGCATTTGTGTACCACAAAAGAAGAATAGATTGGGAAAAATTTTATATTCAAGTTAATAAATTTGGTAAAGCAAGACCAATTCTTAATCATTGGTATCCAGAATACGCAAAGCCAACTTTCTTTTTGCCATCAATATTTGTAATTGGTTTTTTTCTCGGAATTATTAGTTTTTTCTTAAATAATGATATAATTTTACAATTATACTTTGTTTATACCGTTTTAATCTTCATAATATCATCTATTAAAAATAAAAATATATATGTTGGTTATCTTTCAATAATAGCAGTTTGGAAACAGTTTTTTGGTTACGGATTGGGTTTTATAGAATCATTTTTTAAAATCAATATATTAAAGAAAAAACCTCAAGAAGCGTTTCCTGAATTGTTTTTTAAAATTTAAAATGACAAAAATTATAGGTTTAACTGGCGGAATAGGAAGTGGTAAAACTACCATTGTAAGACTTTTTGAAGCCGAAGGAATTCCTGTATATATTGCCGATGATGAAGCAAAAAAAATAATGATTCTCCCAGAAACAATTCATTTAGTTAGAGAATGTTTCGGTCAAGAAGTAATTGTAAACCATCAAATAGATAGAAAAAAATTATCGGAAATTGTTTTCAATCACCCAGAAAAACTAAAAGAACTCAATAAAATCATTCATCCGTTGGTGAAAAAACATTTCGATAATTGGGTAAAAAAACAAAAATCACCATTTATAATCAAAGAAACCGCAATTCTTTTTGAAAGCGGAAGTTACAAATATTGTGATCAAATTATTACCGTAATCGCCTCGGAAGAGACACGTGTAAATCGAGTGATGCTAAGGGATAAGTGTACTAAAGAAGCAGTTTTAGAGAGGATAAAAAACCAGTATACCGATAGCCAGAAAACCTCAAAAAGTAACTATATTATTGAAAACGAAAACTTAAATGAAGCCAAACTTCAATTTCAAGAAATTCTTAAAAAATTAAAAAATCTATATTAAAAGTGCCATTTGTTAATATTTGGTTAATGTATTTAGGATTTAAATGTTAAAATATTAGATTTGTATTAATGAATAAAACATTGTTTCGCATTGTAGTAATTTTAATGACACTTTCCTTGTTGGGGATCGTTGTTGTGCAAGGCTATTTGATAAACGCATCTTTTAAAAATAAAGACGAACAGTTTAAATACCAAGTAAAGCAAGTTATAGACAATGTGTCTAAAAAATTACAAGAGCAAGAAACTTACACTTTTTTAAGTACATACAACAAACTTAAAGATAGTATAGGAAAAAACCCGCAACAAAGCGAATTACTTAAGTTTTTTTATGTCGAAAAAAATGCAGTAACAAACGAAACAATTATTTATTCTAATAGTTTGATTGCAGAAGATTATTCGCTACCTTCATCTTTTTTTGATAAAAATAAAGATTCAGCAAAGCTTAAAAATTACATTTCTAAACGTGTTACCGAAGTTTACAACGGAAATACTATTAATGATAATAACCTAAGTAGTAAATTATTACCAGACGAAAAAATAGAGAAATCTGGACGAATGGATATTCTAGACAAAGCAACATTTGGCGTGTATTTTAAAGATATAGCAGCCACACGATCTATAACCCAACGAGTTTCTAACAAGCAATTGTACGGTTTATTAGCTTATGAATTGAGCGGTTATGGTATAAAAACGCCATTCGAATTTGGTATTTACAGTAATGGTTTAGCAACAAAAGTAAAATCGGAAAAATTTAAGTATGACAAGAAAAATACTTACGACATTCCAGTTTTTACAGACAATGATGGCGTGAGTAAATACCAGTTGTTGGTTAGTTTTCCTAAAAAAAAGGAATTCTTAATCTCTGATTTAATAGGGATTGCAATACTTGCATTCTTGTTTACAGCCATAATTATTGTGGCATATTATAGCGGATTAAACCAGTTGAACAAGCAACGTCATATTTCTCAAATTAAAACAGATTTTATAAATAATATGACCCATGAGTTCAAAACACCTATCGCTACTATCAATTTAGCATTAGATGCCATAAAAAACCCTAAGGTTATTGATGATAAAGAGAAAGTTTTTCGATATCTGCAAATGATAAAGGACGAAAACAAACGAATGCATGCGCAAGTAGAAAACGTGTTACAAATTTCTAAATTAGAAAAAAGAGAACTCGATATTACAAAAGAAGCTTATAATATGAACGATATTATCGAAGAAGCTATAGAGCACGTAAATTTAATAATTGAAGACAGAGAAGGAAAAATAAGCATAAATCTAAAAGCAAAGCAGACAAATGTGCTGCTAAACGATGTGCATTTTACCAATGTATTAGTAAATATATTAGAAAATGCAATAAAATATTCGCCAGAAAAACCAATTATAGAAGTAACTTCTGAAAATGTTAAGAATTTTATTATTATTAAAATAAAAGACCAAGGATTAGGAATAAGCAAAGCATCTCAAAAAAAGATTTTCGATAAGTTTTATAGAGAACACACAGGAGATATACACAACGTAAAAGGTCACGGACTAGGTTTAGCCTATGTAAAAAGAATAGTTGGCGATCACCACGGAGAAGTAATGGTAGAAAGCGAAAAAGGAAAAGGAAGCACATTTATAATCAAATTACCCCTAATTTATTAAACTATGGAAGCAAATAAAAAAATATTACTAGTAGAAGATGATCCAAACTTTGGTTCGATACTTCGCGATTACCTTTCTATGAATGATTTTGAGGTAACACTTGCAAAAAATGGAATGGAAGGTTTCGAAAAATTTAAGAAAGACAATTACGATTTGTGCATTCTAGACGTTATGATGCCCTACAAAGATGGTTACACATTAGCCAAAGAAATACGTGAAAAAAATAAAGAAGTGCCTATCGTTTTCCTAACAGCAAAATCTATGAAAGAAGATGTGCTAAAAGGATACAAAGTAGGAGCAGACGATTATTTAAATAAACCATTCGATTCGGAAGTTTTATTGATGAAAATTAAAGCAATTATTCAACGTAAAGCTTCAGAAACAAAAGCAGATGTTGCAAAATTTGAATTTAAAATTGGAAAATTCGACTTAAACTCAAAATTACGTTTCTTAGATTTTCCAGGTCAAGAAACCATAAAATTATCACCAAAAGAAAACGAATTGCTAAAAATGTTAGCACTTCATGAAAACGATTTGATGCCAAGAGAATTAGCATTAACAAAAATTTGGAGAGACGATAACTACTTTACTTCTAGGAGTATGGATGTGTATATTGCCAAACTCCGTAAATACCTAAAACCAGATGAGGGTGTCGAAATTATCAACATTCACGGTGAAGGATTTAGATTAGCGATAAAAAAATAAGCAGTATAAAAATTAGGAAAGCTTCGAGAAAATCGAAGCTTTTTTTAAAAACAATAACAAAAATGAGTTTATTTAAAAATATATTTGGTCATTCCGAAGTTGAAAAAACGGTTTCAAAATTAAATTGGGTGCAACTTTCGGATTTGGGTCAGCTAAATGAGATTAAAGATTTATCGCACGAAAAAACAGTTGTTATTTTCAAGCACAGCACACGTTGTAGTGTAAGCCGAATGGTTTTGAAGCAATTTGAAAACGAATATAAATTAGAAAATAAGCTAGCATTATATTTTTTAGATTTGCTAGAACATAGAGATATTTCGAACGAAATTGCCAATAGTTTTGGTATTGTTCACCAATCGCCACAACTTATTGTGATACAAAATGGCGTTGCTGTTTATAATGCATCTCACGAAAGTATTGATGCAAATGATTTAGGGAGATTTGTGTGAAAAGTGTTTAATTATGCCTTAAATTCCAATTTCATGAAACAGCTGTTATGAACAGTTATACTTGGTTTCTGTCAATTTATTATTGATGCCTTTCCCTTTTACAATTGAAATATGACAATTGTCAATTTTGTCTTTATGGTGTATGTATATTTCATATTCACAAGCTAGAATATGTTTTTTACCAATTATTCTTAAAAAAATTCTCCTTTTAGTACCTTTTTCCATAACAAATGGTAAATGTTCATTATGAAGTATTAAATCTTCTGATATAAGTTCGAATTTTGTTAAAGTGGTTCTTTCTCCAATATTTTCGATTTCGATTTGTAATTCCCCATCAGTACCTTGACTCATCGTACTTGTTATTTTTACATCAGGCCTTACTGAAAGATTTAGTTTTTTATTTTCTATATCTTTTAGATCTTTTAAAGCGGATACTAAATTGGTTAATTTGTTAATTTGGTTTTGCTTGTCTTTATCTCTAATAAATAGAAAAATGAAAGCGCCAAAAGTTGCTAAATTACCTATAGCCGAAATAATTTGAAAAGTAATATTCAGGTTTTCTTCACTTTCACTTTCTTCAATAGAGACTTTAGTTACATCTGATTTTGAAATATTTTTACCTAATGTACATGATGAAAGTACAAAACTTAGAAAAGCTATTTTAAGCAGTTTTTTCATAATTGTGTATACTTCAAGTTTTGTGTAATTAATCATACAAATGTAACTCAATCCTACCTCCTAAACCTATTTCTAACAATAATATCCTTTAACTTCGCTTTTAGGTCTTCGCCAGAATCGTAAACCATTTGTTCGTTAGTAGGAAAAGCAACAGCACGCTTATTAAAATATGGTGTATAACTATCGTCACACGCTTTTTTGTCGCCGTTATAGGTAGCATAAATATTTTCGAAAACAAATTCGCTACTTATAGGAAAGGTTTCAATAAGTTGGTTGTTTCTAAAATCTATATAATCAACTTTTGCGGTTACTTGGCATGATTTAAACTGCTTCATTTCATAAATATCTACACGAATAGTTTTAAAATTATCTACCTTTATCGGACGACCTAAACTGTCTTTTATCACATTTCCGCGAGAGTCTAACAATGTTTTTACACCATCTTTTATTTGTTTTTCTTTAATAAATTCTTTTTCTTTTAGTTGTTCTGGCGAAATATTTATTTCACGAAAATTAACAATTAATCCGTAATCATAACTAATTCCTTTTTGTTTGTTGCTATGATAAACTGTCCATTTGTCATTGAGTCTAAAAGTGCTAAAATCTAGTAAATCATTTTGCAAACGATCAGGAATAACCATGTTGGTCTGATTTTTTGTATAAACACTCACAAAATCAGTGCCTTTTTGTAAGGCTTCACTCATTAAATTTTTTACATCTTTATAGCCAGGATTTATGCTTTCTAAATAAGCCAAATCATCATACGATTTTCTAAAATCTATTTTATTATAAGATTTCAAAAGCTTTGTAGCATTGTCATACAAATATTTAGACAACGCATTTTTACTGTTTATAATTGGGTCAGAATAATTATCGAAAGGAAAATAAGCACTTCTTCCTTCTCTTAGTAATTGCAGTGGAAGCAAAGGGCGAATGCGCTCCTGGCGATTATTTAACTGCAAATAAGTATTGTATATTTTTTCTAAATTGGCAGGGTTAGCATCTTTAGCAAGGAGGTCTATATTGCGCAAATCACGATCTTTAGCTTTGGCAAAAGCCTCTTCGAGCAAATATACATAATCTTGTTTTCCTTTGGCTTCTTTTTTAGTTCGTAAAGCACTAACGGCACGATTTATAGCACTATCATAATCGCCATCACTCAGTAAAGACTGTGTTTTTTTTACACCACAGGAATAAATAATGAGTGATATAGCTAATAGTAAAGTAAATTTTCGCATGATTCTTAATTTTTACAAATGTATTTTATTTTAATGGCACTTCAAAAAAGATGCCGTTTTTATGATAAAAAAAATAAGGCGCTATTTCCTGCTATTAGTTTCATAAGGAAGTTTGCTAAAATGCTATTAAAATAAAATTTTATTGAAGTTCTGTTTTTTGTTTAAAAAATCTCAAAAAATGATTTCTACTTCATCAGGGGCTAGTACATTTCGGTGTTTTAAAGTATTTAACTTTCAATATTTAATTTTTTTAATTTTAAAGTTTTCAAACCTTAAATCTAAAACCAATTTTATATTTTTGCAAAACACAACACAACAACAAATGTACAAACTCATTATTAGACCAATACTTTTCTGCTTTGATCCAGAAAAAGTGCATTATTTCACTTTTTCATTAATTAGAACAATAGCTAAAATTCCAGGATTTACCTCAATTTTCAAATCTTTGTATGAGGTAAACGACAAACGATTAGAAAGAGAAGTTTTTGGGTTAAAATTTAAAAATCCAGTAGGACTTGCCGCTGGTTTCGATAAAGATGCCAAGCTTTATAAAGAATTATCCAATTTCGGATTTGGCTTTATCGAAATAGGTACACTAACCCCAAAAGGGCAAGAAGGAAATCCTAAAAAACGATTATTTCGTTTACAAGAAGACTCAGCAATCATTAATCGAATGGGTTTTAATAACGGCGGGGTTCTCGAAGCGGTCGAACGATTAAAGAAAAATAACGGAGTTCTAATAGGCGGAAACATAGGTAAAAACAAGCTCACTCCAAACGAAAATGCCACTTCCGATTACGAAATTTGTTTCGATGCTTTATATGATTATGTCGATTATTTTGTAGTAAATGTTAGTTCGCCTAATACACCAAATCTTCGTGAGCTACAAGAAAAAGAGCCGTTAACACAATTGTTAAATACACTTCAAAATAAAAACCAAAACAAGCAAAAACAAACCCGAGACGGAGCCCAATCGAGCGGAGCTAAACCTATTTTGCTAAAAATTGCCCCCGATTTAACAAACGAGCAACTTTTAGATATTATCGATATTGTAAAAACCACAAAAATTGCAGGTATAATAGCAACAAACACCACCATTTCTCGCGAAGGATTACAATCTATAAATCGAATAGAAATGGGAGGATTATCAGGCAAACCACTCACCAATCGATCTACCGAAGTCATTCGTTTTTTATCCCAAAAAAGCAACAAAGCATTCCCAATAATAGGCGTAGGAGGAATACATTGCGTACAAGATGCTATCGAAAAACTAGAAGCAGGAGCAAGCCTAATTCAGCTTTATACCGGTTTCATTTACGAAGGCCCCGCACTAGTAAAAGCTATAAATAAAGAAATTCTTAAAAAAAGTTTGTAACTTTACCACTTTGCCTTTATACATGAACCAACCAATAAAAATTATCGAATGCCCTCGTGATGCCATGCAAGGCATCAAAGCGTTTATTCCTACCGAGAAAAAAGTAGCCTACATTCAATCGCTTTTGCGAGTAGGTTTCGATACCATCGATTTTGGAAGTTTTGTATCCCCAAAAGCCATTCCGCAAATGCAAGACACGGTCGAAGTTTTAGCACAACTCGATTTATCGCAAACTCAAAGCAAATTATTAGCCATTATTGCCAACACACAAGGAGCCCAAAACGCATCTATTTACAAGGAAATTAAATATCTAGGATTCCCGTTTTCTATATCAGAGAATTTCCAAATGCGAAATACCCACAAAACCATTGCAGAATCTCTAGTTACTTTACAAGAAATTTTACACATTGCCGATAGAACAAATAAAGAAGTCGTAACCTATATTTCTATGGGATTTGGTAATCCTTATGGTGACCCTTGGAATGTCGAAATTGTAGGCGAATGGACAGAAAAATTAGCCAATATGGGGGTCAAAATCCTTTCCTTGTCTGATACCGTGGGTTCATCTACACCAGAAGTAATTAGTTATTTATTCTCAAATTTAATACCCCAATACCCAAATATTGAGTTTGGTGCCCATTTGCATACCACCCCAAACAAATGGCATGAAAAAATAGACGCCGCCTACAAAGCAGGTTGTCGCCGTTATGATGGAGCAATTCAGGGCTTTGGCGGTTGCCCTATGGCAAAAGACGATTTAACGGGAAATATGCCAACCGAAAAAATATTATCCTATTTTACCACTCAAAAACAAAACACAAACACCAGCCCGATGAGCTTCGAAAGTGCTTATAACGAAGCATCAAAAATATTCAATTTATATCATTAGTATTTTTAGGAGCTATTTCCAGCTTTTCGTTACAAAATTTCTCATACAATTATTTTTTTCTAAGTCAAAAAACGAACTTCCTTTGGTCGTTGTTTTTTGCCAAGAAAAAATACAATTGTATTTCAAAATGTTTTCCACTACAATCTGGGCTAAATCATCAGTAATAAATAAATACTAGAATTAATCAATTAGCAATCCAATCATTATTGCAATCCCAAAACTAAGCATTGTTCCAATTAGCACATATTCAGTCTTAATTGTATTAGTATCTTTATATCTCAAAATAGATTTTGCAGCAATAAGAAACCCTACTATTTCCAGTTTTCCAATAATTACAAATGTTAATACTAAGATTCGTTCTAAAATTCCAATTAGTTTTCCAGCATTTTTAAGTTCGATAATAGTATCTGAAATACTTTCAATTTTACCCGCAACAAAGGTTTCTCTAAGTTTACATCAAACGAAAATAACCACGAACAGATAAAAGTAATTAAAAGCATTTTTTAATAAAAATTGACTTTTAAAATCATTTTCATTTTTCTCTTTTGCGCTAGCATCTGTCTGAAAAAAATAATCACTCAATATGTGGGCTATTATTTGTAAAATAAGCATTTTTACCATCATAATTTCATTTCTTTAAAAAGGGAACTAAAATAAACTACAGATTTCTCAATTGCATTCCAGCCAATACTCGTTAGTTGTTTGTTCACTGTTGGTTGTTTCACTCCAATTTGAGTAGCAATTTCTTGTTCGCTCAATCCCAATAAACGAAGATATAAAATTTTACATTGCTTAGCTGTTGCATTACTTATTAAAACATCTAATAAAGCTACAATACAATTTATATTTTCATTTAAATTCTCGTTATTAGAGTTAAAAAAAAGTGTGTTTTTTATTACAATTCGTTCTTTGTCATAAGTAGTACGTTCTTCACTTATTCTTCTTCCGGAAAAGTAAATCGCTTCACCATCTATAACTCCGTTTAGCTTGTCATATCTAGTCAGTTCTCCATATCCAATTGCCAATCGAATGCCATAATTTTTAAAGTATTTACTTCTTGAGGAATCAATATCTGTAGTTAAAACAATCGATTTTATATAACTTTTTATTATGATTGCAATAGCTAAAGCATCTTCAGGATTTTCGATTACCATTTCTAAATAATCACCTTTTATAACTCTTCCATAAATAGAAAAATTATTTCCTAATATTAAAATTAATGTCTTTAACTCCAATTCTAAAGTCGATTTTGCTTCATTGGCTAAACTAGTAGAAGCAATAATATCTCCAGATAAAACTATTTTCTCATTCATCTTTTCTACTTTTAAAGAAAACAAATATATAGCTTTTATTAGCTATAAACTATATTTATAGCCTTTTTTAGCTATAAACTATATTTATAGCCTTTTTTAGCTATATTTTAGAATAAACCCAATTCAAAACTGACTTGATTTTATAAATCTCAAATCTAACATCTGAAATCTAAAATTAAAACACTATATTTGCACGCAATTTAACTACAACTTCAAATTGCATATGAAAGCACACAATTCTAAAATCATCGGAGAAGGACTAACTTACGATGATGTATTACTTATTCCAAGTTATTCAGAGGTATTGCCACGCGAAGTAAGTATAAAAACACATTTTTCACGAAATATAACACTAAACACCCCCATAGTTTCTGCTGCCATGGATACCGTGACCGAAAGTGCTATGGCAATAGCAATGGCACAAGAAGGAGGAATAGGTGTTTTGCATAAAAACATGACCATCGAGCAACAAGCAGCAAAAGTACGTAAAGTAAAACGTGCGGAGTCTGGTATGATAATCGATCCGGTTACTTTACTAATGACCGCTACAGTTGCAGATGCTAAAATGGCAATGAAAGAGTTTGGTATTGGCGGTATTCCAATAGTAGATGAAAATAAAACCTTAAAAGGAATAGTTACCAATAGAGATTTGCGTTTCGAAAAAAATGGCTCAAGACCTATTGTAGAAATAATGACTAAAGAAAATTTAGTTACCGTTGCCGAAGGCACTTCATTACAAGAAGCAGAAGTTGTACTACAAGGTCATAAAATAGAAAAACTTCCTGTAATAAATCATAAAAACGAGTTAGTAGGTTTAATCACTTTTAGAGATATTACAAAATTAACCCAAAAACCAAACGCCAACAAAGATAAATTTGGCCGTTTGCGTGTTGCAGCAGCGCTTGGTGTTACCGCCGATGCAGTTGAAAGAGCAACTGCACTTGTAAATGCAGGTGTCGATGCAGTAATTATAGACACAGCCCACGGACACACAAAAGGAGTAGTAGATGTTTTAAAATTAGTAAAAGCAAAATTTCCCAATTTAGATGTTATAGTAGGAAATATAGCCACACCAGAAGCTGCTCTATATTTAGTAGAAAACGGTGCCGATGCTGTAAAGGTAGGAATAGGGCCAGGCTCTATATGTACCACCCGTGTAGTTGCAGGAGTAGGTTTTCCACAATTTTCGGCAGTACTAGAAGTAGCGGCAGCGCTAAAAGGAACAGGAGTTCCAGTAATTGCCGATGGCGGTATTCGTTACACAGGCGATATTCCTAAAGCTATTGCAGCAGGAGCAGACTGTGTGATGTTAGGATCGCTTTTAGCAGGAACAAAAGAATCTCCAGGTGAAACCATTATTTTTGAAGGTAGAAAATTTAAATCTTATCGAGGAATGGGCTCCGTTGAAGCCATGCAAGAAGGATCTAAAGATCGTTATTTTCAAGATGTAGAAGACGATATCAAAAAATTAGTTCCCGAAGGAATCGTAGGGCGAGTACCATATAAAGGAGAATTGAACGAAAGTATGCAACAATTTATTGGCGGGCTTCGTGCAGGAATGGGGTACTGTGGTGCCAAAGACATTGCGACGCTACAGGAAACAGGACGTTTTGTAAGAATCACCACCAGCGGAATAGGCGAAAGTCACCCGCATAATGTTACCATTACTAAGGAAGCACCCAATTATTCGAGGTAATTAAAACACACATCTTTTGTTCATACGAAAAGAAAAATTAGCCAAAGATTAATACGGATTTTTACAGATTTACATTAATTAAGAAATTAAACATGTTGCTGTAAAAATCCTGTTAAAAAAAACAATACAATCATGCAGCTCGTATTTGCTTCAAACAATAAAAATAAAATCCTAGAAATACAAAGTATGCTTCCAGAAAGCATCAAAATACTTAGTCTTTCAGATATAGGATGTCATGAAGATATTCCTGAAACTGCTAATACTATAGAAGGGAATGCTATTCTAAAAGCAAATTATGTAACCCAAAAATACGGTTACGATTGTTTTGCTGACGATACAGGACTTGAAGTCGAAGTACTAAACGGACAACCAGGTGTTTTTTCTGCTCGTTATGCTGGCGAACAACGTAATGACAACGATAATATGGATAAGTTGTTGACTGAATTAGATGATAAAACCAATAGAAATGCCCAATTTAAAACTGTTATTTGTTTAAATATTAATAACAAACAGCATTTATTTACAGGAATTGCTAAAGGAAATATTGTTAAAAATAAGATTGGAAATCAGGGTTTTGGCTACGATCCTATCTTTCAACCAGAAGGTTATCAATATACTTTTGCTCAAATTTCGCTCGAAGAAAAAGCAAATATTAGCCATCGTGGCAAAGCAACAAGAGCGCTTATAGACTTCTTTAAAAATTAACGTATTGATTTTCAATTGTTAATAAATTTTTAATTCTCCATTTAACATTAGTTTATTTCGTTTATTCGACGTACTTTTGCACCGAATTTAAAAATAAATAATGAACAAATTTGAACAATTAGGATTGACAGAATCGCTACTACGTGCGATTATCGATCTAGGATTTGAGAATCCGACCGAAGTACAAGAGAAAGCGATTCCGATGCTATTGGAAAAAGACATTGATTTAGTTGCGTTGGCTCAGACAGGGACAGGGAAAACAGCAGCTTTTGGTTTTCCAGTCATTCAAAAAATTGATGCCAACAATAGAAATACACAGGCGTTAATTTTATCACCTACTCGCGAACTATGTTTGCAGATTACAAACGAACTTAAAAACTACTCGAAATACGAAAAAGGTATCAATGTAGTAGCGGTTTACGGAGGTGCAAGTATCACAGAACAAGCAAGAGACATCAAAAGAGGAGCACAAATTATTGTAGCAACTCCAGGAAGAATGCAAGACATGATTAACAGAAGGTTAGTTGATATTTCTCAAATAAACTACTGTATTCTTGATGAGGCAGACGAAATGTTAAACATGGGTTTCTACGAAGACATCGTAAATATCCTATCTACAACGCCAGACGAGAAAAACACTTGGTTATTCTCTGCTACAATGCCTGCTGAAGTAGCTAGAATTGGAAAACAATTCATGACCGATCCAATAGAAATTACTGTGGGAGCTAAAAACTCAGGTTCTGCAACAGTTTCTCACGAATATTACTTAGTAAATGCACGTGATCGTTACGAAGCTTTAAAACGTTTAGCCGATGCTAATCCAGACATTTTCTCAGTAGTTTTTTGTAGAACAAAACGTGATACACAAGCTGTGGCTGAAAAATTAGTCGAAGATGGATATAGTGCTGCTGCTTTGCACGGAGATTTATCTCAAGCACAACGTGATGGAGTTATGAAAGCTTTCCGTGGTCGTCAAATACAAATGCTTGTAGCTACTGATGTGGCTGCTCGTGGAATCGATGTTGATAATGTTACACACGTTGTAAATTACCAATTGCCAGACGAAATAGAAACCTACAATCACCGTTCTGGTCGTACAGGACGTGCAGGAAAACTAGGAACTTCTATTGTTATTGTAACTAAAAGTGAAATTCGAAAAATTTCTTCTATCGAAAGAATTATCAAACAAAAGTTTGAAGAAAAAGTAATTCCTTCTGGAATAGAAATCTGCGAAATACAATTATTACACTTAGCAAACAAAATTAAAGATACAGAAGTTGATCACGAAATTGACAACTATTTACCAGCTATAAATAGCGTTCTCGAAGATTTATCTAAAGAAGAGCTAATTAAGAAAATGGTATCTGTAGAATTTAACCGTTTTATTGCTTACTACAAGAAAAATAGAGATATAGCCAACCAATCTTCAGGTTCAGACAGACGTGAGCGTGATGATAGAGATGGTGCTCCAAGAGAAAATAACAACAATGGCGCAACTCGTTATTTTGTAAATATTGGTTCTAGAGACGATTTCGATTGGATGCAATTAAAAGACTTCTTAAAAGAAACATTAGATTTAGGTCGTGATGATGTATTTAAAGTAGATGTAAAAGAAGGGTTCTCTTTCTTTAATACCGATGCAGAACATACTGATAAAGTAATGCAAGTTTTGAACGGATTCGACCTTAACGGACGAAGAATAAACGTTGAAATTTCTAAAAATGACGGTGGTTCAAGTTCTGGTCGTCGTGATCATAACGGAAGATCTGGTGGTGGAAGAAGTTCTGGTGGTGGCGGTTTTAGAGGCGAAAGAAGTGCAGCACCAAGATCTGGTGGTGGTGCTTTTGGCCCAAGAAGTTCAGCACCAAGAGAAGGCGGATTCAGCAGAGGATCAGCACCAAGAGAAGGTGGTTTTGGAAGAAACGAATCTTCAGATAGAGCGCCAAGAAACGAAAGACGTTCAGGGTCAGGTTTTACACCACGTGGTGCTTCAGAATCAAGTTCCGAAAGACCTAAAAGACCAAGAAGAAGTTAAATAAGTCATAGAGACAAATGTCTTAAAGCTAAAAGCCTTGAAAATTAATTTTTTCAAGGCTTTTTTATTTTACGGAATCTAATTTTTAAATTATATTAATCTTTTCTAACTGTTCGCAACTAGTACCAACGAATTATATAAAAAACATCACTAGTGTCCACTTAAAAT
>NZ_MUHE01000012.1 GCF_002217405.1 Flavobacterium psychrophilum DSM 3660 = ATCC 49418 | reverse complement strand
ACAGAAGATTCTTTCATAAACTCAATGTTTTCTAAATAAAATACATCATTATCTCCATCGCCATTTGGTGTTACACCATTATAAATGATGACATTACTTGGTAAAACTTCAATTGTAACGGTTGCTGTACTACAATTGGGTGGGTTTATCGCAATTCCTGTTACTTGATCTACTTCACATATCGTATAAGTAATTGTGTAATTTCCTGATATTGTATTAGGCAATAATGTTAATACACCATTAGCGTCTATACTTAATGGGCCTGCCGTTACTGGGGTTACATTGGTATTAGTTCCTGTTACAATTACACCGTTCAAAGTATCGTTGGCGGTAACATTTCCTACTACGATTGCCACTGTGGTACTTGGTGTTTGTGGTTGATAAACATCATCTACAGCAACTATTAGTGTAGCATCGTTATCGGTAATGGTTACTGTGCCTGTTGGATTGGTATTGATGGTGTTGCCACTGGTTACCGTTCCGTTTACTGTAAATGTTTCTGCTGGTTCATCGATAGTGTCTTCTAAAATTGGTACCGTTACATTTACCGTAGTTTGTCCTGCTGGAATTGTAACTGTGGTAACTGTGGTGGTATAATCTGAGGTGCCGGCAGTGCCTGTAGCGGTCGTGATGTTAATCACCGTATCTACTGAACTTACAACATCGATACTTACAGGGATGGTTACTGTTCCTGCTCCTTCATTGATCGTTACATTTCCGATAGTTGCCACTGGTGTAGCATCGTTATCGGTAATGGTTACTGTGCCTGTTGGATTGGTATTGATGGTGTTGCCACTGGTTACCGTTCCGTTTACTGTAAATGTTTCTGCTGGTTCATCGATAGTGTCTTCTAAAATTGGTACCGTTACATTTACCGTAGTTTGTCCTGCTGGAATTGTAACTGTGGTAA
>NZ_MUHE01000011.1:39479-147951 GCF_002217405.1 Flavobacterium psychrophilum DSM 3660 = ATCC 49418 | reverse complement strand
AAACAGATCAATCCTAAAACCTGTGGATTGACAAAAATTAGGTATAAATATTAGTTAGTCTAAAAAGGAAGAATTCTATATTTCTCACTCCTCTGAATTGTGCTCTAAACGCTTTAATTTTGGCATTAAAAGATTCTAGCCGAAGTATTTTGCTTCTGTTGTCAAAATAGTTTAAGATGGTTTGATAATGATTGATTATTGTTCTGGATATTGTATTGAATGACTTGAATCCAGACTGATTTACTTTTTCGTGCCATTTGGCTAATTTGGCAAAGCCTATTATTTTGTCGGTTGTATTTTCAAATATAGTGCGCAAGTCTTGGGTGAGATTGTATGCTTTATGAATATCAGGGTATAATTCAAATAATAAATTGCTCGTTCTATTTGGCTTTGCGACCATTTTGATTTGTTTTTGTACAAGAAATAGCGACTTCTGGCTTGTAATTGTTTCGTAGTATCTCCATTAGTCAATACTTCAGGTTCAAATCTTTTTTTATTTTTCTTGGCCGCTTCTATAGCCTCATTTTCTTGGTCTATAGCTTGCCAGCGATATTTGATTCTGATTTCTTGCAAAGCTTCTGTGGCTAGTTTTTGAACATGGAATCGGTCTGTTACACAGGTTGCATTTGGAAAACATTTCTTGGCTATTAAGCCCATATTTGCTGCCATATCCAGGGTAATTTCGGTAACTAGGTTTCTTTGTTTGAGAGGGATTTTTTCAATGATTCAATTACTGCATCTGCTTTGGTTCGAGAAACCATTGCTACTATAGTTCCTGCTTTACCTTTGGCGGATTTGTGGGTTAGAATTGTATAGAGTTCACCATTGGACAAGGAGGTTTGGTCTATTGACAAACGCTTGGCTATGTTTTTAGGAAAAAGCAGCCATTCTTTTGCGTGTTTTATTTGATCCCAGTCTTTAAAATGACTTAGAAATTCTTTGTATTGGATTGTAAATTTTAAAATACAAAAGTTAACATTTTATATTTCCCCACAACTTTTAGGATTTATCCCTTGATTCCCTTTCCAATTAAGATTGAATGAATAATTTGGTATATGCGCAAAAGAAAAAACCCTATAAATCATAAGATTTATAGGGTTTTGAAACCATTTGTTATTAAACTTGTGGGCGATGAGGGGTTCGAACCCCCGACCCCCTCGGTGTAAACGAGGTGCTCTGAACCAGCTGAGCTAATCGCCCTTTCGGGTTGCAATCTCTTGCGCTATTGCGAGTGCAAATATAAGACCTTTTTTTATATAAACAATCTTTTTTTTGAAATAAATTATTGTTTTTTTACTTCTTTTAAAACTACCTTGTCTTCATAATTTTCCACTATAACTTCAATAGGTTGATTTTTAATGGTTTTGCCAATTATCGTATATAATTTGCCTTTCGATATTTTAAGATTGCTTCTGCTAAAATCTACATCGCCATATTGTAAAGTGTTTTTTACATCGATGGTATCTAACCAATCTTCCGCTAATTCTTTTGATGCTACATTAGAGTAATAAAATGGTTTCGATCTTAAATTATTTAAAACCCTATCATTAGGAAAATAAGTGCAACGGGTATTTTTTTTATTTAATACAAAAAATAAAAATATGCAACCCACAAGGAATCCAAAAAGATAATAACTTAGTCTGTAAGAAAATTTCATTTTATTTTATTTTATTTTAGCAAAAGTAGCTAGAATTAACTGAATTTAGAATTTAAAATACAATTAAATTTATATCTCGATGATTCAAATTGAACCATTCGCCAATAGTTTTATTGGTTAAAATTCCGTGGTAGAAATAAACACCATTTTTTAGACCTGAATCGCAACGAATAGCACTTTCTATTCCACCATCATCTGCAATTTGAAGTAAATATGGTGTGATGATATTACTAATAGATAACGATGCTGTTTTGGAATATCTAGAAGGAATATTGGGTACGCAATAGTGAATAATTCCGTTTTTTATGAATGTAGGGTTTTCGTGAGTCGTAATTTCTGAAGTTTCGAAACATCCTCCTGTATCGATACTTACATCAATAATCACAGAGCCTTTTTTCATGTGTTCTACCATGGTTTGGCTTACTACAATTGGGGCTCTGTATTTTCCTCTTATTGCGCCAATAGCAACATCGCAACGTTGTAATGATTTTAGTAACGTTTTATTTTGAATGGTTGAAGTAAATATTCTTTGATTTAAATTGTTTTGCAAACGGCGTAATTTTGTTATTGAATTATCAAAAACTTTAACACTTGCGCCCAATCCTATGGCGGTTCTGGCAGCAAATTCTGCCACAGTTCCAGCACCCAGAATTACAACTTCGGTAGGAGGGACGCCTGTTATGTTTCCAAAAAGAAGTCCGTTTCCGAATTTACTTGCCGTTAGCAATTCTGCAGCCACTAGCACAGATGCTGTTCCTGCAATTTCGCTTAGCGATTTTACAGCTGGAAATGACCCATCTTCATCTTTAATGTATTCGAAAGCTAAAGCGGTTATTTTTTTCTTCTGTAGGGCTTCAAAATATTCTTTCTTTCTAGTCTTTAGTTGAATTGCTGAAATGATAATCGTTTTAGGGTGCATCATTTCTATTTCAACTAAAGTTGCAGGCTCTACTTTTAAGATCATCGGACAAGCCAAAACTTTTTTAGTATCGTTGGTTATTTCTGCTCCTGCATCACTATAATTCTTGTCGGAATAACTCGAATTTTCTCCTGCTCCTGCTTCTATCAAAACCCTATGACCTTGAGCAGTCATTGCATTTACGGCATCTGGTGTTAGGCAAATTCTGCGTTCCTGATAGGAGGTTTCTTTTGGAATACCAATAAAAAGTTCGCTCTTGTGCTTAGCTATTTCTAGTTTTTCTTCTTGTGGAAGTAAATCTTGTTTGCTAAAAGGTGTAATTGTCATGGTAAAAATCTTATTTTGCACAAATTACGAAAATTTAGTACATTTATTTAAGTTCAATTAATCTTTTATTGTTATTTAAGACTGAAATGGTAATTATCGAATGCTTTTCTGGTATTAAATCGGATATTTTTTCTGACCATTCTATAAAACACCAGTTTTCAGAATACAAATATTCATCTATTCCCATGTCTAGTGCTTCATTCTGATTTTTTAGTCGGTACAAATCAAAATGATAAATCAATTTATTATTATCGCTTTTGTATTCATTTACTAAAGAAAATGTAGGGCTACTTGTTGGGCTTTTTACCCCTAATTGTTTGCATAAAACTTTAATTAAAGTTGTTTTTCCAGCGCCCATTTCTCCGTTAAAGAGGATTAATTTTTCAGGATTTTTACTTAAAATTTTTTTTGAAACAATTTCAATTTCGTCAAGATTAAATTCGATTTTCATTTTAACAATATAATTATTGTTTATAGATTATTTTTTTGTTGCAGATTGTTAGATAATTATATAAATAAGGGTCTGCGCTAAAAATGAAATTTTATTTTTTTGGGCTAAATACTAAAAATGGTACAATAACTTCTTCGAGCGAAATTCCTCCGTGTTGGTAAGTATTTCGGTAATAACTTACATAATGATTGTAATTATTTACATAAGCTAAAAAAATATCATTTTTTGCAAAAATATAAATACTTGTCATATTTATAGATGGTAAACCAATTTTTTTAGGATCTTTTACTGCGTATACTTCTTTGTTTTCGTAAGTTAAACTACGGCCAGTTTTGTAACGTAAGTTTAAACTTGTATTTTTATCTCCTATAACTTTAGACGGATTTTTGCAATTTATTGTTCCGTGATCCGTGGTTATAATTAGTTTGAAGCCTAGTTTTTGAGCTTGTTGAATTATTTCTAGTAATGGAGAATTTTTAAACCAGCTTAAGGTTAATGACCGGTATGCTTTGTCATCTGATGCTAACTCTTTTACTACATCCATATCGGTTTTAGCATGCGATAGCATATCTATAAAGTTATAAACTACGGTAACTAATTTTTTGTCTTTTAATGATTTAAAATTTTCTGCTAATTTTTTTCCGTTATTTAGATTGGTTATTTTGAAATATTCTTGTTCGATATTTAAACCATTTCGTTTTAGCTGTGCGGTAAGAAATTCTGCTTCGTAAAGGTTTTTCCCTCCATCTTCGGTATCATTTTTCCAGTATTGTGGAAATTGTTTTTCCATTTCCGAGGGTAGTAAACCCGAAAAAATTGCATTTCGAGCATATTGTGTGGCTGTTGGCAAAATGGCAAAATAAGGGACTTCACTTTCTAGTTTGTAATGATTGTTTACAACGTTTTCGAAGGCTTTCCATTGGTCATAACGCAAGTTATCGATTACAACAAAAAGTACATTTTCTTCTTTTTTAAGTTCTGGAATAACTAATTTTTTAAATAAATCGTGAGATTGTACTGGCTTGTCGGCTTTTGGTTCGAACCAGTCTTCATAATTTTTTTCGATAAATTTTCCAAATAAATTATTGGCTTCTGCTTTTTGAGATTCTAGAATTTGAAACATATTTTGGTCATCAATATTCTCTAATTCAAGCTCCCAGAAGATTAATTTTTTATAAAATTCTACCCAATCTTCATAGGAATTGACCATATTCATCTCCATAGAAATTTTACGGAATTCTTTCTGGTAATCTAGTGTTGTTTTTTCAGAAATTAAACGCGAGTGGTCTAAATTTTTCTTTAAACTCAATAAAATTTGATTCGGATTGACAGGTTTTATCAAATAATCTGCAATTTTACTTCCAATTGCTTCTTCCATGATATGTTCTTCTTCACTTTTTGTAATCATGATTACAGGTATTGAAGATTTTTTTTCTTTTATTTCTGCAAGGGTTTCTAACCCTGACATTCCAGGCATATTTTCATCAAGAAAAACTATATCAAAATTTTCTTCTTGAAATATATCTACCGCATCACGGCCGTTATTACAAGTAGTTATGATATAATTTTTCTTTTCTAGAAATAAAATATGTGGCTTTAGCAAATCGATTTCGTCGTCTACCCAAAGTATTTTAATGCTGTTCATAGCGTTGTTTATGTTTTATGTCGCAATTTAATACTTATTATATATAGTATTCTTAAATTTATTCTAAAATAAATAGTAAGTTTTTTATAAATTATTATGAAATAATATTTTCTGTTTTTTTGGGTAGTCTAAAGTCCTTTTGTTATTTATTTTTTTAATAAATCTCTAATTTGTGTAAGCAATTCTTCTTGCGAAGGTCCTGCTGGTGCAGTTGGAGCTGCTTCTTCTTTCTTTTTTGCTTTTTCTGCAGCTCTTAAAACTACGAATATGAAGAACGAAATAATAATAAAGTTTATGATTGCTTGCACTAAATTTCCGTATGTTAAACAAGCTGCTCCTGCAGTTTTTGCTGCTGCTAAATCAGCATAGCTTTGTCCGTTTAAGGCAATAAATTTAGTTGTAAAATCTACTCCACCTGTTAATACTCCTACAATTGGCATAATAATATCATCAACTGCTGAACCAACAATTTTCCCAAATGCCCCACCAATAACAACCGCAGTTGCTAAACTTAATACGTCACCTTTCATTAAAGATGCTTTAAAATCTGCGAAAAAACCCATAATTTGTTTGTTTTTAAATTATTTTTAAAATTTTTAAAAAAAGCTAATTTAAGATTTTATTTTAATAAGAACCAAATTTCGTGTAATTATTCTCTGTAAAAAACCCGTTTTACCCTGCTTGAAATACTTGTTAATATTTCGTAAGGTATTGTTTTTGTTGCTTTTGCGATGGTGGTTACTGATGGGGTCTTGCCAAAGATAATTACTTGATTACCTTCAGAACAATTAATTTTTGTGACATCTATCATTAGCATATCCATACAAATACTTCCTACGATGGGGGCTTTTTGTTCATTAACTAAAACATAACCAACTTCATTTCCCCAAGCACGTGAAATTCCGTCGGCATAGCCTATTGGGATTGTAGCAATTGTAGTAGGTTTTTTTACCATAAACCGTCTATTATACCCTACGCTTTGGCCACTGTTTAAATTGCGAATTTGTGAAATTATCGATTTTAATGTCCCTACATTTTCAAGTTTTTTTGTTTCATTGGCATCATTAGAAACGCCATATAACCCAATGCCTAATCGAACCATATCAAACTGCGCTTGCGGATAATTGCTTATTGCAGAGGTGTTTGAAATATGGCGAATAGGATTTATTTTTAATTTTGTGGTAATTTTATTAGATATTGTATCAAAATCTGAAATTTGTTTTCGGGTAAAAATATCCTGTGCTAAATCATCGCTTGCCGCTAAATGAGACAAAATACTTTTTACCAAAACTGAATCATGCTTTTGTAATATTGAGATGAGTTCTGGAATAATTTGCGCATCAAAACCCAAACGATTCATACCTGTATTTATCTTAATATGTATAGGATAACTGGTAAGTTCTTTTTGTTGGGTAATTTTTATAAATGCTTTCAGACCTCGAATACTATATATTTCGGGTTCTAAATTGTATTGAATTATCGATGGGAAACTGGTCATTTCTGGATTTAGAACCATGATAGGTAATTGAATGCCTGCTTGGCGGAGTTCGATTCCTTCATCGGCGAATGCCACACCAAGATAATTTACTTTGTGGTGGGCGAGGAGTTTGGCAATCTCAAATGAGCCACTTCCGTAACCAAAAGCTTTTACCATAACCATGATTTTGGTTTTGGGATTTAGTTTCGATTTGAAGTAATTTAAATTATGGCTTATGGCATTAAGGTTAATTTCTAAAACTGTTTCATGTGTTTTTTCCTCGAGTAAGGTTACAATTTTTTCGAATTCGAAATGTCGAGATCCTTTTATTAAAATAGTTTCGTTTGTAAAATCTAGATTGTCAAAATCTTCAATAAAATCATTTGTTGAAAGGTAAGAAATGACATTGAGAAACTTGTTTTTATATTTAGAAATTACACCTCCAATGCAAATTACTCGATTTATTTTGTTTGAAATAATAAGCTGAGAAACACGAACATATAAGTCTTCGTTTTCTAATCCTGACTGATAAATATCTGATAAAATGAGTGTTTTTTTTAAGTGTTGTTTTTGATTTTCAAGAAAATCTAAAGCTATTTTTAAAGACTGAAAATCAGAACTATAACTATCATCAATTAAAGTACAATTGTTAATTCCGTTTTTTACCTTCAATCGCATTTCGACTGGAAATAATTGAGAAATACGATGCTTAATTGTATCTAAATCATACTTCAAATATAACATTACCAAAATGCAATGCATGCTGTTTTCTAGTGAAGCTTCATCAATAAATGGAATTTTTATTTTAAAATATTTCCCCTGATTTGTAATATTCAAAAGAGCATGATCATTGAGTGTTTTTTTCTGAAAAAAAACATCGGCAGACTGATCATTTGTACTCCAAGTAAAAGTATTAATCTCTTTGTTAATAAAAGTTTCGATGGTTTTATTCTTATTAAGAATTAAAACTTCTACGGCAGTAAATAGCTTGAGTTTTTCTTTTATTTTCTCAGAAATATCAGCAAAACCTTCATCATGAGCGGTCCCTATATTGGTTAAAATCCCAATGGTTGGCTGTATTATTTTTTGAAGATTTTCCATTTCGTCTTTGGTAGAAATTCCGGCTTCAAAAATGCCTAAATTATGATTTTCATTAATTGCAATCACAGAAAGGGGAACGCCAACTTGCGAATTGTAGCTTTTAGGACTTCTAATTATATTATAATCAGGACTTAATAAGAAATTAAGCCATTCTTTTACAATGGTTTTTCCGTTGCTTCCTGTAATTCCTATGATTGGAAAATGAAATAAATTACGATAATAACGGGCAAATATTTGTAAAGCTACAAGAGTATTTTTTACAATTAAAAAATTTGCTTTGCCAGTTAATCTTTTAGGAATATAGGTAACTACAAAGTTTTTAACACCTTTGGAGATTAAATCTCCAATATAAATATGGGCATCATTATTAGGACCAACTAGTGCAAAAAACAAAGTGTTTTCGTTGTTTTGAAGCGAACGACTATCTATCGAGATATTATCGTAGTAAATATTATCGTCAATACCCTGAAAATTGGCATCTAGAATAGGAATTATATTGTGTAAGGATATAGTCAATGGGTCCAATTTTTTTTATTATAAATGTTCAGCATCTTTTACAATCATATTTTCTCTCATGGCATTATAATATGCGGCACGACTTAAGGGTTCGTATTCTTCGGTTTCGCCAAGCATAACGAGTTTGTCATTATCGGTTTTGCGAAAACTATAATTGGCCAAATTTCCTGTACGGGTACAAACGGCGTGTACTTTTGTAACATATTCTGCCGTTGCCATAAGTGCTGGCATGGGGCCAAAAGGATTTCCTTTAAAATCCATGTCCAATCCAGCCACAATAACTCTAATGCCTGAATTGGCAAGGTCATTACAAATTTTTACAATCTCGTCATCAAAAAATTGCGCCTCATCAATCCCAACAACATCGCAACCTTGGGCTAAAATTGCAATGTTTGCAGCTGCGGGAACAGGCGTAGATCTAATCTCGTTTTTGTTGTGCGAAACCACCATTTCGTCATCATATCTGGTATCGATAGTGGGTTTAAAAATTTCGACTTTTTGTTTGGCAAATTGTGCTCTTTTTAATCTACGAATTAACTCCTCGGTTTTACCCGAAAACATCGATCCGCAAATAACTTCAATCCAACCAAACTGCTCTTTATGATTTACTGTATTTTCGAGAAACATTTTTTATTTTTATAATGATAAAAATGAATAGTTTTTATTACTTTGTAACAGAACAAATTTATTAAAAAAACATAGCTTTAGAGCGTATAATTGTAAAAGTTATAAAATAATTATTTTAAAGCATTTTTGTAATAAAAGTAACTCTACATATAAAATAAATATTTCAAAATATACAAATGAAAAAGAAGTTAGAAGCCGAATTAATTAGCATTGCACACAAAATTTTGAAGCTAAAAAATAAGGAAGATGTACGGGAATTACATCATCAAACACAAAGGTTATATGAAAAACTTTCTGTACTATTATTTGTTGAAGAAAATTTTGGCGATATAAAACCAACAATTTCATTATATGATATTGAAAATAAATTAGAGAAAGCATTTGATTTTGATGAAAAAATCATTGTGGCAGAAATTAAAGAGGAAGAATTACTTGTCAAAATAAATGATGAGCCAACAATTGTACATATTATAAATGAAGAAATACTTCCAGTAGAAGCTATTGCTGAAGAAATAATAGTAGTTGTTGATGAACCAGAAATAGCAACAGAAGAATGGCCAATTATCGAAATTTCTAAACCAGAAAAAAAGCAAGTTTCTATAGATGATTTTTTGAGTAATATGCAACCAGAACCTGTTTTTGAAAGGGTTTCTAACATTAAAAAAACAGAAGATTCTGCAATTGCAGTTGAAATTTTAGAAGATAAAACTGAAAAAGAAACTTTTTCTGATAAAGTAGATCTTAAACCTGTTACAAATCTTAATGACAAACTTAACAAAAGTATTAATATTGGATTAAATGACAAACTAGCTTTCGAAAAACAATTATTTGATGGTAGCACAGAAGATTTTAATAGAGTAGTGTCTCAAATCTCTACTTTCAATTCCTTAGAAGACGCCAAGAATTTTATCGAAGAAATGGTAAAACCAGATTACAACGATTGGAAAGGAAAAGAAGAATTTGCAAATCGTTTTATGGAATTTGTAGCCAGTAAATTTGTATAAATGGGGAAATTATATCTAGTTCCAACACCAATTGGTAACCTTGAAGACATGACTTTTCGTGCCATTAGGGTACTAAAAGAAGTCGATTTAATTCTTGCCGAAGACACTCGTACAAGCGGAAAACTCTTAAAGCATTTTGAGATTTCGACCCACATGCACAGCCATCACATGCACAACGAGCACAAAACCATCGAGAATATTATAAAACGCATACAAACTGGCGAAAATATTGCTTTAATTTCCGATGCAGGAACACCAGCCATTTCAGACCCAGGATTTTTGCTCACACGAGCTTGTGTAGAAAATAATATAGAAGTAGATTGTTTGCCAGGAGCAACAGCATTTGTGCCCGCTCTAGTAAATAGTGGTTTTCCTAATGATAAGTTTATTTTTGAAGGTTTTTTGCCCGAAAAAAAAGGCCGTCAAACCCGTTATTTGGCTTTAGCCGAAGAAACCAGAACCATGATTTTATATGTTTCGCCACACAAATTAGTAAAAACATTAGCAGAATTTGTTCAGTATTTTGGAGCCGAAAGACCTGTTTCTGTTTCCCGAGAAATCTCTAAACTTCACGAAGAAACCATTCGAGGTACAGCCGAAGAAGTTTTAAGCCATTTTGAAATAAAACCACCAAAAGGGGAAATTGTGGTTATTGTGGGCGGAAAAATTGCTGCAAAAGAAAAAAAAGAAAGTAAATTTGATAACGAGGATTAATATATGCAATTAAAAGATTTTATAAAAAAACTACATGAATCACCTATAAGAATAACTTTTGAAGAAACTATAGCGGTAATTGAACAAAATTATATTTTTACTCCAACAGCTTTTAAAAATGGTTCTCAATATAACAATATAGGCGAAAATTCAGGTTCTTGTAAATTATTTGCTTTCGGATTATTGCAAGAATTATCAGTAAATCAGATGCTTGCTTGTTTTGGTTCTTATTATTTTGAAGATGTTTTAGGAAATCCAGAAGGTACAAATCATCAAAATATCCGTAATTTTATCAAAACGGGCTGGAATGAAATTCAATTTGAAGGAGAAGCTTTGATTTTAAAAGCATAAATAATTAAAAAAAAAACTTAAATACCTTATATAATTTAAAATATAGGTATTTAAGCTTATTTTTGTTTTGTAGCAATATAAATTCTTATTCTACATTCAAATCAACAAACGAGAACGTATTTCCACTAAACAATCCTTTGTCAGATAGCTTCAAATCAGGAATTACTAGCAGTGCCATAAACGAAAGTGTCATAAATGGCGCTTTTAGCGTACTCCCCAAATCTTTTGCCATGGCATCAATTTCTTGGTACAATTTCCCCGTTTCCCAAGCATCTTTATCACTCATAATTCCTGCAACTGGTAAGGCTAATGATTTATTTTGAGTACCATTTACAGCGCAAATTCCGCCAGTATTTTTGATAATCAAATTAACAGCATTGCAAATTTCTTCGTCCGATGTTCCAACGACTACAATATTATGGCAATCATGGGCTACAGAACTGGCAATAGCACCTTTTTTTAAACCAAAATTCTTAATAAAAGCAATTGCTGGAGTTGTATTTTGATAACGATTTACAACTGCCATTTTCAGAATATCATTCTCTATATCTGAAACTAATTTTCCGTTTTTAATAAATGAATTGTGATGAATTTCATTGGTAATTAACTGTCCTTCTAAAGCTTCAATGACTCTAATTTTTTCTGCTAAACTTGGAATTTCGAAATCACTAATTTTCTTTTTGGTAATATTAAAGTTATTTGGCGTTTCAAAATTAATATTTTCTACAAATGATTGTCCGTTTTCGGCAACCAATTCACCATTTATATAAGTTTTATTGACTTTAAAATTGACTAAATCTTCTACAACAATAAAATCGGCTGCATCATTTTTTTTCAACAAACCCACCTTCATTTTGTAATGATGAACTGGATTTACACAAGCCACTTGCAAGATTTTAAAAACATCAATTCCTTTGGCAACCGCTCTGGCACACAGTAAATTAATGTGTCCTAAAATCAAATCATCAGGGTGTTTGTCATCGGAACAAAACATCATGTTTTCGTAATTTGCTGGAAGTAAGCTTATTAAGACTTCAAAGTTTTTTGCAGCACTTCCTTCCCGAATAATAACTTTCATACCAAGAGATAATTTTTCTTGTGCTTCGCTATAAGTAAAGCACTCGTGATCGGTTGTAATTCCTGCCGAAATATATTTTTTGATAGGTTCTCCTCGCAATCCTGGTGCGTGACCATCAATAGGTTTGTTGAAATGTTTTGCCCAAGCAATTTTTTTTAAAACTTCGTCATCATCAAATAAAACTCCAGGATAATTCATCATTTCCGACAAATAATAAATATCAGGAGAAGCCATCAATTCTTTAATTTCTTCAGAATCGATGATGGCACCAGCAGTTTCAAAGGCCGTTGCAGGAACACAAGATGGCGCTCCAAAATGAAATTTTAACGGTACTTGTTTTCCGTTTTCAATCATATAATAAACCCCTTTTTTTCCCAGTACATTGGCAATTTCGTGCGGATCAGAAATGGTAGCAACGGTTCCGTGTAGGACAGCAATTTTTGCAAATTCTGAAGGAACAAGCATAGAACTTTCGATATGAATATGTGCATCAATAAATCCTGGAAGAATATAGTTTTTTACCTCATGATTTTTCTCAATTATTGATATGATTTTACCATTTTGAATAGTAATTTCACCGGAATAAATTCGTTTGTTTTCTATATCTACAATTTGTCCTTGAATTTGCATTTGTTTTATTTTAAATAAAGTAATAAATGTTAAAAGTAATACCATTTTTTATTTTTGCAACATTTTTATCTATTGTAAAGAGTTATTGTTGTTATTTTGTTGCGATTTATAATTGTTGTATCGCGGCTAATGAGTGCCTTTTTGTATTTTTACAATTATAAAGTAGTAAAAATGAAAACTAAAAAATTGTGTTAATAAATAAATTTAAACCTAATTCTAAATCCTTCAAAAATACTTTTTGTGTTTTTAATGAAGTCGAAATTAAGACTGTCGAATTTTTAATTCCGAATTATAAAAGCCAATCAGGAAGCGACTATTTTTATACCGAAGTAGGAATGTATCGTTTGTCTAATCATTGGGGAAGATTAGCAAATAGCAAATGGCGATTGGTTGCTTTCGAACCAGAATCAGAATCTAAAAGAAAGTTAGGTTTTGCAAAATGGGACAGTTTTTATCCAGACAATAACCTTGAAAAGCTATATTATTTAGAAGCCAATTTTGATAAAAAAACGATAAATTACCAACATAAAAATAATCCTAATTTTAACAATAAACCAGTTTTAAGAAATACACTAGAAACGGCAAAAAGAATAAAACAGGCCAGAAATATATTAACCTTAACCAGTTGGGCAAAATATTTTAGTAATAAAAATATTGATGAATTAAGAGAAAAAATCATTAATGAATTAATTTTCACCAATAAGAACTTAGAAGAAATAAAACGCAATTATCATGAGTAGAAACACCGAAAAGAATATCAAAAAGCACAATGATAAGTTGCACAAAGCTCAGGATAAGGTAAAAAAAGCAAAAACAGATAGAGCTGCACAACTAAAAGCAATCGTAAAAAAATTTAATGAGCAAAAAGAATAGTTTTGTGACAAATTTGATAAAAAAAAGGTTTAGAAATTTTCTAAACCTTTTTTTTATTACTCGTGATCTGGTTTCAGATTAAATAAAGCGAAGTTTTTAGATTTTTTTTCGTAAGCTTTAAAAGAAATATCGCTTGGATTTGTAATAGCGGTTTTTAGCGTGATTTTGTCGCCTAATTTAAAATTAGAAACTACCATTTTATAATCTAATAAATATTCTCCGCAAAAGAAATTTCCGTTTTCATCTTGCTCAATTAGTCCTGTAAAAAGACCTTTTTTTTCTAGCGATTTTGTCATAATAATATTCTATAAAGAAAGGGCAAAGGTAGTATTAATCTTTAAAAATTGTTTCTAAAAAGCTTGATATTTTTAATAAAATAAAGGTAAACTATGCTTTTTGTTTTATAATACCTTTCAGATTGGTTGGTGTTGCGTTTGCCTAAAAACTTTAATAGAAAATAATATAAATAAAAATGAGATTCTAAAACAGCCCAAAAATGCTTAAACTTTCCTTTTGTCAAGAAGCGTATTGCTGCAATTGCGTCTAAGCACATTCTAATAAAAAGTACTGGAAATAATTTGTTTTTTGGAAGATTTTTAGCAAGCATCCATAATGAATTTCTAAAATTAAGGAAAGTTTTTTTTGGATTTTCGGTATTTAGAGTTGCGCCGCCCACATGATATACAGTAGATTTCCCGCAATATTTTGCAATATATCCTTTGTTAAATGCTCTCCAGCATAAGTCGATTTCTTCTTGGTGTGCAAAAAAATCAACATCAAAACCATTTAGTTCTCGGAAAATTTCTTTTCTAATAAAAAAGCAAGCACCAGAAGCCCAAAATATTTCTGTTGTATCGTTGTATTGTGCGTTATCTTTTTCGATAGTATCAAAAATGCGCCCACGGCAAAAAGGGAAGCCATATTTATCTATAAATCCGCCACCAGCACCAGCATATTCAAAGCATTTCTTGTTTTTAAAATCAAGAATTTTTGGCTGAACGATACTCGTTTTAGGTTCATTTTCAAATAAACTAATAATAGGTTGCAACCAGTTTTTAGTAACTTCAATATCGGAGTTCACTAATGCGTAAATTTCTTCTTCAACATCTTGTAAAGCTTGGTTATATCCTTTTGCAAAACCAAAATTTTTATTGTTTTGGATAATTTTTACCTCGGGAAAATGGCTTTTTACAAATGTAATAGAAGCATCAGTAGAAGCATTATCTGCTACATAAATCGTTGCTTGATCTGAATGTCGGACGATTGAAGGTAAAAATTGTTCTAATAATTTTTGCCCATTCCAATTGAGAATTACAACAGCTATTTTTTTGTCTTTCATCAATAATCTATTTTATAAACTCTGGCAGTTCTTTCAAAAACAAATATTTTTGGTTTTCAAAATCCATTTTACAAAAATAATGATTTAAACCATTAGTTACCATTAAATATTTTGCCTCTAAAACAATGTTGTATCTTGCAATCTGATCGAAAGTATTTTGTGATATAGGAACCTCTGGAGCTTTGCACTCTATTAATAAAAATATTTTTCCATTTGGCTCAAATACTACTATATCGTATCGCTTGGTTAAGCCATTTATTTTAATGATTTTCTCGACATTAATATATGATTTTGGATATTTTTTTTCTTCTAATAAAAAACAAATTACATTTTGACGTACCCATTCTTCTGGTGTAAGTACTATAAATTTTTTACGAATTTCATCAAAAATAGAAACTTTATTTTCACTATTTTTGAACCGAAATGTATAAGTTGGAAAATTTAGTTTTTGCATTGTACAAAAGTATTAAATAAGTTTAAATTTTTCGTTTTTCAAATCTGAAATAAGCGAATGTTGAACAACGAATTTTGAAATAAATAATGGACGAGGTACTAAAAATAATTAACGATATAAAAGCTGGAAATATAAAACCTATTTATTTTTTAATGGGCGAAGAGCCTTATTATATTGATAAATTGTCTGAATATATCGAAAAAAATATTCTGCAAGAGCATGAAAGAGATTTTAATCAGACGGTTTTATATGGTCGTGATGTTACGATTGAAGACGTAGTTTCGAATGCAAAACGGTATCCAATGATGGCAGATCGTCAGGTTGTCATTGTAAAAGAAGCTCAGGATTTAATTAGAACAATAGATAAATTAGAATCTTATGCCGAAAACCCTCAGCCAACAACTGTTTTAGTTATTTGTTATAAGTATAAAACTTTAGACAAACGCAAGAAAATAACTAAAATATTAGCTCAAAAAGGGGTGGTTTACGAGAGTAAAAAATTATACGAAAACCAAGTAGGTGAGTGGCTAAAGCGAGTTTTGTCAGGAAAAAAATTAAATATAGAGCCTAAAGCATCTGCCATGTTGGTCGATTTTCTAGGAACCGATTTGAGCAAAATTGCCAACGAATTGGATAAATTAGCCATTATATTACCACAAGGAAGTACTATTACACCAGCTATTATTGAAGAAAATATAGGTTTTAGTAAAGATTTTAATATATTTGAATTTAGAAAAGCCATTGGCGAGAGAAATCAATTAAAATCATACAAAATTGCCGACCATTTTGCGCAAAACCCAAAGGATAATCCTATGGTTGTTACGACAAGTTTGGTTTTTAGCTTTTTTATTCAATTGCTAAAGTACCATGGGCTAAAAGACAAAAACCCAAAAACGGTGGCTCCTATATTAGGTGTAAGCCCTTTTTTCTTAAAGGATTATGATATTGCTTTGCGCAATTATCCTATGAAAAAAGTGAGTCAAATTGTGGCTTCTTTACGTGATATTGATGTAAAAAGTAAAGGTGTTGGTGCAAATGCTTTGCCTCAATCTGATTTGTTGAAAGAAATGTTGGTTAAGATTTTTAATTAACATAGGAAAATATTTAAAAAATACTGATATTTGCCCCCCTCAAATTAAACAAACATAAAGTTATGGGAATGAATAAAAATACAATTTTAGGTTGGGCAACTTTAATGATGGTGGTAATGGGCTTGGTCTTAATAGGTCTTGGTGCTTACCGATATGCCGATGTAGCGGGTTGGGGTTTTGCAACTGTTGGTTTAGGTTTTTTGCTAAATGCTTGGGTTTTCAGCTCATTGAAGGGTAGGCTTTAGCACTTTTTTACACGAATAAAACCCTTTTTAAAAGGGTTGTTTTATTTTTTGTAACTTCAGTTTTAGATTAAGATAAGTTACATTTTTTTTTATTTTACTATACTTATAGCAATATTTTATTTTGGCTACATGACCTGTTTTGGATTCATATAGTTACAGATTTTCAATATGCTTTTTTTAGGCTAAGCGAAAAAGCATTTATTACGAACCAACCTTCTAACTTATAGATAATTGCGATTAATTTTTTACCAGCTTCTGCTTAATATTCACTATCATCTAAATCTTCAATAATCTTTTTTCGTTTTTCATCTGATAGAGCAAATAATTCTTGAAGAAAAAGTATCATTTTATTTAAAAAGCAATAATCATTTACTGCAAGACCTTTTTTTCAAATTCCAATTAATGAGCTCACTATTGGGAAATCTTTAAGCTTTCCTTTTTCTAGTTTTAAATTTTGTCAAATCTGATTCGGCAATAGTTTCGATAAGTGATTTTGAAAGTTTATTTTTATCATAAATTTGTTTTTCTGCCCATAAATAGTGCTTAACTACAAATATAATGCTGTTTTATTATCTAATGCAAATAGTCTATTTTTATTTCAAACATTTTGTCCCAGTTTTTTCCAGTTACAAAAATGGTTTTGGTTCTAGGATTGTAAGCAATACCGTTCAAAGTATCGGCATCGCTAACTTTTGCTAACTTTCTTAAACCAGATAAATCTACAAGTGCTTCAACAGCACCTGTTAAAGGATTTATGATTATGATAGCATCTTTTTCCCAGATATTGGCATATATTTTTTGGTCAATCCATTCTAGTTCGTTTATTTTTTTAATCTTACTAGTGTTAGTATATACATTTATAAAACTAATCATTTTTTGATTTTCGGGATTCATTTTCCAGATTTTCTCGGTTCCGTCAGATTGATAAATATATTTTTTGTCGTTTGTCATACCCCAACCTTCTATATTTTTATCAAATTGAAATGTTTTTTCTAGTTTTAAAGTATTGGCATCGTAAATAAAACCTGTTGCTTCTTGCCAAGTTAACTGGTACATTTTTCCATTAATAAAAGTAATTCCTTCTCCAAAATATTTAGAGTCTAAAATTGTTTTTTGTAATGTTTTACCTGTTTTATGATCTGTTTTTACAAAATAAGAGGATCCTTTTTGACCTGTACTTTCATACAAATAATCACCATAAAACTCTAAACCCTCCGTAAATGAATCTATGTTGTGCGGGTAAGTATTTAAAAGTTTATAGGTTAATATTTTGGGTTCTATACTTGAAAGCATTTCTATTCTTGTCGAATTTTCTTCTTTTAATCCTTCAAAATGCGCTACAGCTTTTAGGTTTTGATAGCCTATTTTTTGATTAATCAATGAAAAATTAAAAGAGGAATTGCCTTTTGCAGTACCAATTTTTGTGTCATTATTATAATAAGTTACGGAATCTATTGTTTTATTTGCTTCGTTTTTTAATGTTAGATTAATTGTATCACTATTGTGAAACATCGATTTAAACTTACTTTCATCGATAGAAAATAAATTTTTAGAATTATTTTTATCCCCACAACCAATAAAAATAAAGGTTAATGATGTGATTACTAATGTTTTATATTTTTTCATTTTTAGCTATTTTGTGAATACAATATATAACTTCATTTTATATAAACAAAAGTACTTGCAAAAATATAAAAAGGTTGTATATTTGCAACGGCAAGTCCTACACGACCAGCTCCTGCAGACTCCTCCAGGGTGGGAACGCAGCAAAGGTATGTGGTTGAGCGGTGCGATGTAGGTCGCTTGCCATTTTTTAAATCTGACATTGTTCAGATTTTTTTTGTTTATAGATATTCCTACTTTTATGAATTTATCTTGGCAAATTGTTCGTTTCGAACTCAAGGAAACTTTTTCGATAGCTTATGGGAATTATTCCCATAGAGATGCTTTGATTGTTAAACTAAATTATAAAGGTATTTCAGGTTATGGAGAATTATGTGGTTTAAATAGCTTACTAGATTAAATTTTGCATTTAAAATATAAAAAATGAATAAAGTAGTTTTAATAACTGGTGGTTCATCAGGAATAGGAAAGTCCATTGGAGAATTTTTGCATCAAAAAGGATTTATTGTGTATGGTACCAGTAGAAATCCAGAAAGAATTAATAATTCGATCTTTCCGTTAGTGGCACTAGATGTTCGTGATGCAATTTCAATTGAGAGGGCAGTTGCAGAAGTTATTGAAAAATCTGGAAGATTAGATGTGGTAATAAATAATGCAGGTGTAGGAATTACTGGCCCAATAGAAGAAATTCCGATACAAGAAATTAAAAATCATTTTGATACTAATTTCTTTGGCGCCATAGAAGTAATGAAAGCTGTTTTGCCACAAATGCGAACTCAAAAATCAGGGTTAATTATTAATATTACTTCGATTGCGGGTTATATGGGCTTGCCTTATCGGGGAATTTATTCGGCATCGAAAGGCGCTTTAGGACTAATTACAGAAGCCATTCGTATGGAAACTAAATCTTTTGGCATACACGTTACTAATATTGCGCCAGGGGATTTTGCTACTAATATCGCTGCAGGTCGTTATCATGCGCCAGTTATAAAAGGTTCTGCTTACGAAATTCCTTACCAAAACACCTTAAAATCGATGGATGAACATGTAGATTCTGGCAGCAATCCTAACGAAATGGCACAAGCAGTTTTTGCAATTATTCGAAATCCAAATCCTAAAATACATTATAAAGTAGGGGCTTTTATGCAAAAAATTTCTATTGTATTGAAAAGAATTTTGCCAGATAAAGTGTATGAAAAAATGTTAATGAACCATTATAAGCTTTAATAAGAATTACGAATAAAAAATTACGAATTACGAATTAAAAATGAGGTTTAAAATTAATCATCTTTTTACCATTGATATTGTTTTTTGTCATTAATATTGAAATTGAATTTGTAATTTTGTTTCTCGCGTGAGTGATTGAGGCGTTATCCTTTTTTGAGGAACGAAAAAAAGATATAGCCGAAAGCACGACCCAGCTTTTTTTGCTGGGGCACGCCCAAATTTTAATAATAATATTAAATTATATAAAATATGAAATTTTTTATAGACACAGCAAATCTTGCACAAATAAAAGAAGCACAAGCACTTGGTGTTCTTGATGGCGTTACGACAAATCCGTCGCTTATGGCCAAAGAAGGAATTACGGGAAAAAATAACATTTTGAAGCATTATGTTGATATTTGTAATATTGTAGAAGGTGATGTTAGTGCCGAAGTAAATGCCATGGATTATGACGGAATGATTCGTGAGGGCGAAGAATTAGCTGAATTACACGATCAAATTGTGGTAAAATTGCCTATGACTAAAGAAGGAATTATGGCTTGTAAATATTTTTCTGATAGGGGAATTAGAACAAATGTTACTTTAATTTTCTCGGCTGGACAAGCGCTTTTAGCGGCAAAAGCGGGGGCAACTTATTGTTCGCCATTTATAGGACGATTAGATGATATTTCTACTGATGGTTTAAATTTGATTCAGGAAATTCGTGATATTTATGACAATTATGGTTTTGAAACGCAAATTCTTGCAGCATCAGTTAGGCATACTATGCATGTGGTTAATTGTGCCAAAATTGGTGCCGATGTTATGACTGGTCCTTTGTCATCTATTTTAGGTTTGCTAAAACATCCTTTGACAGATATTGGAATTGCACAGTTTATTGCCGATTTTGAGAAAGGAAATAGATAGTTTTTAATTTCAAAAAGCAATATCAATTACAATAAAAAAAGCAATTTCAGTTTGAATGAAATTGCTTTTTTACTTTTGCCTAATGCCTAATGCCTAATGCCTAATTCTATTTCAAATAATTTTCGAAATTAGCATCAAATAAACTTACAAAACCATTTTTTATTTTTCCACCGGGATTTATAAGCATGGCACGATGAATTTTAGTAATTACCCATTTATTTTTAATATCTTGAAAATTTGTGGCGTGCAATTCGGTTGTGTTTTTAAAATTATATTTAGATAATGTATTTCTCCATTGCTTGTCGGAAGTGTCTATATTTATGGCTACAAAATTCCAATTTGGGTATTTTATTTTCAATTCGGTAATTCGTAGGTGCACTAATTCTAGATGTGATTTTGCTTCGGAACTCCAGAAGAAAAGAACTGTTTTTTTAGTAAATAAATTCTTTATTGTGACGGGCTTTTCGTTTTTATCGACTAAATTAATAGTTGGTAATAATTTATTAGGCAATAAATACTGAATAGATTCTTGTATTTTCTTAATTTCTTTTTGCTTTTCCATATCGGTAGAAAGCTTAAAATATTTATCTAAAAAGGATTTATTACTTATCATGTTTTGATCTTCAAGTAAATACATGAAAGTAATGTTGTTTAAAACTGAATTTTTTATTTTAACATTTGTAAATAGTGAATCGGCAACCTGCAATTTTTTGATGTTATTTTCTAATGATTTTTCATCATTGTCTTTGCAAGTTACATTGTTAAGCATAGATGTTAGGTAGCGAACAAAGGGAGAAAAAGTAGTTAATTTTTCGTTGTTAAAATCTATTTTTTTTCTAAAATTATAATAATCTTTTGGTATATCGTTACAAGATTTTTTATTTGTACGACGCTCATGCACAAATGGATACATTTCTTTTTTAGTAAAATAGGGCATCTCTAGCATTGCTTTTGCATATAAGTCAAAATCTTCACTCCAGCCTAATTCTGTTTGTCTTCTTAAATAGAAAGCTTTGCTTGTATTATAATTTTTTTCTATGTCTTTTGAAAATGTTTTAAAATCTTTATCATATAAATCGAATGAAGCATTTTTTTCGGCTTCATTTTTCAAAAAAAGTTCCATGAGGAAGTTGTTTTTTTCGTCGCCACGCCCACAAAAAGTAAGAGAATTATCAAACTCATTTGTGTTTAAGCGAACCATTAAACTATCGTTTTTTTCGAAGTAAATTTGCTGATATTCTGGTTCATGCTTAAAAGTGTACATGCCTGGAACTAGGGAATCGTATTTTTTTAGAAACCTGTTTTTATGATCTAAAATGATAGTATCTATAACTTCATTGTCTTTGCATAAAAAGACATATTTTGAGTTCGGATTTATTATTTCTCCCCCAAAATAAGCTTTAAAACCTTCTTCTGTTGTTCCTTGTTTGCAAGAGCACAAAAGTGAGATGGCGGTAATAGGAAGTAGGTAAATTGTTTTTTTGAAATAGGCAATCATCGAAATATATTTATGATAAGCAAATGTATTTTTATAATTGATAATATGCTGTTAATAGACAGTTAAAATATAGAACTAATGAGCAAGTTATTAGTCTTGTATATAATAAAATTTTGTTGCTTATGGGTTTATTATGTATAAAAAAAACAAAAACAATATAAATTAATATAGCCAATTTATCTGCGTTATGATTTGCCATTATCTATCTCACATCTAAATCAAAAGTAGATACACAAGCGCTAAATCCGATGATAAAAAGTATAACAGATGCTAATAGAGTTTGTAAAGCTTTTTTACGATTTTTTTTATCAAAAATTAGATAAAGTATTGATATGAAAAATGAAATTATACTTATTCCAACAATTAGGATACTAATAAAATTAATAATTTTATTCATTTTTGATTAGCTTAAACTGATTAATGCAATGCAACCACCAAAACCGATGATAAAAACTATTACAGAACCAATTAGTAATTTACTAGC
The DNA here is from genome assembly GCF_002217405.1 of Flavobacterium psychrophilum DSM 3660 = ATCC 49418. Lineage (GTDB taxonomy): Bacteria > Bacteroidota > Bacteroidia > Flavobacteriales > Flavobacteriaceae > Flavobacterium > Flavobacterium psychrophilum. The sequence continues at coordinate 125,714 of NZ_MUHE01000011.1, read as the reverse complement.
TAGTTTGTTCTTTTTTTTACTAAAAATTGCCATAAAAAAAGCTATCACAAATGTAAAAACAGTTAGTGTCATTATGATTAAATAAAGGGTTAAAAAAAAATTTTCCATAATATTACATATTTAATTCTTTTCTAATTTCTTCAATTTTATTATCACGATAAAAAATATTCATCGTTTCAAAAGGTACAATTTTATAGCGTTTGTCTACAATATGAACACAAGATTTCTTCACAGCACGAACATCAAAATCATAAGGATCCATAAAATTCATGATTAGAATTCGGAATAAATTATCGTAATGCAAATTATCACTTTGTACTCTGGGTAAGCAGCACATAAGTTCTCCCATGATTTGGTCTTCAGCACAATCGACCGAAATTCCTGTGCTAAAAAGATTTAACATGTGTGTTTTTAGTTTTTCGTCATGCTCGAAAACTATGGTGTTTTTAGAATTGTTTAGCAAATCTTCAGGATTTATTAAATGCGTCATTGGGAAAACATCATCGTCAATTTTTAAGGCATAAGCCATGCACAAAGCATCAGGATTACAGGGTACTGGAATTAAATCCTGTGGCGTAAATAAGGGATATTGTTCATAAATTTTGCGTCGCACTTCAGTCAGTGTGATTCTTCCTTCTCCGTCATTATAATCTTTGTTACGACCAGCAACTTGTGTGGGCTGAAAAGTAACGCCACGAATACATTTTTGTGTTAAGGCATACTTAATAATTTCTCCTATTTCGTCGTCGTTTTCGCCTTTTTGAAGGGTAACGACTAAGGTTGTCGAAATATTAAATTGGTTCAAATGGTCTATTGCTTTCTTTCGCACTTCGGTTAGATCTTCGCCACGCAATTTCTCTAAAACTTCTTTTTTAAAACTATCAAATTGTAAATACAGCTCGAAATCGGGCATATAAGTGGCTAATTTTTCAACAAATTTTATATCCTTTGCAATTCGAATTCCGTTGGTGTTGACCATTAGATGTTTAATAGGTTTGGACTTTGCAATATCTAAAATTCTAAAAAAATCTGGGTGCACCGTTGGTTCGCCACCAGAAATCTGAATTACATCAGGTTCTCCTTCATTTGCCACCACCGCATCGAACATTTTTTCTATTTCTTCAAGAGTTCTATGCCTCCCATAATTGGGTGCAGAACTGGCATAACAAGTAGGGCAAGAAAGATTGCAACGATCGGTAACTTCAATAACCGTGAGGCATGAATGTTGTTCGTGATCTGTACACAAACCACAATCGTATGGGCAACCATAATGTACTTTGGTATTAAATTTCAAAGGCATTTCCGATTGTTTGTTATAATTTCTAATTTGTTTATAATACTCAACATCATCGGCAATCATTACTTTGCTATCTCCGTGGGTTTTGCAATGTTTAAGCATAAAAACCTTATCGTCCTGAAAAACAATTTTTGCATCTATTGTATGCAAACATTCTGGGCACAAACTTTTTGTGTAATCGTAATAGATATAATCTCTTGTTTTCATTAAGAAAATAGGTTTTTAAATGTTCTAATCATAAACTTCCAATAATATACAAAAATAAAAATGGCACTCCACTGGATACTACTTAAATTTAAGAAAATAGGATGATAGGGTTTGATAAATTCTACTGCAAATCGATAAGTGAAATATAAAATCATAAATAGTTTGAAACGTTCTCCATTCTTCATCGATTTACTTTTTAATTTACTAAATAAAACAAAAAGTAAAACCATATACATCATTTCGTATAACGCCACAGGATGTCGAAGTTTGCCATCACCCAAATTCATTCCCATAAAAAAAGTGGTTTCTATACCAAAAGTTGGCTCCGCAATTCCGGATAAAAAACAACCAATTCGTCCAATAAAAACCGCTATTATAATAGGTATTACATAAACATCTCCCGAAGCAATACTCACTTTAATAATTTTTTTGGTAATTTCTACACCAAATAATCCGCCTAGAAATCCGCCAGCCACGGTTTTACTTTGGTACAAACTCAAGAGTGTAATTTGGTTTAAAGTCTCTGGAGATTCTAAAATAGCAATTAACCTCGAACCAACAAGCGCACCAAGCATGGCACCAAGCATTATCCAAAGGCGATTCATATCTGAAATTGGATCTATAATTCCATTTTTTTGATGATAATACAGTCTAATTCCAATTACAAAAGCCATTGTTTCGAAGAAATAATGAATAGGAGCAACGGTTTCAAAAATATTAAAGGTAACAGGAAAGTTCATTAATTTTATTTTTATGAATTATAACACGAAACTCATACCGTAAACTTCCACTATTTTTGTTACTTTTGCAAGACTTTTATAAAAATAAATAAATCAATGTTAACAATTTCAAATTTATCAGTACAATTTGGTAAGCGAATTTTATTCGACGAAGTAAATACAACCTTTACACAAGGTAATTGCTACGGAATTATTGGCGCTAATGGTGCTGGAAAATCTACATTTCTTAAAATAATTGCAGGCGAAATAGATCCAACTTCGGGTCGTGTTATCCTAGAACCGGGAAAACGTATGTCGGTTCTAAACCAGAATCATAATATGTTTGATGATCTTACGGTTCTTGAAACAGTGATGATGGGAAATAAGGTTTTGTTTGCTGTAAAAAAAGAAATGGATGACTTGTATGCAGATTATACCGATGCAAATGCAGATAGAATAGGAGAGTTACAAGTTCGTTTTGAAGAAATGAATGGTTGGAATGCCGAATCTGATGCAGGTGCAATGCTTTCTAATCTTGGAATTTCTGCCGATTATCATTATACTTTGATGGGCGATATGGAAGGAAAATTGAAGCTTCGTGTTTTGTTAGCACAAGCCTTATTTGGTAATCCTGATGTGCTAATTATGGATGAGCCTACCAACGACCTGGATTTTGAAACCATAGGTTGGTTAGAAAATTTCTTGGCAAATTACGAAAATACAGTTTTAGTAGTTTCTCACGACAGACACTTTTTAGATTCAGTTTGTACACACGTTTCCGATATCGATTACGGAAAAATAAATCATTATTCAGGAAACTATACTTTCTGGTACGAATCATCTCAGTTAGCAGCAAAACAAAGAGCGCAGCAAAATAAGAAAGCCGAAGAAAAGAAACAAGAATTAGAAGAATTTATTCGTCGTTTTAGTGCCAATGTTGCAAAATCTAAACAAGCCACTTCTCGTAAAAAAATGATCGATAAATTAAATTTATCAGATATAAAACCTTCCTCTCGCCGTTATCCAGCTATTATTTTTGATACCGAACGTGAAGCAGGAGATCAGATTTTGAATGTTGAAAACCTAAGCGCTTCGATAGATGGTGAGGTTTTATTTAAAAATGTAGATTTGAATATGGCAAAAGGAGATAAAGTAGTTATTTTTTCGAAAGATTCTCGTGCTACTTCAGCTTTTTACGAAATATTAAACGGAAATATGACTCCTGATTCTGGTACTTTCGATTGGGGAATTACAACCAACCAATCCTATTTGCCAGCAGACAATCACAGTTTTTTCGAAAATGATTTGACACTCGTAGATTGGTTGCGCCAATGGGCAAAAACCGAAGAAGAGCGTGACGAAGTTTATGTACGTGGTTTCCTAGGAAAAATGATTTTTTCTGGCGAAGAAGCCTTAAAAACTGGTCGGGTTTTATCTGGAGGAGAAAAAGTACGTTGTATGTTATCTCGCATGATGATGATGCGTGCCAATGTGTTGATGCTTGATGAACCAACTAATCACTTAGATTTAGAGTCGATTACAGCGTTTAACAACTCGTTAAAAAACTTTAAAGGGTCGATATTATTTACCACACATGACCATGAGTTTGCACAAACTGTTGCCAATCGTGTGTTAGAAATTACACCAAAAGGAGTGATAGACCGTTATACCACTTTTGATGAATATCTGGAAGATGAGAAAATTCAGGAATTAAGAAAGAAAATGTATTCTTAGATGATATAGAAAACTCCAGTAATTACTGGAGTTTTTTTATAGGTTATTTATGCTCAATAGTTTTTAAAGATATAAATCCAAATCATTCTGGAACATCGAAATATTAAAAAAGCACAACAATATCACTACGGTACAAATTATAGGTATGATTATTAAATCAAATATTTTACCCATAAAAAAAGGGATATTTTTTTAAATATCCCTTTTCAATTTTATATAAAAAATATTATCGCAATGTAGCACCCAATTCGGTTTCAAAATTCTGAGTTAATTTACTCATTACTTTGTCAATTTGAGCATCGGTTAGTGTTTTTGCGTTGTCTTGTAAAATAAAACTAATTGCATACGATTTTTTGCCTTCTGGAAGATTTTTACCTTCGTAAACATCGAATAAATTAATGTTTTTTAGTAAGTTTTTTTCTGTTTTTTTAGCAATATCAAATAGTTGCACAAATTGAATTTCATTGTCTATCAAAAGGGCTAAGTCTCTACGAACTTCGGGATATTTAGAAATTTCGGTAAATTTGATATTGTTTGAAATTTGTTTAATAATCGAATTCCAATTAAAATCAGCAAAGAACACTTCTTGTTTAATATCAAAATGTTTTAAAATCGATTTTTTAACTGTACCAAACTCTACCAGTGTAGAATTTCCCATTTCGTAAACCATTCCTTCGGCAAAAACGTCGGTATTTAATGGTGATGAAATAATTTTAGATAATCCCAATCGTTCTAAAATAGCCAATACATAACCTTTAAACAAAAAGAAATCTGATGCTTTTTGTGGATTTGTCCAACTCTCGGAAATTTTATTTCCTGTCATAAATAAAGTTAGGTGGCTGTTTTCTTGATTTCCTGATAACAATTTGTGGTATGTTTTTCCGAATTCGAATAATCGTAAATCGCTATTTTTTCTATTAATATTGAAAGAAATTGCTTCTAATCCTGAGAATAATAATGATTGTCTCATGGCTGATAAATCATTGCTTAACGGATTGATTATTAAAACATTATTACTTTCATTTAAACTATCACTTAAGCTAGTATATGTAGGCGTTGTTAGCGAATTTGCCATCATTTCGTTGAAGCCATTTGCAACCAATAAGTTGGCAATTATATTCTGAATTTTATAATCTTCAGTCCTCGACGAATGAGAAGTTGTAGCATTTAATTTTTGTGTAAAATTAATGTTATTATAGCCGTACACTCTTAGTATTTCTTCAATTACATCAATTTCTCTAGTTACATCGACACGATAAGCAGGAATTACAAGTCCTAATGCCACTTTAGATATACTATTTACTTTTATATCTAACGAAGCCAATATTTTTTTGATGGTATCGTCTGGAATTTCTTGACCAATTATTTTGTTGACTTTTTCAATATTCAACATAACTTGGTGGTCTTCAATTTTCTTGGGATAAATATCTATAATATCTGAGGTTATTTGTCCGCCAGATACTTCGCAAATTAAAATTGCAGCTCGTTTTAGTGCGTATTCTGTGATACTGGGGTCTATTCCTCTTTCAAATCTGAAAGAAGCATCGGTACTTATGGTGTGTCGTTTTGCGGTTTTTCTTACAGAAACAGCATTAAAATAAGCACTTTCTAAAAATATAGAAGTTGTATTTTGAGATACTCCTGAATCTTTTCCGCCCAGCACACCTGCAATGCAAAGTGGTCCGTTTTCGTCGCAAATCATAATATCTTCAGTACTCAAAGAGCGCTCTACATCGTCTAATGTGGTAAATTTTGTTCCTTCTGCAACATTTTTAATAATAATTTTACCATTTATTTTGGTTGCATCAAAAGCATGTAATGGTTGTCCTAATTCGTGTAGAACATAATTTGTTACATCGACAACATTATTTTTTGGTGTTATCCCGATGGCTTTCAATCTGTTTTGAAGCCAAGCTGGTGATATTCCGATTTTTATATCGGAAATGGTTACACCACAATAACGAGGAACCAATTTATTATCATCGACTTTGACATCAATTTTTAAGGTTCTTTTTTCGATTTTAAAATTGGAAACCGAAGGTGTAATTAGTTCGATATTGGTTCCGTTTTGAAGCATTCCGGCTTTTAGGTCTCTTGCTGTTCCCCAATGCGACATGGCATCGGCACGGTTTGGTGTGAGTCCTATTTCGAAAACCTCATCATTTTCTATATTAAAAACTGCAGCAGCAGGTGTTCCTGGTGTTAGTTTTTCGTCTAGAATCATAATCCCTTCGTGACTATGGCCAAGACCTAATTCGTCTTCGGCACAAATCATTCCGTGACTTTCTTCTCCACGAATTTTTCCTTTTTTTATTTCGAATGATTTTCCTTCTTTGTCGTACAAAATGGTTCCAATTGTGGCTACGGGGACTTTTTGTCCTGCGGCTACATTACTGGCACCACAAACAATTTGAATTGGATTTCCGTCTCCTAAATCGACTGTTGTTATTTTTAATTTATCGGCATTTGGGTGCTGGATGCAAGTAAGTACATGACCTACTACGATTCCTTCTAGTCCGCCTTTTATAGATTGGTATTTTTCTATTCCTTCTATTTCAAGTCCTAGATCGGTAAGCATAGATGCTGTTTTTTCGGAATCCCAATCAGTTTTTATAAATTGTTTTAACCAGTTATATGAAATTTTCATGTGTAGTAATTATTGAGCTGCAAATATAAGTATTGTAGTTCGTAGTATAAAAAAAAGTTTTCCTTTTTTGAAATTGATTTATACTACTGTTTGTAATTAAAATAATAATAGATTACTGATATAGCAGATTTAGAATGATTAAGAAAGTTATTTTGCGCATTGTGTGTAAAAATCCTATTTTGAGATAAAAAATCTTTAAAACAGGATTTGCAATTAGTATTAGACGGTTTTTTTGTACTACTTTTGCAATCCTTTGGTTTTTAGCTTTCGAATGATCAAATAAACGAATAATATAGAAAATGTATAAAGAATTAAAAAATTTTAAAGTAAGCAATAGTTTTACTTTTACAATAGATGATAGTTTAGAGGTAGCTTGTAATGCTACAGAAACAGCAAGTGGAGTTTTCCTTGTTTATGCAGTAGATGGTGAAGTAAAAGAGTTAATCATGGTTGGATCTACGGGAACTATACAAAATGATGGTTCGCTAAAAAGTAAAGGTGGCGGATTGTATGACAAAATTGTAAATGGTCATCAGTTTGCAAAAACAGGGCGTAAATATTCTTGGCCAGCACAAATGAAAAAAGAAAATATTGCAAGATTAGAAGTATATTGGTACGATACTTATAATGATACAACAAAAGGGATTCCTACATTTGTAGAAGGACAAATTTTACAAAATTTCCTTGACCAAAACAATCGTTTGCCAAGATGGAATGTTGCTTTTTAAGCTATAACTTAATTTTTAAAAAAAGGTTTTGTAATTTATACAAAACCTTTTTTTTGTAGGATTTTAAAAATTATTTTGGCTGTACAAATTCTAAAGCTTCTAAATTTACTTTTGATGTAAAAACACCATAGTTTACAATGGCTTTGTTTTTTTCGATTTTATCTATTGTACCTACAGATTTTCCGTCGAGCATTCTAACTCTATCGCCTATTTTTAGTATTACTTTTACTTTTTCAGGTACTAAATTTGCTTTGAGTTTCTTTTCTTTTTTCTCTTTACGAATTTCTTCAACCTGAACGGTTACTTCCTCTATAATTACTTTTTTCTTTTCGGCAATGGCTTTTATTTCAGTTTTAGTGGCTTTTATTCGTTTTGAATTTTCAATTTCTACCACTTTTAAAAACTCACCAAGTAATTCTTTTTTATTTTTATTATTAAAATATTTTTCTGAAAGGGCTTCTATTTTTTGCCCTAAATAGATGGTTTTCTGGTTACTATCATATAATTCTTGGTAGTTTTCTAATTTTTGCTTGACTTTTGCATTTATAGTCTCCATTTTTTTGCTTTCTTCACGTGCTTTGGTTTCTTCTTCTTTCAGATTAATTGAAGTTTTTTCCATTTTAGATCGTTCTTTTTGCAAATTAGCAATGGTTTTGTCGAAACGAACTTTACCAGTTTCTATCTTCTTTTTGGCACGATTTATTAACCCAAACGGAATGCCATTTTTTTGAGCTACTTCAAATGTAAAGGAACTTCCTGCTTGTCCTAAAGCTAATTTATACATGGGTTCTAGTGATTTTTCGTCAAAAAGCATGTTGGCATTTGTAGCAAATGGCAGTTCATTAGCTAGTATTTTAAGATTGGTATAATGTGTTGTAATAATTCCAAAAGCTTCACGATGGTAAAATTCTTCTAAGAAAATTTCTGCTAAAGCGCCACCCAAATCAGGATCGGAACCAGTACCAAATTCGTCGATTAAAAACAATGTTTTTGCATTGCATTTTTTTAGAAAATAGTTCATATTTTTTAATCGATAGCTGTAAGTACTTAAATGATTTTCAATCGATTGGTTGTCGCCAATATCTGTTAAAATTCGATCAAATAAGCAGGTTTCGCTTCGTTCGTGCACTGGAATTAGCATTCCAGATTGCAACATTAATTGTAGCAGTCCTACAGTTTTTAAGGAAATAGTTTTTCCTCCAGCATTAGGTCCAGAAATTACAATAATTCTGTTTTTAGAATCAAATTCGATGGTTTGTGGATGTGTAATTTCGTTTTTTCCTTTATTTGTTAAATACAAAATAGGGTGGTAGGCATCACGAAAATATATTCTTCTTTCTTTTGTTATTTTTGGCAAAATTCCGTTTATTCTGTTGGCATATTTTGCTTTGGCAGCAATTACATCGATGTCACTTAAAAAATCTTGATACTGAATTAGTAGTGGTAAATACGGGCGAATTATATTAGTTAATAGTTTTAAAATTCTAGTTATTTCTTCTTTTTCTTCATATTCTAAATTACTTAATTCTCGGGAATATCTTAGTGTAGCTTCGGGTTCTATAAAGGCTAAACTTCCTGTTTTAGAGCTTCCTAAAATGGTTCCTTTTACCTTGCGACGATACATAGCTAAGACCGCTAAAACCCTACGGTTATTAACAAAGCTTTCCTTAATATCATCTAAATAACCCAAACTATTATATTGGGTTAGTGCCATGCCAAAACTTTGATTTACTTTGCCACGAACTAGGTTCATATCCCTGCGAATTTCTAATAAATTGGGAGAAGCATTGTCTTTTATTTCGCCATATTTATCGACTACATCGGCTATACTACTAATGATGTATTTTGTGAGTTCAATTTGGCTTGATTTTTTATATAGATTAGGATAATAATCTTCAAATTTTTTGAAATATTGAAGTAAAACATTTGTGTTTTCAGATAAAGTTGCAATTTTCCGAAAACTTCCTACTTCTAGGAAACTATCCTCGATGCCTAGAAATTTTATTTCATAAGTAATGGCGTCAAAACCATGATTAGGAATGGCATTGTTATTTTGAAAAGAAGCTATATATTCTGAGGTTTGATGCAAAGCTGTCATCATTGTTTCTTCGTCTTTGAAAGGTGTTATTTCTAGGGCTTTTGCTGCACCAATATCAGTATTGCAAATGCTAGAAACTGTTTCTAAAACAGTAGAAAATTGTAAATCTTGAAGGGTTTTTTCGGTAATTGAAATCATTTTTTTTAACTGCAAAGGTTCTAAGTTGCAAAGCCCCAAAGTTACAAAGTTTAGCAGTAGTAATGAATTAAACTGATTATATTTGTGCAATAATAATAAATGTTACCTATGATTAATGCTAATTCTTGGTTGGGTTTTTTTGAAATTGAAAAAGAGAAGCCTTATTTTGAAGATTTAATGAAAACTATTGATCAAGAATATGAAAATTATTCTTGTTTTCCTGCAAAGGATTTGATTTTTAATGCTTTTAATTTTTGTGATTTTACAAATTTGAAGGTGGTTATTATTGGTCAGGATCCTTATCATGGGGTTGGGGAAGCTAATGGTTTGTGTTTTTCTGTAAATGATGGTGTAAAAATTCCGCCTTCGTTAAAGAATATTTTTGCTGAAATAAATGCTGAATATGATCTAGTTTTTTCGCCAACTTCTGGTAATTTAGAGTCTTGGGCAAAGCAAGGAATTTTACTTTTAAATGCTTCCTTAACGGTTCGTAAGGATTTGGCTAACAGCCATAAACATTTGAAATGGAATATTTTTACCGATGCTGTTATCGAGTATGTTTCTACTCATTCTCAACGGGTTGTTTTCTTGCTTTGGGGTAGTTTTGCGCACAAGAAAGGGCGTAAAATAGATAGGGAAAGGCATTTGGTTCTTGAATCTGGACATCCTTCGCCATTGAGTGCTAATCGTGGTTTTTGGTTTGGAAATAATCATTTTAGGTTAACCAATGAGTACTTAAAATTGAATGGTTTTTCTGAAATTGAATGGTAATTTTTAGTATGGTTGATGGTATTTTCTACTATGAATTGTAGCCCCGATCGAAGTGAAAATCTCTCGCTTTTTTGCGAGAATTGTAACGCAGAGCGGGAATAATCTTGAAAAGAAATGTGTTGTTGTGCTTCTAATTATTTAGGGTTAGTTGCCCTAGTATTTCTTCGCTCATAAATTTTCCGCCTGGGTAATTTGCTGTGTAATCGAGATTTAGCCATATTTGTCCGCGCTCATCTATGTGATAGTGAATTTCTTTGTTTTTGCTTTCTTCGACAAAAAGTACTTTTTTTATTAGGTATATTACATTTTGTAAATCGCGTTTGTTGCCAATTAGCATTTCGGGATATATGTGTGCGTTTGTTTCGATTAGTCTTGGGATTCCGCCTACTGCTTTTATGCCTGCTGCCATGAGAATTGCGTGGTCGTCGCAATCGCCAGAAAAGTGCTGCAATGATTCTGATGCGTAAGCGATGTAGTTGTTTCCTTGGGGATCGTTTACGTAGTTCCAACGTGATTTTATTTCTTTAAATACAGCAAAGCATTGTATTGTTGTTCTGTAATTTCTGTATCCTTTTATTTGTTTGGTATCTTTGAAGTATTTTGTGGTTGCTGATAATGCGAAATTTCTAACTTTAGGGTTTTGAAAATCTATGGCTCTTAGTACTTTGTTTTTGTTTGGGAATGGCAATAATTTGCTAACAATAATATCCTGCGGATAGGGGTTTTCTTCCATTGTGTACATCATAGAACGATAGTCGTCGTAAACTCTATAAAAGCTATAATCGCCAAAGACTGATCCGTAAATAAGAAAGACTAGATATATAAAGATACAAATTACAATAATTGTTTTGAGTGCTCTTAGAATGAGCTGAAAACAGGTTAGGATTATTATAAATAATAAAATTCTATCTATGGGAAGTTGCCAATTTGGATTGATTAAATTCTGATTTATGATGATAAATACAGGAATGGTTAGTAAGATGTTTAATAAAAAAATGACAATATTATCCCAAGGCTTTGGTAAAGAAAGCGTTTCTTTGCATTTTTTAATAAATCCTTTTGTGAATTGTAACATTCTTTACTGTAAAAACGATAAAAATAAGCAATTATCTGACTATGGTATCAAAAGTAATCTTTTTATGAATAATAGATAGTTCAAATAGCTGATTTTGAACTTTGTTTAACATTTTTTCTGATAATTGTTCTTGTGACCACTGGGTTAGGGTTAACCATTCTTGAACATCTTCTGTTTTTAGGTTGTATCTTGAGGATAATGTTGTATTGATGTTTGTAATTTCTTTAAATTTTGAAGTTTTGGTATTAATTATTTCGAGAATTTTATGAATAATTTTTGGATGTTTTGCAAGTATTTCTTCACGAACGGCAATGACAAAGCATGGCCATGGCGTAGGACAATTGGCAATTTTTCTAAAAATACCGTTGTCAACTAATGGTTTTGTCATGAATTGTTCCCACATAAAATAATCGGCAGTTTGGTTTGTTAAGGCTTCTACAGCGCCGTTTATTGTGTTTACTATTTCGAATTGCAGGTTGCTGGTTTTCCAACCTTGATTTTGTGCATTTATAATAGACATTAAATGTGATCCAGATCCTAAACGGGAAATGGCTGGTTTTTTGTTTTCTAAATCTGAAAGCTTGTGGTATTTTGAATTTGCATCGACGTGAATTCCCCAAATAAGTGGGCTTTGCACATAAATTTGTACTATTTTGCTTGGGTTTCCTGATACGATGTCTTTTACAATTCCTTCGGTTAGAATTACGGCAATATCTGTTTGTTTATCACGAAGCATTTGGCACATTTTTCCTGTTCCTTCAGGGATGTCTGTCCATTGTAAATCTATATTTTCAGCTTCAAATTCGCCATTTTCTAGGCATAATTGCCATGGTAAATTGAAATGTTCTGGAACCCCTACTATTTTTATTGTTGTCATGAATAGCTTCTAAAATTAGACGTTTATATCTTTAAAATTATGCAATTTCGCATAACGAATCATGTTTGTAAATGCTTCTGTATCTAGTTTTGGGATTTCGAGAATAGAGTTTAATAATGTGGTGTCATATTCGTTAGGATTGGTTGTGAAATAAGGTTTTAAATGTTTTCCGATACTTTCGTAATATAATTTTTCGATACTGGTTTTGTAATTAAAATCGAGTGTGTTTTGTATTAAACTAAAATTAGTATATCCTACTTCTTGCATAATAAGTTGCACTCCTTTTACGATATTAAAACTTTTGTTATGCACGATATTAAGTTGCTGAATATCTTCTCTTTGAAAAGAATTTACAATTACTTTTGCCACATAATCTACAGGAATAATGTTTAACCCTGTTGCTTCATTTATTTGAAATCGTACATTTTCTTGTTCGTTTTTTCGTTGTGCCGTAAAGTGAAAAAATTTTGCTAGAAGATAAAAAACCATATATTTAGGAATGAAATAATTATTCTCTTTTCCTAACATTTTTCCTCCAATAACGCTTGGACGAAGAATTTGATACGGCAAACCTAAAGTTTTGCATTGCTGTTTTACAAAGCTTTCTGAATGAAATTTTGCATTTTCGTAAGCATTTCTGTGTTCTGGGATAAAATCTAGATTGTGAAAATCGTTGCCTATAAGTCCGTTTCTAACTCCTGAGGAAAATGCAGTACTAATATAGATAAATTTTTTGATAAATGGAGAAAAGGTTTTAAAAATGTCTTTTGTAATTTGGGCATTTTCATTAAATATTTTTTCTTTTTGGTTTTCATCAGTAGATAAATTAACATAACCTGCGGAGTGAATAAAATAGGCACCACGTATTTTTTGGGCATTATTATCTTCAATTTCAGACAAATCGGTATCTATGATTTCTAGATAAGAATGTAATTTTTCTAATCCTTTTTCGGCAAGAATTTGAGGTGTATAGCTACTAGATAAAAGTTCGTTTATTCTGTCTTTTGCTGAGTTTTTTCCTTTATTTCTGGTGATAAGAAATAGTTTGCCGCTAATAGAATTAGTTATAAAAAGCTCTAAAATTTCATACATAATATGAGATCCTAAAACGCCTGTTGCTCCTGTAAGAATTATTTTCATTGTAGTTTTGTTCTAAATGACAAATGTAGTTTTATATTGAAAGCTTTTGAATACATTTTTCTCTAATCTCCCATATTTTTTCGAAAGAAAAAGCAGTATTAGATTCTGTTAGCCAGTTTTTTATAAATTCTTGATGGTATTTTACTTTAAAATTGGCAACTTGGTAGGGTTCTATCTCGATTTCTTGAAGTAAATCGGATTTTATTTTTTCGAAATTGGATTCATTAGAAGTAGCATCGACTATTTTTTGATCAATTTTTAAATAACAATGTGCTTCTGGAATATAATTGATATTATTATCTGTTAGGATTTTTCCAATGTTTGTATTGGTTTCAGACATTTTATAAATGCCAATAATTAATTGAACGTTTGCAATGTTGTTTTTATTGGCATAATCTTTCAGATAAGCGTGTTTGGAGCTACAAGTTCCTTTATTTTCTGATATTACAAGCGAAAAATCGTGACGATTTGTGTTTCTTCCGTACGGAATTTGTTTAACGAAGTTTATAGTTTCTTGCCAATTCATATCGTTACAAATTGGGATTATTCATTTGCCACCATTTCCAAGGAGCACCGTGTTCATCTAAATAATCTTCTATGAAATTCATGCCGACTTTTTGCAGAATATGATTTGATGCACCGTTATCAAAATGTGTATAAGCGTTCATTTTATCAATTTTCATTGTATTAAAACCATAATCTAACCAAGCTTTTGATGCTTCAGTTGCGTAACCTTTGTTCCAAAATTTCTCGTTTAGACGATAACCGTAATCGTAAAAATTGGTGTTTCCGTTTTCGATATGATTGTTTACAAATTTTATGCCTGTCCAACCAATTAGTTCTCCTGTTTCTTTTATGATGGTTGAAAAACGCCCAATATTATTCTCTAAATATTGTTGACGAACCATCTTGATATACTCGTGTACTTCTTCAATTTTTGTAACTGGTTTTTGCCATAAATAATTATGAACTTCTGGATTTTTGTCCATATCAAAAAGTGCTTCGGCATCTGATAATTCAAACGGGCGAAGCATAAGTCGGTCGGTTTCTAGGATTAGGTTCATTTATTATTTTTTGAACACAGATTTGAGAAATTTGAATAATCTATACAATTTCTCGGATTTCTTAAATCCGTGTTTCTTTTTATTTGCTTAATTTCTCTAAAGCATACGCAATTAACTCATCAACGGCTTTGTAAGGATCTTGGCTAAAGGTTCCAGAAGCACGATTGGCAATGATAGCATTTAGTGACAAGCAATGATGACCTAAAAGTTTACCAAGCCCATATATTGCACTAGTTTCCATTTCTAGATTGGTAATTCTGTTGTCTTCAAAATTGAAGTTATCCATTTTAGAATTTAAACTTTCGTCTTGAATATTTAGACGTAAAACACGACCTTGCGGACCATAAAAGCCTCCTGCGGTTGCTGTAATTCCTTTGTGTATTTTCTCGCTTTCTATTAGTTTTTCTAATTCTTCTGAACAAGGAATTATATAAGGCTTTCCTTTTCTTAAATCCCAATTGGTGTGTTTTATAAAAGCATCTTCCATTTCAGGTATTGAAACTTCGTCGATTAAATAGGAGCGAAGCATGTTGTCTAATCCTAATCCGAATTTTGCCATTACAAAACTATCACAAGGTATATCGGCTTGCAAAGAGCCTGAAGTGCCTATTCTAATAATATTTAAAGAGGTAAGATTTTCTTTTGGTTTGCGTGTTGCTAAATCGATGTTGACTAAAGCATCTAATTCGTTCATTACAATATCTATATTGTCTGGACCAATTCCTGTAGACATTACTGTAATTCGTTTGCCTTTTATTGTTCCTGTTTGAGTTTTGAACTCTCTTTTTTGTGTTGAAAATTCGATGCTATCGAAATGTTGTGTAATTTTTGATACGCGTTCTTGGTCACCTACAAAAATAATGTTGTGTGCTATATTTTCAGGAAGTAGGTTTAAGTGATATACACTTCCGTCTGGGTTTAGTATTAATTCTGATGATTGTATCATTTTTTTTGTTTTTTAACCACAATGTTCACAAAGTGTTTCTTATGTTTTTTTTTGCTTTTTAACCACAAAGTTTACAAAGGTTTTCACAAAGTTCACAAAGTGTTTCTTATGTTTTTTTTTTAACCACAAAGTGCACAAAGGTTTTCGCAAAGTTCACAAAGTGTTTCTTATGTTTTTTGTTTTTTAACCACAATGTTCACAAAGGTTTTCGCAAAGTTCACAAAGTTTTTCTTATGTTTTTTTGTTTTTTAACCACAAAGTTTACAAAGGTTTTCACAAAGTTCACAAAGTGTTTCTTATGTTTTTTTTTTTTGTTTTTTAACCACAAAGTTGACAAAGGTTTTCGCAAAGTTTACAAAGTGTTTCTTATGTTTTTTAACCATAATGTTCACAAAGGTTTTCGCAAAGTTTACAAAGTGTTTCTTATGTTTCTTATGTTTTTTTGTTTTGAGAAATCTAAACTCTAAAATTGCTTATCCTCCCACACGTTTTACTTTAAATCCTTTTAGTTTCAGTATTTCCATAATTTTATCGCGGTAATCTCCTTGAATTATTATCGAATCGTCTTTGAAAGTTCCGCCAACACTGAGTTTGGTTTTTATTTCTTTGGCTAAAATTTTAAAATCTTCGTCACTTCCTTCATAGCCTTCAATAATTGTGGTGGCTTTTCCTTTTCGTTTTTCGTATTTACAAATCATAGGTTCTTTTTGAACGTATAGTTCGTGTTCTACTTCTGGAATTGCTTCTTCTGGAGCTGGCTCGTGATTTGGGAAAAGGTTTTTTAGTTGGTCTTGTAAGTCCATAATTTTAATGTTTTTTGAACACAGATTTGAGAAATTTAAGAAATCTTAATACTTATTATGTTTTTTAAATTCATTTGTAAAAATCTTTCTAATAAATTGTGGGTCTTTTCCAAAGTTTAATAACAAACCTACTTCACAATCTGTTGCTTTTAAATAATTTAATAGTTGACATTCGTGGGCTTCAACCATATACTCAACACACTTTAACTCAATAATTACTGAATTATTTACTATTAAATCTGGAATATACTCTCCAACGATTTCATTTTTATAATGAACATTTAATTTTTTTTGATTTTCAACTTCAAACCCTCTTTTTTTTAATTCTATCTGCATTGCATTGTGATATACTTTTTCAAGAAATCCGTAACCTAATTCATTATATACATCATAATAAATACCAATTAACGATTTAGTTAATTCTTGATGCGGAAAATTTTTCATATTTGTTTCTGTTTGGCGTTTATTTATTAATTTTTTGAATACAGATTTAAGAAATTTGAGAAATTTCTTAAATTATTCTAATTTCTTAAATCTGTGTTCAAAAAAAGTTTTTTATTATGGCTTGTAATCTGAAAACCAAAAAAGACATCAAGCGAACTCAATGTCTTTCTTAATGATATAAAATTATAAATTATTTTTTGATTAATCCCAAATCGACCAATCTTTCGTACAAGAATTCTCCTGCCGAAATATCTTCGTATAATTTTGGATTTTCCGCATCAACACAATTCTCTAAAACATCTAAGCGCATTTCGCTTACTGGATGCATAAAAAATGGGATAGAATAACGGGATGTTCCCCACAATTCTCTTGGCGGATTTACCACTTGGTGAATTGTCGATTTTAATCTGTTATTGGTATGGCGAGACAACATATCACCAACGTTTATAACTAATTCGTCTGGTTCTGCAATAGCATCAATCCATTCGCTATCATGATTCTGAACTTGTAAACCACGACCTTGAGCACCCATTAATAAAGTAATCAAGTTAATATCTCCATGAGCTGCAGCACGAATAGCATTTTCAGGCTCAACAGTAATTGGTGGATAATGAATAGGTCTTAAAATCGAGTTTCCTTCATAACCATATTGGTCAAAATAAAACTCATCTAAACCCAAATGCAATGCCAAAGCCTGTAAAACTGTAATTCCAGTTTTTTCTAACATTTGATAAGCTTCTTTACCAACCTCGTTAAATCTCGGCAATTCTTTAACTTCTACATTATCAGGATATTCAGCAGCATATTTCGAATCTTTGTCCACATATTGACCAAAATGCCAAAACTCTTTTAAATCTCCTTCTTTTCTGCCTTTTGCGTGTTCTTTCCCGAAAGAAACATAACCACGCTGCCCACCAATTCCAGGGATTTCATAGCCATCTTTTGTTTCTAATGGTAGGGAGAAAAAATTTCTAATTTCGCCATACAATTCACCAACCAATTTGTCATCTAAAAAATGACCTTTTAACGCTACGAAGCCAATCTCTTCGAAAGCTTTTCCGATTTCATTTACAAATTTTTGTTTACGTTCCGGGTTACCCGAAAGGAAATCACGCAAGTCAACACTAGGAATGTTTTGCATCTCTTAAATAATATGTTAATAACTTACAAATGGATAATACCATCATAAAACAAATGTATAAATATATTTTTTATTAGGAGCAATTTCCTGCTATTCGTTGCAATCTTTTTGTTTTTAAAGGAAAAACAAAAAGGATTTTCACTTCTATCAGGGCTAGGCAAACCAGTAATTATTCATTATTATTTTAAAATTCGTGATAATTTGTGTAATTCGTACTCAAAAAAACCATCTCTTTTTTATACTTTTACGCCACATTAAAAAAATACAATAACAATGAATTTCGACAGAAAAAACATATCCAACCAAACTTTACTCGATTTATACAAACGAATCCTAAAACCAAGATTAATCGAAGAAAAAATGCTCATTCTTATCCGTCAAGGAAAAGTCTCAAAGTGGTTTTCAGGAATTGGTCAAGAAGCCATTTCAGTAGGAATTACAGCAGTTCTAGACAAAGACGAATACATCTTACCTATGCACCGTAATTTAGGGGTTTTTACAGGAAGAGATATACCACTACACCGCCTTTTCTCGCAATGGCAAGGAAAAGCCAATGGGTTTACAAAAGGTCGTGACCGTTCGTTTCATTTTGGTACACAAGAATACAATATAATAGGAATGATTTCGCATTTGGGACCACAATTAGGGGTAGCAGACGGAATCGCTTTAGCAAATAAATTAAAAAAGAACGGAAAAGTAACCGCAGTTTTCACAGGTGAAGGTGCTACTTCCGAAGGAGATTTTCACGAAGCACTAAACATTGCTTCTGTTTGGGAATTGCCCGTTCTTTTTGTAATCGAAAATAATGGTTACGGATTATCTACCCCAACAAACGAGCAATACCGCTGCGAAAACTTAGCAGATAAAGGTATTGGTTTTGGTATGGAATCACATATTGTTGATGGTAATAATATTCTTGATGTTTATAATTTAATATCAGAATTAAAAGCATCAATGAAAGAAAATCCTCGTCCAGTTCTTTTAGAATTTAAAACCTTCAGGATGCGTGGGCACGAAGAAGCGAGTGGTACAAAATATGTGCCGCAACAACTCATGGATATGTGGGCTATAAAAGATCCAGTTGAAAATTTTAGAAGTTACCTAAAAGCAACAGCTGTTTTATCTGATGACGATGATGAGGCTTTTAGAGCAGAATTAAAGAAAGAAATAGATACTGATTGGGCACTCGTTCAAAAAGAACCAGAAATTATAGCTAGTTTAAGTGAAGAGTTAAATGATGTTTACAAATCTTATGATTTTGAAGAGGTTAACCATTCTGAAGAAGTAGAAAATATTAGAATGATTGATGCAATTTCTAATAGTTTGCGCCAATCTATGGAGCGTCATGATAACTTGGTTATTATGGGACAAGACATTGCAGAATATGGTGGGGCATTTAAAATCACTGATGGTTTTGTAGCGCAATTTGGCAAAGAAAGAGTTCGTAACACACCTATTTGTGAAAGCGCAGTAGTTTCTGCAGCCATGGGATTGTCTATAAACGGACACAAAGCGATTGTTGAAATGCAATTTGCCGATTTTGTTTCGACAGGATTTAATCCAATCGTAAATTTATTAGCAAAATCACATTACCGTTGGTTAGAAAATGCCGACGTAGTGGTTCGTATGCCTTGTGGTGGTGGTACGCAAGCTGGTCCTTTTCATTCGCAAACCAATGAAGCTTGGTTTACAAAAACACCAGGGCTAAAAGTTATTTATCCAGCATTTCCTTACGATGCCAAAGGATTATTAAATACAGCAATAAATGATCCAAATCCTGTTATGTTCTTCGAACACAAACAATTGTACCGAAGCATGTACCAAGATGTTCCTAAAGATTATTATACCATTCCATTTGGGAAAGCGGCTATGATAAAAGAAGGAACAGCAGTTACAGTAATTTCATTTGGTGCAGGAGTGCACTGGGCTTTAGATACATTAAACAAAAACCCTGAAATATCAGCCGATTTGATCGATTTGCGCTCGTTACAACCTTTAGATACCGAAACTATTTTTGCTTCGGTAAAGAAAACAGGAAAATGTATAATTTTGCAAGAAGATTCTATGTTTGGTGGCATTGCTAGTGATATTTCGGCTTTAATCATGGAAAACTGCTTCGAGTATCTAGACGCTCCCGTAAAACGTGTGGGAAGTTTAGAAAGTGCTATTCCTTTTGTAAAAGCTTTAGAAGACCAATATTTGCCTAAAGTAAGATTTGAAGAAGGATTATTAGAACTATTAAAGTACTAATAACCAATTGTTAGATATAAAAAAATCCGTTAATGATAAGTTTCATCAACGGATTTTTTATATCTATTATATTCAATAATTATCTCTTTTGGGCAACATAACCCAATTGTTCGTCTTCATCTTCAAATTCTAAATCGGCATCTTTTTCCCAAATTTCCATTTCGCACGGTTTGCAGTTAAATTTTAATTTATAAGCATTTTCACCATGTGTCAATGTAAGTGGTTCTACGACTTTTTCGCCCATAGTTTCTCTTTGAAAACGAGCGCATTTGCCTAGTTCGTATTTTACACAATACTTAGTAGTCATTACTCTTGCTTTTCCTGGATCCCATTGCAACTCGAAGGCTTTTTCTATTTCGGTTACGCCATGACGTTTGTAAAAAGCTTTTGCCAAATGGTTGGATACATTGTAAGTAAAATCGAGTTTTTCGACAGGATAAGGATGGTCTGTTTTTGTAATTTGAAATTCTTCGCGATGGTATTCGTTAACACGAATATCTATGAGTTGTTCTAGAACTTCTCGTCTTACTTCGTTTACTTTAGAAATAGGTAAAAACCAATTGTTAGAAAAATTTACCTGAATATCATCTATAATAAAAGGGGTATTTCCTGTTTTGGCTAAATTGGTTTTTATATTCGGAACTGTAGAGGTTTCGTTTTTTGCCACTTCTTTTTCTATTGTTAAAGTTGCTATGCTTTGGTGTCCGTCTTCATCGATGGCAAGCAATTGAAATCCTTCTAAAGTTTCGGTAAATTGTAAAGTAACGCCAATTTTGCGCACGACACTGTTCTCTTTTTCTACCATTTTATTAAATTCGGCATCAGAATTTCTGTAAATCATGGTACCAATAGCCAGTGGTTTAAGAGTGTTAGGAACTACAATGTTATTAATAATGATGTTTACTTGGGTACCATCGGCTTCGCCTTGCTCGTTAATAAAATAAAGTCCGTCGCCATTGTTTAGTTTCTCATAATTTTCTATCACATAACCATTGGCTTTAATTTCGATTAATTTACCAATGACTTGCCCTTGCGATTTTGGACTTTCCCAATTTCCTATTTTTTCTTTGCGTTTGTTTACAAAATAATCGGTATAACCACGATTAAAGCTGCGATCCATTTCGGCTTCAAAGTTGTAAAATGTACGACCAGAAGAGGCTTTTTGAAAGGTATCGTTATTTTCTAAAAAGGCATCTAATTTTTTTCTTAAATAGGAAGTGTTGTTTTTTACATACACCATGTCTTTTAACCGACCTTCAATTTTAAATGAGGTTACGCCAGCTTCAATTAGATTGGGCAATTGGTCGCTTAAGTCTAAATCTTTGATAGATAATAAATGACTGTTTTCGATTAAAGTTTTGCCTGTACCATCGGTTAAGTTATAAGGAAGACGACAGTTTTGAGCACAAGAACCTCTGTTTGCACTGCGTTCGCCACCTGCAATACTCATATAACAGTTCCCGCTAAAGGAAACACAAAGTGCGCCAGAAACAAAGAATTCTAATTCGACATTAGTAGCTTGGCTAATTTCTCTAATTTGGTCTAAGTTTAATTCTCTTGCCAATACCACGCGTTGCATTCCAGCATCTTTTAAGAATTTAACATGTTTGGGGTCTCTATTGTTAGCTTGTGTACTGGCATGAATAACGATAGGAGGAATGTCCATTTCCATAATAGACATGTCTTGTACGATAAGCGCATCTACGCCAATAGTGTATAATTGGTGAATTAATTGTCGGCAAGGTTCTAATTCATTCTCATATAATATGGTATTTATTACCACAAATACTTGGGCTTTAAATAAATGAGCATAAGTTACCATTTCGGCAATATCTTCTATAGAATTGGTTGCATTGGTTCTAGCTCCAAATAATGGTGCACCTATATATACAGCATCTGCACCGGCATTGATAGCGGCTATTCCTTGCACTAAATTTTTAGCAGGAGCTAAAATTTCAATTTTCTTCTTCATGTTTTATTATATATCCTTTATTTGAAACGTAAACCGCAAAAGTATAAAATACTTCATATATAAATTGTAGATTATTTAAAATTTGAATATAAAGTTGTTTTTAATGTTTTTTGCCGAACAATTTTGTACCAATAGCTGATTTTTTCTAAAAAAATTAAATTTCTTGAACTGTATTTATAATTGTTCCTATTTGTTGTATAGTAGCTTCTACAATATCGCCATGATTCATAAACTCTTGAGGGTTTCTTCCTGCTCCAACGCCTGATGGTGTTCCTGTTGCGATAATATCTCCAGGTTCTAATGTGAAAATAATGCTTAAATCTTCGATTATA
Organism: Flavobacterium psychrophilum DSM 3660 = ATCC 49418; assembly: GCF_002217405.1. GTDB lineage: Bacteria > Bacteroidota > Bacteroidia > Flavobacteriales > Flavobacteriaceae > Flavobacterium > Flavobacterium psychrophilum. The sequence goes on along the minus strand of NZ_MUHE01000011.1, from coordinate 103,331 downwards.
TCATTGATGTTGAATAATAAGTATTTTGTATTTGAATTTTGTTTTTCTAGGCCGTTTACTTTTAAGGATAAGTTTAAATTATGTGGGTTTTCTATTTCGTCTTTTGTTATTAAATAAGGTCCCATTGGTGCAAATGTGTCTTGTCCTTTAGAAACGATCCATTGTCCTTCACGGCGACAATCTCGTGCGGAAATATCGTTGATTATGGTATAGCCAAAAACATAATCTAATGCTTGTGTTTTTTGAATATATTTTCCTTTTTTGCCAATAACAACTGCTAGTTCTACTTCCCAATCTAATTGTTGGGTTAGTTTTGTGTTTTTTATAATATTTGTATTGGTTCCGGTTACTGTTGTGGTTGGTTTTGAGAAGATAATTGGTTTTGTGGGTAATTTGCCTGTTGTGCCTAGTATTTTTGCGCTTTCTGTTATGTGTTGGGTATAATTTAGGCCAATTCCGATGATGTTTTTTCTTGGTTTTTCGATGGGGGCAAGGATGGTAATTTGGTCTATTGTGTAACTAATTTGATCTATTTGTGCTTGGGTTGTTTCTGAAATTAAATCATTTATTTCGGTAATAATTTCAAATCCAAGGTCTATTAGTTCTAACATATCATTTGGTAATGGGAAATTGGATATTTCGCCAAAATCTTGCATATCGATAATTTGATTGTTATGAATAAATCCTAGTCTTGGTTCTGTTGCTGATGTTTTGTATGTAAGTAGTTTCATTTTTTTTATTTTTGACACTTGTTAAAAAAATAGTACTGTTTTTTTGATTGGTCACTTATGGTTGCTGATATTTTAGCCCCGATAGTAGTGGAAATCCTTTTTTGAGGTTTTTCTCCGAAAAAAAGATTGTAACGGATAGCGGGAAATAGCTCCTAAAATTTTGCTATACTTGCTTTTTTCCAAGCGGGAAATAGTTCGTTAGGTACTGTGTTTGCTTCTAATAATGAGTTTGTTTTTATTTCGGGGTATGTTTCTTCAAAGGTTTGTGTTTTGCCTAGATGTGTTCTTGTGCTAACAACTGATCGGTCTACTTTGTCTGGATGGTCTATTCCGGCTGATGCCATTAGATCCATTGCGCTTTTTACGGTTTCGTGCTGAAATCTTGCTACTCGGATACTTTTTTCTTCGGGAACTAATCCTTTGGTTAATTCTGGTTTTTGGGTGGCAACACCTGTTGGGCAGGTATTTGCATGACATTCTAGTGCTTGAATGCAGCCTAGTGCAAACATCATTCCTCGTGCTGAGTTGCATAAATCTGCGCCAAGAGAAAGATTTCTGATGATGTCGAATCCTGTAATAACTTTTCCGCTGCAAATGATTTTAATTTGGTCTTTTATTCCGTATCCGTTTAGGGCGTCATAAACAAAGGCGATGGCATCTCGTAGTGGCATGCCTACGTGGTCTGAATATTCTTGTGGTGCGGCACCAGTACCGCCTTCGCCACCATCGACGGTAATAAAATCGAGGTAGGTTTTGGTTTCGACCATGGCTTTGCAAATGGATAAAAATTCTGATTTATTGCCGATACAAATTTTTATTCCAATGGGTTTTCCGCCTGAGCCTTTTCGTAGCAATTTTATAAAATCTATTAATTCTAAAGGTGTTGTAAAAGCAGAATGGCTAGGTGGTGATAATATATCTTGGTCTTTAGAAACTAGGCGTATTGTTGCTATTTCGTCTGTTACTTTTTCTTTGGGTAAAATGCCGCCGTGACCTGGTTTTGCGCCTTGCGAGAATTTTATTTCGATCATTTTTACGTTGTGTAAAGTGGCTCTTTTTGTGTATTGGTCATAGTTAAATTTGCCGTCTTGTGTGCGACAACTAAAATATCCTGTTCCGATATTCCAAACTACGTCTCCGCCTTGCAAATGGTAAGGTGATAAGCCACCTTCGCCTGTATTGTGGTAAAATTCGCCTTGTTTTGCGCCATTATTTAAGGCTAAAATGGCGTTTTTGCTAAGTGAGCCAAAGCTCATTGCGCTGATGTTAAATAAACTGGCTTGGTAAGGTTTTGTGCATTGTGATGATCCGATGTGAACTCTCGGGTTTTGGTTTACTTGCGAAAAAGGAATAGAGCGGATACTGTGATTAATCCATTCGTAACCTTCCTTATACACATCTAGTTGTGTTCCGAAAGGCATAGAGTCTGTTTCTTTTTTGCTTCGTTGGTATACGATGCTTCGTTGTAAGCGGTTGAAAGGTTTTCCTTCTAAATCGGTTTCAACAAAATATTGTCGCATTTCTGGTCCGATAGATTCTAGTAAATATCGCATTCTGCCTAGTAATGGAAAGTTTCTGCGTATTGTTTTTTTAGATTGAAGCATATCATATAATCCCATTATGAGTAGTGGTACAAATATTATTAGTAGAAAACTAAATTTTAAATTAATATAAATTAATATTCCTGTTAGGGAAAGGATTGTCATACTAATTATTAGGAATGCTTTTCTCATTATGTATTATTTTGATGGTTCTTTTTTAGGTAATTGTGTTACAAAATTAATTCCTTTTGGGTAATTATATAGTTGGGTTAAAAGTACGTATTCTACTTCAATTGCGGTGATATCGAGAAAAAATAATCCTAGTATGCTTTTGTTAAGCCTTATTGGTTTTGTTTTTATGGTGGTAATAAATAGCGGTAGGGCTTGCTAGACTAAATTTGCTATAAATTATCGCATGGCGTTAAAATGATTTAAAATGATAAAAACTTATTTTTTTAGCTTTAAAATTAGATACTTTTTATTTTTTTTTAAATAAAAATATTAAATGTGTTTTTATTATAATTGCTAATTTAATATATTTATGCAAAATTTATATATATAGAGATTTTAGCTTGCCCAAAATGCCAAAACAATGTGATTATAAAAAGCGGTGTGATTAATAATAAACAAAGGTATTTATGCAAAAAATGCAATTATTATTTTACAGTAAATAAACTAGGTAAAAAGATTGATGATTATTATGTTGTTAAAGCTTTACAGCTTTATTTAGAAGGGCTTAGTTATCGAGAAATAGAACGCATTATTGGGGTTTCGCATGTTACGGTAAGTAACTGGGTAAAAGAGTATAGAATAAAAAAAAAATCGCAGGGTAATTACCATCCTACTTATAAAATATTGAATCATTTAGAGCTGGTAGAATATATTAAAAATAAGGATTTATTATCTGGTGCAGGAATGATTATAACCGAGCTTGGCGATAAGTTTATGCTTATGAAATGGAAACGTTTTAAAGATTAACTATATCATTTTACATATATGTATATCATTATTTTTTTTGTTGATTAAAAGTAAGAATTTGGCTGTGTTAAAACGAATTAACTGTTAACAATTAACGACTTATGAATAATAAAAATTATTTATGTATCCTACTCTTTTTTTTAATAACCTTTACCACATTTGCCCAAAACAAGGTAGGTTGTGGTGTGAAATTATCACAAAAAGAAGAGGTTTTATTTAGGCAATCATTACCTAAATTAGAAAACTTCAAAAACAAAGCTAATAAATCCCCAACAGCTTTACCGTATGTCATCCCTGTTGTATTTCACATCTTAACAGATGGTGCAGCTAGTTTTACTAAAGTAGATATGAAATGCAGAATTGACGATGCGTTGCAAATTGCAAATAAAGATTTTAATGGTTTATTTCCTGGTTTTTTAACTACTGACCCGAGATTTAATAGTGTAAAAAGTAAAATGGATATTCAATTTGTAATGGCTACAGTAGATCCAACTGGAAATTTAATGGAAACTCCAGGATTAGACTGGCATCCAGAAGCCCATATAATTGATGGTTATAATCCAGCAATATACAACTATATGTGGTATGGTAGCAACTCTAAATACTATTTAGATGTTGTTATTGTAGATGAACCCAATACAGGTCAAGGAGCTTCTGGGTCTGGGCATGCCTTTCTTCCAGTACAAAATGTAGTACCACACGTTACATTTAATTATCGTTACATTGGTAGTACTTGTGGGTCTTCGTCTTCAGTAACATTTGCAAAAGTTTTTTCACATGAGTTAGGTCATTATTTTGGACTTCGCCATACTTTTCAAGATGATTGCGACCCAATTAATGACGGTATGGCCGATACACCTCCTACTAAAGTTGCCGAAGGATGCACTAGAAATGTCTTAAACAGCTGCGGAGTCTATGCGAATTCAGAGAATCATATGGATTATAATGTTGATTGTCAAAACATGTTTACTCTTAATCAAACAAGCGCCATGACATTTTGGCTAGAAGACGGAACTGTTGCAAATTATCCTAGAAAATTTCTTTGGCAACCAAGCAATCTCATAGCTACTGGAGTTCTTGCCAGTATACCAACGGCAAATTTTACGGCAAATACAACTGCAATATGCCCAGGTAAAGGTATTGTTTTTAAAGATATTTCTTTAGGGTTACCTGTTTCTAGAGTATGGAGTTTTTCAGGAGGAAGTCCATCAACGTCAACTGCTGTTAGTCCTACAGTTACTTATGCAACAGCAGGATTATACCCCGTAACTTTAACCGTGACTAATGCTCTTGGTACAAATCCAAAAACGGTAACTAATTATATAAAAGTTGGACAGCCTACTTCTGGAAACTATACCGAAAGTTTTACAGGTATTTTCCCACCTAATGGATGGCTAATTACAAATCCAGACGCTGGTTTAGCTTGGGAAAAAAGAAGTAATGTAGGAAATGGTGATACTGCGTGTATGATTATGAATAATAGTGATAATTCTGTATTAAATGAATTAGATTATATACAGTTGCCTTATTATAATTTTACTTCTGGAGTTAATAGTCAAATGTTTTTTGATGTAGCATATACCAAATTTAATGATTTAAGTCCTGATCAATTATCGGTAGAGGTTTCAACAAATTGCGGTTTAACATGGACAAATGTATATACAAAATCCTTAGATGCGCTTCAAACTACTGTTGTTCCTACTGCACTGACTAATAATTGGTTTCCAACTGCTGAAAATAACTGGAGAAAAGAAGTAATTAACCTTAGTTCTTATATAGGAAATCCCAATGTAACAATTCGTTTTAAAAATAAATCGGGATACGGAACTCGAATTTGGATAGATAATGTAAATGTTGCAATTACACAAAATTCAACTCCAGTTTCAGATTTTACTTCAAGTGTTAGAAAAACCAATTGTTCATCAATATCAATTCCTTTTTTAGATACATCGACTGGAAATCCAACAACTTGGGCATGGTCATTTCCTGGAGGAAGTCCGTCAACATCAATTTTAAAAAACCCAACCATTAATTATAATACACCTGGTACATATCTTGTATCATTAACTACAACTAACGCTGCTGGTGCAGGTACAACAAATAATAAATCCAGTTTTATTACTATTGCCAATCCAGTTGGAACTAATTTTACTCAAGATTTTGAAGGCTCTTTTTTACCTGCTGGATGGGAAATTACTAATTCAGGAAGTAACTTAACATGGGAAAAACGTGCAGATGTTGGGCATAATTCATCATCGTCTATGGTAATAAATAACGCAGATAATCCAACAGGAGATATTGATGAAATAATGTTGCAACCTCTAAAATTAACTGTTGGTGTAACTGATTTTTCTTTTGATTTAGCTTATGCAAAATTTGATGCCAATAGCCCTGATAAATTAGATGTTTTAGCCTCATCTGACTGTGGTGTTACTTGGGTAAATATTTATTCTAAAAACAACCTTCAATTAGAAACTTATTTAAGTGCTGATCCAAATAATTGGGTACCTACACTAGATTCGCATTGGAGAACTGAAAGAATTAATTTAAATAGTTTTATAGGATCACCTAATGTGTTAATCAAGTTTGTAAGTACTTCGGGTTATGGCTCTAGAATTTGGATAGATAATGTAAAATTAACTTTTGATAGTCATGAAAAACCATATTCAGATTTTAAAGTTGCAAATTCAAAATTATGCATTGATTTGCCTATAACTTTTTCAGATACATCAATAGGATTACCTACTTCATGGTTATGGTCATTCCCTGGAGGATCACCATCAGCCTCAACATTGCAAAACCCTATTGTAACGTATAATACTCCTGGCAATTACAGCGCAACACTAGTTACTACAAATACTTATGGTACTGGTACAACAATCGAAAAATCAAATATTATAAAGATCAAAGGAAGAAGTACAGTACCATATACAGAAAATTTTGCTGGTGTATTTCCTATTCAAGATTGGGAAACAATTAATATAGATAACGATGCTATAACGTGGGAAAAACGTTCAGATGTTGGAAAAGGTGATTTATCTTGTTTAGTAATTAATAATGCTGATAATCCAACAAATTTAACAGACGAAATTATTTTAAAACCTATAAATTTTGCTACCACAGCAACACCATATCTTCATTTTGATCTTGCCTACACTCAGTATTTTAGTGCTACAGATCCTACTCCTGCTCCAGACCAAATAGACATATTTGCATCTTCAGATTGTGGTACAACATGGACTAATGTATATTCTAAAAATCAAATACAATTGCAAACTGTTTTACCTGCTATACAAGATAATCCAACCACAACAACTCAAAATGAAACTAATGATTGGAAACCAACAGTAGATTCTGATTGGAGACACGAAATAGTAAATCTTAGTACTGTTGCAAATCAATCAAGTGTTTTAATTAAAATTAAAAATACTTCAGGATACGGAACTAGAGTTTGGTTTGATAATATTAAGATTAATAGCAATGCTGTATTAAATACCGAAGAAAATTCATTTGATACAGTTTCTATATACCCAAATCCTTCAAAAGATATATTTAATATCTCTTTACCTTTTTCAAATGAGGAATATAGCATTACCATTTACAATATTTTAGGTCAGTTAGTCCTAAAAGACTCCTTTTCAGGATCTAACACCAATCAAAATATAATTAATTTATCTGGGAAAGAAAAAGGTATTTATTATGTAAAAGTAGAGTCTAAAAGCAAAAAAATTATTATTAAAAAAATAATAAAAATATAATCATTTCTTTTTAAAGTTTAAATGTCAGGTTCAAAAGACCTGACATTTTTTTTTGCTATTTTTTTATCAATATACATTTCATGTACTAATAATACCATTTAGATATGTATAATAGTCTGATTTAATTTTAAAATAAAAACCACAGGGATCATTTAGTAAAAATGTATTTTTTAAAATCAATTTTCTCATTTAAATTATAACTTCTAGCTAAAAACCCTCAAAATTATAAATAAATATGCTTATTTTTCGATGAATAACACGTTGCTACTGTCGAATGATAAATGTTTAATGACTAACTTGCAAAGAATATTAATAAAATTTTCGACTAATGAAATCATTTCAAAAGACAATTACTATTCTGTTTATTTTTATAGGCTTTATTGGAAATGCTCAAAATATGAATGAAGGCTTTTCTAATTTAGAAAAAGGCGAGTTTGATAAAGCCGAAATTTTTTTTACAACCATATTAAAAGATTATCCCCAAAATAAAACGGCTCGGCTTTGCTACGCAAGAGCTATTGGTTTAAATAAGCAACCCCAAAAAGCCTTGGCTTTATTTACAACATTAAAAAGCGAATTTCCAGATGATTTAGAAATTAAATTAAATTATGCAGAATCGTTATTGTGGAACAAAAATTTTGATAGTGCTAAACTGTATTATACAAAATTAGTCGATGAGAATGCAACAAACTTTGTCGCACATCTTGGGTTTGCCAATACGCTATCTAATTTAAAAGAATTTGAACAAGCATTATTTAATGTAAACAAAGCATTAGGGATTTCTTCTGGAAATATTGGCGCTTTGGTTTCAAGAAAATACATTAAATTAGGGTATGCTAACCAAATGATTTCGGAAAAAAAATATGCTAATGCTGAAAGCTTTTACGATGAGATTTTAGTCGATTTTCCGAATGATAAAGAAACACTTCTTAATAAAGCAAATTTGTATTTGATTACAAAAAACAGCAAAAAAGGACGAGAATCGTATGATTTGTTATCCAGTTTAGATCCTATTTTAGCATTAAACGGCTTGTCATTAGTAGAACATATTGCTGGAAAAGAAAAAAAAGCTTTGGTAATTTCTGATAAAGCAATGGCTAAAATTAATGAAACTTCAGACAGCGTTTTGATAAAACAGACTAAAGAACGTAATGTTCAAGCCTTAATTTGGAATAAAAAATACAATTTAGCAATAACTAAAATTAATGAACTTAATAAACAATATCCTAACGAAAATTGGGTATTAGCTTTATCTGCAACATTAGCAATTTATAAAAGTAATTTTGAAGAAAGTATAAAATATTATGAAAGTATTTTAGCCAACGATGCCCAATCATTTGATGGAAATTTAGGAATTGCAAATGCTTTTTATGCTTCGGGAGAAATTAAAAAATCGATAAAAGCAGTTTATCAAACCTTAGAAATTTTTAAAAATCAGAACGATGCTATGATTTTTTTGAAGAAATTAAACGAAGAACATACACCAAGTATAGAAGAAAAATTAAGCTATTCGTTCGATAATGGAAATAATAATGCCATCAGTTCTAGAACACAAATTACTTTTCCTGTTTCGACAAAATGGTCTGTAAACACAGCCTATCAATACCGAAAAACAGAAAATACAGTAACCAATGTAAGTGCAAATACCAACGATTTTTTAATTGGAGCTTCATATAAATTTCATCCCAAAATAAGTTTTAATCTCGATAGCGGAATTACTTCAGCTAATTTAACAACAGCAAGTTATACTTCATTGCTGTTGAACTCGTATTTTAAAATTAAACCCCTTAAATTGCAAGATTTAGAAGTGGGTTATAAGCGGGATTTGCAAAATTTTAATACAGATTTAATTGGCAAACAAATTGCTGCAAATAACTATTATTTTAATTACAACATTGGTTCTAATTTTAAATTGGGTTGGTTTACACAATATTTTTACACGACGCAATCCGATAATAATACCCGAAATTTATTATTTACTTCATTGTATTACAGCTTTTTATCAAAACCTATTTTAAAAGCTGGATTTAATTACCAATATATTTCGTTTAAAAACCAACTGCCAACTGTTTATTTTAGCCCAAGCGAATTTAATGCTTATGAAGTATTTGTCGAATTGTTGAAAGACGAAAAAATTACCGAAACACATTCGTGGTTTTACAATTTGAATGCAGCAACTGGATTTCAATATATCGAAAAATTAGACAAACAAGCAACTTATAGAGTTCAAGCCAAATTGGGTTACAAATTTTCGAACCGATTGCTGGTTAATATTTATGGACTAAAAAGTAACATTGCATCGGCGGCAGCCTCGGGATTTACATTTACAGAATTTGGTCTTCGTTTGAAATGGGATTTGCGTAGTAAACCCGTTTTTAAATTATAAAAAAATCCAAGAGGTGCGTACTTTAAAGTATAGATGATTTTTAGAGTAAATTTAGAAATTTCATTAATTCAGGACGATTGGCACGACTTACAGGTATAACATCTTTAGCAATTAGTACGCTATTGTCTTCAATATCAATAATTTTTTTAGTATTGATGATGTACGACCGATGCACTTTTAGAAATGTATCTTTGGGTAGTTTTTGTTCTATTTTTTTTAGAGTAGAATGTACTACGTAATTTTTGCCTTCGGTTTTAATATGAATGTAATCTCCTTTTGCTTGGACAATAGTAACCAAATCGAATTCTATTTTTATCAAACGGCGGTCAATATTTACATAAAATTCTTTGTTATTATCTTCTGTTAATGATTTAATTTCGATGGTAGAATTTCGATTACTTATTTGTGCGGCATTAGTTTTTGCAAGGGCTTTTGCAATGGCTTTTTCAAAACGTTCTTTAGTAATTGGTTTTACTAAATAATCGACAACGCATTCGTATTCGAAAGCTTCGATGGCAAAGTTTTTGTCTGAAGTAATTAGTATTATTTTTGGAGGATTTTTTATGGTTTGCATAAAATCAAATCCTGTAAAATCGGGCATATGAATGTCTAAAAATATTAGATCAATATTGTTTTGATTTAGATATTTTATGGCTTGTATGGCGTTTGAAAATTCTTGTACTAAATTTAATGTGTTATGGTTTGCAATCATTTGATTAATAATTGCTCTTGCCATTTCTTCGTCATCTATAATAATACAATTCATGTGCTAAATACTTTATAATGTATTTACAAAATCCTGCATAGATTTTAAAATGGTTTCAAAATCAGGTTGCAATTTTGTAGAATTTTCTTTCAAATTATTTTCAAATTCTTCGGCAATATAGTAACTTTTTTCAAGACCAAGGATAGAAATTTTATGTTTCAGTTTATGAACGCTTTCTGATGCTAATTTGTATTTCTTGGTTTGAATTAGATGTTCATAAATCGTTATTTCCTCGGGTAATTCTTTTTTTAATATCCCGATAACTTTGGTTTTAAAATCTTCATTATCTCCTGATAATTGATTGATGTAGTTAGAATTAGGTTTTTCCATTATTGCTTTGGTATAGTAAAATAAAAGGTAGTTCCTATTGTTTCTTGGCTTTCTAACCAAATTTTTCCTTGGTATATATCTATTATTTTTTTTACAATTGAAAGCCCAATTCCTGATGATTGATCTGTGTTTTCTAATTTAGAAAATAAATTAAATATTTTGTCTTGATAGCGCTCTTTAATTCCAATACCGTTATCTTTTATATAAAATTCTATTTCATTGTCATTTTCTTTGCTTCCTATTTCGACAAATCCCATTTCTTTATCGTTATATTTTATAGCATTTTGAATTAAATTCTGGAACAATTGTTTTAGTGTAATATCATTTCCAACGATTTTTGGCATTTTGTTTTTCAAAATTATTTCGATATGATTTGGAATAGTAATTGTTCTAATAATTTTGTGAATTAAAATATTCAAATCAATAGTTCGGTCTTTTACTTCTAATTTATCGATAGCCGAATAATCTAAAATTCCTTTGATTAATAAGTCCATTTTTTCAACATTAGACAAAACTAAATCTAGTGATTTATTATTATTATCATCTAATATTGCAGCATTGTCTTCTTTAAACCAATTTATTAGGGTATCTATACTTCGTAATGGTGCTTTTAGGTCGTGGGAAACTACATGTGCATACTGGTTTAATGCTTGGTTTTGTTTTTCTAAATTTTTTAATAATTCTTCTCGTTGTTTGTTTATTCTAATTATTTCATCTGATTGTTGTTTTACATAATCGGCTGAATTTAAATGATCATCATTATCTATATTGTTGTTTTCTAAATTCATTGAATTTAAAACATTTTGAAGATTTTTGTTAATTTCTTTCAATCCTTTTGCTTCGTCTCGTAGTTTTTGATTGGCAAGAAACAATTCGTCTGAACTAATTTTCATTGCTCGTTGAAGCATTGAAATTTGATCTTCAAAATTGTTATAGGAATCATTTACGGCATTAATAAACGGGGCTATATCATCGAGTCCGTTTTTTAATTTTTTATCTATTTGTCTTTTTAATAATGAATTCATTATTCACTAATTAATGTTAATGTCATGGTTTGATTGTGTAATTCGCAAGAATTATTTTTGCCATTAAATGGTGCAATTTCTCCGTAAGAATAAAATCCAGCTATGGCAACTTGATTTCCAATAATTTCTTGAACTTGTTCTATTTCTTCTTCAACTCGTTGATTCATAATTAGTTTTCTTCCAATACAACTAATGATTAATGCTAGTTCTGCTGGTTTTTTACGGTTTTCGTTGGCTATTTCTGCCGCATGTTGGGCACCAGAGGCTATTGCATCTATCGAAGCCATCATTAATTGAACTCGTGAATTTAGGGGTACATCGCCAGCTAAAACCATCGAATTGTTATTTTCATTAATACTCAAAATGGTTCTCACGACGGCTTCTGTTTTTCCTTCTGGGATTACATTTAGGGGGTATAATAATGAGGCTTGCGGCAATTGGCTTGCTTTATCACCAAGGTAATATTTGTATAAATCTAAGGCTGGTTTTGCATCTATTTCAAATAATATATTTCCTTCTGATGATGTTATTGTTCTTTCTGGTCCAAACGGTGTCCATCCTCCAAAACTAGCAAAAGAGATCTCTAATGTGTCGCCATAAAAACCTATTAAAACGACTTCGCCAATTTTTGGGTTTTCTTTGTATGATGCGAGTGTTTTTTCAAATCGTGCATCATCGCCACACATGCCGCCAGTGATAGATATGTTAGGGTTCATGTCTTGTTCTAATCCGTCAATGAGGTCGCTTCCGTTTACGAAACTTCCTTCCGATAGTACAAACAAATGCTTCAAATTTTCTTTTGGCATTTTATTGTACAAGATTTTTCCTAGTATTTTGGCATTTTTATTATAGTTAATAATGTTATCGCTTTTTACGATAAAAGAGCTTTTTTCAAATTCTATTGCCACTACAGAAATAGAATTTTCGTTTACATTTATATTTGATATTTCTCCAGATGTAGAGCCAAAAACTATATGTTCGTAAGGGAATTGTACTCGAATATCGTTAATTACTTTTTCGTCATCTAATAAAAATCTGTTGGCAAAAACTAGCACTAACGGATTTTTTAAAATTATTTTTTCTTGCAAAAATTTCCAATCTTGATTTTCTGTTTTTGTAGCTTGAACTATTTTCATGATTATTGATCGTTTAGCGATATAAAAAATGTTGTTCCATGATTAATTTGGCTTTCTAGCCATATTTTACCGTTATAGGTTTCTATAATTTTTTTTACTATTGAAAGGCCTAAGCCTGTTGATTTGTCTGATTTTTGGAGTGATTGAAAAATTTTAAATATTTTTTCTTGGTTTTCTTTAGCAATACCTGGTCCGTTATCTTGAATAGAAAATATATATTTGCCGTCTTTTTCGATGCAACTTACATTGACAGTACCAATTGGTTTGTCTATATAATTTACGGCATTGCTTATAATATTTTGAAAAAGTTGTTGTATTCTAAATTTATCGGCATTTATAATTGGTAATTTTCCTATAATTGATACATTAATATGATTGGGAATATGAATTATATTGATAATATTTTCTATTATTTCATGTGTATTTACTTTTTCTGAAGCCAAATTTATTTTATCTATTTTAGCATAGGTTAAAATTCCTTCAATTAAATAGTCCATTTTTTCTACTTTTCCTTCAATTAATGATAGATATTGTAATGTTTGATCGTTTAATTGTTTGTCGTTATCTTCTTTAATCCAAGATATTAAAGAATGAATACTTCTTAATGGTGATTTTAAATCGTGCGATACAATCGAGGCATAATCTTCTAATTCTTTATTACTTTTTGCTAAACTTTTTACTAAAAAATCTTGTTTTTCCTCGAGTTCTTTCTTTTTAGTTATATTTTCTTCAATTGCAAAAAATTTAACAATTTGACCTTTTTTATTGTATAATGCCTGACCTTGTATGTTTATCCAATATTTTTTTCCTTGTTTAGAATAATTAATGATTTCGCAGTTAAAGGGTAATCCTTTTTTTATTTGGTCTCGTAAATAAATAATTGTTTCGGGGTTTGTTTCTTTGCCTTGTAGTAAATTTCCTGGTCTTTTGCCAATGAGTTCTTCTATTGTGTATCCAGAAATTTCGATAAAGCTTTTGTTTGCCCATTCAATTTTGCCTTCTGGATTAGCAATGATAACAGAATTTATATTTTTTTCGGCAATTAATGATAATAAGTATAGTTTTTCTTCCTGCTCTTTTTGTAGGGTAATGTCAAGATGTATTCCTATGGTGCCTATTAATTCTCCCATTGCATTATAATTGGGTGCACCACTAATTAGCCAATGTCTGTTTTTTCCAAACTTATCGATTACTTTAACTTCATACGAATCTGTTTTTCCTTTTTTTCGAATTTCATTTTTACTTTTTACTAACTTTTTGCTTTCTTGTGTTAGTAATAATTCGGCAGCTTTTTTTCCTATTAATTCTTCAGAAGAATAACCACTAATGGTTAAGAAACTATTATTAGCAAGGGTGATAACGTCATTTAGATCAACTTCTAAAAGACCAAGATTCATGTTGGCAATAATGCTTCGATATTTTTCTTTCTCGTTTTGCAAACTTTCGTCGTATCGTTTTTTTAGCGAAATGTCTTCAATCATGGCAAAATACTGAATTACTTCTCCTTTTGAATTTAAAATTGGTTGTCCTTTGTTTTTAGACCAAAAGCTACTACCGTCTTTGCGGGCATGTATTAAATCGATATCAAAAGGGATTCCTTTATAAAACGGTTCGATCATTTTTTTTAAATCACTTTTATTGGTATGATTTGTTTTTCCTATTTCTATTGGGGTTTTTCCAATAACTTCTTCTCGAGAAAATCCTGTAAGTTTTAAATAGGCATTGTTACACCAAAATATTATTCCGTTGGGGTTTGTAAAAACGACACCATTTTGGTTAGCGCTTGCTACTAATGATAGACGATTTGATTCTTCTTCTGTTTTTTTTTGTTGTGTGATATCTCGGCCGTAAATATTAATATAATTATCTTCTTTTAGGCTTATACAAACAAAGGAATAATATTTTTGGTCGTTTTGTATTTCAAAAATCCAACGCTCTTTCTCGGGGTCTATTTTTGTAATAATAAATTTGAAAAAATCTTCTATTTTATAATTAATTTCATCATAAATAAATGAAGATAATTTTTCGGCTGCTGGATTTCTTTTTAGTAAATTTCCTTTGGTATCAATTCGAATTATTGGATCAGGATTTTGTGTTGGGAAAAGCGCAATATCATGAATTTCTTTATTGGCTTGTTTTAATTTGTTTTTTTGATCGTTTATTGTTGTTAACAATTCTTTTAATTCATTAGCGGTATTCTCCTGATTATTAAGAATATGTAGTAAATCTAACAATGGGTCATGAATTGCAAAATCATGTAATGTTAGTTTTTTTTCGATAACATCACTCATAGAACCAAACCAGGGAGAACCTACAAATAAAAGCGAATTGTTAATTAATTCGAATTGTCCACGAATTGGGGTATTACTATTTATATATTTTATTATAATTAATTGATTACAGTTTGAAGCCAATTCGTTGAAATTGAGGTTGTCTAGGTGGGGCCTAACAACCTCAAAATTGTTTTTAAAGGAAAGTGATTTTTTAATATTAGGACAAATTTTAGCTAAACTTTTACCAAAACTTTTTATTTTTAAGTTGGTATCAATTAGAATATAAAATGGGAATAATTTGTTAAAACTATCTTCGTTAAAATTAAATTCTAATGTATTCATATTACCAATTTATTTTAAAAATTTCGTGAGTGCTACCTTGATTGCGAGTTTGAATTAAGGCTATTGTAACCTGCGTATTAAACATTTTTCCTAATCCTTGAATTAAGCCACGAACAAATTCTTGTAAGCCTTGTCTTTTAGAAAAGTAATGTAAATTTAAGCCATTTTCTGTAATATTACTTATTTTAAATTCTGGTGGTGTTAATTTTGGATAAATTAGCATTACTCTGTTATGAAAGTTAGGTAAATTTACTAAAAAATCTCTTAAATTGTTGCCTCCGGAGTTCATGAGTCCTGGATATTTTTCTGATGTTGTTTTTATAACCCACCACTCGCCAAAAGTAATAAGTACCTGATTAATAGTCATATTCATTTCCTGGGAAACGGCAAGAGCAAGTTTAAATGTTATCTCGTCGTCATAGGGTTCATTGCTTATAAAAAAATCTATATCTATACCTGTTCTGTCTTTGATGGCATTCCATTTTGCTTCACCAAAGTTAGCAATTACTAAATCTTCTATAGCCTTGTTTACTATTCCGTACATGGTATTGTTATTGTGATATGAGTTCGTTTATACTCCAATAATCTAGCATTTTCTTAATTCTATCTACATAGTCGTCATATTTTAAGGGTTTTAAAACATACCCTGCAATACCAATTTTATAGCATTCTAAAATATCTGTATGGTTGTTAGAAGTTGTTAAAATTATGGCTGGAATATATTTTAATACTGGATCTTGTTTTAAAATACCTAGAAATTCTATGCCGTTTATTCTAGGCATGTTTAAGTCAAGGATGATAATATCTGGTGTGTTTTCTTTTTCTTTCAAAATTTCTAAAGCTTCTTCACCATTGTTAGCTTCAATTATTTTATGATTTGATTCGATAGTTTTTAAAACTCTATTGAATTTCATTATTTCAATTGTATCGTCTTCTATCAGGAGTATGTTTAATGATTTTGCCATTTAGTAAGTTTTGTTTTGTAAGCTAATGTATTTTATAAATTGTAAAGGGCGATTTATTTTCGATGAAATTAGATTAAGTATCGACCAATGGCAAAAAAGTGTCGATAAATGGATTTTTAATTTAGTGTGTTTTATAAAAAAGCAAACCAAAACTGTTGCAAATTAGAAGAGGTTATAACAACTAATTTTTGTCTTTGTCATGAAGTTTTTTGTGCTATCCTACGGCTTCTTTATAAACTTTTAAGCAGCGTTCTCTTGCAAATTTGTGTTCTACGATTGGTTCTGGATAATGAGAGGTTTGCAATTCAGGAATCCATTTTTTGATGTATTTTAAGTCTTTGTCGAATTTTTTTATTTGTTCTGTGGGATTAAAAATTCTAAAATAGGGTGCTGCATCTACACCAGAACCAGCCGCCCATTGCCAGTTGCCTACATTACTTGATTGTTCGTAATCTAAAAGTTTTGTGGCAAAATAAGTTTCTCCCCAGCGCCAATCTATTAGTAAATGTTTGCATAAAAAACTGGCCACTATCATGCGTACTCTATTGTGCATGTGTCCAGTTGCATTAAGTTCTCTCATTCCTGCATCTACAAAGGGATAACCCGTTTTTCCTTGGCACCATTTCTGGAATAAATCTTCTTTATTTTCCCAAATAATGGCATCATATTTTTCTTTAAAACTTTTATTTATGGTGTGTGGGAAATGCCATAATATTTGCATAAAAAATTCTCTCCAAATAAGTTCTTTAAAAAAAGTTTCGTTTTTACTTTTGATGGCTTCCTGCATCATTTTTCTGACAGAAACGGCTCCGAAACGAAGATAAATACCTAGAAATGAAGTTTTATTTAGTGAGGGGAAATTTCTTGTAGCTTCGTAATTATCTATTAAATTTTCTGATATATCATAGGATGCGACGGTTATTTTTGATGTTTCGAATCCTATCGATTCTAGGCTTAGAAAAGGGTAGGGGTGTGTAACGATTTTGTCTAAATAATTTTCGGAATTATAATTTTTTAGGGTTGTTTGCTTAAATTTTTCTTTCCATTTGTTAGTATATGGTGTGTAAACTATATAGGGTTTTCCGTCATCTTTTGTGACTTCACTTTTTTCGAAAATAACTTGGTCTTTGCTGGTTAGGAATTGTATGTTATGGTTTGCAAATAGCTGGTTTAGTTCTTTATCTCGTTTGCGAGCGTAGGGTTCGTAATCGTGGTTTGTGTAAATTGTTGTTACTTTATTTTCGGAAATTAGTTTTTCGAAAATTTCTGATGGTTTTCCGTAAAAAACAGCTAACGATTTTCCTTTTTCTTGTAATTTTTTTTGCATTTTAGATAATAATTCGTGAATAAAAGTAACACGAGCATCATCTTTAGATAGTTGCGAGAGTATGTTATAATCGAAAATGAAGATGGGCAAAATAGTTTGGTCACTATTTAGAGCATGAAATAATCCTACATTATCATCTAATCGCAAATCACGGCGGAACCAGAATATATTCATTTGTAAGGTTTTGTTTTTAGGAATGTTGTAAAAAATCGTAAAGTTACAATTTAGCCCCGATTGAAGCTTGTATCCTTTTGGCTCATTTTTCTTGAGCCAAAAGATACTGCGAAAAGCGGGATTATGGCTGTAAAGGAACGAAATGTTGTGCTCCTAAAGATTTTAATTGTTGACTAAAAGGGTTGACATTCCGCCATCGACATGGAAAATTTGACCAGAAATCCAACTGCTATTGTTGCTAATTAGGAAGCTTGCCATTTGTGCAATATCGTTTGCAGTTCCGAAGCGTTTTAGTGGGTGACGCAAGGCAGATTTTTCTTTTTTCTCGTCGTTATTTAGGAATTTATCAGCCAGTGGGGTATTTGTTAGTGATGGTGCAATGACGTTTACCCTAATTTTTGGTGCGTACTCGGCAGCTAGTGCTTTTGCAAAACCTTCGATGGCACTTTTTGCAGCGGCGACACTGGTATGAAAAGGCATTCCCATGCTTGCCGCAACACTACTAAATAAGACAATACTTGATTGTTGTGAGGCAGTTAAATTGGGTAAAACGGTTTGAATTACCTTGACAGCGCCTATGAAATTAATTTGCAAATCATTTTCGAAAGCTTCTATTTTTAGGGCTTTAAAGGGGCGTAGGTTGATGCTTCCTGGACAATATATTAAGCCGTCTATTATGGCGGGTAATTTTGTGGTGTCTAAAGTATCAGTAATGACATCGAAAGGAATATGTGTGACATTCAAATTGGTTAAACCTTCGTTTGTTCTCGAAGCTACAAATACTTTGTTTCCAGACTCTAATTCTTTTGCAATAGCCAAACCAATTCCGTAGGAACCTCCTATTAGTAATATGTTTTTCATGATTATTGTGGTTTAAATTCGCCAAAAAGTTCAATTAATTTTTTCTCTCGGTATTCGAATATTTCTTTCAATTTTGGTTTTACTAAAAACGGGTGAACTAATTGTCCTAATATTCCCATGGGTATTTTATAGTCTACAATATCTTCCATTTCGACACCACCAGGAATTTCTCGTAAGAAATGTTTGTGATGCCAGAGTGCGTATGGCCCAAAACGCTGTTCGTCGACAAAATATTTTTTGTCTTCAACATGGGTAATTTCGGTCACCCATTTTGTTTTTATTCCTAAAATGGGGGTTACAATATATTGTATGATTTGTCCTGCAAACATGGGTTTATTTGCGCCAGATTTTATGATAAAACCCATATATTCTGGTGTTATTGCTTTTAGGTTTTTAGGGTCTGAAAGAAAATCCCATGCTTGTTGCAAGGTTATTGGTAAGTTTTGTTTTGACTGTAAAGTATAAATTTTCATTTTAGCTGTTTTTGTGTAAATGTACAAAATGTTTAACTATACACGTATAAAGTTAAACAAAATATTTTGTTTTTATCTTTTTGTTAACACTTGATTTGTATTTGATGCTTTATCTTTGAATAAATAAAATTTTAAAAAATGTATAAAATAATTGTTGCCTTAATTTTTATGATTGCTTCATACACGATTGAAGCTCAGGTAAAACTGCCGCAAATGAGTCCGAAATCGACACTAATACAAACGGTTGGATTAACTGATATTGATATAGAATACCACAGACCAAGTGCAAAAGGTAGGGTTGTTTTTGGAGGATTGGTTCCTTTTGATAAAGTTTGGAGAACTGGAGCAAATGAAAACACAACAATTACTTTTACAGATGATGTTGTTATAAATGGATCGCCACTAAAACAAGGAAAATATGCAATTTATACGATTCCAAAACCTGATATTTGGGAAGTTATTTTTTATTCAGATACTAATAATTGGGGAAATCCAGAAGTTTGGGACGAATCTAAAATTGTACTAAAAGTAAATGCAAAGCCAGAAATTTTAGCCAGAAATGTAGAAACATTTACAATTGGAATAAACAATACCGATAGTAATTTTGCAAATCTTGAAATTTCTTGGGAAAAAACAATTGTACCTCTAAAAATAGAAGTTCCTACACAAAAACTAACCATGTCTAGCATAGATAAAACACTTTCAGGTCCTTCGGCAGCGGATTATTACTCATCTGCACAATACTTTTTTCAATCTAATGGAGATTTGAATAAAGCACTGAGTTATGTAAACAAAGCATACGATTTGAATGACAAAAAACCATATTGGTACACACGTTTAAAATCTCAAATACAAGCAAAATTAGGGGATAAAAAAGGGGCTATTGAAACAGCAAAATCATCATTGGCAGGAGCACAAGCCGCAAAAAATGAAGATTATGTAAAAATGAATCAGGATAGTATTGCTGATTGGTCTAAGAAATAAGAATATTAAAATTGGTTAAAAAAAACTGCTCCATTAATTAAAATGGAGCAGTTTTTTTTTAGCTAATGTAATTCCAAATATTCTTTTTCTTAGAAATTTCTATAAATACCTTCCTTAGGGTTTGATGTTCTGGTTTTTCCATAGGAGCATCATCTTTTAATAGTTTTAGGGCATAATTTCGAGCGAGTAATAATATGTCTTTATCACGCACTAAGTCGGCAATTTGAAGATTTAAAACGCCACTTTGTTGCTTGCCCATAATATCTCCGGGACCACGAAGTTTTAGATCTACTTCGGCAATTTCGAAACCATCATTGGTTGCCACCATGGTTTCCATTCTGGTTTTAGAATCTTCACCTATTTTGTGTGAAGTCATTAAGATGCAATAACTTTGGTCGGCACCACGGCCTACACGACCACGCAACTGATGCAATTGCGAGAGCCCAAAACGTTCGGCACTTTCTATAATCATTACGCTGGCATTAGGCACATTTACACCTACTTCTATAACTGTTGTAGCCACCATAATGTTAGTTTTTCCATCGGAAAAGCGTTTCATTTCGGCTTCCTTATCGGCTGGTTTCATTTTTCCGTGAAGGATAGAAATAGCATATTTTGGAAGTGGAAAATCACGAGAAAGACTTTCATAACCATCCATCAAATCTTTAAAATCCATTTTTTCAGATTCTTGTATTAATGGATAAACGATGTATATCTGGCGCCCTTTTTCGATTTCTTCACGAATAAAATGCCAAACTTTTAATCGGTTGGAATCAAACCGATGTACTGTTTTAATAGGCTTTCTGCCTGGTGGTAACTCATCAATTACCGAAATATCTAAATCGCCATACAAACTCATGGCTAAAGTTCTAGGAATTGGCGTAGCAGTCATGACTAAAACGTGCGGAGGAATGGTGTTTTTTTTCCATAATTTAGAGCGTTGTTCTACACCAAAACGATGTTGCTCATCGATAATTGCCAGGCCTAAATTTTTAAATTGTACTTTATCTTCTAATAAAGCATGTGTACCAATTAGAATGTGTAAACTTCCGTTTTCGAGTTCTTCATGAATTATTTTTCTAGCTTTAGTATTACTAGAGCCAGTTAGTATTTTTATATTGATATTAAGTGGTTTAGATAATTCTAATAACCCAATAAAATGTTGGTTTGCTAAAATTTCTGTAGGTGCCATTAAACAAGCTTGAAAACCATTGTCTAAAGCCAAAAGCATGCTCATAAAAGCAACAATTGTTTTTCCTGACCCTACGTCGCCTTGCAATAATCGGTTCATTTGAGCAGGATTTCCCATGTCATTTCTAATCTCTTTGAGTACTCTTTTTTGAGCATTTGTTAAATTGAAAGGTAAATGATTATTGAAAAATTCAGTAAAATAGTTTCCTACTTTATCGAAAGGAAAACCTTTTATTTTGTGTTTTCTAATTAAATTTTTAGTGATTAATTGTAATTGAATAAAGAACAATTCTTCAAATTTTAATCGAAATTGGGCTTTCGCCAAAGCTTCTGCATTTTTTGGAAAATGAATATTTATTAAAGCCTCTTTTTTAGAAATTAGCTTTAATTCTTCGATTAAATAAATGGGTAATGTTTCTGAAAACAAAGTATGTGTTTCCGAGAATAATTGTTGCATCATTTTATTTACAACCTTGTTCGAAATGCCTCTATTGGTCAGTTTTTCGGTACTTGGATACACGGGTTGCATCGCCAAACGGATGCTTTGCTCATGTTCGCTTAGCAATTCCATTTCTGGATGTGCCATGTTGAAGGTATTGTTGAAGGAAGTCGTTTTTCCAAAAATAACATAAACCACATTAAGTTTTAAACTTTCTTTAACCCATTTTTGACCTTGAAACCAAACCAATTCCATTTGGCCAGTATCATCGATAAAAGTGGCTACCAATCGGCTTTTTCCTTTGGCAAATTCGACTAATTTTATATGAATTACTTTACCAATAATTTGAACTTCGGCACTAGAATTTTGCAGTTCACTTATTTTATAATATTTGGTTCGGTCTAAATACCTATTTGGATAAAAGTTTATTAAATCGCCGTATTTATAAACCCCCAGTTCTTTGCGCAACAAATCCCCGCGTTGTGGACCCACGCCTTTTAGGTATTCTATTGGGGTTTCGAAGAGGTTATTCATATTCAATTTCAATAATGCGAAGATAAATTTTATTTATTTTAATCTGTCAAAATTTGTGGCAAAAAAAACAGTTTAATATTCTATTTCGGAATCAAATCACAATACCAAAACCCAAAATCGAAAGCATCGGAACTACTTGTATCGCAAGCGGTATTAGAAGATTCTTGTTTTGGTTTTTCGTACTTTCTATACACAATTTCGCCTATTTCAAAATCGATTGGTTTTTTAAAAATGGGACCATCGAAAGTAAAAGTATGAAACTCTCCGTTCTCGCCACAAAGATCTACATCATCTGGCAAATCGGCAATAAACTGAGCATCTATGACTCGACCCACAAAACTTTTATCAAGATTTCGTTCATTAACACAAACCACAATGGTTTTGAAACCTAGAGCTAAAAACTCCAGAATTAACGCTTTGGTAGGAATTTTCCATAACGGAAAAATAGCTTCTAATTGCATTTCGGCTAATTTATTTTCTCTATATTTTCGCAAATCTTCTAGAAAAATATCCCCAAAAATAGAATGTGATATTCCTTTTTCTTTAAAGTTTTTTAGAGTTTTTTGCATTACCTCTTCATAATCGTTCATGCTTGGCATTTCTGGAATTTCCATGATATGAAGCGGTAAACCAATACTTTTGGCTTGTTGTACTAACAATTGGGTACGCACACCATGCATCGAGATGCGATTGTGTTTTTTATTAACGCTTGTAAGCAACGAAACAATTTCTATTTCTGTATCTTGCAAGGTTTTATATAATGCTAGAGCAGAATCTTTTCCGCTACTCCAATTAAAAATGGCTTTCTTTTTCACAATTTTTTATTTGAGTGTAAACTTACTAAAAAGTCAGAAATTACTTTGTATTTTTGGGTTTTAGATTTAATTTTATGAAATATATTATCCTTTTATTTTCTGTATTTTCTTTTGCCCAACAAACGCAAAAGGTCGATTTTATTTCGATGAATGGTTCGGTTTATCCAAATGCTATACAAAAGTCTATTTCTGGTAGCATAAAATATGATTTTACTGTAATATCTTCAATAGATACTATAAAAATTGATGCCCAGCGAATAGAATTTTCATCGGTAAAAATAAATGGAAATGAAGTTAAATTTAAAAATACAGTCAAAGAATTACAATTGTTTGAAGGCTTTAAAATAGGAAAAAATATCTTAACTTTTAATTATAAAGCAACACCAAAACAAACCTTATATTTTATAGGACAAGACGAAAATTTGCAAATCTGGACACAAGGACAAGGAAAATATACCAGCAATTGGTTGCCAAGTTTTGATGATGTTAATGAAAAATTGATATTTAATTTAAGTATCGATTTTAGAAATGATTTTGAAGTACTTTCTAACGGAAAACTGGTTAATACCACTACAAATAATAAGGGAAACATTAAAACCTGGAATTATTCTATGCAAAAACCAATGTCTTCTTATCTTGTAATGCTGGCTATTGGAAAATTTGAAAAACAAGTTTTACAATCAAAAACAAGAATTCCTTTGGCACAATATTTAAAGTTAGAAGACAAAAAAAAATTCGAGCCAACCTACAAATATTCAAAGGAAATATTCGATTTTTTTGAAACCGAAATAGGAGTGAAGTACCCTTGGCAAATATACAAACAAGTTCCTGTAAATGATTTTTTATATGCCGGAATGGAAAACACATCGGCAACTATTTTCTCGCAAGATTTTGTAGTTGATGCCATAGGTTTTAATGATAGAAATTATATTAATATTAATGCACATGAACTAGCGCACCAATGGTTTGGTAATATGATTACAGCAAAATCTGGCAAAGATCATTGGTTGCAAGAAGGTTTTGCAAGCTATTATGCACTTTTGGCAGAAAAGAAAATTTTTGGCAAGGATTATTTTAATTACGAATTGCTAAAAATGGCTAAAGAACTAAAAAAAGCTAGTAAAACCGATACCATTCCAGTCTTAAATGCAAAAGCCAGTTCGCTTTCTTTCTACAAAAAAGGAGCATGGGCTTTGCATATTTTAAGAGAAGGAATTGGAGAAAAAAACTTCAAAAAAGCACTAAAAAATTATTTAAATAACTACAAATTTAAGAATGTAATTACCGATGATTTTTTGGCTGAAATAAAAAAAATATCCAATTATGATACTGCTAATTTTAAGAAAAATTGGTTAGAAAAATCAGGTTTCAATACTACCGAAGCAATGGCTATTATAAGTAAAAATAAATTTATAAAGCAATATTTAGATTTACAGAAAAACGAAAATATTTCATTTGCAGAAAAGAAAAATCAGTTTGAAGCTATTTTGAAATCAGATTTGTTTTATCCAATAAAGGAAGAAGTAATTTATCAATTAGCCGCTACTCCTTTTGAAGAAAAAAAGGAATTAATACAAATTGCAATGAAAACTGGCGATGTAAATATTCGCCAAGCTATTGCGCAAACAATGCCAAAAATTCCTTTAGAATTTAAACCAGAATACGAAAGTTTGCTAGATGATAAATCTTATGCAACACGAGAAATAGCCTTACAGAATTTGTGGATACAATTTCCTGAAAACCGTACAATATTATTAGAAAAAGCAAAAATTTGGGAAGGAAATAATGACAGAAATCTTCGCATAATTTGGCTCACATTAGCTTTAGCAACAAAAGAGTATGAACCAACTAAAAAAACTAAATTTTATAACGAAATTGTAAATTATGCGGGTACAAATTTTGACAGTTCGATTAGGCAAAATGCTTTAGAAGTTTTAATTAAAATAAATCCGTCAGACGAAATAGTTTTACAATCGTTAGCAAATGCAACAACTCATCATAAATGGCAATTTGTAAAATTTGCAAAAGAAACCATTCGAGGAATGATTAAAAAAGAAGGATTCAGAAAATTATTTGAAGAATTATTACCAAAACTTATAGATAAAGAGAGGCTTAATTTAGAAAAATTACTAGAGGAATAATTTTCCTTGTTGCATTT
Source organism: Flavobacterium psychrophilum DSM 3660 = ATCC 49418 (assembly GCF_002217405.1). GTDB lineage: Bacteria > Bacteroidota > Bacteroidia > Flavobacteriales > Flavobacteriaceae > Flavobacterium > Flavobacterium psychrophilum. The sequence goes on along the minus strand of NZ_MUHE01000011.1, from coordinate 78,144 downwards.
GTATAAAAAAATAAAAAATTACCGCATGTTTTCAGATTTTTTTTAATAATCTGAAAATGTGCGGTAAAAATTTATCAAATTTGGAAACTTTTAGTATTTAAAATAAAGCGTTTAACTTATTGTAAATAAAGGTTTTTATTCTTTTTTTATTTCCAATAATTATTTGCTGCGGCTATTGTAGCAAATTCTGTGGCAACAGTTTGCCCAATAAGAATTAGCATTGTAGCATCTTCAGAATAAATAGGACGCAATTTTTCTCTTATACTAGCATCTGGTTGAGTAGCTTTAATTATAAGTCTTGAAAGTTTTACGGCTAATTGCCTTCCTTCTTCAGGAGTTGCGGTAATTAATGAATTGTTGGGAACTAATTGCTTCCATTTTATTAGTTTATCGTTTGTAATAAGCAACTATCGAAGCTTTTTCTATCGTATTGCCATTTAAATAATAGCCAACTAGTGCAGGATTTGCATTTTTGTCTAGACCAAGCATTTTAGTTTTTAAGGCGTAAACAGTAATTATGTATTGATGAAAACCGTGACCTTCTGGAGGACAAGGGCCACCATAGCCAGCTTTTCCAAAATCGGTAAGGCTTTGTACACTCCCTTTTGGGGCAAGATCTAAAGTTAAATTTCCTGCATTTTGTTTTAATTGCATTTCGTTTTCTGGAATATCAAAAACAACCCAATGCCACCATCCGCTTCCTGTAGGAGCATCTGGATCATACATAGTTACCGCAAAACTTTTTGTTCCTACGGGTGCGTTTGACCATGATAATTCTGGAGAAGTATTTCCTCCTGTACAGCCAAAACCACTAAAAACTTGTTTGTTAGTCGCTTGACCACCAATGTCGTTACTTTTTAATGTAAAAGTTTGTGCGTTAGTATAAATGCAAAAGAGCATTGATAACGATAAAAAAATATTTTTCATATTGTATAGATTTTAATAAGGCAAAATTAATATAAAACGAATTAGAGTTGTTAGAGTTGTTAGTTCAAAAAGTTATGCTAAGAGTTCAACTTTTTGTGTTATAGTTTTTTGGCGAAACACCAAAATATTTTTTAAATTCTGTACTAAATGCAGATAAATTTTCGTAGCCCAAATCATTGTAAATCTCTGTTGGACGATTATTTTCTTGAAGAAGCGAAGCTGCTTTTAGCATTCGTTGTTCTATAAAATATTGTTTTGGAGTTGTGTGAAATAGTTCGAAAAATTTACGTTTAAAAGTAGATTTACTCATATTACATAAAAATGAAAGTTCATCTATAGTTAAATGTTTGTCTGATTGCTCTTGAATTATTTTTAGAAAAGGAATGTCTTTATTTTGGTTTAATATGGTTCGAAAAAAATCACTTAATAAAATTGGATTTTTTTGAAAAAGGTATAATAAAATTTCTTCTATTTTAGCATCGAGCAAATTTTTATTTTTAGATAAACTTCCTTTTAATAAAGATAATGATTTTTCATAATTTAAAACATAATCATCTTTAAGGAAATAAATTATATTATTTTCAACAGGATTTTTTGGTAATATTATTAAATTTTTTGCTAAAAACCGAATTAAATAATTATCGGAGAAAAAAAGTAGTGTGCTTTGGTACTTTTTTTCAATTGTAATTTTTTCTGTCATTAAAACATTTCCTGCTTTAAGTAAAAAAACAGAGTCATTATTTATATACGTTTTTGTTACTCTATTTATGACTTCTTTGTGGCCTTCTTGCATAAAACACAATACATTTTGGTTAAATTGTACTTTGTTATTTTGTGTAGATTGGTCGGTTGTGTAAAAATAATAATTTATATCGGTAATATTTCCGTTAAAAAAATCATCAGGCAAGCTATATATTTCTTCTTTCATTTAAAAATAGAATCTCGAAGTGTTTCTTGTAAAATGCACAATATTAAAATGCTTTTTATTACAAAATTAAGCAGTGTTTTATAAATTAGTTGTAATATAAAATTTATTCTTTACCACTTCAATTTCTAAAACATTTTTCATTTTAAATGGTACTTTTTGCCATTTGTTAGTACCTATTAGTCTTGTTTTTTTATTTTTAAAAATAAGGTCTATTGGCATTTCGAAATTGGGTTCATTAGTTTTCCAAGCGTATTCGAACTGGTTTTTTGTTCCGCTATGTCTAAATTCTAATCTAGGAATAGAAACATACCTAAGGTATTGATTAAAAACTGGCGTAAGATTGAGTCCTGCTTCTTGATTAAAAAAATCTATTACTGTTTTAGTATCAATAATTTGATGGCGATATGTCTTGGAATATTTTAGCAAGAGTGCCCACCATTTTGAATCATCATTTATAATACTTCTTATGGTATTTAGCATTAATGCCCCTTTGTAATACATATCGCCAGAACCTTCTTTATTTACGCCGTAATGTCCAATTATTGGTTGGTCATTATTTACGTTATCTTTTAATCCATTAATATAAATTTGTGATTTTTCATAGCCATACTGGCACTCTAAAAATACTGTTTCGGTATAGCAAGTAAATCCTTCATGAATCCACATATCAGCAATATCTCTAGCGGTTATACTGTTGCCAAACCATTCGTGACCTGATTCGTGAATGATAATAAAATCGAAGAGCATTCCCATTCCTGTTCTGGATAAATCTTTACCCAAATACCCATTATTATAATGATTTCCGTAGGCAACAGCACTTTGGTGTTCCATTCCTAAATAAGGGGTTTCAACAAGCTTATATCCATCGGTAGTAAAAGGATATTCTCCAAATTTAGACTGAAAACAATCCATCATTGGTTTTACTTCTTCAAACTGTTTGCGAGCTTTTTCTTCATTTTCTCTCAAAACATAATAATCTAAATCTAGTCCTTTGTATTTTTCTCCAAAGTGTATATAATCTCCAATATTTAGGGTAATATCATAAGTGTTAATAGGATTTTTTACTTCCCAATCCCAGCGTGTATAACCATTTTTTAGATCTTCAGAACCTAATAATCTTCCGTTAGAAACATTCATTAATCCGTTAGGAACAGCCACTTTTATAGTTGCTCCCAAGTTTGGTTCGTCGCTTTGAGAATCTTTTACGGGATACCAACAACTTGCACCAAAACCTTGACAAGCAACTCCTATCCAAGTTTTTCCTTGTTTGTCATTTGTAAATACAAAACCGCCGTCCCAAGGAGCACGTTTTGCGATAGTAGGATTTCCTGAATAATAAAATCGAATTTTTTCTTGATTTCCTGTTTTTAAACTTTCGTTGAAAGTAATAAAAACGGCTAAATTATCCCGCTTATAATTGAGTTTTTTGTGATTAAAAATAATACTATCTACTTGCATGTTTTCGAATAAATCGATTTGTATTTTATTTGTATTTTCAACAACTTTGAATGTAATGTCGTTATAACCAATTATAAATTTTTCTGTTGGATTAACTTTAATATTCAAATCATAGCGTTGCACATCGAAACAAGTTCTTTCTGCTCTAAAACCGCCTTGAAGGCTATCACGATGTGTAAATTTTTCTTTGGGAACAGTTAGTTGTGCTGTGAGGATATTTGTAAATAATAAAAAAAACAGGGTATTTTTCATATAAAATTAATTTTTAGAAAGGTCAAATTTATTTGTGTTTATATCTTGCAAAATCCAATTCATTTCAGGATCTGTATTGTTTATTCTGTCATCAAGTGTTGGAATTATTTCTTTATCAGGAAAAATTCCTCTTCCTTCTACTTGGGTTTTATATATTGGTACGCAAGCCATAAGTCCCATTCTGACATTTAATTTAGAGTGTGGCATTTTTAGTACTGGCATTCTTCCTGCTACAGTTCCGTTATAAGCTCCGCCTGTTTCTTCGCCTACAAATAGGGCTCTTTTTGCTCCTTTTAGATTAGATGAAATAATGCTAGATGCAGAAAAACTGCCTCCATTTATGAGTACATACAATTTTCCTTTAAAATTATTTGTGTCTGGTTTCTTAATTTTAGAATTTGTGTAATTATAGTAATTAGTTCCGTTTTTGTGTACCGAAAAATACATTATTGGATAATAAAATGGGGCAAATATTGTTTTGATGATTTTAGTTCCAATGCCTCCTCCTTTATAATAATTGGCATATAATAAGCTTGTTTTTTTGGTAACCAATGATTTTTCAATAAAATAAAAGTCTTTATCTGTTAGATAAGTGTATAATTTTGCTATTTCATTAAGTCGTCCTCCTCCGTTATTTCGTAAGTCAATAATTAAAGTTTTTGTGTTAAATTTTTTAATTTTCAGGAAACTTTCTTTGTAAAATGTCTCAGCATCACCTTCTCGGAAACCATTTATTTTCATGACTGCAATACTGCTATCTTTTTCGATAAATTTAAGATTACGCATGTATTTTTTGCTTTTAGTATCAAAACCAAAAATATCTTTCTTTTTTGCTATTGCTTTTTTTTGTTCTTTAGTGAGAACTGTTTTTATTTTTTTTATTTCGGTCGAATCTACTATTTGTCTTTTTATGATAATAGATTTTAATTCATTTTTAATTTTAAAATTATATTGTAATGAATCTTTAATATCATTATTTAAATAATATAGGCTTGAAAATCGTTGTCCTAAGAAATTGTTTTTTAGAGTTGTATTAAAACCATCAGAGGTAAAATTATTTTTATAATCATCTAATAATGTTGAAACATTTTTTCCGTCAATAGCAACAACTTCGGTTCCTACTGATATCGATTTGTTGTTCGATTTGTTTTTTGTAACATATAATTTTTTATCAAAAATTTCAAAATCAAATTGTGACAATGGTCCCTCGCCACGTTTTTTCATGCTTGCGGTTTCTTTTTTAGAGTACTTCTTTGTTAGAGGGATTACAAAGATATGACCTTGTCTTACTTCGCAAATAATAGGAGTTATTTTTTTATAAAAATCGTAACTAGTCATTGGTTTGTTTATGGTTGCCTTTAAACTATCGAATTTAAAATCTAACGTTTCTTTATTTATATACCAATATAATTTTGGGTGTAAATTTTGTAGTTTTTTGTATATAAAATGGGCATCGGATTTTAAATCTTGTTCAGAAATTAAATCATTTAGATGTGCATTATATTTTTTTATTGATGAGCAACTTATAATTGATTGTACAATTATAATAACGCATGTTATTTTTTTGATGAATTTTGTTTTCATAATAGGCTAGATAAAATCTCTAATAGTTGCGTGGCGACAACAAATTAAACCTGAATTACGCCTAAATTAAATTTTTTCTCGATTGGAGCGTGATTTGCTGCTTCTATTCCCATCGAAATCCATTTTCTTGTATCTAGAGGATCTATTATGGCATCTGTCCATAATCTGGAAGCTGCATAATATGGGGAAACTTGCTCGTCGTAGCGTGCTTTTATTTTATCAAATAGTTCTTTTTCTTTGGCTTGATCAATTACTTCTCCTTTAGCTTTGAGCGAAGAGGCTTCTATTTGTGCGAGTACTTTTGCCGCTTGAGTTCCGCCCATAACAGCGAGTTCTGCACTTGGCCAAGCAAATATTAATCTTGGATCATACGCTTTGCCACACATGGCATAATTTCCTGCTCCGTAGGAGTTTCCTACAATTATAGTAAACTTTGGCACTACCGAATTAGAGACTGCATTAACCATTTTAGCACCATCTTTTATGATTCCTCCGTGTTCTGATTTGCTTCCAACCATAAATCCTGTAACATCTTGTACAAAAACTAATGGAATTTTTTTCTGATTGCAATTTGCAATAAAGCGGGTTGCTTTATCGGCAGAATCTGAATAAATGGCGCCACCAAATTGCATTTCGCCTTTGGCATTTTTTACCACTTTTCGTTGGTTAGCTACAATTCCTACAGCCCAACCATCTATACGGGCATAAGCAGTGATTAATGTTTTTCCGTAATCGCCTTTATATTCATCAAATTCAGAATTATCTACTATTCGTTTTATAATTTCGTACATATCATATTGGTCGGCACGAGATTTTGGAATAATTCCGTAGATATCATTTGGGTCAAGTGCTGGTTTTTCTGATTTAACTCGGTTATAGCCTGCTTTATCGAAATCGCCAATTTTCCCTACAATACTTTTTATTCTGTTTAAAGCGTCTTTGTCATCTTTGGCTTTATAGTCTGTCACGCCCGAAATTTCGCAGTGTGTTGTTGCGCCACCTAATGTTTCATTATCTATTGTTTCTCCAATAGCTGCTTTTACTAAATAGCTTCCAGCGAGGAAAATACTTCCTGTTTTATCTACAATCATGGCTTCGTCACTCATAATAGGCAAGTAAGCACCACCGGCCACGCAACTTCCCATAACGGCGGCAATTTGAGTAATTCCCATACTGCTCATAATGGCATTATTTCTAAAAATACGTCCGAAATGTTCTTTGTCTGGAAAAATTTCGTCTTGTAATGGCAAATAAACCCCTGCCGAATCTACTAAATATATAATTGGCAAACGATTTTCGATCGAGATTTCTTGCGCTCTAAGATTTTTTTTTGCGGTTATAGGAAACCAAGCACCAGCTTTTACAGTAGCGTCGTTTGCCACAACGATACATTGTTTTCCTGAAATGTATCCTATTTTTACTACTACACCACCTGATGGGCAACCACCGTGTTCTTTGTACATTTCGTCTCCAACAAAAGCACCAATTTCGATACTATTTTCTTTATTATCAAGTAGGTAATCTATTCGTTCTCGAGCAGTCATTTTGCCCTCTGCGTGTAGTTTTTGAATTCGTTTTTCTCCTCCTCCTAATTTTACTTTGGCAAAACGTTGTCTTAAATCTGATAATAAAAGCTTATTGTGGTCTTCGTTTTTGTTGAAGTTAATGTCCATTTTATAGCGTATAAGTTTAAATACTAATAATTTTTATGTGGCTAAAATACAAAATCAATTGTGATTTTAATCAATCAATTTATTTTATAGCTGAATATTTTTTTTAAAAAATTAATGTTTACTTAACATTACATTATTACATTTGCACCCTAATAAATAAACAAACAAAAATGGCTTTAAAAGATATCTTTCAATTTTTTGTACCAAAAGACAAAACTTTCTTTCCTTTATTCATAAAGGCTTCTAATGATTTATATGCTTTATCAGAAAACCTTCATGAAGCAGTAAATATTAGTAAAGACGAAAAAGAGAATCGTATTGATTATTACAAACAAGTAGAAATATTAGTTGTTAGTATAGAAGAAACGACACATAAAATGAATTTAGAATTGAGTAAAAATTTTATTACTCCTTTTGACAGAGAAGACATTCATTCATTAATCACATCAATAAACGAAGTGGCAAATAACATTTATTCTGCTTCAAACAGAATGCGATTATATAATGTTGGAAAGATTAATAAATCTATACGAAAATTAACAGAGATTAATGTTGAATCTTGTAATCATATAAATAATGCAGTAGCGCAATTAAAAGATTTAAAAAATCTTGATAAAATAAATAATGCTGTAAAAAATATATATAAATTAGAAAGCAAAGCTGATGTTGTTTTTGATAAAGCTGTGGCTGATTTGTTCGAAAATGAAAGCGATGCCATTAATATAATAAAATACAAAGAAGTTTTATCTGCATTGCATAATGCTACCGACAAATGTAGAAGTGTTGCCAGAACATTAGAAGCAATTTCGGTAAAACACGCTTAATATTTAATTTATAAAATTCTAAATATGGAATTTACGCTACTTATTGTAATTATTATAATTGCACTATTATTTGATTTGGTTAACGGTTTTCACGATGCAGCAAATTCTATCGCAACAGTTGTTTCTACTAAGGTTTTAACCCCAGGACAAGCCGTTGTTTGGGCTGCCTTTTTTAATGTACTTGCCTTTTGGATATTTGACATGAGTGTTGGAAATACAGTTGCAAAAACCGTAGACAATGGAGCCATAAACCTTTGGGTAATATTTTCCGGATTAATAGCTGCAACTATCTGGAATTTAGCCACTTGGAAACTAGGAATACCCTCATCTTCATCACATACCCTTATTGGAGGATTTGCAGGTGCAGCTGTTGCTCACGCAGGTTTTGACGTTGTAAACTCTTCAGAAATACTAAAAGTAGTTGCTTTTATATTTCTAGCACCAGTTATTGGGGGAGTCATTTCATATATCATTACCATCATCACAATACAAAGAAATCCTTATAAAAAGATAGGTTCATTTACAGTACTTTCAATAGGAGTTATGTATTTAATGAATTATATGGTAAATTATATGGATGTTAAACCTGTTATGATGTGGATTGTAGGTGGCATGTTAGGGATTATGATTCTTTTTTATGTTTGGTACTATGTAGTTCACGGAAAAAGCCAAACAGTTCTAAAAGAATCTAACATGTACAAAAAACTACAATTATTATCATCTGCAGCATTTTCCTTAGGTCATGGTGGCGCAGATTCGCAAAAAGTAATGGGTATTATTTGTGCCGCTTGTATGGTTTACGCTAATATTGCTAGAGAAAAAGGAACCGATAAGTTTATAGATAAAAATTTTCAGGTTACTGAATTAATGCAAATTGAGTACGAAACCCCTGATGGTAAAAAAGAAAAATTTAAGCCAGAGCATAAAAATGGAGATAAAATATTTGTTTATACAAAAGGAAAAGACATCATAGATGTAATAACAAATCAAGTTATTTTTGAAGATAAAAAACTAAACACAGCCTATGCAGAGTCAGCACAATTTACAGACTATGTAGTTGCTGGAAAACTAAAAGAAGGCTACAAAGTAAAAACCAAAGTACATTCAGACTCGATGCCTTGGTGGATTGCTTTTGGATGTTATCTCATGATTGGTCTAGGAACATTAATGGGAGGTTGGAAAATTGTAAAAACAATGGGAACAAAAATAACAAAAGTAACACCGCTAGAAGGTGTTTGTGCAGAAACTGCAGGTGCATTAACCTTATTTACGGTCTCTAATATGGGGATTCCTGTTTCTACTACACATACTATTACTGGATCTATAATTGGAGTTGGCGCCACAAAACGACTCAGCGCAGTACGTTGGGGAGTTACAATAAGTTTATTATGGGCTTGGATTTTAACAATACCTGTTTCGGCAACTATAGCAGCCATTGTATATTATATCACGACAATATTTATTTAATAGATTATTTTTTAATAACAAAAAAGGGAGAAATTTAAATTTCTCCCTTTTTTGTTATTAAAAAATTTATAACTAACTAATACAATACAGTTAGCTAAAAGTTTAGTTATTTTAATATAAACTTCTCTACAACAGCCTTATTTGAATTATAATCATTACCATAAAATAGTATATAAGCTATGTTGATATTTTCTAATAAAACAGCCTTTTCTAGCTGAATAAACATCTTATTTAAATACATTTTTTGATTGTTTACTGTGACATAAATTTTGGAGGGCTGTTTTTTATCAAAATTTAAGTAGAATAATAATTCATCGGTAGCAGCAAGGTTAAATTTATATAAATTATCTCTAGATGATTTTAAAACAATACCATAAGCTAATTTTTTTTGCATCTTAGTTAGTGGTCTTTTACTACTGTCTGTAGCATAAAGAATACGGTATTCTTTAATAGGATCGATACTATTAATGGTTTGTCCATTCATATTTATATCATATAAATATGTGTTGTAATTATTACTATGTTGTATGTAAAATAGTAATGTTTTTGTTTTAATAGGTTTGGGATAATTTTCTTGTGCAGTAACTAGACCAATATTAAAAAAGAAAAGAAAAATAGGACATACAAATTTCATAGTATCGATATTAAAAAACTATTCAAACGCTTTAATAATTGTTTCCATTTTTACCTTTAATGTTTTGTCATGAGGTGCTATGGGTGGAATTTTAAGATCTATATTTAAAAGCTCATATACCGCCATTTGTGCAGCACGAATAGAGTATTCAACTGTAAAAACCACATCATCAGGAATTTCGACAAATTGACTTATAAAGGCTAAATTTTTAGATTTTTTTGGCACAGGAAGCGGTCTATCGTCTTTTTTTCTAGGCATAAACATGCTAGTGATATATGGCATACGGCACGGAATGCAAATTGCATTGCCAAATACGGTGTCATAATCAAATTTTAAATGACCACAAAGTTCTTGAAGAATTTCTTCGCCTGAACATTCTGTCATAGGTTTTCCTACAAAATTGCCAACACGATCTGGATGGAGTCCATAGGCCCAAAAAACCTGCACATTAGAAGGTTGATTGCTATAATGTGGCTGGCTATTTAACGCAAAACTTAGAAACCAATTAGAATCTTTAAGTGTAACTTGACTTCCTGTTCCTGATTTATTTCCAGAAAAAGCTTCCATTTTATCAAAAAAAGCAGTATCCTTTAAAGTAACAGTAAATGATTCCCAGGCAGTTTCTGGAATACTTGAATTAAAGACTGCTGGATTTCCAAAGCCAGAATGTTTTTTAGCTAATTTTTCCCAAATTTCCCAGCCTTTACTTGTTTTTTTGGTTAGCGGTTTTGGTGCGTTTTTCATAGATCCAAAGCTATAGGCATCAGTCATAGATCCGTTTTGATAAAATACCAAATCATTTTTATGAACAGTAATTTGATGGCTTTTTTCTGCTTCTTGATATTCAATGCTGCTTGCTAGTATCTCTTGATTATCATTAAGTTCAGTGTGTAAATCAGTTACTGTGCAATTATTTCTAAAATTAACGCCCTGCAATTCCAACCAAACTTCTAAAGGGCGAACCATCGAATCATATTGGTTATAAACCGTGCGTCGTACGCCTGTCATTGTTTCAACTTCGGCAAACTCTTGCATAAATCTGTGCAAATAACGCTTAAATTCTATGGCACTATGCCAAGGTGAAAAAGCAAAAGTAGTACGCCACATAAACCAAAAATTAGTTTCAAAAAAAGATGGAGATAGCCAATCTGAAATAGTTGTATTGTCTAATTTATCTTCGGAGGCTTCACTTAATTTTAATAATTCTATTCTATCTGTTATCGAAAAACCTAATTTTGAAGCATCAATAATGGCTCTATTTTTATCTATAAGACGTGCTTTTGCATTAGATTTTACACGCTCATTAAATGCTATTGTTTCTTCATATACTGTTTTAGTAGGATCGGTAAGGGAGGGGATTGTCTTAAATAATGCCCATGTGCATTCATAAATATTCATAGTAAGCATACGAGCGCCACGCATAATATAGCCATTTTCTGGATTTCCAAAAGCATCTAAACTGCCTCCTAAATGTGGTAAACTTTCGAAAATTGTGATATTCTTTCCTGATATTCCTGCATCTCTAATTAAAAAAACAGCCCCTGCTAACGAACCAATTCCGCCACCTATAAAATAGGCTTTTCTATTTTCTTGATTTGTATTCATCCTTAAATTATGTATTATTTTTTTATTGTAGTTTAATTTTTAACGTAAAAAATCTTTCTCTTTATAGGCAGGATTGGGATAGGTATAAAACCCCTCTCCGGTTGAGACCCCTAATTTATTAGTATCTACAAAGTGCTCTTTTAAATATGCAGTTGTTTTAATTTCAAAAGGATCTTGTGATTTTTCAGAAGCCATTTTATTGATATTATACACGGTATTAATTCCTACAATATCTAAAATCGCAAAAGGACCTATGGGAGCACCTGTGGCTTTCATCCAAGTTTTATCGATAGTTTTAGGATCAGCAACTTCCTTAACTAAAAGGCTCGTTGCAGCTGTTAAAAATGGTACTAGTAGCGAGTTTAAAATATAGCCTGGTTGTTCTTTTTGTAAAGGTAAAGCTAACATTCCGATGGCTTTTGCAAAAGCAACAACATCATTAAATATTTCGGGATTTGTGCCTGTATGTCCCATAATTTCTGCTGTATTATTTCTCCAAATATCATTAGCAAAATGCAGTGCCAAAAATTGAGAAGGACGCCCAGTAACCTGAGCAAACTGACTTGGCAAAAGGGTTGACGAATTGGTAGCAAACACCGTTTTTGCAACAGCAACTTGTGCTAGTTTTTTGTAAAAATCTATTTTTATAATTGGGTTTTCTGGAACTGCTTCAATTAATAAATCGGCATCTTTTACGGCATCAGCTAAATTTGAACTGTACTTTAAATTTCTAAAAGCAACTGCTAAATCTGCTTCTGAAGCATGTAAATCTCTTTTAAAAGCATCACTCATACTTGAAAATTTGAGTTTTGCTTTTGCTAATATTTCATCATTAATATCATAAACGGTTACGTTAAAATTATGAAAAGCTGCTTGAAAAGCTATCTGATATCCCAAAACGCCACTTCCTGCTACGGTAATATTTTTATAATTCATTTTATATTTTTTTATATTATATTTTATTTGCTCTAAAAAGGTGATTTTTAAAGTAAGTATTTTACTATATCTCTTTAATTAAAAAAATGGTTTATACATAAAATCTTTTTTTATATTAAAGACTTTTTGCCCATTCTTGAAGTTTTCCAAATTGCTCACTAATAAATGATTCGTGGTGTTCTTCGGTCTGATCATTGTTAGGTAAAATATGTTCGAAGTAGGTGTTCTTCAATACCTTTCTTAAAATACTTTCACCAGGAAAAGGCATGTTGTCATTTAATGCTTTTGTAGCTTTTAATAACTGGCGAATATCGTATTGTGTTCCTGCAATATCTGGTACTTGTTTATTAGAGTTTAATAATTTATAAACGGCTGTTCTAGCAGTTCTTACCGATGATTCTACGGTAAATACAACATCATTTTTTGTCTCTACAAACTGCCCCACAAGTCCTAAATTTTTACATCCTTCTGGTACTATTTCTGGTCTATCGCCGGTGGCTCTAGGCAAAAACATAGATGTAATATATGGCATAAAAGCAGTACGAACAATGGTGTTTTCTATTACGTTTTCTAATTGATTTTCCAAACCAAGGTGATAACATAATTCTGATAAAATTTCGTTACCAGTACATTGAGTCATTGTTTTTTGCACATAATTTCCTGGTTTGTCTATGTATAAGGCATAAACCCAAACTACTAAAATATCATCTGGTTGCGTAGGATAATGTGGCTGACGGTTGATGGTAAAACTCATTAACCAATTTGAATCGGTAATGGTTACAATACCGCCTGTTGCAGTTTTTCCTGAATAAGGATCATTTACACAATACTCTTTAAATTTCTCTGTTAAATCTGAGGGGCGACAGGTTAAAGTTGCAGATTGCCAAGCCGATTTTTCTATCGAACTGCAAAATTTTTCAGGTATTCCAAAGACAGACGACTTAGCGGCTAAATTTTTCCATAATTCCCAGCCCGCACTTTCTCCGCTTTCATTATTATCGAGTCCTGCAATGGCTGGTTTTGTATTGGTTCCATACGAAGTATCTTCGGTCATAGAACCTGTGGTTACTATTACATAATCATTTTTTGTAATAGGAATTACTACTTCTTTATTGTTTTGTTTGGTAATTATACCTTTTACAATTTTTCCTTCAGAATTAATTTGAATGTCTAAATCTTTAACCAGTGTGTCAAACTGAATTTTTACGCCTTTAGATTTTAGATGCTCCGTTAATGGTTTTACAAATGTATCATACTGATTGTATTTTGGGAAAATTAAGCAAGATAAATCTTTCATCCCATCGATGGTGTGCAAAAAACGGTGCATGTATAATTTGCACTCTAGTAAACTATGCCAGTTCTCGAAAGCAAACATAGTACGCCATAAAAACCAAAAATTACTTTGTAAAAAGGATTTACTAAAATAATCTTCAATGGTTAAATCATCTAAATCTTCTTTCTTTTTTAATAAAAGTTTTACAATGGCTAATTGATCTTTTTTCTCTAAACCAAATTTACTAAAATCTTTAACAACACCTTTATTGTGAATTAATCGAGCTTTGGAGTAATTAGGATCGTTATCATTTAGCAAACGATATTCATCTAAAACGCTATAGGGAGCAGGTAGCTCTAAGGCAGGAATATCCTGAAAAATATCCCAAAGATTCTCATAAGTCATCTCCATTTCTCTACCACCTCTAATAATATAACCATCATTGGCATTTCCAGCTCCATCTAGCGAACCACCTGCTATCGAAAGTTTATCTAAAAAAATAATATTTTTGCCTAAAACATGACCATCTCTAATAAAATAATATGCTGCCGATAAACCTGCTATTCCGCTACCTACAATATAAACTTTACTATCTTTAAATGATTTTGAAGGAATGCCTTTATTACGCTGATAATTTCCTGTTAAATCTGCAAAGGGCATTGAAATATCTTTTGAATTGCGAACCACATCTTTACTTGCATCAGGTGTGTGATTTACGTTGCCTAAAAAAGGAGAAACGTTTAATACTTTGTCAAATTTTGAGGTTTCTTTATTCATTTTAAATTGTTTTTTTAAATTACTTACCTACAAATTTATCACTAATATTAAAAACTAATGTATCCCGAAATTCAGAAATTGTGTACTTAAATTTCCAATTGTGTTTAATAGCATTAGTATTGTCTTTCGTAAGATATTTTTTTTATAAATCCCTAAATTTAAAATTAATATTTGTTTATATTTTTTGCAGTAAGGGGTATAAAGGGCTGTATTTAGTACTATATTCTATTTGTAGCTGCATTTATTTATTAGAGATTACTTTACATGATTCTTATTAGAACTTAGTAAAGTAATTTGCGCTAATTTTTGCCATAAAAATTTTGTAGGGCATCCCTAAATTTAGATATTGTTTAAAAAAATATTACCTTCCTCTTTTGTAATCAGATGGTGAGCAGTTATTTTGGTGCTTAAAGAATCTGCCAAAAGCCGAAATAGAGTTAAATTGTAGTTTATAAGCAATTTCTGATATCGATAAATTAGGATTTCCTAATAAAACTACTGATTCTTTAAATAAAGCTTCATTTATTATTTCGTGAGGTGTTTTACCAGTGGTCTTTTTTGTAATTTCTATTAAATATTTATTAGAAACGCATAATTGATTTGCATAGAAAGTAACTTCTTTATGCAATAAAATATTTTCTTGTATAAGTTTATTAAATCTAAAAAATAAGTTTGTTTGCGGATCTTTATCTGCAATGGTTTCTGGTGCAACTTTAATATATATTTCGGCAATTTCTATAAGTAGCAGAAAAATTAGAGTTCGGATTTTTGGAATTATAAAATCGCTAGTATTTTTTTCTTCATTCTTTAGTTTTCCTACAATATTTAATACGTTTTTTATATTTTTTTTAGAAGTATTCACAATAGAATATGAGTCATTCTGGAACAGTCCCATTTTTTCAATAATATATGGATCAGAAATATTTGTTAACAAAAAGATTTTATCAAAAAAAACCAATTGCATCTGAAAATCATTTGTTGCATTAAGAAAATGTACTATCGTTGAGGGTGCAGAACAAATTATACTACCAAGGCTTATTTTATATTTAATGCCGTTTATTTCTAAATCAATTTCGCCTTTGGTACAAATACAAAAAGTATAGTAATCCATCCGGAAAGGTTCATTTGGAAATTCAAAAATAGATTTACCAGTAGAAATATAATAAGAGTTATTACAATCAATATTAAAGAAAGAAAGTGTATCCTGCAAATTTTTGTAATTCTCCATTTATACAATAATATATTTTTACAAAAAAAAGTATTCGATATTTGTGGTCGCAAAAAATCTAATTAATTAAAACACTTACAGTAAGTATTTTTTTGTAAATATCTTAAAATTTAGTTAATCACACAATAAATAAACGAACGTTTATTTATTTTATTTATATTTGAAATCTTAAAACATATAAAATGAAAAAGCTTTTTTGGAACATATTAAAATTTATTCTTTCAATCTTTATAATATTTGGAGGGATACAACATTTTGTAAAGCCAAGTTTTTATATCCCCTTTGTTCCTCTATTTTTACCATACACAACTGCAATAATCTATATTTCAGGTATTATAGAAATAGTTTTAGGTATATTATTGCTATTAAACAAAAAATATGCAAGATATGGAGCTTTGGGTATATTTTTCTTAATGCTATTGTTTTTGCCAATTCATATCTGGGACGTATTTTCTAAAAATCCTGCAATAGGGAGTCATAATGCAGCATTAATAAGACTTCCTATGCAATTTGTATTAATTATATTTGCTTGGAAAATTTATAATAAATTATCCAAAAAAGAAGAAAATTAATATGATTAAAAAAGAAAAAATAACAGATAAAAAAAATGCTTTACTAAATGCTACCTTAACATTGGTTAATAATCATGGGTTTCATGATGCTCCAATGTCTAAAATTGCAAAGTTAGCTGGTGTAGCAACAGCAACAATCTATCTTTATTTTGATAGCAAACAAGATTTAATTAATACACTTTATCTTGAGGTAAAAACTTCATTTAGCAATTGCGCTCTTGAAGGTTATAATAAAAATTTACCTGTAAAAAAGGGTTTTGAAATGATTTGGTACAATATTGCAGATTATAAATTAAATAAAATAACAGAAGCTAAATTTTTATCACAATGCGATAGTACACCTATGATTGATGATGAGGTGCAAAAAGAAGGATTAAAACATTTACAGCCTCTACTTGATTTATGGGAAAAAGGAAAAGAGGAGGGTATTATTAAACCTATTTCAAATTTTGTACTTTATGCCTACGCTATATATCCGTTATCATTTCTAATGTCTATGCAAGAGAGGAGTCTATATACACTGAATAAAAAGACATTAAATGAAACTTTTCAGTTAGCTTGGGATGCTATAAAAGTCTAATTTTTTATCAAAAAAAAGAATGAATATTCATTTATAAAAACATTAAGTATAGCTGTATAAATCTATTTCTATAACTTTTCAATTCTTACAATTAAAATTTTTATTTTACACGCAATTAAGACTTTACCCTTTCTAAACACCAAGCATAATCATTATTCATTTTGTAGCTATAAAAACATCATTATATTTGCACTTTAAGGTACAATTTATGAATGATGAAACTTTTATTTTCTGCTTAGAAGGCGTTCTAAACATAGACACGAATACCATTACAAAAGTAGTTAAAAACTTAGAGAAATTAGCCATTGAAGACAATATTACAAGTATTTACAAAACCTGCGACTCTATTGAAGGGCTAGAAGAAAGTTTGAATAACTTACTCTATGACGACCATAATTTTAAAGATTATGAAATCATTTATTTGGTAATGTTAGGCGAAGGAAATAATATTTGTCTTAATCAATATTACTATACTTTAGAAGAAATAGCCGAACTCTTTGAAGGAAAAATGAGGGGTAAAATTTTGCATTTTTCCAATGCCAAAACATTAGAATTAAGCCAAGAGGAAGCTCAATATTTTCTAGACATTACCGGAGCGCTTGCCGTTTCAGGTTATGGGACATCATACAAAAATATAAACAGTATTTCTATCGATATAGCTTTCTTTAAATTGCTCCAAGAACAAGATAATATTGTTAAAATTGTAGAAACATTGTATCAAAAAAATAATGAGCTTTGTAAATTACTCGATTTTAGACTTTATTATTAAAACATAAAACCAATTAATTTAGTATAGATAACCAATTTTCAAAAAGGAATACTAATATTAAAAATAGCTCCTTTTCCCAAATCGCTAATCACCATAATAGTTCCTTTATGGGCTTTTATAATCTGATTTACATAATACAAACCCAACCCTAACCCTTTAACATTGTGTAAATTGCCTTGTTCTACTCGGTAAAATTTATCAAAAAGTAAGGAATGCTTATTTTTTGAAATTCCAATTCCATCGTCTTCAATACTAATATTAAATTGGTTGTTTACTAATGAAGTTCGGATATTAATATGATGACAACCATATTTTGCTGCATTTTCTAACACATTCTGAATAGCCGTTGTGAGATGAAACTTGTCTAGAAATAAGGAAGTTTGCACGGTTTTAAATTCGGTTGAAATTGCAATTGATGGATTAGAAATCTTAAAATCATTGGTAATTACATTTAAAAAAACTTCGGAATTAATTTTTTCCTTTTTCAATTTTATTTCGCTGTCTTCCAATGAATTATTTAAAACCTGATCGATTAATTGTTGCAAACGATTATTTTGACGAGATATAGTGGCTACTAAATTATCAAAATGTTGCTGGTTATCTCGAATCTCTTTTCTTTCTAATATTTTAGTAGAAATAGCTAATGTAGCCAATGGCGTTTTTAATTCGTGGGTAATATTATTAATAAAATCTGTTTTAATGTCGCTTACTTTTTTTTGTTTTATTAATGCTTTGATGGCGAATACAAAAAGGCTTATTAAGGTTAAAATTGACAAAATTGCAAAGCCTAAAATCATAGCCATTCGTCTCAGGATTATAGTTTCCCAATTGGCTACCGAAACATACAAAGCATCTTCGGTAAGTAATTTGAAATCAGAATTCAAGGTATTTCCGCTTGTGGTTCCTACGTAATTTCGGACCAAAAAAGCATCGTCTAGTGATGCTAAATCACCATATAGTTTATTTCCAATGATTGGTTTTTCAGCAAAAATGGTATCAGCTGCCTTGGCATTGTTATACAATACAAATTTGTTGAGTACAATGGCAAAATCTAGTTTCAAATCCGGGATTTCTTGTTCGAATTTAAGTTGTAATTTATGCGTTAATTCTTCTTTAAATTGGTTTTGAAGAATGGCATTCTTAATTCTGTTTCTGGTTTTAGGATCTAAAATATAACGCATCGCCAATTCGCGATACAACAAATCTTTTTTGTTAAAAATGGTCGAATCGATATCACTATAATCGTTTGTAATATCGGCAATTTTGGTTTTTACTTCGGCTCTAAATTGTGCTACTTTATAATCATAAGTAGTTTTTACCAAATAAAATTGCATAACCGAAAGTGCTATAAGCACCACAACCGAAAACAGAATTAATAAGTTGATTTTCTTCTTCATCACTTCAAAAATAATCGATTTTATTCAATAAAAAAGACATTAACCTAGCATTAACCTTCTATTAACTTTCAGATTCAAATTTTGAAAGCAATTTTGCATTGATAATTAAATACTAAATGAAGAAAATACTGATAATTATGCTCTTAATTTCAAAAAATTACGCCATTGCTCAAAAAACTCCAGAAGATTTTGGGTACAAACAAATGTCATTCAAATTTCAAGATGATAAAGTAGATTTGATTGTTACTTCTAAAAAAGGAGAAGAAAAAATAGCCAAACCATTGTTCTTTTTTTGCCAAGGAAGTTTGCCAAGACCTGTTGTTATTTATGACGAAAAAGGATTGTATGGTACTTTGCCTTTTAACGAAACTCCTTTTTTAGATGATTTTCATATCATAATTATTGCAAAACCAGCTATTCCAATTATTGCAAATGCTAACATCTTGGGCAAAAATTTTATGTATTTGAAAGACAAAGAAAATGAAATTCCACCCAAAGGGTATACCGATAGGAATTATCTAGATTATTATGTTTTTAGGAACAATTTCATTCTTAAACAATTAAGTAAAGAGCGATGGGTTAGTAAGAAAAAGCTTGTTGTTGCTGGGCATTCTGAAGGAAGTTCTATTGCTTCAAAAATGGCGATTTTATATCCTAAAATAACGCATCTCATTTATTCTGGAGGGAATCCTTTTGGTCGAATTGTAAATATTTTATCAGAAGAAAGGGATAAAGAAAACACCATAAATTATTGGAAAACGGTAGTCGAAAACAGTGCTGTTATCAATTATAATGGCGGTGATACTTATAAAGCTACTTATAGTTTTTCGTTGCCACAAAGGCAAAATTTAGTACAACTTAAAATTCCAATTTTAGTGACTTATGGCTCAAAAGATGTGGCAGCAAACTACAACGATTTATTTCAAATAGAAATTATTCGTGACCGAAAACAGAATTTCAAATTTATAAATTATCCTGATTTAGAACATAATTTTTTCGCTGTAAATGAAAAATTAGAACCTATTTATGAGAAAGAGAATTGGGATAAAGTGGCAAAAGACTGGTTAGACTGGTTACATAATTCAACAAATTAACGCATTGGGTACCATTATTAAAAAACTATAAAAATAAAAATCACACACAAAAGCTTAAATTAAAAATGAAAAAAGCACTCATAATACTGTTTGGTCTGATGATTTCAAATTTGGCATTGGCACAAAATGAAGTCAAACAAGATACAATTTCTAAAAAATTAGAAGAAGTAATCATAAAAACGGAAAAGAAAGTTTTTACCAATAAAAACGGAAATTTGAAAGTTGATGTAGCCAATTCTATATTAAAATCAGTTCCAAATACGATCGATTTAGTATCAAAACTGCCCAATGTAATTATTGATGCGAATAAAGAAACGATTAATATTATAGGAAAAGGGAATCCTTTGCTTTATATAGACAATCAAAAAGTAAGTATAAACGATTTAAATGCATTGTCTGTAGATGAAATTAAAAGCATTGAAATTATAAATAATCCATCAGCAAAATACGAAGCGGAAGGTCGAGTTGTCATTTTAATTACAAGGAAATTGAGCAAAAAAGAAGGATTTAAAATCGATTTGACAGAAACAGCTTCCGTCAAAAAAAGATTCAATAATTATGTAGGAGTTAATGCCAGCATCAAAAAAAAGAAATTAGAAATTAAAGCAAATTTCAATTACAATCAGTTAACTATTTGGGAAGGACACGATATAAAATATGAGATTCCTGAGGAAAATATTATTTCAAATTATGATGTAGAAGCTTACACTAAAAGACCTCAATTCATTTTTGGAAGTGGATTATTTTACAAAATAAATGACGATGATTATTTTTCTATCAGTGGAAATGCCAGAGCTCAAAAACATATTTTTGGTATCAATACAAAAACTTTCAACAAACAAAATACTATTGAAAACAATATTTTAACACAAAGTAGCAATGATAATAATCGAGTTTATATAAATTTATTTGCAAATTATGCTAAGAAAATAAAGTCGATAAATACGCAATTTTTTTCAGGTTTTCAGTTTTCTAATTTTAATCAAAAAATGGTTACTTTAGTTGAAAACAGTTATAATAATATTTCATTTGAACAAGCACAAAATAGGAATCAGCAATTTAATGTTTCGGTTATTTCTGGTAGAACAGATTTAGAAAAAACGTTTAAAAATGAAATAAAATTAGAGATTGGTGGTTTATTTCTTAGTGCCAATGCCAAGACAAATTCTGATATTTCAAACTTAATTAATTTAACTTTAGCGACCTCGAAATATAATTTTAAAGAGCAAAATATTTCAGGTTATTCGCAAGTTTCAGGTAAAATAAAAAAGGTGCAATATTCAGCTGGCTTTAGAATAGAAAATACCAATATTATTGGAAAATACACGAATGAAATTTTACCTTTAATTAAAAAAGAGTACACTAATTTTTTCCCGAAAGTACAATTAGATATTCCGTTAGATAGTTCGAAAACGATTACTTTAAATTATGCTAAAAGTATAATCAGACCTAATTATTCGGCTACAAATCAGGGTTCTACTTATATCAATCCTTATTTTATTTACGGAAGCAACATTAATTTAGATCCTACAATTAATGATGAAATTGCAGCTAATTTTCAGTACAATGACAAATCGATTAGATTGCGTTATTATAAAAATTCGAATCCTGTTTATGGGGATTTTAAGTATGACAACTTTCAAAATATTTTAACTTTTAGTGAGAAAAATTTTGATAAAGAAATGGGGTTAGAAATAGATTTTACGATTCCGTTTACTTATAAATTTTGGACAGTAAACAATAGTTTAAGTTTTATTTTAAATAAAATTGAAGACAAATTAGCCCTACAAAAAGAATCTAAACCTTATATGTATTATTACTCTAATCATGTATTTAAATTACCTAAAGAATACACGATTTCTACCACAGTTTGGGGATTAACAACGCAACATGAAGGTGTTTTTGAAAGAAAGCAACCTAATTTTTTAATAGATTTGGCTATTTCGAAAAAAATTTTAAAGCAGTGGGATTGTACTTTAAGTTTTAATGATATTTTTAAAAATTTCGTTTATAAAGAAAATTTCACGGTAAATAAAGTGAGCTCGAAGTCACACTATCTATCAGATACGCATGAAATTTCTTTAGCAATTAGATATTCTTTTGGAAAAATAAAAGATTCGGAATTTAAAGAGAAAAGTATTAATGAGAATAGAATACGCTAACAAAGCATTTGGGTCTAAAAAAGGAAAAAACCACGAATTATACAAATTTCTTATAATCTAAAAATTGGTGTTAATTTGTGGTTAAACATTTTAAAATAAGAACTAATTACGCATCAATCTCATCGTCATCTTCATGACCTGTTTCTTCCTCGTCATGTGCTAATTCGAAGAAAGTAAAAACTGAACCACCGTAACCTTTATCATAAGAAAAATTCTCTATGTGGTTAAGTTTTGTGTATTTCGAGTGTTCGATAACCATCATACCGTCATCTTCTAGCAGTTGGTTTTTAAAAACCAATGTAATAATTTTTTCAAAATCTTTTTGCTCCATTGCGTAAGGCGGATCGGCAAAAATAATATCGTAACTAGCTTTATTTTTTTCTAGGAAAGCAAAAACATCACTTTTTATGGGAGTAATATCAAAATCGAATTCCTTGGTAGTTTTTCTAATAAAATTTACGCAACCCATATCTCCATCTACGCTGGTAATGGGTTTGCAACCACGTGAGGCAAATTCGTAACTAATGCTTCCTGTTCCTGCAAATAAATCTAGAATGCGAAGTTCTGTAAAGTTGAAATTATTATTTAAAATATTAAATAAAGCTTCCTTACACATATCGGTAGTAGGTCGAACTGGTAAGTTTTTGGGTGGAGAAATTCTTCTTCCTTTGTATTTTCCTGAAATTATTCGCACGTGTGTATGGGTATAAAATTTTGTAAATATTCTTGTTGTGAAATGCTGTTTTCTATCCTATTATAATCAAAAAATAAAGACACATTTCGTATATATTTGTAAGCAATTTGATACAAATCACTTTCTTTAGAAACTGTTCCAAAAAGTTTTACCTGTATTGTTTCTGGATTCAAATTTAGTTGTTCGGTTGCAAAAAGTAAGTAATAAATAAAATCAGCTTCGGTTTTATAATCGAATGTATTAAAAAGCAATAACTTCTGATTTTTTGCTGCTATTATCTGAAAATTATCGGATTGTATATGAACATATAATTGTGGTTCGTCTATATTTTTAGAAAAATCTAATACTTTTTTTACTAAAATGGTGAAGGAATGTTTGTAATTAAAAGTTCCAAAACGGTCTATTAGAAAATTATTTATATTTACATACGGAATATATACAGTAACCATATCATTATTAGATACCAGATCATAAGCAAAAAAATCTGACTCAAAAACTTTTGTATTATATTGTAAATAGCTACCTAAATATTGCGGATCAAACAAAACTGATGGCACAAAAGTGAGTAAGTTATTGTTGTGCAAAACAGTAATCTCATCAAAATTTGTGTTTAATTCTGGTGTTTCTTCAAAATATTTAATTAGAGATTGCTCGATTTCTGTTGGATTAGAAATTTTATGAAAAGAAAAACTTCTAATGGTATCAATTGTATCTTTCAACGTATCTTTTATGCAAAAAGAAACCTCAGTTAATGACACTTGAAGTACTAAATTTTTATATTTTTTTTCTAGAATTGTAGCGTTTCCTGAAGACATAATGGCTTTAAATCATTAAAAAGCAAATCTACAATTTTTTTATGATTATCCTTAATTTAGTACAATAATGATTTTACCATAGGTTTTAAGAAAGAGGCAGGGCTTTTGCACAAAGTATTTTAACATTTCAAAAAAACAAAAACATTTCTACTTTTTTTTAAAAAATATGCCTCACTATGCTTTTATTTTTATCCTAGTTTCATGAATTTGGTTTGTATATAAAACCCAACCCTTGTGTTACCTGCAAGCGTTTCGAGCAACACGAATAGCAGAAAAAAATAACAAAAATTTTACTACATTTGTTCAAAAAACTTAAATAAAATAATGCTCCAAACAATTCAAATCATTGGTTTAATACAAGGAATTTTTGTTCTTATTATTCTGTTTACAAATAGAAAAGATTACAAAAAAACTACTTTTTGGTTGCTCTTTGGAAGTTTACTATCTGTTTTGCTTTACATCTTGGGTGATGACAAAAACAATCTATTTGTTAAAAATACCGACTGGTTTCTTTTTGACAACACCTTATTTGTAACCTTTCTTTTTTTGTTTTTTAAGTATCACAAAAAGGAAAGAGAAATATTTATAAAATCTGATTATCTGTTTTTTCTTCCCAACATTTTTTATTTAATTCTTGAAGTTTTTGAAATACAATTACCCAAAGAAAACTTGAATATTGAAATTCTTGAAGTACTATTGAAATTAACTTTTGTGATTTATCTAGGCGTAATCTTATATTCCGTTTTTACAGATAAAAGAAGAATTTGGGTCACATATTTTGTTATTCCAATTGTTATTTTATTAGTATTTTCTTGTATAAATGATATTCTAAAAATAATAGGATTAGAAGAATTGTCATTTTTTAGCAATCAAAACTTTGACTCCTATCTTTTATTAATTGTTGCATTTTTATTCTATTTTATTTCTTTTAAATTATTAAGCAAAGGGAAAGATATTTTGCCGAAAAACGAAATAAGCAAATACAAAAATTCTAATCTAAATAGAAAACTGATTGAACAGTATAAGTCGGATTTAATTCATTCAATGGAAATGGATAAATTATACTTAAACGGAAAATTATCCATTCAAGATGTTTCAAACGAACTCAATATCCCAAAACAGTATATTTCGGAAGTTTTAAACGAACACATGGAAACAAATTTTCAAGATTTCATTAATGAATACAGAGTAGAAGAATTTATAAAACGTCTAAAAAACGACCCAAATAATCAATTTACACTTTTAGGAATTGCCACAGAGGTAGGTTTTAATGCTAAATCTTCTTTTAATGCTATATTCAAGAAATTCAAAGGTTTAACACCAAATCAATTCAAAAAAAATCTTGCAGAAAACAAGTAATTTGTACAAAAAAATTATTCTGCACTTGTCTTTTTTTATTTACTCTTTGTTACTCACGTTATTTGCAGTATAATTTAAAATTGATAAAAATGTCTCTACAAGAAACATCGAAAAAAGTACTGTATTTTTTAATTTTACAACTTTCATTCTTCTCTATTTCAAATGCACAAACAAGTGTAACGGTTTCGGGACTTATAAAAGACAAAAACACCCAATCAGTTTTATCTTTTGTGAATGTAGTCTTGAAAACCGAAAAGGACAGCACTTTTGTGAGTGGAACTGTTACCAACGAAGAAGGACGATTTTCATTATCAAAAATAAAATCTGGAAACTACTATTTAGAAGTTTCATATATTGGCTACAAAACATCAAAAAAATCGCTGTTTGTTGGTACTCTAACAGAGTATCTTGACATTAAAAATATTGAAATAGAAGAAAAATTAACTTCATTGCAAGAAGTTCTTGTAACAGGTAAAACTGCCGAAATTAGTGAGAAAATGGATAAAAAAACATTCTCTTTGAAAGACAATATTAGTCAAAGTGGGGGGTCGGTTTTACAAGCCATGCAAAATATGCCAAGTGTAACAGTGCACGACGGAAAAGTACAACTTCGTGGAAACGATAAAGTAACCATATTAATTGACGGCAAACAAACAGCATTAACAGGTTTTGGCAACCAAACAGGATTAGATAATATTCCTGCATCTGCGATTGAAAAAATTGAAATTATCAACAATCCTTCTGCCAAATATGATGCCAATGGAAACGCAGGAATTATCAATATTATTTACAAAAAAAACAAAAAAGATGGCTTTAATGGAAAGTTTGGCTTTACAACAGGTGTAGGTTCACTTTGGGTGCAAAAGGAAAATTTACCAACCATAAGACCACAATATACTTTTACGCCAAAAATCAACCCAAGCGTTTCACTCAATTATAGAAAAAACAAAGTCAATGTCTTTTTTCAAGGCGATTACTTATATACAGAAACGCTTAACAAAAATGAATTTGTAACAAGAAATTACGACAATGGCGATGTAATTAATTCGCAATTAAAACGCAACAGAAATACACATTTTACGACATTGAAAAGTGGTTTTGATTATGCAATTAACGACCAAAATTCTTTGACTATTTCAGGACTTTTTGGAAGTGAAAAAATAATTGACAGAGGAGACCAACCCTTTTTTAATAACGGTTTTTTACAACGAAACAGGCTTTGGCAGTTTTTAGAAGATGAATTAAAAACAACTATTATGGCAACAGCCAGCTATCAGCACAAATTTGCAGCAGCAGGACATTTGCTAAATATTGGTTTCAATTACACTTTTCACAGAGAAGACGAAAAATATTTTTACAATAATTATTTGCCAACTTCTACAGGAACCGATGCGTTTAAATTATTGTCAGACGAACAAGTGTATGATTTTAATTTTGACTACATAAAACCACTTAAATACGGACGAATTGAAACAGGTATCAAATTTCGTAATAGAAACATACCAACCAATATGCAATTTATACCAGGAACAAATTCTGTATTAGATGCCAATGCAGGCGGTTGGGCAACTTACAAAGAATTAATTCCTGCCGTTTATGGAAACTACATTTTTGAAAACAAAAAATGGGAAGGCGAACTAGGTTTGCGAATTGAATATGTGAAAATTCAATATGACGTTAATCCTAATCATATAGTTTATAAAAGCGATGGTTATAATTACACACAACCATTTCCAAATTTACGTTTGGCATATAAAATTAGCGACAATAACAAAGTTTCTATTTTCTACAACCGAAGAGTTGACCGACCAAACGAAGTTGATATTCGTATTTTTCCAAAATATGATGACGCAGAAATAATTAAAGTAGGGAATCCTGCATTGCGCTCACAATTTACCAATTCGATAGAGTTGGGTTATAAAAAAAGTTGGGAAAAAGGAAGTTTATATAATGCTATTTATCACCAATTTGCTGACGGAACGATTACAAGAATTTCTAGTACTGTTCCACCAAGTCATTTAATTTATGCAACATTTCAAAACGTAAATAAAAGTTACAATACAGGAGTAGAAATGGTTTTAGCACAAGAAATTTCTAAATTGTACGCATTTAATATTAATTTAAACGCATACAAAAATCAAATTGATGCGTTTACAGTTGAAAACAAATATCCTAGTACACATACATTTTCAGCAAACAAACAAGAAATATTTTCAGGAAATTTAAAAATAAATAATACTTTTCATTTTCCTAAAAACATTGACTTACAATTAACAGCTATCTATTTAGCCCCAGATATTATTCCACAAGGAAAAATAAAATCGAGATTTTCATTAGACTTTGGACTTAAAAAAGCAATTCAAAAAGGAAAAGGCGAACTGTTTTTTAACGCAACTAATTTGCTAAACACAATGATAATCAAAAAAGAAATAAACGGACAAGGGTTTAATTATACAAGCAACGACTATTACGAAACACAAGTATTAAGACTTGGGTATAGTTATAAATTTTAACGGAAAGTGTAGTACGGAAAACACGCAGCAGGTAAGATTGGTTAAAAAAACAGGTTTTTTGGGCTTCATTTAAAGTTTGTTTTCTACTTTTTATTTTGGGGGTTTAATCATAAGTTTTGGGTTTACAAATCCCCAACTTCTTAAATCCGCAAAACGGTAACGCCCAAATAAAGGTATAAAAAAAACAGTGTAAAAATAATAGATTTCAAATTAAAAAAATTGTACTACAAAAAAGCACAAATTAAAAAATTAAAAAATATTATGTGAATCTGCCGTAAAAAAAATACCGCAAGTCAATTTTCATGCGTATATTTGAAATATAATATTTTATCAAAAATAAATGAGTGCTTCTTTGTTTTACAATGTTTTACAAAAAAAATTTCCTTTTAACCCCACAATAAAACAAGATATTTTCTTTCAGCAAATAGCAGAATTTGTTACAAACAATACTAAAGACCAAATTTTTGTACTAAAAGGGTATGCGGGAACGGGAAAAACAACCGTCATATCTACCATTGTAAATAACTTAATCGAGATTAATAAAAAGTATGTCTTACTTGCCCCAACAGGTCGTGCCGCAAAAGTAATTGCTAATTATTCGAACAAGCCAGCCTTTACCATTCACAAAAAAATATATTTTCCTAAAAAGTCATCTGGCGGAGGGGTTTCTTTTACTTTACAACCCAACAAACATAAGAACACTATTTTTTTTATAGATGAATCTTCAATGATTTCTGATGTGAATACCGAATCTAAATTATACGAAAACGGATCCCTTTTAGATGATTTAATTTCCTATGTATATTCGGGCGATAACTGCAAAATGATTCTGTTAGGTGACACAGCACAATTACCACCAGTTCAGTTAGATATATCGCCAGCTTTAGATACAGATACTTTGAGTTTACATTACAATAAAGACGTGTATTCTATCGAGTTTGATGAAGTCATGCGACAGGAAGAAAACTCAGGAATTTTGTACAATGCCACAGAACTTCGAGAATTATTAAAAGATGTATTTTTTAACAGTTTCAAATTTAATCTCAAAGGATTCAAAGACATCATTCGCTTATCAGATGGTTACGATATTCAAGACGCCATTAACACAGCATATAGCAATTATAGTATAGAAGATACAGCATTTATAGTCCGATCAAACAAACGAGCCAACCAGTACAATCAGCAAATTAGAACAAAAATTCTAGACAAAGAAAGCGAACTCTCTACTGGAGATTTCCTAATGGTTGTAAAAAACAATTACTTTTGGTTAAAAGATTCCGACCAAGCAGGTTTTATTGCCAATGGCGATATTATCGAAGTATTAGATATAAGAAATATCAAAGAATTATATGGTTTCAAATTTGCCAATGTAAAAATTAGAATGGTCGATTATCCTGACCAAAAACCCTATGAAACCGTTCTGTTGTTAGACACCATTACCAGCGAATCACCATCATTATCCTACGAAGAATCAAACAAATTGTACGAAGAAGTCATCAAAGATTATGAAAATGAAACCACTAAATACAAAAAGTTCCAAAAAGTAAAAGAAAATGAATATTTCAATGCCCTGCAAGTCAAATTCTCGTATGCCATAACCTGCCACAAATCGCAAGGCGGACAATGGAATACCGTATTTATCGAGCAACCATATTTGCCCAACGGAATCGATAAAGATTACATTCGCTGGTTATATACCGCCATGACAAGAGCAAAAGACAAGTTATATTTAATAGGCTTTAAAGACGAAAATTTTGTAAACTAAAATTAGGGCGTTACCACAAGGGTCGGGCTATTCGCTACAATCTTTTTATCGGCGAAAAGCCTCTAAAAAGGATTTTCGCTACTATCCCTAACGCAGCTCGATATTAAATTCAACCCAGTCAAAACAACAATAATTTATTTAATTTGTGTAAAAATAAAAACAATTCAAAAAATATAAAAACCTTTGTCACTCAGAACTTAAAAAAATGAAAATAATTGCAGTAATTCCAGCACGCTACGCCTCAACAAGATTCCCAGCAAAACTCATGCAAGATTTGGGCGGAAAAACAGTTATTCTAAGAACCTATCAAGCAGCGGTAGAAACCAATTTGTTTGATGATGTTTTTGTTGTAACCGATTCAGAATTAATTTACAATGAAATTATTACCAATGCTGGCAAAGCCATAATGAGCATCAAAGAACACGAATCGGGTAGTGACCGAATTGCTGAAGCCATCCAAAATCTAGAGGTAGATATTGTAGTCAACGTACAAGGAGACGAACCTTTTATAAACAAAGAGCCACTCGAAGAAGTAATTCAAGTTTTTAGAAATGATACACATAAAAAAGTAGATTTAGCTTCCTTAATGAGAAATATTACCCATAAAAATGATATTCAAAATCCAAATAATGTAAAAGTAATTGTCGACCAAAAAGGATTTGCGCTCTATTTCTCTCGCTCCGTAATTCCGTATCCAAGAGAAGAAAATGTAGGTGTAAGATACATGCAACACATTGGTATATATGCTTTTAGAAAACAAGCCTTGCTAGATTTTTATCATTTACCTATGCTATCACTCGAAGCCTCCGAAAAATTAGAACAACTCCGGTATTTAGAATATGGCAAGCGCATCAAAATGATCGAAACTACTCATGTAGGAATCGGAATTGACACTTTAGAGGATTTAGAGAAGGCGAGGAGCATGTTATAAGATTAATCCTCATTTTCATGATCAAAATAGCCTTTACTTTTAATCTTTGTAGAAAAGAAATTAAGAAATAAAATCACAAAAAACAAAAAAAGTAAAGCTTGCATGCTTACTAAAAATTTTCCAAAAATAGTTACAGGATAAAAATCACCATAACCTATAGAAGAAGAGGTAATAATGCTAAAATACAGAGCATCAAACCAATGCGTAAAATCTTTATTTAAGTAATTACCACAAGAATATAAAACCGCAAAAGCCAAAACAATTTCCATATAATTAAAAAACAGTAAAAGCATAGAACGTTTGTAGGAACGTGGACGAGAAAACAAATCGGAAGCAAAAATCAAAGTAGGAATATATAAAACTGTTTCTAGCAAAACATAAGTCATTACAAATATTATATAGATATTATGTTGCCATTCATTTATTAATATCATAAGCGGAAACATAACTTTTGCTAAAATATAAACATCTAAAGCTAAATCCTGATACTCAGAACCTTTTTTATTGGCAAAATACTTAATATAAATTCCAGGAAACAAAAGTTGAGAGATAGAAAGAAATAATCTGAATATTTTTTCGATTCCGTTATCCTCCTGATGGTCGTTATTCCATATAGAGCGAATATTCAAAATCCTCTTTTCAATAGGATTAAATCTTATTTTTTCTTTTTTAGAAATCTTACCAACCAGTAATTTTTTCAGAAATGCTTTCATTATTTTTAAAAATTTAGTTTAGAATAAAATTCTAGATTATTTAGAAATTCGTGTTTATTTTTATTTTACCAAATTAAAACAAAAAATTGTACAATTAATTCTTAAATTCGTTTCTATATTTGTATAAAATCGAAAAAAGTGAGTAATACTAATAAACTAAAGATATTTAACGATCCTATATATGGTTTCATTACGATTCCTAATCCGTTAATTTACGATTTAATACAGCATCCGTATTTTCAGCGATTGCGAAGAATTTCTCAAATGGGGCTATCATCTTTAGTATATCCAGGCGCTAATCATACCAGATTTCATCACGCTTTGGGCTGCTTGCACATAATGCAAAAAGCCATTCAAGTCCTTCGATTTAAAAATACTATCATTTCTGCCGAAGAAGAAAATGCCTTATATATTGCCATTTTATTACACGATATTGGTCATGGTCCGTTTTCTCATGCTATGGAACACAGTATTGTAGAAGCAGTGCACCACGAAGAAATTTCTTTGTTATTTATGAATAAATTGAATATCGAATTCGACGGACAATTAAACCTAGCCATTCAAATTTTCAAAGGAGAATATCCTAGAAAATTTATGCTACAACTTATTTCTAGCCAATTAGATATGGATAGGATGGATTATCTCAAACGAGATAGTTTTTATTCTGGAGTAGAAGAAGGAAAAATAAACTCCGACAGATTAATCCAAATGATGAATGTAGTTGATGATGTATTAGTCATTGAAGAAAAAGGAATTTATTCGGTCGAAAAATTCTTAATGGCAAGAAGACTCATGTATTGGCAAGTATATTTACACAAAACCAGTTTAGTTGCAGAACTTACCTTAACAAACACACTAAAAAGAGCCAAAGAATTGTACCAAAAAGGAATTGCAATTACTTGCAGCGAAAATTTACTTTTCTTTATAGAAAACAAAATAAGTTTAACCGATTTTAACGATCAAATTCTAAATAAATTTGCACAATTAGATGATACAGACATTGTTGGTGCCATAAAACATTGGCAAAACCATCAAGATTTTACCTTAAGTTCATTAAGCAAAATGATAATAAATCGAGATTTGCTGAAAATTAAAATGAATGAAGAAAATTTTTCTAAAGAAGAAATACAAGAATTAATAGAACAATTTTCGAAAGCAAATAATATCGCAATACAAGAAGCAAAATATTTTGTTTTCAAAGGAAAAATAAGAAATCAGGCCTATAGCAAATCTGCAGAACCTATACGAATCCTCAAAAAAGACGGCTCTATAGAAGACGTAGCATTATTGTCAGACCAATTGTCATTAAAAGCATTATCTAAACAAGTTACAAAATATTTTCTTTGTTTTCCAAAACAACTCAATAAAAACTAAAGATTCTTTTTAAATTTTTATATTTTTGTCGTCGTAAAATTAAGAAAACTAAAAATTTTCAACTTAAATAAATAATAATTTATAAAGTTCATTATTTTATGCAGAAAATATAATCAGATAAAATGAAATTTACAGCCGAACAAATAGCCGAAATATTAGAAGGAGAAATTTTCGGAAATCCGAAAGCTACCGTTTTTAAGTTGTCTAAAATTGAAGAAGGAACAGAAGGATGCTTAACATTTTTAGCAAACTCTAAATATACAAATTATATATACGACACAAAAGCATCAATAGTTATTGTCAATAGAACATTTGTACCTGATAATGAGATTTCAACCACATTAATAAAAGTAGAAGATGCTTATAAATCTTTTGCGAAACTATTAGAATTTTACAATCAAGTAAAAAATAATAAAACAGGAATTGAAGCACCTTGTGTGATAGCACAATCCGCAAAGTATGGAACAGATTTTTATTTAGGAAGTTTTAGCTACATTGGCGAAAACGTAATTATTGGCGATCATGTAAAAATATATCCCAATAGTTTTATTGGCGATAATGTACAAATAGGTAACAACACCATTATTTTTGCAGGAGCTAAAATTCTTTCAGAAACAGTAATAGGCAATAATTGCAACATATATTCTGGAACTACAATTGGAGCAGATGGTTTTGGTTTTGCACCAAATCCCGACGGAACTTTTAGTAAAATTCCCCAAATAGGAAATGTAGTGATCGAAGACAATGTAGATATTGGCGCTTGTACCACAATAGACAGAGCAACATTAGGATCTACAATTATTAGAAAAGGAGTAAAATTAGACAATCAAATTCAAATTGCTCACAATGTAGAAATTGGCGAAAATACTGTAATAGCAGCCCAAACAGGAATTGCTGGTTCTACAAAAATTGGCAAAAATTGCATGATTGGCGGACAAGTAGGTATTGCAGGACACTTAACCATAGGTAATAATGTAAAAATACAAGCACAATCTGGAGTGGGAAAAAATATAAAAGACAAAGAAACCTTGCAAGGAAGTCCATCATTTGGCTATTCTGAATATAGTAAATCATATGTTCATTTTAAAAATCTTCCAAAAATTGTTACCGAAATAGAAGAATTAAAAAAAATAATAAAATAATTATGGTCAAACAAAAAACCATCAATAACGAAATTTCCCTTACAGGAGTTGGACTTCATACAGGAAATGAAGTAAGAATAACATTTAAACCAGCCCCCATAAATAATGGTTTTTCTTTTGTTAGAGTAGATTTAGAAGGTTCGCCTATAATTGAAGCCGATGTAAATTATGTTGTAAACACGCAACGAGGCACAAATCTAGAAAAATTAGGCGTAAAAATTCAGACACCAGAACATGTCTTAGCCGCCTTAGTAGGTTGCGATTTAGACAATGTTATTATCGAATTGAATGCTTCTGAACTCCCAATTATGGACGGTTCCTCAAAATATTTTGTGCAAGCTATAGAAAAAGCAGGCATCGCAGAACAAGAAGCCGAAAGAAATGTGTATGTCGTCAAAGAAGTTATTTCCTATTTAGATGAATCTACAGGAAGCGAAATAATTGTAATGCCCTGCGATGATTATCAAGTAACCGCTATGGTCGATTTTGGTACTAAAGTATTAGGAACTCAAAATGCAAGCCTCAAAAATATTAGCCAATTTAAAGACGAAATAGCAGATTGTCGTACCTTTAGTTTTTTACACGAACTAGAAACTTTGTTAGAAAACGGATTAATAAAAGGAGGCGATTTAAACAATGCCATTGTTTATGTAGATAAAGAAATTTCTGCAGAAACCATGAACAGGCTAAAAATAGCTTTCGGGAAAGATAAAATTTCGGTTACACCAAATGGTGTTTTAGACAATCTTACCCTGCACTATCCCAACGAAGCAGCAAGACACAAATTACTCGATGTAATAGGCGATTTATCCTTAATAGGAACAAGAATAAAAGGAAAAGTAATAGCAAATAAACCAGGTCATTTTGTAAATACTCAATTTGCAAAAAAAATGTCTAAATTAATAAAAAATGAGCAAAGAAATTTTGTTCCAGTTTATGATTTAAACAAAGAACCATTGATGGATATTCACAAAATTATGAGTATTTTGCCACACCGTCCGCCATTTTTATTTGTAGATAGAATTATCGAAATGACAGACTGCTCTGTAGTTGGATTAAAAAATGTAACAATGAACGAAACATTCTTTGTAGGACATTTTCCAGGCGCACCAGTTATGCCTGGGGTCATTATTGTAGAAGCCATGGCGCAAACAGGAGGAATTTTAATTCTAAGTTCAGTCCCTGATCCAGAAAATTATTTAACCTTTTTTATGAAAATAGATAATGTTAAATTTAAACAAAAAGTACTACCAGGTGATACACTAATATTCAAATGCGATTTAATAACCCCTATAAGAAGAGGTATTTGCCACATGCAAGCTCACGCTTACGCAAATGGCAAACTGGTTGCTGAAGCCGAATTGATGGCGCAAATTGCCAAAAAACAATAACTTTTTCTTAATTTGATCAAATCAATTAAACAACAGAACGATTAAAAATAATATATGAATCAACCATTAGCATACGTTCATCCAGGAGCAAAGATTGCCAAAAATGTTGTTATAGAGCCATTTACAACCATACATAATAATGTAATTATTGGCGACGGAACTTGGATAGGTTCTAACGTAACCATTATGGAAGGTGCACGAATAGGTAAAAACTGTAATATTTTTCCAGGCGCAGTAATCTCTGCGGTACCACAAGATTTAAAATTTGGCGGTGAAGATTCTTTAGTAATAATAGGTGACAATACTACGATAAGAGAATGTGTTACCATCAATCGAGGTACAATAGCATCAGGACAAACCGTAATAGGCAATAACTGTTTAATCATGGCAACGGCACACGTTGCACACGATTGTCATGTAGGCGATAACGCAATTATTGTAAACGGCGTACTTTTAGGCGGACACGTAACAATAGGAAAATATGCAATAATAGGAGGGCTATCGGCAGTACACCAATTTATAAGCGTTGGAGATCATGCCATGATTTCTGGAGGATCTTTATTAAGAAAAGATGTGCCTCCTTTTACAAAAGCAGCAAAAGAACCATTATCTTATGTAGGCATAAATTCTGTAGGACTAAGAAGAAGAGGTTTTACCACCGAAAAAATTAGCGAAATACAAAGCATATATAGAACCTTGTACCAAAAAAATTATAATACCTCACAAGCATTAGCAATCATTGAAGCAGAAATGGAAGCAACTCCAGAAAGAGATGAAATCCTAGATTTTATAAGAAATTCTTCAAGAGGAATTATGAAAGGATACACGGGAGTATAATTTTAGATTTCAGATTAACAAATAAAAAAAATAGAGAATAACCAAATAATCGAATAAATACAAAAAAATGGCATCTACATCAGATATAAGAAACGGATTGTGTATCAAATTTAACCACGATATTTATAAAATAATCGAATTTCTTCACGTAAAACCAGGTAAAGGACCAGCATTCGTACGTACAAAATTACGAAGCTTATCTAACGGAAAAGTATTAGACAATACCTTTTCGGCAGGACATAAAATAGACGAAGTTCGTGTAGAAACACATACTTATCAGTATTTATACGCCGAAGGCGATCAATTTCATTTTATGAATATCGAATCTTTCGAACAAATTACTTTAGACAAAAAAATCCTTGATAATCCAGGATTACTTAAAGAAGGAACAAACGTAATGGTACAAGTAAATACCGAAACCGATTTGCCTCTTTCTGTAGATATGCCAGCTTCAATAATATTAGAAGTTACGTATGCTGAGCCAGGTGTAAAAGGAAATACTGCTACAAACGCAACAAAATCTGCAACGGTAGAAACTGGTGCCTCCATAAATGTACCTTTATTTATTAATGAAGGGGATAAAATAAAAATTGATACTGCTTCAGGTTCTTATATGGAACGTGTAAAATAATTTTTTATGAAATTTATACAAACACAAACCCTTGAAGAAATTGCAAATATCATCAACTGCCAGTATGTAGGAGATGCTAATTTTCCTGTTTTGGGTATGAATGAAATTCATGTAGTAGAGGCAGGAGATATTGTGTTTGTAGATCATCCTAAATATTATGATAAAGCATTACAATCGGCAGCAACGATAGTTTTAATAAATAAAAATGTACATTGCCCACAAGGAAAAGCACTACTCATTTCAGATGATCCGTTTCGAGATTTCAATAAATTAACCAATCATTTCAGACCATTTCAAAAATCAAATGTAGCAATTTCGGCTTCTGCAAAAATAGGAAAAGGAACTATAATTCAGCCCAATACCTTCATAGGAAACAATGTGATAATTGGCGAAAATTGTCTTATTCATTCTAACGTTTCCATTTATGACAATACCATTATTGGAAACAATGTTATCATTCATGCAGGAACAATTTTAGGAGCTGATGCTTTTTATTATAAAAAAAGACCCGATGGTTTCGACCAATTAATTTCTGGCGGCAGAGTTGTTATACATGATAATGTAGGAATTGGAGCACTTTGTACTATCGATAAAGGTGTTACAGGCGACACAACTATTGGTCAAGGAACCAAAATTGATAATCAAGTTCATGTAGGACACGACACAATAATAGGTAAAAAATGTTTAATTGCTTCACAAACAGGAATTGCAGGCTGTGTCATAATTGAAGACGACGTGACACTTTGGGGACAAGTAGGTACCACTAGCGGTATTACCATTGGTACAAAAGCTGTAGTTATGGGACAAACAGGCGTAACAAAATCTATTGAAGGAGGAAAATCATATTTTGGTACTCCAGTACAAGAATCTCGCGAAAAGCTAAAACAATTAGCCAATATAAAACGAATCCCTGAAATCATAAATAAACTAAAATAAAGATGACCGCAAAAGAATTAGTTAAAGATTTTTATAAATCGAATGCTTTCTTAGACAGCAAATTGTTAGATATTTATATGCACGCTGATGTTTCGCTAGATTGGAATAGTAGCAAAGGTTTTATTCAAATGAATAAAGAAGAAATGGTAAAAATTATCGACCAAATGAGCAAAGCATATCATTCGTCAAGAATTTATATTACCCATTTGTTAGAAGATAATAATAAAATTACAGTAAGATATAACCATTATGTTAAAACAATCGAGAACCCAAGGGAAGAAATGATTTTAGCCAATTTTATGGTTATTTGGGAAATAAAAGACGAAAAATTATATCGCGGATTTCAAATGAGTCAATTGAGTTAAATTATTTTAATAAAATTATTAAAAAGTATATTTCAAAACATTACTTTTGTAACACAATAAAAAAATAACATAAAAAATATATCATGAGTGTTTTAGTTAATAAAGATTCAAAAATAATAGTTCAAGGATTTACGGGAAGCGAAGGAACTTTCCATGCTGAGCAAATGATCGAATACGGTACAAACG
This sequence comes from Flavobacterium psychrophilum DSM 3660 = ATCC 49418, assembly GCF_002217405.1. GTDB lineage: Bacteria > Bacteroidota > Bacteroidia > Flavobacteriales > Flavobacteriaceae > Flavobacterium > Flavobacterium psychrophilum. The sequence goes on along the minus strand of NZ_MUHE01000011.1, from coordinate 40,352 downwards.
TTGTAGGAGGCGTAACTCCAGGAAAAGGAGGAACAATGCACTTAGACCGTCCCGTTTTTAATACTGTAAAAGATGCAGTAGAAAAAGCAGGAGCAGATACAACCATTATTTTTGTACCACCAGCTTTTGCTGCTGATGCTATTATGGAAGCTGCCGATGCAGGTATCAAAGTAATTATTGCAATTACAGAAGGTATTCCTGTTGCAGATATGATAAAAGCAAATGATTATATCAAAGGCAAAAACTGCCGACTAATAGGACCAAACTGTCCGGGTATTATAACCCCAGGTGAAGCTAAAGTTGGTATCATGCCAGGTTTTGTCTTCAAAAAAGGAAATGTAGGAATTGTTTCTAAATCAGGAACATTAACCTACGAAGCTGCTGACCAAGTAGTAAAACAAGGTCTAGGAATAACTACCGCAATCGGAATTGGAGGAGATCCAATTATTGGAACTACAACAAAAGAAGCCGTTGAATTATTAATGAATGATCCAGAAACTCATTGCATCGTAATGATTGGTGAAATTGGAGGACAACTAGAAGCTGATGCCGCTAAATGGGTACGTGCAGACGGAAACCGCAAACCAGTAGTTGGCTTTATTGCAGGAGTTACCGCTCCAGCAGGAAGAACAATGGGGCACGCAGGTGCAATTGTGGGTGGTGAAGACGATACCGCAGAAGCTAAAAAACGCATTTTACGTGAAAACGGAATTCATGTAGTAGATTCTCCAGCAGAAATTGGTAAAAAAGTAAAAGAAGTTTTAGGATAATTTCCTCATAAACATATATTATAAAACTCCTCTATTTAGAGGAGTTTTTTTTGTAAAAAAATAAAAAGTCATGATATAATTTTATACCATTTATAAATATAAA
>NZ_MUHE01000011.1:32510-39383 GCF_002217405.1 Flavobacterium psychrophilum DSM 3660 = ATCC 49418 | reverse complement strand
TTTATATTTATAAATGGTATTATATGATTATATAAAGAAAGTATAATTTAGATAATACCAATTTATGGTAGTATCCCATAAAGTGTGTAAGTAAAAATAGCATTATTTAGCATCTTGAACACCATAACGATAAACCTCTTTTATCATAATAAACCTGATTGATTTATTATGCAATTTTAAGTTTATTAAACGAGGTTTCTTTAATTAACCCCAAATTCATGTTCACTTTTTCATGAATATTAAAAATAAGCGAACACAGTATTTAAAAAAATCTATTACAACGGTGATAATCGCCGTCAAAACACCTTTTTGTAAATAAAACACATGCTTCTCATCAATCATAGATACTTTTTACCCATTTTTCCAAAATAATACTAATTTACATCTGTTTTTGCAAACTAAAACCTATTTTTCCATTATCTTTAATTAAACTACTTTATAGTAGAAGCAATGGATACTACCACTTTTTCACAAGAAATCAATGTTTTTCACGGGAAAATAGCGCCCGAAAAAGCCATTTTAGTGGGATATGGTGCTGTTATAGAAGCACTGCAATGCAAATACGATTCCCTAATAAGTTGTCCCTAATCAGTAAAAAAAAGACGGAGTTACGAAGATGATAATTGGAAAGTTTTTTCTTCACGAAATGCCTTTAAAGACACGCTATACAAACACCTCGTTTTTGTGCTAAAATACGAAGGGATAAACCTGCTGTTTTTTAAAAAACTATTTCAAGTTACTTCAAAAGAAGCAATAACAAACCTTGTGCAAACAGAAGCCACAGGACAATACAGCCGGAAAATATGGTTTTTGTACGAATGGTTAATGCAGGAACAACTTCCTATTCCAGACCTAACAATTAAAAACTATATTCCACTGGTTGATGAGGAGATACAATTTGCATCGCCAATATCAAGCAACTCCAGCAGACATCGTATAAAAAATAATTTACCAGGAACTGTTGGTTTTTGTCCATTAATATTCAAAACCCAAAAATTTAATGATTATATCTCCGAAAATCTTTCAAGTAAAAAGAATAGTTATTTAAACGCTGTTCATAAAGACGTATTGCAACGAGCATCGGCTTTTTTATTGTTAAAAGATTCTAAATCTTCTTTTACCATAGAAGGGGAAAATCCAACAAACAATCGTGTCGTTAGATGGGGTAGAGCCATAGAGACAACACAGTGGCGATGCTCATTCGGTTTTTAGAACAAAATAATGGTAAACTGTCAAAAAGAGCTCTTGAAAAAGAATTTTCCGAATTGAATGAAGATGAAGTAAAAGAGATTGAAGAAAACTACAACACTTTTTTCTACAATTAAAGACATTCGTTTCATTTGTGGCTAAATCGTGAATTAGAATCTCATTATTTAGTAGTCTATATTGATGCCAACTAGAGAAAAATCTGTAATAAAATAAGGTTGTTTTACAATTTTAGGAATAAAAGAAGATGGCACAAGAGAAATTTCGTGCATTGTAAATCATTTAACAGAAGGAGCTTTATTATGGGAGCTTGAATTATAAAACTAACGCCAAATTTATAGCTGAAATATGAATTTAAAGAACTAATAACATCTAAAAAAATAAAATTTATACCTACATTTGTAATTAAGTATAGGTTTATTTTACAAGTTAAAAAATTAAATTTTAGTATCTTAAATAATAAAACTGAAAGCATATAATAGAAGGAAAAACGATTAGAAACTATTTTTCCTAAAGAAATAGATTAATGATAATTACCGAAAACAAATATATAGACAAAGAGAAAAGCTGGTTAGCTTTTAATTTTAGAGTACTACAAGAAGCAGCAGACGAAAAAGTGCCGCTATTAGATAGAATGCGATTTTTAGGGATTTTCTCAAATAATTTAGATGAATTTTTTAGAGTTCGCTACGCCGCAATTCGCAGATTGAGTTTGGCTGGCGAAACTGCCGAAAAAATTCTGGGTGGTATTACTTCTCAAAAATTACTAAAAGAAATTACAAAAATCGTAATTCATCAACAATCAGAAAGTTTACGAATTTTAAGCAATATAGAAAAAGAGCTCGAAAATAAAAACGTTTATATTATTAACGAAACAGAAATTTCTAAAGCACAAGAAAGTTTTGTAAAAGATTTTTTTATTCAAAAAGTAAGTCCAGCATTAGTTACAATTATCTTAAATGATTTAGCAGAATTTCCATTGCTTAAAGACACCTCAGGTTATTTAGCGATTAAATTAGTAATGAAACCAAAGCAAAATTCATCTATTTTAGAGAAAATTAAAATTAAAAAAGAAATTAGATACGCAGTTATCGAAATTCCAAAAACTATTAATCGTTTCGTAGTTTTGCCTTCTCAAAATGAAAAACAGCATATCATCCTTTTAGACGATTTAATTCGTTATAATTTGCATAATATATTTAATATTTTCGATTACGAAAGCATCTCGGCTCACATGATAAAAATTACACGTGATGCGCAATTAGAGCTTGATAGTGATTTGAATAAAAGTTTTATCGAAAAAATTTCTTCGAGTGTAAAAGACAGGAGAATAGGCGAGCCTGTACGTTTTATATACGACCAAACCATTGAAAAAGATACCCTAAAATTCTTTCTTCGTAATATGGAAATAAATTCGAAAGAAAGCATAATTCCTGGCGGAAGATATCATAATCGCAGAGATTACATGGATTTTCCTAATCTAGGACGATATGATTTGTTGTACAAAACAAATTTGCCACTTCCAGTTGAAGGATTAAGTCTAGAAGGCAGCATGCTAAAAAAAATAGAGCAAAAAGATTATTTGGTAAATGCACCATATCAGTCATTTTCATACATTATTAAGTTTCTACGAGAAGCCGCTTTAGATCCAAAAGTATCAGCCATAAAAATAACATTATACCGTTTGGCAAAAAATTCTCAAATTGTAAGCTCTCTTATAAATGCAGCCAAAAACGGAAAAAAAGTAACCGTTCAAATCGAATTGCAAGCCCGTTTTGATGAAGCCAGTAATATATCCTACGCAGAGCAAATGCAAACCGAAGGCATCGAACTTATCTTTGGAGTAAAAGGACTAAAAGTACACAGTAAAGTTTGCCTAGTAGAACGCATTTCCGATGATGGAAAACTAAAACGTTATGGCATAATTTCGACAGGAAATTTTAACGAATCTACGGCCAAAGTCTATACAGATGTAACCTTATTTACAGCCCATCAGCAAATTTTGAAGGATGTATCTAAAGTTTTCGAGTTTTTTTTAATAAATTATCGAGTGTACAGATACAAGCACTTAATTGTATCACCACATTACACCCGAATTCGTTTTAATAGACTAATAGATAGAGAAATTTTAAATGCAAATTCAGGAAAACCAGCATTTTTAAAACTCAAAATGAATAGTTTATCAGACAATAAAATGATAGATAAACTATACGAAGCCAGTAGAGCAGGAGTAAAAATAAGATTAATAATACGAGGAATTTGCTCTTTGATACCAGGAGTGAAAGGAATGAGCGAAAATATTGAAGCCATTTCTATAGTAGATAATTATTTAGAACATTCTCGTGTATATATTTTTTGTAATAATAACGAACCCGAAGTTTATATCTCTTCTGCCGATTTTATGACCAGAAATCTAGACAGTAGGGTTGAAATTACTTGTCCTATTTATGACCAAAGCATCAAAAAAGAGCTAATAGATACCTTCGATATCGGTTGGAAAGGAAATGTAAAAGTTCGTTATCATTCGGAAAAATTGGATAATAAATACCGTATGCGTGGCGATAGCCCAATCTTTAGAGCCCAATTAGAAACGTATAATTACTATCGCAATAAAATTGAAGTAGTTATTTAATCGAATAAAAAACAACAAAACGATTAACCTAATTAGGAAATAACCAAATCAGAAAAGGAAATGATTTCAATAAAAAAATATGCAGCCATCGATATAGGATCAAACGCCATGCGTCTTTTGATTACTAATATTGTGGAGCAACAAGGCAAAGAAACCCAGTTTAATAAAAGTGCTTTAATTCGTGTACCTATTCGTTTGGGACAAGACGCATTTACCGTTGGAGAAATTACCGAAGAAAATATAGACCGCATGGTAGATGCGATGAAAGCTTTCAAATTATTAATGAAAGTATATAAAGTAGAACAATATATGGCATGTGCTACATCTGCTATGCGTGAGGCATATAACGGAAAGGAAGTCGTAGAAATCATAAAGAAAAAAGCAGAAGTAAAAATTGAAATAATCGATGGAAAAAAAGAAGCAGCCATTATTGCAACTTCAGATTTGCATCAATTCATAAAAACAGAACAAACCTATCTTTATGTAGATGTTGGGGGTGGAAGCACAGAGTTTTCTTTATTTTCTGACGGAAAAATGGTAGTGTCAAAATCATTCAAAAACGGCACAGTTCGTTTGCTAAATAATATGGTAAACGATATAGTTTGGGAAGAAATAGAAAAATGGATAAAAACCAACACCGAAAGATATGATGACATTACACTTATTGGTTCTGGCGGAAATATAAACAAGATTTTTAAACTATCAGGAAAACTACAAGAAAAACCCCTGTCTTATATGTATTTGAATACACAATACCAATATTTAAATTCACTAACTTACGAACAGCGCATTGCCGAAATGGGACTAAATACAGATCGTGCCGATGTAATTATACCCGCATTAAGTATTTATCTAAAAGCTATGAAATGGAGTGGGGCTAATAAAATTTATGTGCCAAAAATTGGATTGTCTGATGGTATCGTAAAAGCAATGTATTATGGAAAAGTTTAAAAAAACAATCATTGCAATTGGGATTTTATGCTTAATTTTTGGAATTATATTTGATACCTTTTTTGCAGGAATTCCATCTCAAGATGCGTCCCAAGAAATGTTAGTTACTTATGATAAAAACGCATTGCTATCTATTTTTTTAATGATTTCAGGAATTTTTATAATTTTATTCGGTTTGATTTTAAAGAAAGAAAAATAGCTTTTTTGCGGGTTACAAATCTAAATCAAAAGCCTTTCTAAGCAATTCTAGAGCAGGATTTATTTCTTTCAATCGATCATATTTCTCCTGAATTGTAAAGGCCTTTTTTGTTTCGATAGTTTCGTTTATTTTTATCTCGATTGTAATGTTATGATTGTGTAATTTTCCTCTAAGATACCCTAATAAATCATGTTTTTCGCCATCAAAATCTATTTTAGAGCTTTCATTAGGTAGCTCATGAATGATGGTAGTACCTGCTAGTTTTGGGTCGTCTAGTAATAATAAGGATTCTAGAATTTTATATCCTTTGTTTCCTAATCTATTGGCATATTTTACCCACTGTTCTAGCATTTGAGTTTCTGTAAATGGCTCAGTTGGTAACTCGTCGTGGTGTTTTTCTTTAGGTTTCAATTGTGCTTCTAATGCCCGCTTGGCCTGAATACTCTTCATAGACAAAGCCGAAACTTTGGGGCCTAAGATTGTAGATTGCTGATTAGCGATTTCAGATTTAGGGGTTAAAATGTTAACACTATTTACCACTCCTGGCAAAACCTCAGGATTCTTGGGCGTAACAAGATCGATTGTATTTATAACTTCAATATCTGATTTCTGACTTTTGTCTTCACTATCAAGATTTACTTTTTGAATTTCGACTATCGAGAAGCCTGAATTCCTATAATAAGTTGTGGGAATTATATATTGTTTAGCTTTTTTTTTTCTCCATCAAAAGTGATAGAGGCTAGTTGCATCAAACAAAGTTCTACCAGTAATCGCTGATTTTGAGAAAGCTTAAATTTTAAATCACAATCATTAGCCAAATCGATTCCTTGTAACAGAAAATCTTGTGAAGCTTTTTGAGATTGTACATAATACATTTTTTGAGCTTGCTCGCCAACTTCTAGTAAAGTGATAGTTGCAGGGGTTTTGCTAACCAACAAATCTCTAAAATGCGAAGCCAATCCAGCTACAAAATGATGCCCATCGAAACCTTTTGCCAAAATATCGTTGTAAGCCAATAGTAATTCTGGAATTTTATTTTCTAAAATTAAATTCGTTACATTAATATAGGTTTCATAATCTAGCACATTCAAGTTTTCGGTAACTGCTTGTCGTGTTAGGTTTTTTCCACAAAAAGACACAACTCTATCAAAAATAGACAAAGCATCGCGCATGGCACCATCTGCTTTTTGGGCAATAATATGCAAAGCATCGTCTTCGAAAATGACACCTTGATTGGTAGCTACTTCGGCGAGATGTTCCTTGGCATCTTTTACAGTAATTCTTTTGAAATCGAATATCTGACAACGAGATAATATCGTTGGAATAATTTTATGTTTTTCGGTCGTTGCCAAAATAAAAATGGCATGTTTTGGTGGTTCTTCTAATGTTTTCAAAAAAGCATTAAATGCTGCAGATGATAACATGTGAACCTCATCGATAATATAAACTTTATATTGTCCCGTTTGTGGGGGGATACGAACTTGATCGATTAGATTACGAATATCATCGACCGAATTGTTTGAAGCCGCATCGAGTTCGAAAACATTGAAAGCAAAATCTTCGTTCGGGTCGTCGTAACCTGGTTGGTTTATTTTTCTGGCTAAAATTCTGGCACAAGTTGTTTTTCCTACGCCACGAGGTCCAGTAAATAATAGGGCTGATGCCAAATGATTTGTTTCTATCGCATTTAGTAACGTATTGGTAATGGCTTGTTGCCCCACCACGTCTTTAAACGTTTGCGGACGATATTTACGAGCCGATACTACAAATTGTTCCATAAAAAAATATTCGAAAGCAAATATAATGGTAATAAGTGAAAATGCAAAAGTGAAAAGTGAAAAGTTTTAAAATGTTTTGGTTAATTTATTTATCTTTAAAAATACTG
>NZ_MUHE01000011.1:0-32360 GCF_002217405.1 Flavobacterium psychrophilum DSM 3660 = ATCC 49418 | reverse complement strand
ATGAGATTCCTCGTTCCTCAGAATGACAAACTGTATGTTTTTTTATCCCAGTAAATTTAAACTTTAAATGGTATAACATTCGTAGTAAGAAATCATCTTTACCTAAAAAACAAACACAAAAGTAGCCTTTTCAACCCTTTCTAAACCCCATACCGTCACGTAGCAGTATTATCAAAAATAACCATTTATCTAACTATATTTAGTTAGAAATCAGCATAATATAATCTAGTTAGAAAGTGTTTTTTATCGGATTTAAGTGCATTTCATCGATTTAATTTTAAATAAGAACACGAACCTCTTACTTTTACATAACCATTACATAAGTAGGTTAAGTTATGGTAGATTTGGGGCAAAAAAGGCGGAACTTAATAATTCCGCCTTTTTTATTACCCCAAAGCCAAAAAAAATAGACGAATAAACTTCTTTGTCTATCCGTCTATTCTCAAAATAGCTATTATCTTTCTAAATTATTTAGCCTCAGCAAAACGCCTAGCCACTTCACTCCAGTTTATAACATTAAAAAAAGCTTCAATATAATCAGGTCTTCTATTTTGGTAGTGCAAATAATAAGCATGTTCCCAAACATCCATTCCTAAAATTGGAGTGCCGCCACAACCTACACCAGGCATAAGTGTGTTGTCTTGGTTTGGCGTACCACAAACTTCCAGTTTCCCCTCTTTTACACAAAGCCAAGCCCAACCAGAACCAAATTGTGTCGCACCAGCTTTAGCAAAAGCAGCCTTAAAATCGGCAAACGTACCAAAATTAGCATCAATCGCAGCCGCTAATTCGCCAGTTGGCAAACCACCACCGTTTGGCGACATCACAGTCCAGAATAAATTGTGGTTAAAAAAACCACCACCATTATTACGAACAGCAGCTTTAGTCAAATCAAGATTTTTCAAAATATCTTCAATACTTTTGCCTTCCAGATCCGTTCCTGCAATAGCTGCATTTAAGTTTGTCGTATAAGCATTATGATGTTTCGAATGGTGAATCTCCATTGTTCTCGCATCAATATGAGGTTCTAATGCATCGTATGCATAAGGTAATTGTGGTAATTCGAAAGCCATAATTGTATATTTAAAATGATTATTATATAATTAAATTCAAAATTAATCAATTAACTTTGGAATTAAAATTTCAAACCCTTATAATTTCATTAAAAATATTTTTAGGAGCTATTTCCCGCTTTACACTTCAATCTTTTCCTTGCTAAAGAAGCAAGAAAAAGGATTTCCGTTGCAATCGGGGCTAGGAAATTTGCCATAAAACAAGATTTAATATTCAATTCAACATTGCGAATTCGTCATAATTCGTGTAATTCGTAGTTATAAAATGAAAACACCCGCATTCTCTATATACAACGCATCAGCTGGCTCAGGAAAAACCTACACATTGGTCAAAGAATACCTAAAAATTATTCTAAAAGCCAAACACAACGATGCGTACAAGAACATTCTCGCCATAACCTTTACCAACAAAGCGGTTTTCGAAATGAAAACCAGAATTATAGACAGCCTTTTCGATTTTTCTAAAGACAATCCCACAGAAAAATCAATCCAATTAATGAATGATTTAGGCAAGGAAATTAATCTTAATCAATCTCAAATCAAAACCAAAGCACAGTCTATAATAAAAAACATCATTCATAATTATGCCGCTTTCGACATTTCGACTATCGATAAATTTACACATAAAGTTATTCGTGCCTTTGCCTTCGATTTGGGTTTGCCCATTACTTTTGATGTTTCCTTAGACACCGAAAATCTCCTACAAGAAGCCGTAGATGCAATCGTAGCACAAGCAGGCGAAGACCAAGTACTCACCAAACTACTCGTCGATTTTACCATGGAAAAAACCGACGATGACAAATCCTGGGACATTTCGAGCGAAATCATGAACACAGGAAGACTCGTGCTTAACGAAAATTATCGAGAAGAAATTTTGTCGCTCAAAGACAAAACCATTCCAGAATTTATTGCCCTTAAAGCAAAATTAGAAGAAACTTGCAAATCGTTAGAAAACCAAAACATCAATCTGGCAAACGAAGCCGTACTTCTTATAGACAGTCAAGGAATTGACACTAAATCCTTTTCTAGAGAAACTTTTCCAAATCATTTGGGATTTATTCAAAGAAGCGAACTAAAACCAACGCATAAAAAATTTAGAACTGTCGATGATATTGCCGTCAATAAAAACGCAAAAGACAAAGACATTATTGAAGGCATTGCCAATGAACTCATTTTTATTTTATACAAAGTTTATAAAAATTACGAAAAAAAGGATTTTTATCAAGCTTTTCTAAAAAATATCACGCCACTTTCGTTACTAAATACCGTAAGTAACGAGTTGGCAAAAATTCAGGAAGACCAAAACATTTTGTCTATTTCCGAATTTAATAAACTCATTTTCGAGCACATTCAAAACCAACCCGCACCGTTTATTTACGAACGATTGGGCGAAAAATACAAACATTTTTTTATCGATGAGTTTCAAGACACGTCCGAAATGCAATGGCAAAACCTGATTCCGTTAATAGATAATGCCCTATCGAGCGAAGATTTACAAGGAATTCAAGGTTCGCTTATGATTGTGGGCGATCCCAAACAGTCTATTTACCGTTGGCGTGGCGGAAAAGCCGAACAATTTATCGATTTAGCCAAAACCAAAAACCCCTTTAGTAATAAAGACAAAGAAGTTTTTAATCTAGAAACAAATTATCGAAGTTTTGAAGCCGTAATCGACTTTAACAATGATTTTTTTAAGTTTTTATCACAAAAATTTTCTAATGAAGATTACAAAGATTTGTATGAAAATTATAGCTTTCAAAAATCGAATGCTAAAAAAGGAGGCTATGTAAACATTTCTTTTATTCCAGAAATAGATACCGACTTTGTTTCGGAAGAAGACGAAGAAAACATCGATAAAAATGATATTTACCTCACAACTACTTTGCAAACCATTATAAAAGTAGCTGCAGAAGGTTTTTTGTATAACGAAATTGTATTGCTCACCAGAAATAACAAACACGGTATTTTATTAGCAAATTACTTGACCGAAAACGACATTCCTGTTATTTCATCCGAAAGTTTATTAATAAACGCTTCATCGGAAGTAAAGTTTATCCTAAATATGCTTCGGTATTTAAATGATAAAAACGATATCGAATCGTTAGCCAATGGCTTGTATTATTTGGATCAAAATTTAGAAAATAATATAGAAACCCACGATTTTATTTACCAAGGAATTCAGTACAAAGACGAAATCGAATTAGAAAAATGGTTGGCAAATTCCGGGATACAGCTCTCGTTTCAAAATAGCAGAAGAAAATCATTGTACGAAATTGCAGAGCTCATTGCAGCAAAATGCATTAATTCTGAAAACAACAATGCTTATGTACAATATTTCTTAGATATTGTGCTCGAGCGTGATGTAAAATACCAAATGGGCATTTCAGATTTCTTAGAATATTGGGACAAAAACGGGCATAAACTCAGTATTCCGTCAGCCGAAGGATCTAATGCCATTCGGATAATGACCATCCACAAATCGAAAGGATTAGAATTTCCTGTAGTTATTTTTCCTTTTGTAGAAGAGAATTATAGTGCACCCAAACGAGAAAAAATGTGGATCGATTCCCAGTCTGACGATTTAGATTTCGACAAATTTTTAATTGACAAATCCAGTAAAGTAAAAGAATATGGCGAAAATGCAGCTTCGGTTTACAACCAGAAATCGCAAGAGGATTTATTAGACAATATCAATGTTTTATATGTAGCGCTAACCCGTGCCGAAGAACAACTATTTATTATTTCGAATAGTAAAAAGAGGAATAGTAAAGGAGAATTACCCAATAATTCTGCCTCCTTTTTTATAGAATTTTTAGAAGATTACAAGAACTTTGATTCGAATATTTTGAATTACGAGTTTGGCAATTGCAAAAGAATTTCTAAACAAAAACCATTAGAAGCCAAACGTAAAAATATTGAAGCTATAAATTCAGTCATCAATCCAAATGCTATAAAAATTGCACAACGGGAATCACTCATGTGGGGAACGCATCAGCAGGAAGCTATCGAATTTGGTAATGTTTTACATGAAATTCTATCATTCGTTCAAACTAAAAAAGACATTCCATTAGCCCTAAAAAAAGCATTAGAAACGGGACTTATCTCAGAGAATCAGCAAGAAGAAGTCGCAAAAACAGTTATTGAGATTGTTTTTCACCCAGAATTAAATGATTTTTTTCATGAAAACAGTAAGGTATATAACGAACAATCTATCATAAAGAAAGGCTTGCAAACTATAAAACCAGACCGAGTTACTATTTCCGGACAAAATGCTTATTTATTAGATTACAAAACAGGAAAGCACCAATCTAAATACGAAAACCAACTAAAAGAATACGAATTGGCGCTAATAGAAATGGGATTTAATGTACAGAAAAAATCACTCATATATATAGGAGAGAATTTAGAAATAGTACATTTGTAAAAAATTGTCAAAAGGCGAAAGTTTTTCAAAACCTTAAACTTTAAACTTTAAACCAAAAAAATGTACGGAAAAATACAACAACACTTACAAAACGAGTTAAACGCAATCGAAGAAAACGGAATTTTCAAAAGAGAAAGAGTCATTACTTCGCCACAAGGAGCCGAAATTACGGTTAATGGCGAAACGGTACTTAATTTTTGTGCCAATAATTATTTAGGATTATCCTCGCACCCAGAAGTCGTTCAGGCAGCAAAAGACGCTTTAGATTCTCATGGTTTCGGAATGTCATCAGTTCGTTTTATTTGCGGAACACAAGACATTCACAAAACATTAGAACAAAAAATCGCTAATTTTTACGGAACAGAAGACACCATTTTATATGCAGCCGCTTTCGATGCTAACGGAGGGGTTTTCGAACCACTATTAGGAGCAGAAGATTGTATCATTTCCGATAGTTTAAATCACGCCTCTATTATTGATGGTGTCCGTTTGTGCAAAGCAGCACGTTATCGTTATGAAAATTCTAATATGGAAGATTTAGAACAACAACTAATAAAAGCTACCGAAGCAGGAACTCGTTTCAAACTAATTGTAACCGATGGTGTCTTCTCTATGGATGGTCTGGTAGCGCCATTAGATAAAATTTGCGATCTAGCAGACAAATACGACGCAATGGTTATGGTAGATGAATGCCATGCCGCAGGATTTATAGGAGCAACAGGAAAAGGAACATTAGAAGCCAAAGGCGTAATGGGTCGTGTAGATATCATAACAGGAACATTAGGAAAAGCACTTGGTGGTGCAATGGGAGGCTATACAACGGCCAAAAAAGAAATTATCGAAATTTTACGCCAACGCTCACGCCCTTATTTATTTTCAAACTCATTAGCACCCGCAATTGTTGGCGCTTCAATCAAGGTTTTCGAATTATTAGAAAAAGACACCACGCTACGTGATAAACTAGAGTGGAATACCAATTATTTCAAAGAAGGAATGCGAAAAGCGGGATTAGATTTCATAAATGGCGATTCAGCAATTGTTCCTGTAATGCTTTATGATGCAAAATTATCCCAAATTATGGCCGAAAAATTGTTAGAAAAAGGCATTTATGTCATCGGATTCTTTTTTCCTGTAGTTCCAAAAGACAAAGCAAGAATTAGAGTTCAGCTATCCGCAGCACATACAATAGCCCATTTAGACAAGGCTATCAGAGCTTTTGCCGAAGTTGGAGAAGAGCTAAATATTATAAAAAAATAATTTTTTTCACTTCCACACTAATATTTTTAACAATTCATTTTGTAATTAACAATATCCTAGTTACTTTTGTCACAATAACGTAATGTAATCAAATAAATTAAGTATGAAACATCTTAACAAACTTTTTGTTTCCATGTTGATGATTGCTGGATTAAGTGCTTCTGCACAAGACAGCAACAATCCATGGGCAATATCTTTCGGAGCAAATGCAGTAGACACAAGAACTAGTGCTGGCGTGAGAGATTTTAATATCAAAGATCACTTTTCAGAATTCTTTAATGTAAAAGATCATTGGAACATTCTTCCTTCGGTTTCTTACTTAACCGTAGCTAGAAATGTTGGTGGTAATTTTTCTGTAGGCGTTACAGGTTCTGTAAATAAAGTTACAAAATGGGTTGAATGGACTGGTCCAACACCTAATGGAACTAGCGTAGTTGACACAAATCTAATGTACTATGCAGGAGATTTAGCAATCAAATATAGCTTAATGAACTTAATTGGTTCAAAAGTTATCGATCCTTCTGTAAATGTTGGTGGAGGTTATACTTTTTTAGGTAAAGAATCTGCTGGTACTGCAAACATGGGCGCTGGATTAACTTTTTGGTTTACTGAACAAGTTGGTTTATCATTAAGCACTACTTACAAAAAATCGTTTGAAACTAGAGCTGAACTTCCTTCACTTTTTCAACACTTCGCAGGTTTAACTTTCAAATTTGGAGGTAAAGATACTGATGGAGATGGAATTTATGACAGAGACGATGCTTGTCCTGAAGCTGCTGGTTTAAAACAATTTCAAGGCTGTCCTGATACAGACGGAGACGGAATTGCTGATAAAGATGACGCTTGTCCAGAAGCTGCTGGTTTAGCTGCATTAAACGGTTGTCCTGATACTGACGGAGACGGAATTGCTGATAAAGATGACGCTTGTCCTGAAGTTGCTGGTTTAGCTGCATTAAACGGTTGTCCTGATACTGACGGAGATGGTGTTGCAGACATGAAAGACAAATGTCCTAAAGTTGCAGGTCCAAGAGATAACGGTGGTTGTCCATGGCCAGACACAGATGGAGATTCAGTACTTGATAAAGATGATAAATGTCCAACTGTAAAAGGTACCGTAGCTAACAATGGTTGTCCTGAAGTTTCTGAAGAAGCTATCAAAAAACTAAACGATTACGCTAAAACTATCTTATTTGATAATGCTAAATTTACATTTCAAAAACAAACTTTACCAATATTAGATGCTATGGTTGCAATTCTTAACGAATTCCCAACTTCTAAATTTAGTATAGAAGGTAATACTGATAATTCAGGTAAAAAAGCAACAAACCAAACTTTATCTGAAAATAGAGCTAAAGCAGTTGCAGATTTCTTAATATCAAAAGGTATTTCATCTGACAGATTAACTTCAATAGGTTATGGAGATTCTATGCCAATCGCTTCAAACAAAACTAAAGCTGGTAAAGCTCAAAATAGAAGAGTAGAAGTAAAAGTGGTTAAATAATCACTTCTTAAAAATAAATTTCTAAAACGCCTCGATTTTTCGGGGCGTTTTTTTTATATTTATATTCTATGACAAACAATACTTTTTTAGAAAATCTAGTTAGCAAACTACTATCGGAAAAAAACACAATTCTTTCCGAAACAACCATCATTCTACCCAACAAACGAGCTAAAATATTCCTGCTCGAAGCATTTAAAAAAAAACTACCCCATTTTACTTTTGCACCAGAAATTACTAGTATAGAAGACTTTATTCAAGAAATCGCAAATATCCGATCTATAGATTCTATAGAATTACTTTTCGAATTTTATACCGTTTACTTATCGGTAACAGCAAAAGAAAAGCAACAAACACTCGAACAGTTTTCTAATTGGGGCAAAACATTATTACAAGATTTCAACGAAATTGATCGGTACCTTCTAGATCCGAAACATGTATTTTCCTATCTCCAAGACATCGAAGTCATCAAGCGATGGGGAATCGAAATAGAAGACAAAACCACATTAATAGATAATTATCTAGAATTCTGGAAACTACTTCCTTTGTATTACGACACCTTTTATACGCATCTCAAAAACAAAGAAATTGGCTATCAGGGCCTAATTTATAGGGAAGCAGTAACTAATCTTGAGGAATTTATTACTGCCTTCAAAAACAAAAAAATTGTTTTCGCTGGCTTTAATGCCTTAAATCAGGCGGAAGAAAAAATCGTACAACAACTAATTGCCAAAGATATTGCATCTATTTATTGGGATATAGATGCCGTATTTTTAAACGATTATTCTCACGATGCGGGATTATTTGTAAGGCGTTTCAAAAGTTCTTGGTCACATTACAAAACCAATCCTTTCGAGTGGGTTTCTACTAATTTTTCTGAAGATAAAAACATTCAAATTATTGGCACTGCAAAAGCCATTGGTCAAGCCAAAATTGTTTCTGGCATAATCAACAAGCAAATTTCAGACAATCCAAATGCTTCTTTAGATAAAGTAGCTTTAGTACTTGGCGACGAAAACATGCTTATCCCAATGCTACATTCTCTACCAGCAAGTGTTGGCAGTTTGAATATTACCATGGGCTATTCTAGCAAAAACAATCCTATCCAATTGTTGATCGCCAAGTTGTTTAAAATGCACAACAATGCTTTAAATAGAAGCGAATCTAGTTATGTTTTTTACTATAAAGACGTGCTAGATGTACTATCGAATCCAATTATAGAATCGTACGTAAATGCCTCTAAGGTCATTTATACCATCAAAAAAAACAATTATACGTTTATAACACATCAAAAAGTTGTTTCGTTTCAAGAAAATCCGAACCGTCTTTTTGAATTACTTTTCCAGAAATGGAATCAGAAACCTATCGAAATATTAGAACTTATTTGCGAAATATTATTAATTATCAAATCTAATCTAGAGTCGATTTCAGAAGAAGATAAAGTCGTAAAAACCTTTTTGTATTCGATATATAAAGTCATTAATAAACTAATCACGTATTGTTCTAAAAATGAATATATCGAGAATATTGACACTTTACATACCATTTACAAACAAGTTATCGATCTTGCTGAAGTTTCTTTTGAAGGCGAACCTTTGTCTGGATTGCAAATTATGGGCGTTTTAGAAAGTCGTGTTTTAGATTTTGAAACCGTTATCATAACCTCGCTAAATGAAGGCAAATTTCCTGCAGGAAAAACCGTCAATTCATTTATTCCCTATGATGTAAAACGAGAATTAGGCTTACCCACTTATAAAGAAAAAGATGCTATTTACACGTATCATTTTTACCATTTGTTACAACGTGCGAAAAATATTTATTTGCTTTATAACACCGAAAGTGACGGTTTAGATGGTGGCGAAAAAAGCCGCTTCATTACACAATTAGAAGTCGAAAAACAACCCAAACACAATTTGACTCATGAAATCATTCAGCCTGTTGTACCAAATATTGCATCGAAAACAATTGTAATTCCAAAAGCAAAATCAGCAATGATACGATTGAAAGAAATTGCAACAGGAAAAGGATTTTCGCCTTCGGCATTAACGACTTATATCAGAAATCCGATACAGTTTTATTTTCAAAGAATATTATCTATCCGAGAATCTGAAGAAGTAGAAGAAAATATCGCATTAAATACTTTAGGAACAATTATTCACCAAACCCTAGAAGCATTATACAAACCAATCATCAATAAATTTTTAACTACTGATGATTTGAACAAAATGTTGGCTGTTGCCAATGATGAAGTACTCAAACAATTTAAAGAAATTTATAAAGAAGGAGAAGTTAAAAAAGGAAAAAATCTTTTGGCTTTTGAAGTCGCAAAGCGAAATGTTTTTAATTTTTTAATTGAAGAAAAAAAGCAAATTGAAAATGGCGATGTTGTAAAAATCTTGGCATTAGAAACACCTCTGGAAAGAATCTTAGAAGACAATAGCTTGCCTTTTCCAATAAAAATTGCTGGAAATGTAGATCGAATAGAAATTAGAAACAATAAAATTCGAATTATAGACTACAAAACTGGAAAAGTAGAAAAAAATAGTGTTCAGCTAAAAGACTGGAACGGGCTAACTTTAGACATAAAAAACGACAAAATTATTCAATTACTCTGCTATGCTTTTATGTATGAAAAACAAGCAAATGGTTTAGAAATAGAAGCCGGAATCATCTCATTTAAAAACATGAAAGGAGGATTTTTGCCCTTTGGAATAAAGCAAGGCAAAGAAATTTTAATCAATATAAATTCTGAAATCCTAGAACATTTTAAAACTGAAATTATTATTTTAATTAACGAAATTTTGAATATTGAGATTCCTTTTGAAGAAAAAACAATCTAATACTTCTTAAAAAAATCGAACAATATTTTCTCTAATTGATCACGATTTTCAATATGACTCATGTGACCGTCAGGAAAAAAAACTAGTTGCACATTAGTACCTTCAATTTGTTTGATGTTTTCCTCGTAGTTAAGCACGCCGTCTTTTTTGCCAAGAATAAGCAGTTTAGGATATGTGGTAAGATGCAATAAATGTTCTTTGTTTTTTCTAAGTTTCATACCTTCCTGAGCTGCGATATATCCTTGCAAAGGAGTTTTTAGCGCTTCGGTTTTTACCTGATTTATTTCAGATATAAGATTTTCCCGATTGTTAATACTAAATAAATTTGCAATAGATATTTGCACTAAAGAAGCATATTCCTTGTGTGCCATTTTTATGGCTCGATTTCTATTTATTTTTCGCTCATGGTCATCGGCATAAGTGGTCGAGTTTAACAAGACGAATCCATTGGTGTTTTCTGGATATAATTCGGCAAAAGCCAAAGCAATATAACCCCCCATAGAATGGCCTACGAAAATAGATTTTTTAATTTTTAAGTGTCGCAAAACGCTATAAACCATATCAGCTTGGTCTTCCATTGTATGCACATACCCCAAACATTCGGATTTTCCGTGGCCTAATAAATCGATAGTTATAATCCGATAGTTTGCTGCAAATGATGAGATATAAGAATCCCACATAGTCGAATTCTCAAGAAAACCATGAAGCAAAACAATAGCAATTCCTTTTCCAACATCGGAATAAGAGATTTTTGTGTTTTTGTAGCGTAAATTATTCATCATTGCAAAAGTAGGCTTTAATGAATAATTTACGAATTATTTTTTTGAGCATCTATTTAAAAATAAAAACGGCTTACATTGCTGTAAACCGTTTTAAAACTTATGATAAAAATTACGAATTCATCAAACTCTCTATCTCCTCTACTTCAATAGGAATATTTTTCATTAAGTTAAAAGGTTCTCCTTTTTCTTGAATAATAAGATCATCTTCTAATCGAATTCCGAAACCTTCGGCTGGTATATAAATACCTGGCTCGACAGTAAATACCATATTGGCTTTCATAGGTTCGTGCAACAATCCGTAATCGTGGGTGTCTAACCCCATGTGGTGCGATGTTCCGTGCATAAAATATTTTTTGTATGCTGGCCATTCTGGGTTTTCGTTTTGCACATCAGCTTTATCTAGCAAGCCTAAACCAAGTAATTCTGAAGTCATAATTTTGCCCACTTCAACC
The DNA here is from genome assembly GCF_002217405.1 of Flavobacterium psychrophilum DSM 3660 = ATCC 49418. Taxonomy (GTDB): domain Bacteria; phylum Bacteroidota; class Bacteroidia; order Flavobacteriales; family Flavobacteriaceae; genus Flavobacterium; species Flavobacterium psychrophilum. The sequence goes on along the minus strand of NZ_MUHE01000011.1, from coordinate 21,034 downwards.
TGATAAGGCTTCCATAAAGTTCCTGGCGTAAGCATTTTTGTAGCTTCATTTTTTACATTTAAAACTGCATTGTAAACTGCTTTTTGCCTGTTTGTAAATCGACCCGAAACAGGAATCATTCTGGTCATATCGCTAGAATAATTAGCATACTCGGCACCTACATCAAGCAAAATTAAATCACCTTCTTTACATGGCTGGTTGTTCTCTATATAATGTAAGACATTTCCGTTGTTTCCCGAAGCAATAATTGGCGTGTAAGCAAACCCTTTAGAACGATTTCTAAGAAATTCGTGCATCAGTTCGGCTTCAATCTCATATTCCATAACGTTTGGTTTAACGAATGAAAGCAAACGTCGAAAACCTTTTTCGGTAATATTACAAGCTTCTTGCATCAAATCTAATTCTTCGCTTTCTTTGATAGAACGAATGCGCTGCAGGATAGGATTAGATTTTTCTACTTTGTGTGCAGGATAATTTTCTTTCCACCATTTAATAAAACGAGATTCACGGGTTTCGGTTTCAATAGTTGCACGATAATGTTCATTTGTATTAATGTACATTGTTTCGGCGTAAGCCATTATTTCTTTTAATGTTTTATGAAAATCTTGCAACCAAATTACACTTTTTATACCAGAAACTTCAAAAGCACGATCTTTAGTTAGCTTCTCGCCTTCCCAAATGGCAATATGTTCGCTGGTTTCTTTTAGGAATAAAATTTGCTTAAGATGCTCGTAAGGTGCATCGGGAAAAAGCAACAACACACTTTCTTCTTGATCTACTCCAGACAGATAAAATATATCGCGATGTTGCGCAAATGGCAATGTACTATCGGCAGAAACTGGATATATATCATTCGAATTGAAAATAGCTACACTATTAGGTTTCATCTGAGCTATAAACTTCGCTCTGTTTTTGATGAAAAGCTGAGAATCTATTTGATGGTATTTCATGGTTTTAAATTATTATATTTTTAGATTGTTAGTTAATTTGAAATCAAAATTAAGGAATAATATGATTTTTATTGTAGACAAATGCCGTTATTTTTTAAAAACTAACCCCAACTACAATATTATACCGTTTTAATTTTAAAATACTGTAATATTTGGTTTGCACATTGTCATCCAGAGTAGCGAGGATTCTCACAATCTGAATGCCTTGATAGGATTTTTGATGCCTCACAATAGTAACCGTGCATTTATTATTTCAAATAAATCGAAGAATAAAATGGTATTATAACAAAGAAATTAGCTATCGCCAGATCGAAGAACAAAAGCGTTTTCCTGAATTACCAATACTGCTTTGAGTGATATTATTTACTGGCAAAATTTTTCGCAAAAGCAATTACTGTTTTTTATCTGTTTAAAAACCAATTACATAATTTTTTTTTGTTTTTCGATATAACTATCCGACTGTAGTCTTAGCAGTTCGATAGCTCCTTTTTTTTTGTATTCGTAAAGGGCTTTTTCGTCTTTTATATCGGCATAAATTTTATCATAAATAGAAGCGTCTGTTTGTATTTGAAGTTTTCGCTGATAATCATTTTGTTCGATATGTGCTTTTAGAGCCGTATCGTTATCTGCTAATTTATAATCATATTCTCCTTTTGGAGATAATAATTTAGCAATGATTGGAGAGGTTTCAATTGCCAAAAACAAAAGCATAATAAAAAATGACGGAAGCGATGGTAATTTCCCTAACGCATTTATTCGAGCCATCAAACCGTCGAAACTATCAATAATGGGTTGTGTTTCGGTTATCTTTTTATCTAAATCGGTTTGTAGTGTTTTAGATTTCTTCTCTTTTTCGGCAATTTTAACCAAATTGTGCTTTTGCAAAGTATCTAACTCTTTTTTTGCTAAATCATGCTTTGCTATTTTTTCTTTAAAAACAGGGCCTTTACCTAATTTTTTTGTGCCAGCAGTTCCTTCTGCTTCTGCAATATAGGTCTGATAATAAGCATTTACCTCTTTTTCTTTTTTAGAAATCTGAGATTTCAAACTATCTATTTCAGATTTATTTTTATCTAAATCGGATTTAAAATAATCTGAAACTTGTTTTTTATTGGCCATAGCCAATTGATTTTTCTCTTTTAATAAAACAGTATTTATCTCTTTTTCGAAAATTTTAATTTCTAATGGTTTCGAAATTACAATGGCAATAATAATGGCTAAAACGATTCGTGGCATTGCTTGCAGAAATTCGTTCTTTAGTTGGTCACGTTTTCTGATGGTAGAAACAATAAATCGGTCGAGATTGAAGATGAGTAAACCCCAAATAAATCCAAAAAAACTTGCCGCAAAAACATCATCGAAAACGGTAAAAAGCGCATAACTACTAGCCAGAAAAGCCATAATAGCCGTAAAAAAAACAGTTGCGCCAATACCAGCATACTTGGTTTGTTCGCCTTCGGAGCAGGTGGAAAGTAAATCCCTATCTGAGCCGGAACACAGAATAAAAAAACGTTTTAACATGATCGATTTTGATTTGATTGATGATATACAAATTTAACGCCAATTTTTTGATATTGTTTTAATTGAATGAATATATTTATAAATTTAGCTCATCAACTAATTAAATTCAACAAACTGATTGATAGGTTTTTATACACTTAAATTTCATTCGAACAAAAGCCTTTATTTTTTACATGACGAAAATAATTTATTGCCTCTTTTAGCATTATTTTTTATATCTGTAACCATTAGAATTATTTATTATGCCCTTTTATTATTCAATTTACCAAAATAATAAACGCCGTTTATACCAAGGAACGAGCAATCTCATAATCTGAATGACTTAATGAGATTCCTGTCTTGGAAATAATAATATCCGCAACAAATACTAGCGTGTGTGTTTTTTTTTTTACAAAATGGTATTAAAGAAAAATACCAGTTATTTAATTGCAACTGCTGTGCACAGAAGCCCTTAAACAATAATTTTAAGAAGAAGCGATTTTTTTTACAACAAACTAACAGACAAATATTTATATCCTAAAATATTTAAAAAAAACAGTTATATATCTTTTGTCTTTATACAAAAACTGGTCTATATAGATAAACATTAGATTTGAAATTAATCGAATTTAGTCCTAACCAAGAATTATAAAAACTGGATGTAAACCTAATTGCTACATCCAATTTTTTTAGTTTGATTTATTTCCCACAGTCAAATACAAATGCAGGAGGAAGGTTTAGAAAAGTAAAATTAATTTTTACTTTCCTGTAAAGAGATTTTAGCTTTGATAAAGCATTTAATGAATATTGAAACTGGATATACTTTCCTTTTTCTGACAATACCTTAAATGAATTTTTTAAAATTCCCTCTACCACTTCGTCTGGAATCATAGCAAATGGTAAGGAAGAAATTATATAATCTGCTTTTTCTTTGTGGTTAACCTTTAAATAATGTTCTATTTTTTCGGCGCTATCATTAATAACAACCAATCTCTTGTCTTTTATTTTTATTAGCTCTTCATAAAAAGCAGTATTTATTTCGAATGCTAACAATAGGGCATTCGGATTCATTTTTTCTAATAATTTATGTGTAAAAATCCCTGTTCCTGCTCCGAATTCGACGATGCAATTTGCAGTATCAAAATGAATAGGTTTTAGCATCTTTTTGGCAAGAAAAGAGGAACTTGGCGACAAAGCACCAATGGTTCCTCCTGATTTAAAAACTTCTGAGATAAACTTTTTTTTGCTCAAGGTTATGTGATTATTTGCTTAATTCTACAAAATACTTGTAAAATAATGGAATAGTTTCAATTCCTTTCAAGTAATTAAATATACCGAAATGTTCGTTTGGCGAGTGAATGGCATCACTATCTAAACCAAATCCCATAAGGATTGTTTTGCTTTTTAGCTCTTTTTCAAATAAAGCTACAATTGGTATACTCCCGCCAGAGCGTACTGGAATTGCTGGAACCCCAAAGGTTTCAGTATAAGCCATATTTGCTGCTTTGTAGCCAATACTATCTATTGGGGTTACATAACCTTGACCTCCGTGGTGGGGTTTCACTTTGACGGTAACACCCGCAGGGGCAATACTTTCGAAATGTTTAGCAAACAAATTGGTAATAACTTCCCAGTCTTGGTTGGGAACCAATCGCATCGATATTTTTGCAAAGGCTTGACTCGCAATTACTGTTTTTGCGCCTTCGCCTGTGTAGCCTCCCCAAATTCCGTTTACATCTAATGTTGGTCGGATAGAATTTCTTTCGTTTGTAACATATCCTTTTTCTCCATAAATGTCGTTTAGATTGAGTGCTTTCTTGTAATTATCTAAATTAAATGGTGCTTTTGCCATTTCGGTTCTTTCTTCGAGCGATAATTCTTCTACATTATCATAGAATCCCGGAATGGTAATGTGATTGTTTTCGTCATGAAGAGAAGCAATCATTTTTGCTAAAACATTAATAGGATTAGCAACGGCACCACCGTATAAACCAGAATGCAAATCTCGGTTTGGCCCAGTAACCTCTACTTCTACATAACTTAAACCACGCAATCCTGTTGTAATTGATGGTTGCTGGTTAGAAATCATACCAGTGTCAGAGATTAATATAACATCGCAAGATAATTTTTCTTGATTTTGTTCTACAAACCAAGAGAGCGATTTAGAACCTACTTCTTCTTCGCCTTCAATCATAAATTTAACGTTACAAGGCAAATTGTTATTAGCAATCATATATTCGAAAGCCTTAACGTGCATGTACATTTGCCCTTTATCATCACAAGATCCACGGGCGAAAATAGCGCCTTCAGGATGAATATCTGTAATTTTTATTACTGGTTCGAATGGCGGAGAGGTCCATAATTCTATAGGATCTGCTGGCTGCACATCATAATGACCGTAAACTAATACAGTTGGTAAATTTTTATCGATTATATGTTCTCCAAAAACGATTGGATAACCTGGTGTTTCACAAATTTCGACAAAATGACAACCCGCTTTTTCAAGACTTGTTTTTACTGCTTCTGAAGTTTTAATCACGTCTTTTGAGTAAGCTGCATCTGCACTTACTGAAGGAATTTTTAATAATTCTATTAATTCATCTATGAATCGTTGCTTATTTTCTTGAACGTATTTTTTTATAGTATTCATTTTTAACTAATTACGAATTAATATTTTCGAATTACAAGCGAACTCGTTTTCAAATTCAAAAATACAATAAAAAAAATCATAATTCATAATCTATAATTCAAAAATATGTTTTATATTTGCACTCAGGATTTCGCGGATATGGTGAAATTGGTAGACATGCCAGACTTAGGATCTGGTGCCGCAAGGCGTGTAGGTTCGAGTCCTATTATCCGCACAAAATTTTCAAGACTTAATTAACTACAAAATAGTTTTTTAAGTCTTTTTTTTTGCATACTATTTTTATAAAGCAACTCCGTTTTATAAACAAAAACAGAGATCAATCCTAAAACCTGTAGATTGACCCCTTTTTAGGCTAACTAATCTTTATGCGTAAAATTATGTCACTCGACAACTTTAAAAACTTGATTCCTTTTATTAAACACTGAAGACATCGTTTAATTTTAGTCACCCTTTTGGGTACTTTAAAAAGCAAAAACCGTTTAAAATCAATGACTTTAAACGGTTTTTTGTACCCGGAGCCGGGCTCGAACCGGCACGGTTTCCCACAGGTGTTTGAGACCAGCGCGTCTACCAATTCCGCCATCCGGGCTTATTAGCAGTCAAAATTAAAACATAAATTTTAATTCCGTGAGTGCAAATGTAAATATTTTTTTTGCAATTCATAAAAAATTACTTAAAAATTTTCTTTTTTACTTCGATTTAATTCCTAAATTTGCAACTCGGTAAAACGAAACACGACTAACTAACTACAAAACAACGAATTAATGCCACACCTAGAACCCGAAGCAAAAGTATTTGCCTGTTCGCAAAGTGTTTACCTAGCAGAAAAAATAGCCGCAAGCTACGGAACAACGCTAGGAAAAGTAACGTTCTCGCAATATAGTGATGGAGAATTCCAGCCTTCTTATGAGGAATCAATAAGAGGATTGCGTGTATTTATTGTATGTTCTACATTTCCAAGTGCAGATAACTTGATGGAATTATTACTAATGATAGACGCTGCAAAAAGAGCTTCTGCAAGACACATAACAGCTGTAATACCATATTTTGGATGGGCACGTCAAGACAGAAAAGACAAGCCAAGAGTGCCAATTGGAGCAAAACTGGTCGCAAAATTACTCGAAACAGCAGGCGCAACACGTATCATGACTATGGACCTTCATGCAGATCAGATACAAGGTTTTTTCGAAAAACCAGTAGACCATCTTTTTGCATCGACTATTTTCTTGCCGTATGTAGAAAGTTTAGGCTTAGAAAATTTAACCATTGCATCGCCAGATATGGGAGGTTCTAAAAGAGCTTATGCGTACTCTAAATTCTTAGGGTCAGACGTTGTAATTTGCTACAAACAAAGGAAAATAGCCAACGTAATTGATACGATGGAATTAATAGGTGAAGTAAAAGGAAGACATGTAATCTTAGTAGATGACATGATAGATACCGGAGGCACTTTGGCGAAAGCCGCAGATTTAATGATAGAAAAAGGAGCGTTAAGCGTAAGAGCAATATGCACGCATACTATCTTATCTGGAGAAGCTTACGAAAAAATAGAAAATTCAAAATTACTTGAATTGATAGTAACAGATTCTATCCCGTTAAAGAAAGCATCTAAAAAAATAAGAGTTGTGAGTTGTGCACCTCTCTTTGCAGAAGTTATGAACATGGTACACCACAACAATTCTATTAGCGGAAAATTTTTAATGTAAGACATTAATCAAATCTCTTACAGCTAAAAAGGCTATTGCCAAAAGCTTATTGACAAATAAATTATTTATTAACTATATTTTTTTAAAATGAAATCGATTACAATTAAAGGATCAGAAAGAGAAAGCGTAGGAAAAGTTGCTACTAAAGCCTTACGTAATGCTGGAGCGGTTCCTTGCGTATTATACGGAGGAGATCAACCAGTGCACTTTTCAGCAGATGAAAGAGCGTTCAAATCATTGGTTTACACTCCAAACGCACACACAGTTGTGATTGAAGTTGAGGGCGGAAAGTCTTACAATGCAGTAATGCAAGACATTCAAGTACACCCAGTTACTGACAAAATTTTACACCTTGATTTTTATCAATTATTTGAGGACAAAGAGGTTACTATGGAAGTTCCTGTAAGAATCATAGGAACATCTCCAGGTGTATTATTAGGTGGTGTTTTACGTCTTAACTCACGTAAATTGAAAGTAAAAGCTTTGCCAGCTAACCTACCAGACTTCTTAGATGCAGATATTTCTCCTCTAGAAATGGGTAACAAAATTTATGTTACAGCTTTGGCTAACGAAAAATACAAAATCCTACACCCAGAGAACACTGTTGTTTGTCAAGTAAGAATTTCTCGTGCCGCTATGAAAGCTGCTCAAGAAGCTGCAAAAGCCGCAAAAGCACCTGCAGGGAAAAAGAAAAAATAATTTGCAAGCATATTTTTTGCAAGAAAGCGCTCCAATTGGGGCGCTTTTTTTATAGATTTATTTTTTTTCTTATACCAAAGTTTGACTTAAATTCGTAAATTCGTAACTTATTTTTTTTTCAAACTTACAAAACCTACAAAAATGCCGTTGCAAAACACAAACCCTACCACCACAGAAGCTTGGCAGAAACTCGAAAAACATTTTCTAGAAACCAAAAACATTTCTATGCAAGAAATGTTTCAAGAAGACAATAATCGTGCAGAAAAATTTCATATAAAATGGGAGGATTTTCTTGTAGAATATTCAAAAAACAAAATAAATCAAACAACCATAAATTTACTTTTAGACTTAGCCAACCAAGTTGGACTAAAAGATGCAATAGAATCTTACTTTTCTGGCAAAAAAATTAACACCACAGAAGATAGGTCTGTTTTACATACCGCACTAAGAGCCCACAAAAACGATACTATTCTAGTAGATGGCAAGAATATAATTCCTGAAATTTATGAAGTAAAGGATAAGATGAAATTATTCTCGGAGGCTATTATAAATGGTAAAAGAACAGGTTACTCAGGAAAAACATTTACAGACATTGTAAATATAGGCATTGGAGGATCAGATTTAGGACCAACAATGGTTGTAGAAGCACTTCAGTTTTACAAAAATCATCTAAAGACTCACTTTGTGTCTAATATAGACGGAGATCATGTAACAGAAATTATAAAAAAGCTAAACCCAGAAACTACTCTTTTTGTTATTGTTTCTAAAACATTTACAACACAAGAAACATTAACAAACTCAGAAACCATCAAAGAATGGTTTCTAAAATCTGCTAATAATGAAGATATTGCCAAACATTTTGTTGCAGTTTCTACCAATATAAAAAACGCTACCGATTTCGGAATTGATCAAGACAATATTTTCCCAATGTGGAACTGGGTTGGCGGACGATTTTCACTCTGGAGTTCCGTTGGGCTTACAATTAGCCTAGCAATAGGCTTTGATAATTTCGATAAATTATTGGCTGGAGCAAATAAAATGGACAATCATTTTAGAAACACCACTTTCGATAAAAACATTCCCGTTATCCTTGCCTTACTAAGCATCTGGTATAACAATTTTTTTGGCAGCGAAAGTGAAGCTGTTATTCCATATACACAATATTTACAAAAATTCGTTCCTTATTTGCAACAAGGCACTATGGAAAGCAATGGAAAAAGCATAGACCGAAACGGCAATCGAATAAACTACCAAACAGGAACAATCATTTGGGGAGAACCTGGTACTAATTGCCAACACGCGTTTTTACAACTAATACACCAAGGAACAAAACTAATCCCGACAGATTTTATAGGCTTCACAAAACCATTACATGGCAACAAAGAACATCATGACATGCTAATGTCTAACTTTTTCGCACAAACAGAAGCATTGCTTTATGGTAAAACAGAAGCTCAAGTAAGGTTCGAGTTAGAAAAACAATCTATTTCTGAAGAAAAAACAGACTTCTTAATTCCGTTTAAAATTTTTGAAGGAAACAAACCTACAAACACCATTTTAATTAAAGCATTAACCCCAGAAAACTTAGGGTCGTTAATTGCTATGTACGAACATAAAATCTTCACTCAAGGCATTATTTGGAACATATTTAGCTACGACCAATGGGGAGTTGAACTTGGCAAACAGCTAGCGAACTCTATTTTGGAAGAAATTAACACAAAAAACGTTAAAAATCACGATGTTTCAACAAATTTTTTAATAAATTTTTTTACACATAACAGCTAAAAAATAACTTTTTTTTGTTTTTTTTATCCTTTTATATCAATAAAAATAAGATTTAATTAAGAATACCGCAAATTTACATTTTTTCTTGTGTTCAAAAAATTAACATTTAGTTAACGTTTAAAAAAAAATATTGACTGAACTTTGTACCGAAATAATTAATTTTTACCAGAAATGAAAAACATGAAAAAATGGTTTTTAGCAACCTTTTTAATTACCGTATCATCGGTATTTGGACAAGGAAAAATAACAGGTTTCGTTTATGACGAGAACGGTCCCTTACCCGGCGCAAGCATATTAATTGAGGGCGACACAAACGCAATATCAGCTAGTTTTGATGGTAGTTTCACAATTGATTCAGCATCTAAAAACGGGAAAATAGAAATATCTTTCTTAGGATATAAAACAAAAAAAGTAACCTATTCATTTGCACAAGGCGAAAAGATGAATTTAGGAAATATAATTTTATCTAATGATTCGAATCTTCTTGGTGAAGTTGTTATTAAATCGACAGTCATAGACCTTGCGAAAGACAGAAAAACACCTGTTGCCGTATCAACCATCAAAGGGGCAGAAATTAGAGAAAAACTAGGATCACAAGAGTTTCCTGAAATTTTAGCCAACACACCTTCGGTATATGTTACAAAAGCAGGCGGTGGTTTTGGAGATTCTAGAATTAACATTCGTGGTTTCGACCAGAAAAATATTGCAGTAATGGTAAATGGAGTTCCTGTAAACGATATGGAAAGTGGTGCTGTATATTGGAGCAACTGGTCAGGTTTATCTGATGTTACTTCTGCATTACAAGTACAAAGAGGTTTAGGATCGTCTAAATTAGCTATTTCTTCGGTAGGAGGAACTATTAATGTAATTACGAGAACAGCCGACATGAAAGAAGGCGGAACAGTGTCTGCTATGTTAGGAAATAACGATTACCTAAAAACATTGGCTTCATATTCTACAGGGAAAATGAAAAATGGGTTATCGGCCTCGGTATTATTTTGTAACACACAAGGAAGTGGTTATGTAAATGGGACAAAATTCTCAGAACAAAACTATTTTATAGGATTGGGTTATGAGTTTAATGAAAAACACAACATTCAATTCACGTTTACTGGTGCACCACAATGGCACAATCAAAGATCTACTAGTCCTACAATTGCCAAATTTATTAAATATGGTAAAAATGGAGAGCCAAACATACATTATAATTCAGATTATGGGTATTTGAATGGCGAAGAATATAGTTTTAAAACAAATTACTACCACAAACCTGTAGCCTCTTTTAACTACGATTTTAAAATTAATGACAAAACCAAATTATCTACCATTTTATACGGCTCTTGGGGACGTGGCGGAGGTTCTAATGGCGCTGGAGCAATAAGAGGAAATACATTTAATGCCGATAATTTAAGAAACTCAGATGGAACTATCGATGTTAATTTAATACAAGCTTGGAATTCAGGATCACCAGTTTCTATTACACCTTCTACTGGAGGTCTTCCAATCACAACACCTAGAACTCAAACAGGCGGGGCGTATCAAAATGACCTTACTACGACTAATAATGGAGCTAATGGTATTTCTAAAATATCCTCGATAAACTCACACGACTGGTATGGTGGTGTTATTAACTTAAGTAGAAAACTAACCGATAAATTAACATTAGATTTTGGTATTGATGCTAGAACTTATAAAGGATTTCATTATACTAACTTAAATGATTTGTTAGGCGCTACAAATTACAAAGACGTCGCTAATATAAACAATACAAATGGATTAGGAGTTACGCAACCAAGACTATTAAGCGAGGTATATGACACAAAATCTAATTGGAACCCGTTTTTTAACTCGAACAATCAAGAAAGAATTAATTTCAACAATGATGGTATAGTAAAATGGCTAGGAGCATTTACGCAACTAGAGTATAGTACCGAAAAAATTACTGCTTTTATACAAGGTGCCGTTTCGCAACAAGGCTTCAAAAGAGTAGATTATTTCAAGTATAAAACAAGTGATCCGCTAAGTGCTACAGCGAACGAAAAAATCCTTGGTGGAAACGTAAAAGGAGGTGTAAATTACAACCTTAACGAAAAAATGAATGTATTTGTAAATGCAGGGTATTACTCTAAACAACCGTTTTTTAATGCGGTATATCCAAACAACGCTTCATTAGTTAACGGAAATTTAGTTAACGAAAAAATAATTGGTTTTGAAGCAGGTTACGGATTCAAATCATCAAAATTTAATGCAAATCTGAACGTATATCATACTACCTGGAAAGACAGATATCAGAGACAAAATGACACAACTGACCCATTAAATGTTGGTGGTTATTATGATTTCTCAGGAATTACAGAAGTGCACTCAGGTGCAGAATTAGAAATGAACGCAAAACCATTAGCTAAATTAGGATTAAACGCTATGGTCTCTGTAGGTAACTGGGTATACAAAGGAAATAGTTTAAGCAACAGATACGATAATGCAAATAATTCAATTGGAGGAGGAACGCCAACTACTTTATATTTAGATGGACTTAAAGTAGGTGATGCTGCCCAAATGACAGCAAGTATAGGTGCAAACTACGAAATTGCAAAAAGATTAAAAGTTGATGCAAACTACAGATTATCAGACAAACTTTACGCAGGTATTTCTCCAAACAATTTTAAAAATCAAATCAATAAAGGGTCATTAGAATTACCTAATTACGGATTAATGGATGCCGGAATTACCTACAAAATAAACAGAATTAAAGACAGCAAAGATTCATTTACCCTTAGAGTAAACGTAAACAATGTTTTAGATAAAATATACATATCTGAGTCTAGAACCAATCAGTTTACTGCTACAGAAGCAGAGTTTAATTCTCCAACAACCGGAAGCGATGGTTTAGTAGATCCTACAAAAACAGTTACAGCAACAAACGCTCTAAAAGGAACAGGAAACGGACAATATACTTCATACCAAGATTATCAAAACAGAGGCGTTTATAATGGTGTCGATGTAAGAAATCAAGTTTACTTTGGTTTTGGAAGAACATGGAATTTTGGCATAAGCTATAATTTCTAAAAAACAACCTCTTTTTTTTTAAACCATCTGATAACTCAGATGGTTTTTTTATTAAACAACATTATAATACGACTAACCTAATACCAAAAGAAAAAACATATTTGTGGCTAAAAAACAGTCTAGCTCACTTAGCAAACAGTGATACAATAAAGCATTTAAATTCGAAAAAAGTTAAATCATCACAAAAGTTTACACAACACTAATGCTTTGCCTTTTAAATTTTATATATAACTTACATCAGATTTTAATTAACTTTACCAACACAAAATTAGGATATGAAAATTGGACTATACTTCGGAACCTTTAACCCAATTCACATTGGACATCTAATTATTGCCAATCACATGGCCGAGAATTCTGATTTAGACCAAGTATGGATGGTTGTTACCCCTCATAATCCACTAAAAAAGAAAGACACTTTACTCGATGACTACCAACGCTTACATTTAGTAAATCTTGCCACAGAGGACTACCCGAAACTTAAACCCTCAGATATAGAGTTTAAGTTACCGCAACCCAATTATACGGTAAACACTCTAGCGCATTTACAAGATAAATTTCCGTCTTATGAATTTTCGCTAATTATGGGAGAAGACAACCTTAATTCGCTTCACAAATGGAAAAATTACGAAGCAATATTACAAAACCATCAAATTTATGTATATCCCAGATTAAACACTGATACAATTGACAATCAATTTATAAACCATCAGAAAATTCACATCATAAAAGCTCCAATTGTAGAAATATCTTCAACATTTATTCGTGAAAATATAAAAAATAAAAAAAATATCCAACCGCTATTACCTCCCAAAGTTTGGAAATATATAGACCATAGTAATTTTTACAAAAAATAATATTTTAAATTAACATAGTTTTATAACACTTCCGAAGAAACTTTTATAATTTTAAATTTTAAAAATAAAAAGCTATGCTAAACTTCGAATTATACAATCCTACCAATTATATTTTTGGAAAAGATCAAATAGAAAAACTATCAACTCTAGTCCCAAAAAACGCAAAAATTCTTTTGGCGTATGGTGGCGGAAGTATATTTAAAAACGGAATTCACGAACAAGTAATTAAAAATCTAAAAGGTTTTGATGTTATCGAATTTGGCGGAATAGAACCCAACCCACGTTTTGAAACCCTAATGACTGCGGTCGAAATTATTAGAAAAGAAAAAATTAATTTTATACTGGCAGTTGGCGGAGGAAGCGTTATAGATGGTGTGAAATTTATTTCGGGAGCCACGAATTTTGAAGGAAATCCAATAGACATTCTTAAAAACCGAGTCTTATTTACAGATTTATCGAAAGTAATTCCCTTTGGAACCGTACTTACTTTACCAGCAACAGGATCGGAAATGAATTCTGGCGCAGTAGTAACCATCGAAGCAACTCAGGAAAAACTAGTTTTAGGCGGTAGCGCATTGTTTCCAAAATTCTCAATTTGCGACCCAACAGTTATTGCTTCTTTACCAAAAAGACAATTAGAAAATGGTGTTGTCGATGCGTTTACCCATGTCATGGAACAATATTTAACCTATCCGCATGATGCCATTTTACAAGACCGAATTGCGGAAAGCATTTTACAAACATTAGTAGAAATTGGACCAAATGTTGTAAAAAACCCAACGGATTACAAATTAGCCTCTAACTTTATGTGGTGTGCAACAATGGCGCTAAACGGATTAATCCAAAAAGGAGTACCCTCAGACTGGGCAACACACATGATTGGTCACGAGCTTACCGCTTTATACGGGATAGACCACGCCAGAACATTGGCGGTTATTGCACCTAGTTTATATAAAGCAATGTTTGAAACAAAAAAAGACAAACTAGCACAATACGGAGAAAGAATTTTTAATATTACAGGAAACTCAACCGAAGAAAAAGCAGCGAAAGCGATAGAAAAAACTGTCGATTTCTTTCATAAAATGGGTATGCAAACCAAACTATCCGAATATACAGAAGATTACAAAAAATCAGCCGATTTTATTGTAAATCGTTTCGAAACAAGAGGCTGGAAGGCATTAGGCGAAAAACAAAACATCACTTTACAAAAAGTAAAAGAAATTGTAGAGGGTAGCTACTAAAAAATTATCCTATAAATTTCAAAAGGCGTTCAAGAAATAATTTCATGAACGCCTTTTTTTTTAAATGCAAAACAAAATCATTTTAAATTCACTTAACTAACTCATAATTATAACGTTATATTAATTTTTAAATTGTGTAAAAAAACTAAACTTTAAGGTTAAATTTTATAACGCCTTTATTATTGCACCTTTACAGCAATAACTTTCATCTTTATACTATTTTGCTTACTTTTGAAATACTAAATTTTTTGTAATGACTACAAAACCAAAATTTGCCGTAATAGGCGGAGGAAGTTGGGCTACGGCGATCACTAAAATGTTATGCGTAAATCTAAACGAAGTGGCTTGGTATATGCGTAATGAAGACGCTGTAAACCATATTAAAACATACAAACACAACCCAAACTATTTAACTGGGGTTCAATTTGACACTACTAAATTACGACTTACAACAAATATAAATGAAGCCATTGCTTATGCCGATTATATTATTTTTGCCATCCCGTCAGCGTTTTTAAGTAACGAACTAGAAAAAATGACCGAAAGTCTAGATGGTAAAATTATTTTTTCTGCCATTAAGGGAATTGTTCCAGAAACAAGTCTCATTGTTGGAGAACACTTTAATAAGACATACAATATCCCTTTCGATAATATTGGGGTAATTACAGGACCTTGCCACGCTGAAGAAGTTGCCCTAGAACGTTTGTCATACCTAACTATTGCTTGTGGCGACGCCAAAAAAGCCAAAATAGTAGCAAATTGCTTGTCGGGACATTTTATAAAAGCAAAGATTTCGGACGACATTATAGGCACAGAATATGCTGCAATGCTCAAAAACATTTATGCCATTGCAGCAGGAATTGCTCATGGTTTGGGATATGGCGATAATTTTCAATCAGTTTTAATGAGCAACGGCATCCGTGAGATGAAAAAATTCATCAAGAAAGTACACAAAATGAAACGCAACATAAACGATTCTGCATATCTAGGCGATTTGTTAGTTACAGGTTATTCTGTGTTTTCTAGAAACAGAATGTTTGGAAATATGATTGGAAAAGGATACACAGTAAAGTCTGCTCAAATGGAAATGAGTATGGTTGCAGAGGGATATTATGCAACTAAAAGCGCCTGGAAATTAAACCAAAACTACAAAGCAAAAACACCAATTATTAATGCTGTTTACGAGATTTTATACGAAGGAAAAAACGCTAAAAAAGTATTTGAAAAACTAACTGATAAGTTAGATTAATCTTTAGCAAAAATTTAGATTTTGTATATAATACAATACTGTTTTTAAACTGCCCCAAAGAGTATCAACCTATTTGGGGCAGTTCTAAATTATTTTGTTTTCTTAACATATTGTGTCAAAATTACAATATGCTGCCCTTCTACACGTCCTTCTATTTGGTCTGCATTATCCCAAACCAATTTAATATTATGCACAGCAGCACCACGTTTTGCAGTAAAAGTTGCTCCTTTTACATCTAAATCTTTAATTAAAACTACTGAATCTCCGTCTTTTAGGATATTTCCATTTCCGTCCTTATGAATTATTTTTCCTTCTTCATCTTCTCCTTCGCCAGTAGCGGCGGCCCAAACTAAAGTTTCTTCATCAAGATACATCATATCTAATAAATCCTGAGACCAGCCTTCTGGACGCAATCTGTTTAGCATTCTCCATGCCACAACTTGCACGGGTTTATTTTCGTTCCACATACTATCACTAAGACATCTCCAATGGTTCGGATCTGTTGTAGTTGTGTTTTCTACTTGATTTTTGCAAGTAGTACAAACTAAGACTGAATTATCTACAGAGATAGCTTCTTCTTTGGTTAAATGAATTCTTAAATCATCGGCAGAACCACACAATTCACATTTAGAACCGCTTCGATCGTATAATTTTTTTTCTATTGGAGTCATGTTATATTTTTATAAAAAAACCCTAATTCAGAAATATTTATCTTAAATTTTCTGAATTAGGGTTTACTATTTTTTTTTAATTAAATTACAAATTAAAAGAAGCACCTACATTAAATGCAAATTGGTTGTTATAATTACTAAATACTGAAGCATTTGTACTGTATTTTGCAAGAGGAAGACCTGCTTCTCCAAAAACACCAAAACCATCAGTAAAGAAATAACGAAAACCTGCATGAATACCAAAATTTCTTGTTCCCAAATCTAAACCTGGGTAAACGTCCATTTTTTTATCAAGACCTAAAACATTACCTATGTTGGCATTAAATCTTGCTTTAAGATCTACACGATCTAAAAATGCTGGACTTTCGGAACTTAAAGTCAAATCATTAAAATACTCCTGGTTTGCAGATAATGAATAATTAGCAGAAAGACCAATAGAGATGTTTTCGCCAATACCGTAATCTCCTGAGGCAAAAATCCCTTGGGTACCCGTTTGAATATTAGCACCAACTTGTGCTTTAATATCTCCTTTTCCTTTGTAGGCTTGTGCATTTGCGATACTTGCCGAAAGAACAAGTAAAAGTGTCATGATTTTTTTCATCGTAAATATTTTTTTTTTAAAAATATTGGCAAATATAATAAGTTCCTTTTTAATTTCTACCTTTTTCGTTCGAATATAAACAAGGTAAATGATCGCTTTGCCAAAACTGTTTCGTATTTATATCAAGAATTGTTAATGGCCCCAGAAAAGCGGCTCCAGTATCTATATTCCAAATATTGGCTTTATTTATAGGGGTTGTTTCTTCAATTTTCGTAACAGCCGTGTGCCCTATATAAATTTCTTTATATAAGACAAATCTTTTTGGATAATACTTATGAGTGGTTTCTAAACCTTCATTTAATGCCAATGCGGTTTCCCAAAGCGTTCGATCCCAATACAAAATTTTGGGAAAATACTCATGATGTACACCATTTGCATTTGTAAAACCAGCATGCACGAATAGTCGATTATCTGAATCTAAATAATAATTTTGTAATGATTTTAGAAATAGTATGTGCTTTTGTTTTTTTCTTTCTGAAACAGTCTGATAGGCTAAAACGGTAGCCTCCCCTCCGCTTTTGTACCAGAGTTCTAGATTAATATTTTCGGTCTTACAAGCAAGCCAATCTAATAATAATTCGTCATGGTTACCACGAAGAAAAACGCAATGATTTGTTTCTTGCAAAGAAATTAGAAAATCTAAAACCTGTGGCGATTCGCTCCAACCATCTACATAATCGCCTAAAAAAATTAACACATCTGTTTTAGTAACCTTTGCCCTGTCTAAAACCTGTATTAATGCCTTTAATCCTCCGTGTATATCTCCAATAACTAATGTTCTATTCGTAATTTTTGTCATATTTCATTTTTCTTAATACTCTTAAAGCTTCTTTAAAACTCAAATATATTGTGGGATATGGTTTTAACAAACATTTTGCATCAATTAATTTTTGCTTCGCCTCATTAAATCCGTTAAGATAACAAATCATTAATGTAGAAGGCAAATTCTCAAGATCCTTATTTTCCTTTTCGGTTAATGCAAATCTATTTTCGAGTTTCGAGATTAACGATAAATTTGAATTGTAAATATGATACAACATTTTCCTGTTAAATTCTGGCGGTTCAAACAATATTTTGTTTGTTATCTTATAATAACCATTATCAAAAAAAGTAATGATCACTTTTTCTAGCGGATAATAACTAGTTTTATCATTTAGACCAATCGAAATATATTCGGTAATAACAAAACAATTATCATCGAAAGTTATCGAAACCTCATCTTGTGCCGAATAAAAAAGTTTAATTTGCTCGTTTATTAATTCTATATCAACCCGAGAAAAATAGGTTTGATTTTTTATTTTCTTCTTATTCCCGGACCAGCAAACCACAAACAACTCTTTAAAAACCTTATAGTTACTAAACATGTCTTTGTGACGGATATTTATAAAATCTAAAACCCCTTCCAGCGTATAACCAATACTGTTTCTGGAGTTATTCTCGATGCTAATTACCGCTTCTGTATTTTCTTTAGAAAAAGGAATTTTCCCTTCGGCAGGAATCGTATTGCTTCCCACTCGTTTGAAAGTAGAATTGGCAACAATCGTATGAATTCCTTTTCTAAAAAAAGACACTTTATTATTGGGTTTTATAGTTACCAACCCCACAACTTTATCTTTAGGCAAATTAGGAAAAGGCACATTTTCGTACTGAATTTTGGGTGGGTTTTCTAAAAAAGCATTCACTAAATTCTGAATCCTACTATCATCAAAAAAATCGTCGCCTACAATCTCGTTGTCATCATCTTCTACCCCAACTACAATGTAAGAATTATTACTAGGATTAGAATTTGATAAAGCACAAATATGCTTCAGAAATTTTGCTTTTCCTTCACGAGAATGCAAGTTCAACTGACGCTTTTTGTCGTAAAAACTACACTCATCATTGTGAGCCAAAAGATTTTTTATAAGCAGTCGTTTGTTTATCAAAACAGTGTGTTTTTTTTCAATTCTTAAAAATAGGCAAATAGTATCATAAATCATCCTTAAAATTGAATCTTTTAAATAAGTTTTAACCATTTTTTAACATTGTACTTCTAAAAAAAATTTCAATTTGCACCATAATAAAATACAACCTAAATTCACGGCTTTAAAAAAATAAAAATGGAACAAAACACAACGACTTTAGACATTAGAGCAATTAATGAAAAAATAGAAAGAGAAAGTGCTTTTATAGACCTTCTGACTATGGAAATGAACAAAGTAATTGTTGGACAAAAACACATGATCGAGCGTTTGCTTATCGGACTTTTGGGTCAAGGACATATTTTACTAGAAGGTGTTCCTGGTTTAGCAAAAACTTTAGCCATAAATACATTATCGCAAGCGATTCAAGGTTCTTTTAGTCGTATTCAGTTTACGCCAGATTTATTACCTGCCGATGTGGTAGGAACCATGATATACAATATTAAAGCAAATGAATTTTCGATAAAAAAAGGACCAATTTTTGCAAATTTTGTCCTTGCCGATGAGATCAATCGTGCACCAGCTAAAGTACAATCGGCACTTTTAGAAGCCATGCAAGAAAAACAAGTAACTATTGGCGATACTACTTTCAAATTAGAGCGACCATTTCTAGTACTTGCCACACAAAATCCAATCGAACAGGAAGGAACTTATCCTTTGCCAGAAGCGCAAGTAGATCGTTTTATGCTTAAAACAGTTATCGATTATCCAAAAATGGAAGACGAGCGCATGGTCATTCGCCAGAATCTAAATGGAGGATTTTCAAAAGTAAACCCAGTGGTTTCAGTCGAGCAAATTATTCGTGCACAAGAAGCCGTTCGTGAGGTTTATATGGACGAAAAAATCGAAAAATATATTCTCGACATTATTTTTGCCACACGTTATCCAGAAAAATACAAATTAGAATCTTTAAAACCTCTTATTGGTTTCGGAGCATCGCCTCGTGGAAGCATCAATTTGGCAATGGCAGCAAAATGCTACGCTTTTATAAAACGACGTGGTTATGTAATTCCAGAAGATGTTCGCGCAGTGGTACATGATGTATTGCGTCACAGAATTGGAATCACCTACGAAGCAGAAGCTGAAAATGTGACTTCAGTCGATATTATCAACAAAATCGTAAACGAAATAGAAGTTCCCTAAATAGTGATTAGGCAAAAACCATTAGCCACAAGTTAATGCCTATTGCCTATTGCCTATTGCCTTTAGAATATGGATACAAAAGAACTCTTAAAAAAAGTCCGAAAAATAGAAATTAAAACCCGAAGATTGAGCGATCACATCTTCTCGGGCGAATATCACACGTCTTTCAAAGGACGAGGAATGACTTTCTCGGAAGTAAGACAATACCAATATGGCGACGACATTCGTGCCATCGATTGGAATGTGACGGCACGATATAACGAAGCACATGTAAAGGTTTTTGAAGAAGAACGCGAACTTACTATGATGCTCATGGTAGATATTTCTGGTTCGGAAAGTTTCGGAACTAAAAACCAACTCAAAAGCGAAATTGTAACCGAAATTGCCGCCACAATGGCGTTTTCGGCAACTCAAAATAACGACAAAATAGGTTTAATTTTATTTACCGATGAAATCGAGTTATATATTCCGCCTAAAAAAGGGAAACCACACGTACTTAGAATTATTCGTGAACTCATAGAATTTAAACCTAAAAGTAATAAAACAGATATTTCGCAAGCGTTAAAATTCTTATCTGGAACACAAAAAAAGAAAGCCATCGTTTTTATGATTTCCGATTTTATTACAGATCATGATTACGAGAAAACATTAAAAATAGCGGGAAAGAAGCACGATATTACGGGTATTCGAGTATATGATATTCGGGAAGAAAAAATGACAAATATAGGTTTGGTTGCCATGCAAGATGCCGAAACTGGCGAAACACAATGGGTAAATACAAATTCTGCTTCTGTTCGTTTTGAATATGAAAAGTATTATAACGAAAAAGTAAGTTATTTTGCAGCCATCTTTTCAAAATGCGGTTCAGGGACAGTAAGCACAAGAGTCGACGAAAGTTATGTTACAAAATTATTAGGGTATTTTAAATCGAGATAAATGAGTTTAACCACAAAGT
>NZ_MUHE01000010.1:107952-139627 GCF_002217405.1 Flavobacterium psychrophilum DSM 3660 = ATCC 49418 | reverse complement strand
ACTTTGTGTTATACTGCCTTTAATATGACACCCAACGGGTTTCTTTTAGAATAAATTTATCTCCAAAATCATTACACCAGTAAATTAAATGATTTTTGTATGACAAATTTGAATCTTTTATTTCTTTGAAAAAGGCTAATTTTGTACTTGAATCGTCCCACTGTAAACCCTTGAATTCTGATTCACTATTCGTTATAATTACTTTTCCAAGATTAAATGAATTGAGATCATACAAACTAACTTTATTTATGTCCTCTTGCTTAGTACTGATTGCCATTTTGGTTTTATTTGGACTGTATTCATATTCTATTACGTTGCTTACACTATTTGTTTTAAATGTTTTTAAATCTACTATTTTTAAACTTTTGGTTTCTTTGGTTTGCACCAAAGCAATAATATAACTACCATCAAAAGAAAAAGAGTATTCCTTGACCTCTGTACTCACAAGTTGTTCTTTGCCTGTGGTTAGATTTAGTATATGCAAACTATCTTTTTTAATGAATCCAAACCATTTGCTATTTGGTGTAAATGAGGCGTTGTAAGATTTAATAAATGAATGTGTTATATTCTTTGTTTTGTCAACTAAAAATAGTGTGTCAGTATCTTTATAAAATAAATTATAATATACCCATTTGCCATCATCACTTAAATTAGAAGCACCAAAATCACTCCATAATTTATAGTCTTCTCGCATTAAATATTTCTTTTGTTGTGCTTGTATGGAAGTAGTTTGATTTAAAAATAGTATCCCATAAAAAGTAACTAAAATTAACTTAAATGATTTCATATTAGTTATGATTAAAGTTAAGTCCAACCAAAGAATATAAACTATTGGTTGGACTTTCAATTTTTTAATATCCTGGGTTTTGTGGTGTTAAGTTTCCGTTTAGTAGTAGTTCTGATTCTGGTAATGGCCAAAGTAAATCTTTGGCATCCCATCCGGGTTTTTTGCTACTTAAAACGCTGCTTGCAGTTCCAGTTCTTTTTAGATCAAACCATCGGTGTCCTAATTCGGTAAAAAACTCTTTTCTTCTCTCCTCGATTATTGCAGTCAATAATTCTGTTTGAGATATTGCAGTAGTGTTTGTAAGTCCGGCTCTGTTTCTAATTTTATTTAAATCTAATTTTGCATTTCCTAAATCGTTCAACTGTGCTTTAGCTTCTGCACGAATTAGAAATTGTTCTTCTAATCTAAAAAGAATTGAGTATTCCAATGATGCGCTTGTACTTGCGTTTTCTTTGTACTTATTTGGGAAATACCAATTTTGAGTTCCGTCGGTTACTGTTCCAATCCAATTGGTTCTTCGTAAATCGCCTGTTTCAAATTCGTCAACCAAATCGTTACGCAATGCAAATGTTGGCGGCGGAGCTGTTGTAAATTGAAAGGTCTGAGCTTCTAAAGTATTGTTGCCACTGAACTGTGGTGCTAATTGCCAAATTGTACCTGTACTGGTATTAAGAAAAACATTATTCAAATTAGCTACCCAATTGTACATTGTTGTGGCGTTAATTACTAAATCTGAATAGGTGATTGCTTCTGACCATTTTTCAGTGTATAACATGGTTCTTGCTAATAATGCATGTGCTGTACTTTGATTGGGTCTAGTTCGTCCTGTTCCAAAATAATTTATAGGCAATAATGCAATCGCTTGTAGTAAATCGGTATTTATATTATTGTAAACTAACGGAGTACTTAATTTATGGATGCTTTTATTTATTTCATAATCAGTAGTATTAACATAAGGTACATCGCCAAATAGATTCACTAAGTAGAAATGTAAATAGGCTCTGATAAAATATGCTTCACCTAGTAATCGTTGTTTATTTTCTGTACTAATTCCGGTAGATACTGTAACGTCTTCTATTATAGAATTGGCAGCATAAATTAAATTGTACGTTCCGTTCCAAGTTGACGTAACTGTATTGTTGGATGGAATTAAACTGTTTTGATAAAATTCTTGAGCAGGTAAACCACTCGTACTGTAATAATCCATTTCATCAGCGTAGTTGCTTAACAATGCGCTCAAACCAATGGACGTTCCTTGAACTAAAACCTCATTTCGCATTTTGGAATAAATATGGGTTAAGGCCGCATCAGCGGTTGCTACATCTTGAAATACTGCTTCTCCTGTAAGTTGTGTTGCTGGCAAAGCTATTTCAACAAAGCTCTCACAACTATTCAGTAGACAGCTTAGTATTGAGATTGCTAACCAAAACCCAATACTTCTTGTTGTATTTGTTATATATACATTCATGTTTTTATATTTAAATGATTAAAAATTCAGTTGCGTTCCTATTGTTAAAACTCTTAGTATAGGAAGTCGTCCTTGTGATTGATTTTCTGGATCTGCACCTTTAAATTTTGTAAATGTTAAAAGGTTCTGCGCTTGAAAATATAATTTACAATTCACTTTTTTCAGCATCGTATTTGGTACTGTATAAGAAAATGAGAGGTTCTTTAAACGTATGTATGAGGCATCACTGAATGCTGCATCGCTTGAAGCATAATAGGTGTAAAAAGCATTTACTGCATCCCCATTAAAACCTGCTGTGTATACTTGTGTGGGATTGGTATCGCCAATTTGTTGCCAATGGTCTAAAACATCTGTAGTCATATTGCTTGCAGATCCAGGTAAATCAGCTACTGCATTGTTGTTTATTCCGACTTGTTTAACGAACTGCAATAGGAAATCCAATTGCCAATTTTTATAAGCCAAACTATTTTGTACACCGCCAAAAAACTTTGGAGCTGTATCTACTATTTTTTGTCTGTCTTCTGTCGCTGTAAGCAAACCGTCACCGTTGAAATCTGTAAATTCATAAATTCCTGTGTTTGGATTTACTCCTGTAAATTCATACACTTTTCTGATGCTAAGTGATTGACCAATTACATATTGTTTGGCATAGACCGAACCTTCTAAATTTGGAAAAGCCAGTAATTTATTTTTGGGTAGTGTTAGATTCCAAGAAGTAGTCCATTTAAAATTATTTCTATTAAAATTACTAGTTCTCAATTCTATTTCTAAACCACTATTTTCAACCGTTGCCTCTAAGTTGGCTTGAATAGAATTGAATCCTGTAGTTCCGGGTAAAGGAATGCCTACTAATTGATTGGAAGAACGATTCTTGAAAAATGCAGTAGTTAAGAAAATTCTATCGTTGACGAAACCTAAGTCTAAAGCCATTTCTAGTTTTTTGTTTACTTCCCAACTAAAATTTGGATTGAATAGCCGTGAAGGTTCTAAACCTATTGTTCCGTTGTAGGGAATTCCTGTTGGTGTGTAGGTATTTAAAAATTGATAATCGCCAATTTGGTCACTTCCTGTGGTTCCGTAACTGGCTCTTAGTTTTCCAAAACTTAAATATGGTAGTGCTTTATTTACTACTGATTCGTTACTAAATATCCATGCTGTACCTAAAGCAGCAAAATTCGCAAAGCGATTTCCTGAACCGAAGCGGCTTGATCCATCACGACGACCTGTAAGATTGAAAAAGTATTTATCGTTAATACTGTAATTGGCTCTGCCAAAAACAGCAGTATAGCGGTACATTGAAGTAGCGTTGTTCATTATTTGGGTAAATGAAGCTGCAGCGCTATTTGCAATTAAACTGTTGCTTGTAAAACCAGAAGCAAAAACTGCCAATTGGGCTGCTGAACGCTCTTGAAATGTACTACCTACTAACAGTTTTAATTTTGATTTTGCAAAGGACTTTTGATAATTTAGTTGCGGTTCAACACTCCACGATTGCTGATTAGAATTGCTTGCCATACTTGATGATGCTGCACTGGTTAATCCGAAAGCTGGATTGTAAATTGTGTGCGGTGTTGTGCTTGATTCTTCAACCCTTGTATCGTTGTACCCAAATGATGATTTGAATTCTAAATTTGAAAGTACTTTATATCCTAGTGCTCCTCCTAGATATAACCCTTTAGTTTTGGCTAAGTATTTCCCTTGTAATAAGCGCAATGGATTTTCCCAAGTACCGTTTTCCCAGTTTAGATTTCCATCTTCATCGTACAGTGCGGGAGCATTTGGAGCAAGAGTTGTGGCGTTTCTCGTTAAATCGGTGCTTAAAAGATTGTTTTTATCCGCTACATAATTTCCTGAAAGATTTATTGCAAAGCGATTGTCTTCGGATGTGTGGTTGATATTGAAGTGAAGCGCTGATTTACCATAACTGAAATCTCCCGGAAAGACCGTAGTTTCATTAAAATTAGTTCCTCTAATTAAAAACTGCGTTGTTCCTGTTCCGCCTGAAACTCCAACTTCTACATTTCTTGAAATAGCTGTACCACCAATAAGTTCTTTTTGCCAATCGGTGTAGCGGTTTCTGTCCCAAGTTCCGTTTACATCATAAGCCCAAGATGGTAATGTAGTTATACCGTCATTTGCAAATGCTTCTTCTCGCATTTCTAAGTATTGTTGTGTGTTTAATAGTTTTAATCTTCTTGTTATTGTTCCTGCACCTGTGTAGGTGTTGAAAGAGAATTGTGTTTTGCCTTTTTTACCTTTTTTAGTTGTAACTAGGACGACACCGTTTGCACCACGCGAACCATAAATAGCAGTCGCATCGGCATCTTTTAGGATTTCGATACTATCAATATCGGAAGGGTTAATGTTGTTTAAAGGATTGATTCCTGCACCTGGCAATATTCCGCCTGAAATTGCTGTGTTACCTAAATTTTCTGATGAAAAAGGTAAGCCGTCAACAATGTATAGTGGCTGATTTCCTTCGGTTCTGATACTGTTTCTACCTCTTATTTGGATGTTAAAACCACCACCAGGAACACCCGTTGTTTGTGTTATATTTACTCCAGCCATCCTGCCTTGAAGAGCTGCAAGAACGTTCGTTACTGGTTGTTTTTCGATTTCTTTGGAACTGACTTTTGAAATGCTTCCCGTTCGTTCTTTGTCTTTTACGGAATAGTAGCCTGCATTGATTACAACCTCTTTGAGTGTGGTAGTATCTTCTTGTAACTGCACATTGATTGTTGAACGGTTTGTAACAGGGATTTCAACGATTTTGTAGCCTATGAAAGAAAAAACTAGCATGTCTGTTGGTACTACCTCAATAGTGTAATTGCCTTTTTCGTCTGTAAGTGTTGCTGTTGGTTTGTCTTTTACCTTTATGGTTACACCTTGCAGAGTACCACTGACATCGGTTATTGTCCCTTTGATGGTTTGGTTTTGGGCTTGGACTGCCATAGTGAACAATAGTGGCAATATATAGTATAGTTTGGGCAGTTGTATTGTAGCCCAACGATTTAAGATTGAATTTTTATTCATACTTTTGGATTGGTTAAATGAAACTTCGGTTTTGTTTGCTTTGGTCCTCTATTCGTCCGCCAAGAAGAGTTAGAGGGCCTTTTTTTGTGCTTCGCTTTTTGTGTTTCGCTTCGCTTGTTTTTTTGCCACGGATTACACAGATTTTTTGGTTTTATTTCATGGGCTTTTGGTTTTTAAGGTTTTTTTAAGAAAAGAGCGCTGCCGTTACTTGTTGCAGCCAAGCGCAGGCAGTGCCTTTCCCAACTAATTCAATAAATTAATGGTATTGCGAGACTATGAAAAATGAAGAAACGACGCTAAGAATATAAGAAGAGTATTTTGTGCCTAGATAATAAAAAAATGGCATGGAACTCATCTTAAACGCTATCAAGGTACTGGTATACCCGCACACGAATAAGTGAGCCCACGCCATGGGACGTGAGCATCGTACTTATCATTTCGTTCCTTTTAAAATTACCAGTTTTCTAAGACGAAATTCAAAGCGAATGCTTCAATTATTTTTTATATGAAGAATCGCAAATGTATGTAATTGGAAACAAATATAACAAAATATTTCAATATGCGTGCTTTAGTGCGCATTATTTTTTGTTGATTGACTTTCCTTTGTTAGTATGATTGAAGCAAACAATATTATTTGTAAATATATTTATAGAAGTTGGATTGAATCTTATAAATCTCAACGTTCTTTTGCATTAGATCATAACATTGAGGAGAGTATAGTGAGAAAAATTAAAAATACTGCACTAAAAGTCGAAGGATCAAATTATAATATACCTGTAAATACTCTTAATAAAATTTGTGAGGCAAGAAATATAAAGCTTTCAGAGTTTTTTAAGCTAATAGATAAGTAAGATGCCTAGGCATCTTTTTTTATTTCAACAACTTGTCAATTTGGGAGTATAACTTGTCAATTTGGGAGAAACTGCATTTGATGTTTCTTGCGTATGTGATTGCCGTTTTATCTTTGAGAGATGGAATGGTATGAGATAATAGGGCTTGTTGTGGTTTGGGTTGCTGGGTTATGGCTTAGAGGAAAGTTTTATGAGTGGTTGAGGGATAAGCGTTATAATGGTAGTTGGAAAACTTGACGAAAGGGATTAAAAAAGAAGCCATAAAAATTTGTTAGAACCAAAATAATAATTAAGTTTACATCTGCAAAAAGGTATGAAGTTCATCCCTTTTTGCAAACAAAAACTTAAAATGAGGGGTAATTACGCTTATTTAGAAGACTTTATTAACGAATTACGTTCCAACGGAAGGTATGCGTTTTCATTGCCGGAAGTAAGAAACCAATTTGAACAGTCTGATGAAGCGATTAAGAAGGCACTGCAAAGACTTAAAAAGAAGAAAGAAATTGCTTTAATTAGAAATGAATTCTACGTAGTAATTACACCAGAGTACAGGAGTAAAGGGATTCTTCCTCCTTCCTTATTTATTTCAGAGCTAATGAAATTTTTGGAAAAAGATTATTATGTAGGATTACTAAATGCTGCGGCTTATTATGGAGCGGCACATCAACAACCTCAATCTTTTTCTGTAATCACAATGAAACCAAGTTTAAGAAATATTAATAATGACAACCTGAAAATGAACTTTTACATTAAAAAGGAATGGTCAAAAAGTGATATTGTTCAAAAGAAAGTTGATACGGGATATATAAATGTTTCGTCACCGGAATTAACTGCATTGGATTTGGTGTGTTATTTTGATCAAGCGGGAGGTCTTAATAGGGTTGCAACAGTATTAGAAGAACTCTGTGAAAGCATTGATGCTAATAAATTGCTTGATCTCTCAAAACGTTATTCTCCTATAACTGCGGTACAGCGCCTAGGCTTTTTACTTGAAGAGATTTTAGATATGCGGGATTTAAGCGATCCAATTAAAGACTACTTAAAAACAGTGAATTATTTTCCGGTATTACTAAGACCACAAAAGGAAAAACCTGAGATGATAACAGGTAATGACTGGAAGGTTGTACAAAATTTAGAAATAGAAACAGATTTATGATTCCAAAAGCATATATAACCGCATGGCGTAAAAAAGCACCTTGGCAAGAGGATTTTCAGGTAGAACAAGATTTGGTAATTGAACGAGCGTTAATGGCCATATATAGCGATGAATATTTAAAAGAAAAATTAGCTTTTAGAGGAGGAACTGCTCTACATAAATTGTATCTGTCACCCGCCGCAAGATATTCTGAAGACATCGATTTAGTACAAATAACAGCAGAGCCTTTTGGGCCAATTATGGATAAACTTCGAGAGGTATTATCTTTTTTGGGAGACAAGCCAATACGCAAACAAAAACAGCATAATAACACATTGGTGTATCGTTTTGATTCAGAAGATGGAATACCATTAAGGCTAAAAGTAGAAGTTAATTGCCGGGAACATCATACTATTTTTGGTATACAGGACGTGAAACACGAAATGCAATCTGAATGGTTTACAGGAGAAGTATCAATACCATCATATGAGTTAACCGAGTTATTGGGAACAAAAATGCGAGCCCTTTACCAGAGAAGAAAAGGAAGGGATTTGTTTGATATGTGGTATGCAATAACACAAAGCAATGTTAACCCTCACACAATTATTGAAGCATGGAACTTTTATATGAAAGAAGAAGATAACAGTGTGACGCAAAAAGAGTTTTTAGAAAATATGGAAAAGAAAATTGTAGATCAAGATTTTTTAGGCGATATGGAAGGTTTATTAAAACCTGGCCTTATGTATGACATTCAAAATGCATACGAATTTGTAAAAACAGAATTGTTGGAGAAGATTTAAAATGAAAAACGGAATGACATATCAATTGCCGAAAGGTTGGGAAATTGTTAAACTAGGAGAGGTAGCAATCATAGTAACTGGAAATACTCCTCCAACTAACAATAAATCTTATTTCAATGGGGATGTGCCATTTTTTAAGCCTTCAGATTTAAACTTAGGTTATGTCAATGATTCTAAAGATAAATTATCTGTTTTAGGGAAGGAATTTTCTAGGACGCTTCCTAAAGGTAGTATTCTAGTTACGTGTATTGGTTCAACGATTGGGAAATCAGGAATTATTTTAAAAGAAGGAGCATTTAATCAACAGATAAACGGTGTGTTACCAATCATAAGTAATCCTCTTTTTTTTTACTATCAAATTATAAGTTCAAATTTTCAAAAATTAATTAAGGAAAACTCCTCTGCGACAACTGTTCCTATTTTAAATAAAAGCAAATTTGGAAAATTAACTTTTTTGATGGCACCATTAAACGAGCAAAACCTTATTGTAGAAAAAATTGAAGAACTTTTTAGCGAACTTTATCAGGCTGAAAAAGTATTGCAAAATACAAAACAGCAGTTAGAAATTTATAAGCAAGCTTTATTAAAAAGTGCTTTTGAAGGTAAGCTGACTGAAAATTGGAGAAATAATAATCAAAATTTTGATGCCAATTTAGAATTAGCGGATATTAAAGATAAACGAAAATCTAAATATCAAATAGAAATCCAAGAAGGAATAAAAAAGAATCCTAAAATCAATTATAATTTCGTATTTGAAAAAAATACTGTTCTTCAAACTTGGGCTAATGCTAACCTAGATAACCTAATTGGGATTAATGCAAGAATAGGTTGGAGAGGTTTAACTAAAAAAGAGTATACAAAAGAAGGGGCTTTATTTCTTTCTGTTCATGCTTTAAATTATGGTAAAAATGTAGTTTTTAAGGATGCAAATCATATAACAATTGAAAGGTATGAAGAAAGTCCCGAAATAAAACTTAAAACAAACGATATATTGTTATGCAAAGATGGTGCAGGCATTGGAAAAATTGGCATAATTAAAAATTTACCAAAGAAAGCAACAGTAAACTCATCCATACTTGTTATTGATGCCAAAGAAGTTTTTAATCCAGATTTCCTATACTACTTCTTTCTAGGACCTACTATGCAGGAATTGGTTAATGAAAAAATTTCAGGAAGTGCAATTCCTCATTTATTTCAAAAAGACATAAAAAAATTCAATTTAAAAGTTCCTCCAAGACTCGAACAAAATCGGATAGTTGAAATACTAGAGTCTCGTTTTACATTAATAGAAAACTTGGAGAAATCAATAAGTCATACATTGAGTGGTATATTAATACTTAGACACTCGATCTTAAAAAAGGCATTTGACGGTAAACTAGTAAACCAAGATTTTAATGATGAATCGGCTAGTGAATTGCTAAATAAAATTAAAGTAGAGAAAAGTGCTTACTTAAAAGCACAACAAGCATTAGAAAAGCTTAAACCCAAAAAGAAGAGACAAATGGAAACAAAAAGGACAGTACTTGAAATTTTAAAAGAATCTAAAGATCCTATCTCAGTTCAAGAACTTTGGGAAAATTCAGTACACGAAGGTGATATTGAAGGTTTTTACAGCGAAATAAAAGAAATCTATAGCGAGCTTACTGAAGTTAAAGAAGAAATGGAATCTCTTTTATCCCTAAGAAAATGAAAATAGATAGTGTTCATATAAAAGGGAGATTTAAGAATCTTGAAAATTTCCAATTCGACTTTGGTAAAAGTTCAATGGAAACAGTCCTACTGGGGTTAAATGCAACCGGAAAGTCAAATTTCATGGAGGCTATTGTTATAATCTTTAGAGATTTAGATTTAGAGCGATCTCCATTAGTACCAAAACACGGTGAGAGTTTTGAATATTATATCAAATATAATTGTAGAGGTAGGGATATTGAAGTAGAGTTTTTATCTAAAAATGGATATAAATTTATTATAGATGGCGAAAATCTACGTTCAAAATCACTATTCTTTAAGGATAAGAATGAATACCTACCAAGTCATGTATTTGTTTATTATTCAGGCTTAAGTGAACGATTAAAATCATTATACGCCGACCATAAACTTTTGCAGTTTAAGAAAATGATGACTCCTGACTTGAAATATGAGGATTTTAATGAAATGCCTCGAATATTTCTGGTGGAACCTATTCATGCAAGTTTAGCATTAATTGCCTTTTATTTATTTCCAGAAAGAGAAGTGGAAACTATTGAATTCCTAAAAAAAGAATTGAATATAATTGATTTTGGTTCGGCTCTTTTTATGTTAAAACAACCCAATTGGTCTAAATCAAAAAAAGAAAAAGATCGTTTTTGGAACGCTGATGGACTTGTACGTCGGTTTATAGAGGATTTGTGGAATTTCTCAACAGCTCCTATGTTTTACAAAGAGACAGTGAAAGGCTCTCTAAATAAACGAGAAACACTTAATAGACTTTTTTTATATATCAAAGATAAAAGCACGTTTAGTTCCTTGGTTGAAATGAAAATGTATAAAAGTAAGATTCCGTTATTTAATGCCTTATGCAGTTTACATTTTTCAGAATTTGTAGAAGATCAAGATGTTCGAATTAAAGTTGTAAAGGAAAATATAAAAGGAGAACTAGCTATGGGGGAATTAAGTGAAGGTGAGAAGCAATTAATTACCGTTCTAGGTCTTCTTAAATTTACAAAAGATGACGAAGCTCTTATTTTATTAGATGAACCAGATACTCACTTAAACCCAATGTGGAAATGGAAATACCTTGATTTCTTGAGTGATGTAGTTCATAAATCAGATAAGACTCAAATTGTTTTTTGCACTCATGATCCTCTTGTCATAGGCGGTTTAGAAAAAGAACAAGTTAGAGTTTTTAGAAAGAATGAAAATAACGAAACCAAAGTACACGAGCCTGATGAAAGCCCAAAAGGGTTAGGTGTTGCAGGTATCTTAACAAGTCCATTATTTGGCATGCCAACAACTCTTGATAGACCAACAAATAAACTCTTGGAAGAACGTAATTTATTGATGTATAAGGAAAGTCAAAATACATTAACAAATGAAGATAAAAATAGACTTAAAGAACTTTTTGAAATCTTAAGTAATGAAGGTTTTAATTATACTTTTAAGGACCCAGAATTTTCGAAATATATTGCTGAAAAGTTAAAAGCCCAAATTAAATAATAGGCTATGATGTATATAAACTTTGACAAACTAAATGTCCCCCAGAAAAAATGGTTAGATAAAGCAACAGAATTGCTTGAACTATTGAAAAAATCGACTACAGTTGAAGAAAGAAATAGCATAATTGATAAAAATCACCGTTTTTGGAAAGTATTTAAAAATAGTTTTAAAGAACTATCACATAACAAGTGTTGGTATTCTGAAACCAATAATCCATATTCTCATTTACACATAGACCATTTTAGACCAAAAAAAAGAGTAGAAGATATATTTGACAAAGCAAATCCATCTAGGGATGGCTATTGGTGGCTTACTTTTGATTATAGAAATTACAGGCTTTGTGGAAGTGTTGGTAATACAAAAAAAAATGATCACTTTGCCGTGAAATACAATAAAGTAAATAGTCCCGCTCCAATTTCGGATGAAGTTTATTATTTTTTAGACCCTACAGTAAAAGAGGATGTTAAGCTTCTAAATTTTGATAATAACGGGGATATAAAACCTGCTGCTCCTGAAAATTTAGAAAAATGGAATTATGACAGAGCTAAATATACCATTGAATATTTAGATTTAAATTATCCAGATTTAAAAGAAATTAGAAGGCTTAAATGGCAGGAAACTAGTTCATTGATCAAAAAAGTTAATAGCTTGAATTTAGTATTTAATAAGGAACCAACAAACCAAAACAAGTATAATAAAGATTGTGAAATTGAAAAATTGAGAAAGATGATTTCTCCTGAGCAAGAATTAACTTCAACAGTAAGATCCTGTCTAAGATCTTCAGGTCAAGATTGGGCATATAAATTATTAGAAGAATAAAACATAATATTATGGCAACAAATATATTAGTAGCAAAAATATGGTCTTTTTGCGATACCTTAAGAGATGATGGTCTTGGATATGGCGATTATTTAGAACAGCTTACCTATTTGCTATTCCTAAAAATGGCAGATGAAAATAAAGACCAATACCAAATACCAAAAGGCTGTGATTGGCAAGAATTAAAATCGGCTAATCAAATAGTTGAAACGTATGAGCTGATCTTAAAAACACTCTCTGATTCAGGAGGAATGCTTCATAAAATTTTTGCTGGAGCACTAAATAAAATACACGACTCAGTTAAACTAAAAAAACTGATAAATCTTATTGATGAAGAAAATTGGACTTCTAAAGAATTTGATGTAAAAGGTGAAATTTACGAATCTCTATTACAGAAAAATGCCGAAAATAGTGGAGCTGGACAGTATTTTACGCCAAGAGCTGTAATTACTGCTATGGTCAATTGCATTCAACCAAAACCCAAAGAAACCATTGCTGATCCATCATGTGGAACAGGAGGCTTTTTCTTAGGAGCTCTAAATCATTTAAAACAAAATAAGTTAACAAAATCTGAAAGTGAATTTTTAAAATTTAAAACTTTTCATGGTTGGGAAATTGAGAAATCGACTGCACGTTTGTGTCTCATGAACCTTTTTTTACATGGTGTCGGTGATTTAAAAGAAACACCTGACATAGAGGTTACTGATAGTCTAAAGCGTAAATCTGGCAAAGTTGAGAATTCTGAAAAGGTAGATGTCGTTCTTGCAAACCCACCATTTGGAGTAAGTAGCAGTGATATTCCAACAATTGATAAAAAACAAGCAGAAAAAGATGGTTATTTTTTAAGGGAAGACTTCTGGGTAACTACCAGTAATAAACAATTGGCATTTCTTCAGCATATTGTAACAATGTTGAACGAAAATGGTCGTGCTGCTGTTGTGCTTCCTGATAATGTTTTATTTGAAGGTGGAGCTGGGGAAACAATTCGTAAAAAATTATTAGCGGACACTAATTTGCACACTATTTTAAGATTACCAACGGGTATATTTTATGCGCAAGGAGTAAAATCAAATGTTTTATTCTTTGATAATGAAATCAACACTGTTATTCCTAAGACAAAGGAAATATGGTATTATGATTATCGCACAAATATTAGACATACACCTAAGAAAAACCCATTAAAACATGAAGATCTAAAAGAGTTTATTGAATGTTTTAATGCTAAAAATAGGGCTAAGAGAAAAGAAACATGGAATGTAGAAAATGAGAATGGTCGCTGGAGAAAATTCACTAATAAAGAGATTGCTGCAAGAGACAAAACCAACTTAGATATATTTTGGCTAAAAGATGATACGATGATTGATTTAGATAATCTGCCTGAACCAGATGATTTGATTAATGATATTATTGAAAATATAGAAAGTGCTTTGGTCAATTTCAAAACAATAAGAGATTCCATATCTTAATTATAGTGAAAATGTTTAATTATCAAAAACCTTTTTTGAAGTAAAATAGGGATGAGGTTCTAGTGAATATGGTGGGTAGATAAACTTTCTGAAAACAGAATTGAAATACTAAAAAACATTCACAAAAACAATAAAATTTCCAAACGAGAACTTGAAACAATTATTAGCTTAAATGGCTTTGCCATTGACAAAAACATAGATTTTTTGAAAGATTCAGGACTTCTATAGCGAAAAGGAAATGCCAAAAGTAGGCATTGGATTATCAAGTATAAATTGCCATTGGCAGATAAATTATATCTTTATTATTTAGTTGCATAAAACTCTTGCTTAATCTGTATAGTTTTCAGGACGAAGCATTTGGATATTTGAAAGCACTTTAATCCGTTCCATTCGAGACATTATGACACTTAAAATTACTCAACTTTGATTTTAATAATACCATATCTTCACTCACTTTTTTATCTAATATCTTAGCATAGTGTTGTGTGGTTCTTATGTTTTTATGTCCCAACATTTTACTGACGCTTTCTATTGGGACACCATTTGTAAGGGTTACAGTCGTCGCAAAAGTGTGTCGGGCGATGTGGAAGGTTAATTCTTTTTTGATGCCGCAAACACCCGCAATTTCTTTTAGATAGGCATTCATTTTTTGATTACTCAAAATTGGAAGTAGTTTGTTTTGATTGTTGCATTCCGGATGGTCCTCGTATTTATCAATAATCATTTGTGTTATTGGAAGGATTGGAATTTTTGAAACCGATTCGGTTTTCTGACGGTGGGTGAATATCCATTTCTCTCCGTCAATACCAAGACTTATATGCGACTTTGTTAGGTTTTTGACATCAATGTATGCTAAACCTGTAAAGCAGCTAAAAAGGAAGATATCCCGAACTAGTGATAATCGTTCTGTTTTGAAATCTTTATTGATAATATTTTGGATTTCGTCTTCGGATAAATAGACTCTTTCTACTTCTTTGACTTTTGATTTATAGTTTGCAAATGGATTTCTTTCTATCCAATGATTGGCTATGCAAATCTTGATTATTTTGTTGAAATTCTTGATGTATTTTACGGCTGTGTTATTGGCGCAATTTCTCACGCTACGCAAAAAGAATTCATAGTCTGTTACAAAAGCGTGGTCTATCTTAGTGATTTCAATATCTGAAGCTTTATATTTCCATTCCAAGAATTCAATAGTGTGTTTCAATGAAGTTTTATAACGTTCTAATGTTCCTGGTGCATATTCTTTGCCAACCAGTTCTTTGATTTTGTTATTGTGGTCTTGGAAGATTGGGATTAGCATTCTTTTTGTTTCATTTACTCCCAATAATTCATTCTTCAAGTTTTCAGAATTAATAATAATATCTTTTTTGAATAATCTTTTCTCCGATTCCAAAATTTGATTTTTTAAATAATCAAGGTGACTATTTATTGTTCTAGCTTCCTCATTTGTTCCCTTGACTTTAGAACCTTCTCCCGACCATTTCTCTGGATTAATGAATTTGTTGCTGCTAAATTCAAATCGTTTCGCTTGGACTGTTACTCTTACGTAAATTGGGCAGACGCCCTCATTGTTGGTTTTTGATC
Organism: Flavobacterium psychrophilum DSM 3660 = ATCC 49418; assembly: GCF_002217405.1. Classification (GTDB taxonomy): domain Bacteria; phylum Bacteroidota; class Bacteroidia; order Flavobacteriales; family Flavobacteriaceae; genus Flavobacterium; species Flavobacterium psychrophilum. The sequence goes on along the minus strand of NZ_MUHE01000010.1, from coordinate 124,486 downwards.
TCTTGATGTAAAAGAGAACTGATACAGTAGTGTTCATAGGTGGTAACCTTTTAGTTATTATTAAATTTAAACTTTCTAATAATTACAAACAAGATGTACATATTTTGAATATGTTGTTGAACACCTTAGTTGTACTGGTGGTCCTCTGTGAGAGGTGTCACTTAAATTTTTGTAATTTAGTGACACCTCGAAAGACACCAAAACTTTGAGATTAAATGAATAATTTGATACTCCTAAAAACGAAAAAACCCACTAAATCGTTGAATTTAGTGGGTTTTGTAACCATTTGTATTTCTACTGGCGGAGAAAGAGGGATTCGAACCCCCGGACCTGTTACAGTCAACAGTTTTCAAGACTGCCGCATTCGACCGCTCTGCCATTTCTCCAGTACATCGCTTTCATTACCTGATTGCGAGTGCAAATATAAGAACCTTTTTTGTTTATGCAAAACTTTTTTGAATAAAAATTAAAATTATTTTTTAACTAACTCATTTTCTTTAAATTAGATTTTAAAATAATTATTAATAATTTACATATTCAACAATATCAAGTCCATATCCTATCATACCAACTCGCTTTCCAACTTCTGTATTAGAAACTAATCTGATTTTAGAAATATCTATATCATGTAAAATTTGTGCTCCAATTCCAAAATCTTTACTATCTATAACTATTTTTGGTGCTTTCATTTCTCCTATAGATTGTAAAGACCTAAGCTCATGGATTCTATTTAATAAACTTACAGATTGCATATCTTGATTAATAAATATTACAGCGCCTCTACCCTCTTCATTAATAACTTTAAACATATCATCTAACTGCTTGTCTGCATTATTTGTTAATGTCCCTAATAAATCATTATTTACTTGCGATGAATTAATTCGCGTTAAAACAGCATCTCCCAAATTCCAAGTTCCTTTTGTTAAGGCAATATGTATTTGTTTATTTGTTGTTTGCTCATAAGCACGAAGTCTGAATGATCCAAAACGAGTTTCTATGTCAAAATCTTCTTTTTTAACAATCAAACTATCATGTTGCATCCTGTAAGCTACTAAATCTTCAATTGAAACCAATTTTAAATCGAACTTTTTAGCAACTTCATATAACTCGGACAAACGAGCCATTGTACCGTCTTCATTCATAATTTCGACAATTACTCCTGCCGATTTAAATCCTGCTAGTCTTGCAAAATCGATAGCTGCCTCCGTATGACCGGTTCTTCGCAAAACACCTCCTTGCTTGGCTACTAATGGGAATATATGTCCCGGACGTGCCAATTCATGAGGTTTTGTTCTGGAATCTACTAGCGATAATATTGTTTTTGCCCTGTCAGATGCAGATATTCCTGTTGTTACACCATTGCCTTTCAAATCGATAGAAACAGTAAAAGCTGTCTCCATGTGATCTGTATTATTAGACACCATGGGTCTTAATTCTAATTCCTTACAGCGACTTTCTGTGAGTGGTGCGCAAATTAGTCCGCGACCATGTGTAGCCATAAAATTAATCATCTCTGGCGTTACTTTTTCGGCTGCTGCCAGAAAATCTCCTTCGTTTTCTCGGTCTTCATCATCTACAACAATAATAATTTTTCCCTGACGAATGTCTTCTATTGCTTCTTCAATTGTATTTAATATAATTTTATTATTTGCAGTCATTATTTTGTTGTTTGTTGCGTTGTGTGAGTTTGATAAATATTTTTTTAATTGGCTCTGTAATTACATCAAAGCTTATACCTCCAGTATCGTTTATTGCTTTTCGTGTTAAGAATATGGCTAATGGCACTAATAAAAAGAATGAAATCCAGGCACCAAGAAACGGTGCCATTCCTGATTCTTGGGCTACTTTTTTTCCAAAAGTATTTAAAAAGTGAAAAGTTATAAATATTAGCATTGCAAATACTATTGGCAACCCCAATCCTCCTTTTCTAATAATAGCACCCAATGGTGCTCCTATAAAAAACATTAATATGCAAGCGAAGGCTATTACAAATTTTTCATAAATAGATATCCAAAAGCTATTAATATCTTTTTTCTTATAATCTAATGAAAAATTATTTATCTCGAAATTTTGTTTTGCACTCATGGCATCACTAGATGCGATTTCTAATATTTTTACTTTTTCAGATCTAGATAAAAAGCTAAGCAATCCTATTGTTTTTGGTTTTTTAGGTCTTAATGAATCTGGTTGAAGGTTTGAATTAAAACCTATACGCTGGTAAACATTATCTGCAACAGATACTAATTCTTTATTATAACTTGTACTCAAAGAATCTACGGTATATTTAAGTTCTACCAAATTAAGCATATAGCATGCATTTGTAATATTCTCTTCGGCCCCATCTACTTTATTCAATTTAGACAAGTCGATATTGATGGTATATCTTTTAAAATTTACTTTTGCAAAAGGCATTTTTTGACGATCTTCATAGCTTTTTGGCGTAATATCCTCATAATAATAACCATCTATCAATACCAGTTGGAGCAAACTAGATTCTTCGCTACTTATTAACTGCCCACTTTTAGATTTTATAACTGTTTTCGCTCCTTCACCAAGATCAGATTTTTTATGTATTGTAACTCCTTCTAAAAACTCACCATTGGTTCCTGATTTCTTATTTACCTTAATATTTATATTGCCTATTGTACTAAACTGACCCTCTGCAATTGCCATAGCTGGCTTTACTTGTGCTATATTTTTACGAAAATTATTAAACTTAAATTCTGCATAAGGAATCACATTGTTTGCAAAAAAAAACGCACCTACACTTAATAGAAATATAAAAAATGTTAATCCTTTCATTGTTCTTTGAAAAGAAATTCCTGCAGATTTCATTGCTGCAAATTCATAATTTTCGGCCATATCACCAAAAGTCATTATTGCAGATAAAAGTACCGATAATGGCAATACTAAGGGTATTAAACCTGGCATTTTGAAAAGGAGAAATTTTAGAATTAAAATTAAATCTAAATCTTTTCCTGCTAGTTCCGAAATAAACAACCAAACAGTTTGAAGAATGAATATAAAAATTAAAATTATAAATACTCCAAAAAATGAAGTTAAATAGGTTTTTAGAAGATATTTATCAAGGATTTTCATTCAATTTAGTCCAATTTATTAATGTAATACTTAGGATATTTACTTTGCACAAAAGTAAACTGATTTTTTGGCAATGTTTGGTTGGTTTTGAAAGAATTAACAGTCAAAGTTATTTCTGTTCCATTTTTAGCTACAGATATTGTTTTATATATCTGGCTTGTTGCAACATCGACCCCAACTAAAATTTGCTTGCGTTCGTCTTTAGAACTTATAGGGGTTAGTTTTACATACTGAATTTTTTTTCCTTTTACATTTTGCACAATATCCCAAGCATATTTAAAACCTTTACTAAAAAAAGTTAGCATTTTTGCTGGTGTATCATGATCTTCTGCGCTTCCGCCAATATTTGAAACCGCTATTTCTTCGTCTTCTGGAACTATTGAGTATAATTTTTTTCCATCGCAAAGTTTTGTAACACCCATAAAATTTAATACATATTGATTTCCGCTTAAAGTAACATTTCCTTTACTTTCTTGATTAACATTCTCCTTAAAATTTTGCAAAGAATATTTAAAATCTATTTGAATATTTTTGTAACTTTTTACTTTTTCCGATACTTTATCAAGCAATGCTTTTGCTTTTACTGCGTCTTGAGCTTGTACAGAAAAACTAAAAACTATTAGTAATAAACTTATTATTTTCTTCATAAAATTAATTATTATTTTTTTCATTATTAAAAAATTGCTCTAAAGCCACCAAATCTGGGATATTTACACCACGTGCTTTACTGCCTTCAAATGGGCCAACTATTCCCGCAGCTTCCAACTGATCTATTAATCTTCCTGCACGGTTGTACCCTAATTTTAGCTTTCGCTGAATTAAGGAAGCAGACCCCTGTTGGGCGGTTACAATTACTTCGGCAGCATCTCTAAATAACGAATCTCTTTCGGATATGTCTATATCAAGTTGTATGCCACCATCTTCCCCTACAAATTCTGGGAGCAAATAAGCTGTGGCATAGGCTTTTTGAGAACCAATAAATTCTGTGATTTTTTCTACTTCTGGCGTATCTACAAACGCACATTGCACACGAACCAAATCGTTTCCATTGCTAAAAAGCATATCTCCACGACCTATTAATTGGTCTGCTCCTCCAGAATCTAAAATGGTTCTAGAATCTATTTTTGAGGTAACTCTAAATGCAATTCTGGCAGGAAAATTGGCTTTAATCATACCTGTAATTACGTTTACCGATGGTCTTTGTGTAGCAATTATTAAGTGAATTCCAATAGCACGAGCTAGTTGTGCCAAACGAGCAATGGGTAATTCTACTTCTTTTCCTGCTGTCATAATCAGATCGGCAAACTCATCAACTACCAATACTATATAGGGTAAAAAACGATGTCCTGCTTCTGGATTTAGTTTTCGTTGCTTAAATTTTTCGTTATATTCTTTAATATTACGCACCATGGCATCTTTTAGCAAAGAATAACGGTTGTCCATTTCTACGCAAAGTGAATTTAACGTTGCTACTACTTTTGCATTATCAGTAATAATAGCTTCGTCAGTATCTGGTAGTTTAGCTAAATAATGACGCTCTATTTTATTAAAAAGTGTTAGTTCTACTTTCTTCGGATCTACCAAAACAAACTTAACTTCTGCTGGATGTTTTTTGTACAAAAGTGAGGTTAAAACAGCATTTAACCCTACCGATTTTCCTTGTCCTGTTGCTCCAGCCATTAATAAATGTGGCATTTTTGCTAAATCGACAACAAAAGTTTCGTTAGAAATTGTTTTTCCTAACGCAATTGGCAGTTCCATTTCTGCATCTTGAAACTTAGCTGAGCCAATGACAGATTTCATAGAAACCATACTCGGATTCTTGTTTGGAACCTCTATCCCAATAGTGCCTTTTCCTGGAATTGGCGCAATGATACGAATTCCTAATGCCGAAAGCGACAAGGCAATATCATCTTCTAAACTCTTTATTTTAGAAATTCTAATTCCAGCTTCTGGTACAATTTCGTATAGCGTAACCGATGGTCCAACGGTTGCTTTAATTTGTGCAATTTCTATTTTGTAATTGCGTAAAGTTTCTACAATTTTATTTTTATTTTCTTCTAACTCTCCTTGATTGATGGTAATACCGCCTGATGAATAATCTTTTAGCAAATCGATTCCTGGGAATTTAAAATTAGATAAATCTAATGTGGGATCAAATTCTCCAAAATCTGCCACTAATCTTGAGGCCAAATTTTCTTCTACAATATCTTCTTCTTCAACTTTTTGTATTACAAACTCATTTTCGTTTGCTTTGTTATTATTATCTGTTAAAATTTCTTCTTTTATTGTTGGTTCTAAAATTAATTCGGAAGAATTAGAAATTGTTGGTTTCAAACTTTCTTTATTAATTTCGAATTGGGAAACTGACCGCAAAGTAATTTCTCCTAATTCTTCTTCTTCAGATTGAAATTCGTTTTTCTTTGTAGGTAATTCTATTTCTTCATCGGTAGCAAATTCTTCTAAATTATAAGTTGAATTTGTGCTTTTTATTGGTTTTAATTCTTCTTTAATATCATTTTTAGTTTTTTCAAAGAAACCTTTAACTTTGTCTGGCGAAATTTTTATTTTGAAAATTAAATAAATAACTATTCCGAAAACAAGTGCCAGTAATGTTCCTGATTTCCCTATGTAATCTTGCGAAAACAAATTCATTTCGTAACCAATAACCCCGCCTAATTCTGGCAAAAAATTGCCAAAAAAGCCAAATAATATAGATAAAATAATGATAACAAAGATATCCCAAAACCATGTTCGTTTTAGTTTTCCTACTGCTAAGTCTAAAACTAAATAAGACCCTGTTATAAATAACAATCTAATAAATAAAAATGATGCTACTCCGAAACCTTTATATATAAAGAAATCTGACATAAAAGCGCCAAATTTTCCTAACCAATTTTGAATATCAGGGTTTCTAGAAGTAAAACTACCCAATTCGCTTTGGTCGTATTTTCCATTTACAAAATAAGATATAAATGATAGGCCAAGAGCAATGGCAAATAACACTAATAACACACCAATGGTGATTTTTTGTTGGCGAGAAGTGCTAAAACGACTTAGCAAATTAGTTTCTTCAGGTTCTGTAGGATTTATTTCTTTTTTCGCTTTTGCCATGAGTAGGTTTTACAGTATTTTAGTTTTCATTCCTATCCGTTACTATATCATTTGTTTTTTTAACCACACATTACACAAATTAATACGATTTTTTTAAGACTCACAAATAGAGAATTTGTGTTAATTTGCGTAATACGTGGTGTTTTTTTTTGTTTAAAACACTTGAAATAAAACGGACCGTTATATTCGCGCTTATAAAAATATAGGTAAATAAATCATTAAGCCAATTGCAATTGCAGTCATGGCTGCAAAAAAAACTGATCCAGCAGCAATATCTTTTATAAAACCAATACGTTCGTGATAATCTGGATGCACAAAATCTGCAATTTTTTCGACTGCAGTATTTAGCCCTTCAATACCCAAAACTAGCCCGAAAGCTAGAATTTGAAACATCCAATCTGTTCTAGAAATTTGAAAATAAAAACCAGCAAAAATGAGTATTATAGCAATAGATGATTGCACCATAACACTATGCTCAGTAGTTATTAGCTTTATTACGCCTTTTACTGCAAATCCTATACTTTTGAAACGACCTGTAACAAAAGTGTTATCTTTCTCAAATTTCTCACTCATAGTTATAATACAGCTAAAGCATTTTCGTAATTTGGCTCATCTGCAATTTCTGGAACTTGCTCGCTATATTTTACAATACCATTTTCGTCAAGAACCATTACAACTCTAGAATGCAAACCTGCAAGTACCGAATCTGTAATTTCAAGACCATAATTTTTTCCGAAGCTTCCGTCTTTAAAATCTGATAGGTTTTCAACATTTTCTAATCCTTCAGCGCCACAAAAACGTTTCTGAGCAAAAGGCAAATCACGAGAAATACATAATACCTTTGTGTTTTCTAACCCGCTAGCTTTTGCGTTAAATGTTCTTACTGATGCCGCACAAGTCCCAGTATCTACACTTGGAAAAATATTTAATACTACTCTACTTCCTTTATAATCAGCTAATGAAACTACTGATAAATCACTTTTTACTAATTTAAAATCAGGCGCGTTTGTACCAATTTCTGGTAAATTTCCTGATGTGTTTATAGCGTTTCCGCCCAATGTTACTGATGCCATTTTTGATATTTTTAATGAGTTTCAAAAGTAGTAAAAATAATTATGAATTGTGAATTATGAATTGCGAATTTCACAAACCTTATAAACACTGTTTTTTTTTCTTAATTATAACCCGTTGGGCGCAATTAATGAAACTTAAATTTTTAAAGAAAATAAAAAAACAAAACCACATAAAGACATAGGAATAAGAGTTTGATAGACCATTTTTTGATTCAAAAGCGATATTTTACTATAATAAAGTGAAACATTTTTAATTAAATTCATAAAAACTATGCTTCTATGGGGTTAAAACATAAAAAAAAATGAATTACACCCAATGGAATTAATTGCATAATATTTTGCAATTAACATTACAATATCGTAATATTGCAATATATTAATATAATAAAATTATGGGCGCATCTAAATCAGAATCTTTTTCAGAAGATCAAAACGAATTAGCAACACTTTTTAAAGCCCTTTCGCATCCTGCAAGAGTAGCAATAATAGAATATTTACTCTCTGTAAATACTTGTATTTGTGGCGATATTGTAAATGTGCTACCACTCGCCCAGCCTACTGTTTCGCAACATTTAAAGGAACTTAAAAACGCAAAAATTATTCAAGGAAGTATCGAAGGAACAGCTATTTGCTATTGCATTAATACCGAAACCTTAAAGAAATTTGAAAATTATTTTTTTAATATTACTAAAAAATTAAAAGCTAAATGTTGCTAATTTTTAATTAAAAAATTAACAAGCCTAAAGAGCTCAGTCGTCTAATAATTTAATCAACCAAAAATGAAACTATCAGAATTTAAAAATCAGCTAGAAAACGCAACACAATTAGAATTTGTGCTGCAAAACGGTCAAAAAGTACCTTCCCATTTTCACATTACCGAAATTGGAATGATTACAAAAAAATTTACAGATTGCGGGAATACCTTCAGAATATCTAAAAAAGCGACGCTACAATTATGGTCATCGATAGATTTTAAGCATCGCTTAGAACCTAAAAAAGTACTATCAATAATTAATGCGACTTCTGGAATGTTTGAAGGTGAAGATTTAGAAATTGAAATCGAATTTCAACAAGAAACAGTTGGTAAATTTGGATTAGAATATATTAACAATCAATTCCTTTTAACCAACACAAAAACCGATTGTTTAGCAAAAGACAATTGCGGAATTCCTACAGAAAAAACAAAACTAAAACCAAGCGAATTACAAGAAAACACTAATCAGTGTTGTGCGCCAAACTCAAATTGTTGTTAAGTATGAAATCATTTATTATAAAATATAACAAACTTATTATAATAACTGCATCGATCACAGTTTTACAATTAATTTGGGGTTTTGACCCAAAATTTAGTGTCATTAATTTAATTTGGTTGTTTTTATAAATGGAAAATAAAAAAGCACATTGGGAAAATGTTTTTACAACAAAAACAGAAACAGAAGTAAGCTGGTTTCAAGAAAAACCAGAAACTTCTCTAAATTTTGTTAAGGAATTTAATCTACAAAGAAACGCAAAAATCATCGATATTGGCGCAGGCGATAGTCATTTTATTGATGCTTTATTAGATTTAGGTTTTACAAATTTGTACTTATTAGATATTTCCGCCAAAGCTATAGAACGAATTCAGGAACGATTGGGCGAAAAGTCTAAAAACGTTACTTTTATAGTTTCAGATATTTTAGATTTTCATTCAGAAATTCTTTTCGATTTTTGGCATGACAGGGCTTCTTTTCATTTTTTAACAGCAGAAGATCAGATTCGAAAATATGCCCAAATTGTATCTCAATCGATTGCAAAAAAAGGGAAATTAGTTATTGGTACTTTTTCAGAAAATGGACCAAAAAAATGTAGCGGTTTAGATATTATGCAATATTCTGAAAATAAAATGAATGCTATATTTGAAGAGCATTTCGAGAAAATAAATTGTTTTACAGAAGACCACAAGACACCGTTTAGTACCATACAAAATTTTATTTTTTGTAGTTTTAATAAAAAATAATATGATAAATATTTTAGTCCTTTGTACAGGAAATAGTTGCCGAAGCCAAATTGCACATGGTTATTTAGACCATTTTACCGATGATAAAAAAGTTAAAATATATTCTGCAGGCGTAGAAACTCATGGTTTAAACCCAAAAGCTATCGAAATAATGCAAGAAGAAGATATTAATATTTCGCATCATACCTCTAATAATATAGATGAATATTTTGATATTTCTTTCGATTATGTAATTACCGTTTGTGATAATGCTAAAGAACGTTGTCCGTTTTTTCCTACCAAAGCTGTAAAATTACATTACAATTTTCCTGATCCTGCAAAAGCTACTGGAACCGAAATTGAAATTAAAAATGAATTTAGAAAAACTAGAGAAATGATTAAGCAATATTGTAATCATTTTGTACAAAATATAATTTAATACGAATACGAAAATTATAAAAATCTGTTGTTTTAACACCAATTAAAAACGAATTTTTACAGAAATAAACAAAATTATCTTCTAAATTGTTTTAAATCTGCAAAAATTTGTTTTTATCTGTTGTCTGTTCGTATGAGTTGCTAATGATCAAAATTAAATGACTTAATTTTATTTATTACTACTTTTTGAGTTGGGATTATTCACCTGATTTTTATTTTTATTGGAGCTACTCTGCAAAGGGGCTTCTATTATTTTGAATCTTTTACTAATTTTTTTAAAAATGCCCATTGTTTTAAAGTATCTCTCGCATCTGCTGCTGGATAACCTAAAACTACTTTTCCTGCAGCAACATCGCTAGCCACTCCAGAACCAGCACCAACCATTGCACCATCGCCCAATGTTAAGTGGTCTTTTACAGAAACGCTGCCTCCTATAATTACGCCATTTCCTAAAGTTACAGAACCTGCAAGTCCTGAATTTCCTGCCATAATACAATATTTTCCTAAGGTGCAATTATGAGCTATTTGTACTAAATTATCTATTTTGCAACCATCACCTAAAATGGTCGAGCTAAACTTCCCTCTATCTACACAAGAATTGGCACCAATTTCTACATTATTTCCTATAATAACATTGCCTATCTGTGGGATTTTAACTAGTCCTTTTTCTGGGTCTGGACGGAAACCAAAACCATCTGCCCCTATAGTTGCGTTAGGGTGAAGAATACAATCGCTGCCTATATGACATCTTTCTCTAATAACTACTCCTGACCAAATAATCGTATTATCGCCAATAGTGCATTCGTCTAGAATAGTTACATTAGGATATATAATCACATTTTTACCAATTTTTACATCTAGACCAATGTAACTTCCTGCACCAATTTTTGTGTCTTCGCCAATAATTGCTGTGGTATCTATAATTGCTGTTGCATGAATATTTGTTCTAAATACTGATGCTGGTGGCGCAAAAAGTGCTAAAACTTGCGACATGGCTAAATCTGCGTTTTTTACTTTTATAAAAACCCTATTTTCTCCAGGTGCTATCGAAATATCTTCGTTTACAATCGCTGCGCATGCTTTTGAGGTTTGCCAAAATTTTTCATATTTCTTGTGTCCAATAAATGAAATTTGCGTTTCTTTTGCTAATTCTAGTTGTTCTGGAGCTGTAATCTTATATGTGGTATTTCCTAAAATTTCGCCTTTTAGGATTTCGTTTATTTCTTGAATCGAATAGATTTTCATATACTGTAGTTGTTTTTTATTAATTCATAAAAATGAAGCCACGACTTCATTTCTTTTAATTTTTCCAGTTTCGGTTTCGGCAAAAGAAGGAATAAATTTTATTTGTTTTGGTTTTTCAAATTTATCTAAATCATTAAAGATTGAAGGCTCTATTTCGTATGGATTCCCTTCGATGAAAAGTAGCAATTGTTCGCCAAATTCTTCGCTAGCAATACCTGCAACAAAAAATCTATTGGTAATTTTCCCCAAAAGTTTTGCTTCTATTTGTTCAGGAAATAATTTTATACCGCCACTATTTATAACATTATCTTCTCGTCCTAACCAAATAAATTGATGCTCAGAAACTAATTCGACAATATCATTTGTAACTATGTTTTTTTTACTTAAATTGGGGGCAGAAATAACCAAACAATTCCTATTATCTTGCCAAATAGAAATATTAGGCAAAACCAAAAAGGCCTTCTCTCCTACTCTTTTGGCTGCAATGTGCGTAACGGTTTCGGTCATGCTATAAGTTTCGAAGGCGTTACATTTAGATTGAATTAGTTTTTTTTCTAAATCGATATTTATTTTTGCACCACCAATAATTAATGTTTTAATTTGATGTAGTTGCATTAATGAGTTTTCGACTTGTAGCGGAACCATGGCGACAAAATCGTAATTATTTTTATTTCCAACCATTGGTGCCGAACTTGGGGCAACAAAATCTAAATCTAGCCCTAAAATAAGAGCACGCACAAACATCATTTTGCCAGCAATATATTTTACAGGTAAACAGTTTAAGGCTTTATCGCCTGATTTTAATTCGAAAAAATCGCCTGTCGCTAATGCCGAATTGATCATGGCTTGCTTCTCGATTCTAATTATTTTTGGTATTCCGGTTGTTCCAGAAGTCATAATTTCTAGATAAGTTTTCTCATCAAACCAATCTAGAATAAAAGAACCCAATGGTTTTTCGTGTGCTAAACCTTCTTTTATATAGCTAAAGGCGGCAATACAAAGTTCTTCTTTGGTAAAATGAAAACCGTTAAGCTTAAACTTATTATGAATGTTTTTGTGGGTTGGCTTAATCATTTTTTATATTTATTTGTTCTGGAATTACTGCTAATTTTCCAGTTAATTTTTCTTTCCAGTTTGTCCAGTTGTATTTTTTTGCAAAGACAAATAATAATATTGGAAAAACAATAAATACTGGAAAAACGATTTCTAAACCTACCTCTGGCTTCGATACCTCTTTTAGAATCGAATAAGTTTGAAAAGCTGTCCAATCTGAGGTTACTAATAAAGCTGTAAATAAATTATTGGCCGCATGAAAACCCAAAGACAGTTCGAGTCCGTCATCCATAAGTACCAAAATTCCTAAAAATAATCCCGTGCTGATATAATAAACCATCGTGATGTAACCCATTTTTGCTACTTCTGGATTACCAAGATGCAATAATCCAAAAATTAGCGAAGTCATTAGGAGCGGAAACCATCGGTTTTTAGCTAACAATCCGAATCCTTGCATAAGATAACCTCTAAAAATAAGCTCTTCGACACTGGTCTGAATAGGAATCATGACAATGGCAATGACTGCTAAAATTGCAAATTGAAGAGGTTTAAAATTTAAAACAAAATCTTCGGGAGCAGTATAATAACTTATTATAGTAGTAATTATTTGAAAAATTCCCCATATACTAAATGCAAAAAATATTCTTTTCCAATCTATTTTTTTTCTACAGGTAATAATATCTAATAAGCTTTGTTTGTGTAAAAATTTTAGTACTAAATAAATAGCATAAAGTGCTACAAGAAAAGAAAATAGCAACAAGAACAATGTAAAATTTTTATCTAAAACAGTCATCAAATCAGTTTCGTTAATATGATAAAAACCTTTTCCTTCCGATATTAATTTTGCCATTACAAACCCCATTAGCGGTAACTGACCAAGTGTTGATGCTATAATTATAAGTATTGATCCTACAATGTATTTCCAAAAATAGTTTTCTGATTTAAAAGCACGTAATAAAAATGTCATTATTTTAATTATTTTATATACATTTGAGTAATTTTGTTTTCTCAAACAAAATTTAATATTTCAAATATAACAAAAAAAAATGATTACTATATACCATAATTCCCGTTGTTCTAAATCTAGAGAAGGGGTTTGCTTTTTAGAAAACACAAAAGAAGATTTTCAAATAATTAATTATCTTGAAAATATTCCTACAAAAGACCAACTAAAAGAGTTGCTACGAAAGCTAAATATGACACCTATAGAATTGGTTCGAAAAAAAGAAACTATCTGGTTATCAGATTATAAAAATAAAAACTTATCTAACGACCAAATCATTCAAGCCATGATAGACAATCCGAAACTCATCGAAAGACCTATTGTTGTAAATGGTGATAAAGCCGTAATTGCAAGACCTACTGAGAGGATTAAGGAAATACTTTAATTTAGTTTAAAGTTTAAAGTCATAATATCGAGTGTATTAAATTGTAAATTAAGATTAAACTTTTCACTTATAAGACTTTACGCATGTTCCTTTTAACAATACTTTGGCAAAAAACCAATCATTTACCTATTATTTTTGTAATCGATAAATACAAATTATGATTTCTACAAAAAAGGCATTTGCATCTATACTATTATTAAGTATTTCGACACTCTTTGCACAATTAAAAACCGAAAGTAAAAAAATTACTATTACGGGTAAAATTATCGAAAAAGCAACTTCTTTACCCTTAGAATATGCTACAATTACCTTAAAAAAACCAAATACGACACAAGCCCTTTTTGGTGGAATTACAGACAATAAAGGAAATTTTTCTATCGAAATAAATCCTAGTATTTATGACCTAAAATTCGAATTTATTTCTTTTAAAACTATCGAAATAAAAGAAAAATTATTAAAATTTAATACTAATTTAGGACAAATTTCTCTTGAAGATGATGCCCAAAAATTAGATGCTGTCGAAATTCGTGGCGAAAAAACTACTATCGATATCAAACTCGACAAAAAAGTATATAATGTTGGAAAAGATATCTTAGTACGAGGCGGAACAGTTAGTGATGTGCTTGACAATGTGCCATCAGTAGCCATAAGTGCCGAAGGAGCTGTAAGCCTAAGGGGTAATGAAAACGTAAGAATATTAATAGACGGAAAACCATCGAGCGCAATTAATGTAAATGACGCTTTGCGACTTATTCCCGCCGATGCCATAGACAAGGTAGAAGTTGTTACCAATCCATCTGCTCGTTATGATGCCGAAGGTGGTGGCGGAATTATAAATATTATCTTAAAAAAAGGAAAAAACCAAGGAGTTAACGGAACACTTATTGTCTCTGCAGGAGAACCAGAAAACTCAAGCGCTTCAGCAAATATTAACCTAAAAAGTGAGTTGTTTAATTTCTTTACTACCATAGGATATAACAAACGTAAAAACCCAGGAACCACAAAAATAGACCAAGAGAATTTAAACCCCAGCGGAAGCCTAAAATCCTATCTAGAAGAAAGACGCGATAGCAAAAAGTTTGGGCAAGGAGCCAACATAAATTTTGGTATCGAACTCTATTTGAGCAAAAATACTTCATGGACAAACACATTAAGCTACCGAAATAATGATGGCGGAAACAAAGAAAATGTATTATATTATAATTATAACCAAAACAAATCATTTACCAATACAGGACAAAGATTTAATGACCTAATTGCTGATAACCAAAATGTAGAATATACCACAAACTTAATTACAAAATTTAAAAAAGACGGGCATAAATTAAGTATTGATGGTGCTTTTTCGAAAGAGAAAGAAAACGAGTTTTCAGACATTGAAGGTACAATACTAGAAACTAACACTTTCGTTTCTTCAGAAAAAACTAAAAAAACAAATACCCAAACCAGAAATCTACTACAAGCAGATTACGTCCTACCTATTGGAAAAAACACCCAAATAGAAGCTGGTTTTAGAGGCAATTATGTTAATTTACTTGCTGATTATCTAGTACAAGAAAGAACAACACCAAATAGTCCGTTTACAAATATTATAGCATTTACAAATACATTAGCCTACAAAGAAAACGTAAATGCTTTGTACACACAATTTGGTTCGAAAATTGGTAAATTTTCTTATTTATTTGGTATGCGCTACGAAGATTCACATATCGAAGTAAACCAATTGACCTCAAATATTTATAAACCAAAAAAATACAATAATTTCTTTCCAAGTGCTTTCCTAACCTACCAATTATCTGAAAACAGTAGCATATCCTTAAATTATAGCAAACGCATTACCAGACCAAGAGATCGTTTTATAAACCCATTTGCATCTTACACCAGTAATATTAACCTATTTCAAGGAAACCCAGATATTAATCCGGCATTGAGCGACGCATACGATATAGGTTATTTACACAAATGGGATAAAGTAACCTTAAGCACATCGGCATATTTTAACCATACAACAAACTCATTTCAAATAGTACGAAAAGAACGTGGTGACCAAATAAACGGAGTTCCAGTAATCATAAACACTCCTTTCAATTTAGCTATCGAAGATAAAACTGGTTTTGAATTTACACTAAACTATAACTTCAAAAAATGGTTTAAACTAAACGGAAATTTCAACTTTTTTAATAATAAAACTACAGGAAATTACACCTACACAAATAGCCAAAACACGCTAAAAGTACAAAATTTCGATTTTAACACAAACACATGGTTTACCAGAATAACATCAAAAATAAGTTTACCGTACAAAATAGATTGGCAAACAAATGCCACCTATACTGCACCACAAAAATATAGACAAGGAACGATGAATGGCGTTGCGGCAGTAAATATGGGATTTAGCAAAGACATACTAAAAGATATGGGAACCATCTCCATCAATGTAAACGATATTTTTAATTCTAGAAAAAGAATACAAGATTTACAATTGCCAACAGTAAATTCCTATAGCGAAATGCAAAACAGAAAAAGACAAATCACAATATCATTTACATACCGTTTCAATAAAAAGAAAACTGACAAAGACCCAAAACAAAAACAAAACGAAAATGGTGAAAGCGAAAATATGGGATAAAATACTAAGTTAGTGGTAATACGAAAAAAAGGACAAGAAATTTTAACTTTAATCTATTATCACAATAACATTAAAGTAACAAATTATGCAAACTGCAATAATCAAAATTGAAATGACAAATTGATCAAATTAGAAGTGTATAAAAAAATTATCAAGTTACTCGGAAAGTTAATAAAACTGAAAATAAAAACGACTAACGAAATTATAAAATATTTTTTTGTGATTAATAAGCACTACTACTAACAGCCCTTACAAGACATTTAGTCGTTACTACAAGGAGGCAGGCTTTCCGTTACAAATGAAGTTCACTAAGCACCTATAATAAGTAAAGTGTTTTTTTTGAGGCTTTTGCAACCTCAAAAAGGTTTTCTACTTCACCCGAGCCTGAAAGAGCGAACTGGAAAAAAAACCTAACATAAAACACTGTAAATAAAAGAATTAAGCCAATAAAACAAGAAAAAGCTTTATAAATATTAGCCTTCTGAACTTTAGCCTTTATAATTTTTAGAAAATAAAAAAA
>NZ_MUHE01000010.1:13988-107891 GCF_002217405.1 Flavobacterium psychrophilum DSM 3660 = ATCC 49418 | reverse complement strand
TTTTTTTATTTTCTAAAAATCTAATTAATTAGACTCCTCCTCTTTCTTAGCTCTTTTCTCTTTATAAAACTCCCATAAAGCACCGCCAATCCAGTACTGAACAAACCCTACGAGAAAAAACAACAACCAAAAACCAATAGTTAATATTGTCAAGAAAAGAATAAAACCTAAATATTGTGGAAATTCAACCATGATAAATCGTAATTTATTAATACCCAACAAATGTAAATGTAATTATTCTTTTTACCAATAATAATTATAAATTTATTTTAATACATTTTTTTAAGCAAGTAAGAATCATTATTTTTGTAAAGGTTTTTTAGGAGCTATTTCCTGCTATCCGTTTCAAACGAAGTTCACTGAACCCCAATTGAAATAAACGTTAGTGAAATATTTTTTTTGGCGAAAAGCCTCAAAAAAAAATTTCCTCTACCATCTGGCTAAAAACCCAATAAACACATAACCAAATTAACAAAATTAACAAAAAATGGAATACAGAATAGAAAAAGACACAATGGGCGAAGTACAAGTTCCAGCAAACAAATACTGGGGAGCCCAAACAGAACGTTCAAGAAACAACTTCAAAATAGGACCATCAGCATCGATGCCTAAAGAAATCATAGAAGGTTTTGCATACTTAAAAAAAGCAGCCGCTTATGCTAATTGCGATTTAGGTGTTTTACCAACAGAAAAACGTGATGCCATTGCAGCCGTTTGCGACGAAATATTAGCCGGAAAACTAGACGATGAGTTTCCCTTAGTAATCTGGCAAACAGGTTCAGGAACACAAAGCAATATGAACGTAAATGAAGTAGTAGCTAATCGCGCTCAAGTGCTAGCAGGACACAAAATAGGCGAAGGCGAACAATTTATAAAAGCCAATGATGACGTAAACAAATCACAATCATCTAACGATACGTACCCAACAGGAATGCACATCGCAGCTTATAAAGCAGTTGTAGAAATTACCATTCCAGGTCTAGAAAAATTACGTGATACATTACAAGCCAAAGCAACAGCCTATAACAATATCGTAAAAATAGGTCGCACACACCTTATGGATGCAACACCGCTAACATTAGGTCAGGAAATTTCTGGTTATGTAGCACAACTAAACTACGGAATAAAAGCAGTAAAAAACACATTAGCACACTTATCCGAAGTAGCACTTGGCGGAACAGCCGTAGGAACAGGGCTAAACACACCAGCGGGTTATGATGTAAAAGTTGCGCAATATATTGCGCAATTTACAGGACATCCGTTTGTAACAGCACCCAACAAATTTGAAGCATTAGCAGCACATGACGCTATTGTAGAAACACATGGAGCGCTAAAACAAATTGCCGTTTCATTAAACAAAATTGCAAACGATGTTCGCATGTTAGCCTCAGGACCACGTTCAGGAATTGGAGAAATCTTAATTCCAGAAAACGAGCCTGGATCATCTATCATGCCAGGAAAAGTAAACCCAACACAATGTGAAGCCTTAACAATGGTTTGTGCACAAGTTATGGGTAACGATGTTGCCATTTCTGTAGGAGGAATGCAAGGCCATTATGAACTAAATGTTTTTAAACCACTTATGGCAGCAAATTTCTTACAATCAGCAAGATTATTAGGAGATGCCTGCATGTCTTTCGACGAACATTGCGCACAAGGAATAGAACCTAACTACAAAAGAATTGAAGAATTAGTAAACAACTCATTAATGCTTGTTACGGCTCTTAATACAAAAATTGGCTACTACAAAGCGGCCGAAATTGCACAAACAGCACACAAAAACGGAACAACGCTAAAAGAAGAATCTGTACGTTTGGGTTATGTTACTGCCGAAGATTTTGATGCCTGGGTAAAACCAGAAGAAATGGTTGGAAGCTTAAAATAAGAACAAATCGCTTAATTTTATAATAAACCGCTTTTTTAAATCTTATTATTTTGACGTTACCAAAAGGGTCGGGATTTGCGTTACAAAAGAAGTTCACTAAACTCCTATAAAAACAAAAATATAGTAAAGCAATGTTTTTGAGCCAAAAAAGCCTTAAAAAAGGATTTCCTTTTTACCCGAGCCTGAAAGAGCGAACTCGAGAAGCAATTCCTAAATCAAAATACTAATTATACCGAACAAATATAATATAAAAACTTACAATATGAGGGTAATAAGAAACCGCTCATATCTTGATTAACTTCAGTTTTTAGGTATAAAAAAACGCTTGTAACAGGATTTAAGCAATCTGTTATAAGCGTTTTTTTTTTTTAAATTTTGCAACTTTTTTTATTGCACTTTCTATGTGCCTCTTTTTAACTTATACAAGCTTGTAAATAGTATGATTAGGTTTTGAAAAGTTAAAAAATGATTATATCATAGCTAAATAAGAATTTTATATAGTGGTTATATAAGTCCCGAAAATAAAATTATCACTTGTGGGAAAAATATACGTTAAAACTCCTTTTTTGAAAGTTGTTTTGTATAAAGTAATCGTATGTTTAAAGTGTGTCGCATCTATAGCAACTGTCACAACTCTAATTTCGCCGCTTGCACCTTCCACTCCATTTTGCGCAATCCACTCTTCGGTAAGATTTGGGGTAGAAGGTGTTATTGCCGAACAAAAGAAATTAGTATTTAAACTTCCGTTATAAACTCTATACACTACTTTATTAGTTGTACTGTTAATTACTCGTGTTCTAGGTGATCCAACTGTCGAATTTGGAAATAATGTAGCATCTACATCTAATAGCAAAGCATTGCTATTGTTGTATTTTAAAATTAAATTGCTTCCACCACAATTTTGGGTGGTTATTAAATCATAAGCAAAATGCAGATCTACAACCTCTGTTCTATAATTTCCAAAAACATATGTATCATAAACAATTTGTTTGCTAGGTGTTGTAAATGTTATATTTTTAAAAACAATATTGTGAGTATATGCCACAACAGTAGTTCTGTTACTGTCTAAAATTTTTGTTGTGGTAATTTGCACTGTTCCACCTGTTACTGTCCATTCTTCTAGAACAGGTATTGTTGGTGTATTACAAATGTTATTTGTAGAAGTGGTTGTTGCAAATTTTCTGTAAATTAAGTTTGCGTTTCCAGAAATTGAATACGTTTTTACTTGCTCGATATTTTCAAAATAGGTGTCTAGTGATTTAAAAATTAATGCTTCTGCACCATTTATTTTATATAAAACATTAGAATCACTACATTTTTGCACAGTTGCATTTTCGAAAACAAAATTCTCGGTAATTAAATTACCATCATCACAACTGCTTAGTAATAAAACACTTATAATTATAGCTAGGAAATATTTCATTGTTATAAATTTTAAACAAAAATAATATTTTTAATTACTAATAAAAGCTTTATTCTTGTATTTAAGAAAAATTAAACAATATTGTTATATTTGGCAAAATTAAATTTTATTATTTCATGACTTCTCAAACACACAAAACCAACTATCCAGCACTTTATACGTTAATCACAGTATTTTTCTTTTGGGGATTTATTGCTGCTGGTAATAGTATTTTTATACCTTTTTGTAAAAGCTATTTTTCACTAGATCAATTTCAATCGCAATTAATAGATTTTGCCTTTTATACTGCATATTATATTGGTGCATTACTTTTGTTTGCACTTGGAGATATTACTGGGAACGATATTGTAGGAAAATGGGGTTATAAGAAAAGTATTGTTTACGGATTATTGTTCTCGGCACTTGGTGCAGGAGCAATGATTGTTGCTGTAGAGGCTAATATTTATGCAGGAATGCTAATAGGTTTGTTTATCGTTGCGCTTGGTTTTTCGTTGCAACAAACAGCTGCTAATCCGTTTGCTATTTTGTTGGGAGATCCAAAAACAGGTGCCAGCAGGGTAAGTCTTGGAGGAGGAATAAACTCTTTAGGAACTACTGTGGGGCCAATAATTGTTGCTTTGGCATTATTTGGTACAGCGGCATCAGTAACCGAGGAACAAATAAAATTATTAGAACTTAATAAAGTAGTGATCCTATATATATGTGTTGGTTTGTTATTTTTGGCATCTGCAGCATTATTTTATTTTTCGAAAAAAGTTCCAAGTGGCATTGCAAATGAACCAATGGAAAAAGCAAATAAAGCTTTACTTACATTAGTTATGATGACATTATTGTTAGCAGTATGTTTTACACCAATTTTTAGAAGTTATAAAAGTGAAGAAGCTTTAAAAATTGAAATTTTAAATACCGAAATAAATAAGCGCAAAGAAACATTAAAAATTTCTAAATTTACTAAAGAAGGAATTACGCTATATAACAACGTTACTTCAAAAAAAGAACTTGAAGTAAAATTATTAAGAGAACCTTTAGAACAAAAAAGAATGTTTTGGCTTACAGGCGCTTTATTTGTTATTTTAGGAGGAATATTTTTTTCCTATGTATCTGCTCAAAAAAAATCTGAGGGCTGGGGTGCTATGCAATATCCTCAATTAGTATTGGGAATGCTAGCCATTTTTACTTACGTTGGGGTAGAAGTTGCTATAGGAAGTAATTTAGGTGAATTACTAAAATTAAAAGATTTTGGAAACTTAGCTTCATCAGATATAGCACCTTATATCTCGATGTATTGGGGTAGTTTAATGATAGGTCGTTGGGCAGGAGCTATTAGTGTATTTAACTTAAAAGGAACAAACAAAAAAATTGCATTAATCATTATTCCGCTCACAGCTTTTGCTATAATTTTAGGTGTAAATATTATTTCTGGGAAAGACATGAAACCATTATATTACTACATAGTTTGCATTTTTATACAAATTGGCGCTTTCTTTTTAAGCAAAGATAAACCAGCTAGAACTTTAATGATTTTTGGAAGTTTTGGCGTTATTGCCATGCTAATAGGCTTATCTACTACTGGAATTGTCGCTATTTATGCCTTTTTATCGGGCGGATTAGCTTGTAGTATTATGTGGCCAGCTATTTTTAGCTTGTCTATTATTGGATTAGGAAAATATACTTCTCAAGGTTCTGCATTTCTAATTATGATGATTCTCGGTGGCGGAATTATACCACCAATACAAGGTAAATTATCAGATATTATAGGAATTCATCAATCGTATATTGTTGCTTGTGTTTGCTTTGCATATTTAACATTATTTGCAGTTTTAGTAAAAGGAATTCTGAAAAAACAAAATATAGATGTTGATGCTATAGAGGTAGAAGCAAGCCACTAATAAAATGAACCTATCTCTCTATTGGATTTAAATGATTGTAGGCTAAAGGCTAAATTTTATCTTTATACAAATTAAAATTAATTTATAATTTTTTTTTCGCATAAATGAACAAAATTAATTTATTAATCAGTATAAATATGTTAAATAATTGACTAATTTTTATTTTTAATACCAATAAAAAAGACACATCTTTGTTAGTATTTTAAAATAATGAGTATTTAGTAATTACGACTAAGTGCCAAAATTAATATTAAAATTGAAATTCGGAGCAAAAGTAATTTGTTACTTTTACTCCGAAATTTTTTTATATGCAAATCAACAAATATTATTTATCGGCATTATCATCTTTTGTTATCTGGGGTTTTTTTAGTTTAGTACTAAAACCGCTACATAATTATCCTTCGCTAGATATTTTGTTTTATAGGGTTTTTTATGCAACTGGATTATCTATAATAATTAATCTTCTGTTTAGAAAAGAAAAACTAAAAAACGATTGGAAATCATACCTTACTTTAGAAAAAAAAGAGAAAATAAAAACACTTTTGCTAACCGTTCTTGGCGGATTCTTACTCACCTTCAATTGGTTTATGTTTATATATGCTATAAATCATGTTAGTCTAAAATCGGCATCATTTGCCTATCTAATATGCCCTATTGTTACGACTATTTTAGCCTATTTTATTTTAAAAGAAAAACTTAGTAAATGGCAATGGTTTTCTGTTTTTTTATGTATAATTAGCTGCGCAATGCTATCATATGGCGATCTGAGGGGTCTTATTTATAGCTTAGTAATAGCCATTTCTTTTGCATTGTACTTGATTAGCCAACGAGAAAATAATAAATTCGACCGTTTTGTAGTACTAACAGTTCAATTACTAATAGCATCAATGGTTTTGTTGCCCTTCTTCCCTGTTTATCGAGGAGAAATACCCACAGAACCAATATTTTATATTCTGATGACTATAATTGTAGTTTTATTTACCATTATTCCATTATTTTTAAACTTGTTTGCACTAAGAGGAATAACTTCATCTGCAGTAGGAATTTTAATGTACAGCAATCCTATGATAAATCTCTTATTAGCTATTTTTTATTTTAAAGAAGAAATAAATTCTGTACAAATTGGCTCTTATCTATTAATTCTATTTTCTATAATTATTTTTAACGAGAAATTATTAAGAGTATCTAAGGACTAATTTGGGGTAATAGACAAAATTAACGCTCAAAATCTTATTAGCCCTCATTACTAATTATCTTGAAGTGAACATTCATAAATAAAAAATGGGTATAAAAATGAGAAATATTTTAAACGCATGCAATCATTTTTTTTTAAGTTACACCGTCTTAATTTTAAAAATACTGTAATATTTGGTGCGTATATTGTAATCATATTTTATTTAGGATTTACTAAAATTAAAATGAATTCAATCAAAATAAGAGCCGTTTTTCGGTCGCCTGCAAATAGCATAGTTTTTTTTATAATTTTTAAATATTTATCCTAACCAGCCTTCTCTGTCTAGGCTTCGGTACTGTATAGCTTCTGCAATATGGCTCGAATTTACTTTATCAGTACCTTCTAAATCGGCAATAGTTCTAGATACTTTTAGAATTCTGTCGAAGGCACGTGCAGAAAGATTTAGCCTTTCCATAGCTGTTTTTAATAATTGCAATGAGGCTTCGTCGAGGGCGCAATGTTCTCTAATTTGCTTGGTACTCATTTGTGCATTGTAATGAATATTGTCAAAAAGTTCGAATCGAGCCGTTTGAATTTCACGTGCAACAGTTACACGTTTTCTAATTTCGACACTGCTTTCTCCATTTCTTTTTTCGGTTAGTTTATCAAACGGAACAGGAGTTACTTCGATATGAATATCTATTCTGTCAAGTAAAGGTCCCGAAATTTTACTTAAATATCTATTCATTTCATGAGGGGAGGAGGTATTTGGGGCATCAGGATCATTAAAAAAACCACTCGGACTAGGATTCATACTGGCTACGAGCATAAATGATGATGGGTAGGTTATGGTAAATTTTGCTCTCGAAATGGTAACTTCTCTGTCTTCAAGCGGTTGACGCATGACTTCTAAAACTTCACGTTTAAATTCTGGCAATTCATCAAGAAACAAAACGCCATTGTGTGCTAATGAAATTTCTCCAGGTTGCGGATAACTACCACCACCCACAAGTGCAACACTCGAAGCGGTATGATGTGGACTTCTAAACGGACGTTGGTTCATGAGTCCAACATCTTTTACCTTTCCTGCAACACTGTGTATTTTTGTTGTTTCCAAAGCTTCTTTAAGTGTCATTGGAGGTAAAATACTAGGCAAACGCTTGGCAATCATAGTTTTTCCTGAGCCAGGGGGACCAATTAGTATAATATTGTGTCCGCCAGCAGCAGCAATTTCCATACAGCGTTTGATGCTTTCTTGCCCCCGAACTTCAGAAAAATCGAATTCTGGAAAATCTAATGTTTTATAAAATTCCTCACGAGTATTTATCACAGTGGGTTCGAGGGTTCCTTTTCCTTCAAAAAAATCGATAACTTCTAGCACATTTTCTACTCCATATACATCAAGTCCAGCAACAATTGCGGCTTCTTTTACGTTTTGTTTGGGCAGAAAAAAACCTTTAAATCCTTCTTCTTTGGCTTTTATAGCAATAGGCAAAACACCTTTTATGGGTTGCAAGCTTCCATCGAGAGACAATTCTCCCATGATAATGTATTTGTCTACTTCTTCTGATTTTATTTGTCCTGAAGCGGCAAGAATCCCTATAGCCAATGTCAAATCGTAGGCTGAGCCTTCTTTTCGCAAATCGGCGGGGGCCATATTTATTGTAATTTTCTTAACGGGAAGATTGTATCCGTTATTTTTTAGAGCAGCGGCAATACGATAACTACTTTCTTTGATAGCATTATCTGGTAATCCTACAAGGTGATAACCAACACCTTTATCTATATTTACTTCTACGGTGATTGTTGTAGCTTCGACTCCAAAAACAGCACTTCCAAATACTTTTACTAACATGGCAAATATTTTATTATTTCAAATATAGTTAAAAAAATATTTATTTTGGGTGGTTTACATTTGGTTCTAAAAAAATTAATACCAATTTTGTAATAATCGAAATATATTCACATTTTATTCTTTAGCACTTCTGTTGGCTAGTTTATACTTATTTAGGTAGGAAAGTGTTTAGAAATTAAAACGACTGTTTTTTTTTTTTAGTATTGTAAACACAAAACAGCATCAATAATAATATTGATACTGTTTTGTGTTTTTTTGACCAATTTACCTAATATTCTATTAATTATAATAAATAATTGCGGTTTGCATTCTGACGGATAAATAATCTTATTTCGTGATTTATTTACTGTTGGAAGACAATAGTGATCTGTAATAATTGTATTTTTTTGGGGTAATCTAAATGCTTGGGTTTATTTATTTTCTTTTCTTTTTAGGTGCTGATTCTGCTACTTTTGGTCTAAAAATTTCATATTTCATTGAAGTTGGATTATATGAATATTTTGTATTTGAATATTTGTCACTTAGCGAGAACTCTTCTCCTCCCAAAAAGGTAAATTCATAACCTGATCTTCTTATTTTTTCTTGTGTTTCTGATGCTGTTTTTAGTTTGTCTAAAAATATAATTTCTTTAATTTTTGTAACCGTTTGTGTGTTACCCACTAATAAATTCTTTGTAGCAGGATTCCAGATTTGAGATTCGGTAATTAAATTGTCTTCTGTTTTTAGTTTGGTTTCTGTAATTAATTTTTCTGTCCAAGAGACTAGATACATTGGTACGCCTTTTGTGGTAAAAGCTGTTATTTTACAATCTGTGGGGGTTGTTTTATCTGGATATATTTTTAGTGATAATGTGTCTTTTGAGACAGTATTATTTACAACAAGATAAAATTTGTTTTTAGCTAGCTCGGCCGAATAATTATTCCCTTTTGCGATGACTACTGGTGGTGTTTTGGCTGGTGCTTTCTTTTTCTGAGAATATACATTTCCGCAAAAAACAAATAAGGCTAATAATGCAATTTTTTTCATAATAAATACGTAATTTGGTTTAGCCAATATACAAAAATATTTGAGCTACAGAATAAAAAACATTTTATTTACAAAAAAAAAGGTGAAAGTGCGAAAAATTTTAATATCATAAATTACTTTGTGTTAGCTTATTATTAGTTACGATTTTTTTTCATAAAAAAAATTGCAACTAATAATAAGTATTACACTTTTAGGACTTGTATTTTAAGTGTTATTTTACTTGTTAAAAGATATGAAAATCTATGAGACCATCTACTGGGCGGCGCAATACATTTCCTAGTTTTATCTCGTGGTTGTTTAACACATTTTGCAGTTCTTCTTTTAGATAAAAAGCTATCGAACCTATAAAATGTACTGGAACTTCTTTATAATTTTCGAATTGTTTGATATAATTTTCGACAAAAATTTCGATTTCATCTTTTATTATTTTTTGGCAAAAATCGCTGTCTTTATGTTTTATTAAAAACTGTGCAAATGTTGCTAAATAGGCATTAGGATTGGGTTCTTTGTATAAATTATTTTTGACAGCATCTGGTTCGATATCATAAGTTGTTTCGAACTCTTGGGCTAAATTAGCTGGCATTTTGTTAAAATAATATGCTCGAAGCAAATGTCTTCCGAAGCGGTTTCCTGAGCAATCGTCCATAGCTATATAACCTAGTGATTGTACTTTTTGGTGCAATACCTGTCCGTCGAAATAACTACAATTAGATCCTGTTCCTAGAATGCAAACTATGGCTTTTTCGTTTTTTGGGGTTGTGGCATATACTGCTGCATAGGTGTCTTCGTGAACAGTTGTTTTTGCGTTTTGAAAATAGTCTTGAAAAACTTCGGTTAAGAAAATTTTCATTCTATCTGTTCCGCAACCTGCACCATAAAGAAGAGTTGTGTTACTTTGTCTTTATTGTTTGAAATATCGAATCTGCCATCTAATCGTTTGATGATTTCTTCTTTGGTTAATACTTCTGGATTTAATCCTAAGGATTGTGTGGTAAATAATATTTTTCCTTCATCATTTATGGCAATCCAATCGGCTTTTGTTGAGCCACTATCTACGAGTAGTTTCATTTTAAATTCTAGATTTTAGATTTTAGATTTTAAGTAAATCTAAAATTGTATTGGGTGGTTGGTTCTAGCCCTGACAGTAGCGGCATCCTTTTTCTTTTTTCTTTAAAAAGGAAAAGATATAGCGGATGGCAGGATTAGCTCCTGAAATTTATTTTAATTCTAATATGTGTATTGATAAATCGATTAATTTGCTTGAATATCCGTACTCGTTATCGTACCATGAAACTAATTTAAAAAAGGTAGAATTTAGGCCAATTCCTGCTTTAGAGTCGATGATTGATGTAAACTTTTCTCCTATAAAATCTTGAGAAACAACATCGTCTTGGGTAAATCCTAAAATGCCTTTCATGGTTGTTTCTGAAGCATTTTTTAAGACTGTCATTATTTCTTGGTAGGTAGTTTCTTTGGCTAGTTTTACTGTTAGATCTACTACAGAAACATTGGCAGTGGGAACTCTCATTGACATTCCTGTTAGTTTTCCGTTTAGCTCGGGTATTATTTTTCCTACTGCTTTTGCGGCACCTGTTGAGGCGGGAATTATATTTAGTAGTGCTGATCTTCCGCCTCGATAATCTTTTTTTGAAGGGCCATCGACTGTGAGTTGTGTGGCTGTTGTTGCGTGTATTGTGGTCATTAGACCTTCTACAATTCCGAAATTATCGTTGATCACTTTTGCTAGTGGTGCTAGGCAATTTGTGGTGCATGATGCGTTAGATACTATGGTGTCTGCGGCTGTGGCTTTTTCGTGGTTTACGCCCATAACAAACATTGGGGCATCTGCTGATGGTGATGATATGACTACTTTTTTTGCGCCTCCCTTTAGGTGTGCTTGTGCGGTTTCTATTGTGGTAAAAATTCCTGTACATTCTGCCACTACATCTACTCCTACTTCGTCCCATTTTAGTGTTGCTGGGTCTTTTTGGGTGGTAACTCTAATGTGTTTGTTGTTTACATACAATTTGTCGTCTTTTACTTCTACTTTTCCTGAAAAACGTCCGTGCACTGAATCGTATTTTAATAAATAGGCTAAATGTTCTACATTTAGTAAGTCATTTATGGCTACTACTTCTACATTGTCTCTGTTGCAGGTTTCTCTGAATACTAGTCTGCCTATTCTTCCGAAACCGTTTATTGCTAATTTTATTTTCATTGTATTTTATTTTTAATTTTTTAAGGTGTAATATGCTTAATTTTAAACCTTAAACTATTTTTATGTGGACATAATTTCTGATACTCTTAATAATTCTTTGTCTATTTGTGATTTTGCTTTAATGGCTTGTTCTAATGGTGTTAATGATACTTTATCTTGAAACAATCCTACCATGTAATTAGATTTTCCTTCTAGTAATGATTCGACTGCTTTTACCCCCAAACGAGAAGCTAAAACTCTGTCGAAACACGATGGTGCACCACCACGCTGCATGTGTCCTAATACCGATACTCGAACATCGTATTCTGGCAAGTTTTCTTCGACATAATCTTTTAGTTCGAATACGTTTTTGCCTATCTTATCTCCTTCTGAAACTACTACAATACTTGATGATTTTCCTGATGTTTTACTTTTTTGTAGGGATTCTAATAGTCTGTCTAATCCTAAATTTTCTTCTGGGATTAAGATTTCCTCTGCTCCTGCGCCAATGCCTGCATTTAGTGCTATATGCCCTGCATCTCGCCCCATAACTTCTACAAAAAATAATCGGTTATGAGAACTGGCTGTATCTCTAATTTTATCGATGACTTCTACAACTGTGTTTAGAGCGGTATCGTAACCTAAAGTATGGCTGGTACCATAAATATCATTGTCTATTGTGCCGGGAATTCCAATTACGGGGTAATTAAATTCGTTATTAAAGATTTCGGCTCCTGTAAATGTTCCGTCCCCTCCAATGACTACTAGGGCATCGATATTCGAATTGATAAGGTGTTTGTGCGCTTTTTGCCTACCTTGCGCTGTCATAAATTCTTTAGAGCGGGCTGATTTTAGGATTGTTCCTCCTTTATTTACGATATTATTTACAGAACGTGGTCCCATTTCTTCAAAATCGCCTTCTATCATTCCCTGATAACCACGGTATATTCCTATACAGTCTATATTATGGTAAGCACATGTGCGAACTACAGATCGGATAGCGGCATTCATTCCTGGTGCATCGCCTCCTGAGGTTAAAACTCCTATTTTTTTTATTGTTTTTGGCATTATAAAATTATTGAAATATAGAATACTAAGGTATTACATTTTTAAATAAGATAAAATTAAATTTTGTTTTTTTAATTTAAATCGGGTGCAGTTTCTGGAATGTTTTTGGGTTTTTCGGTTGTCTTTTTATGACGTTTTTCTGTAAACTGGATAAATTCTGGTAACAAATCGGAATCTGGAGCTTCTTCTTTTTTAGATTCTTTCTCTTTTTTATTATTTTTAGAATTTAAAATTTTTGAAAGTAGTTCTTTGAAAGTATTAAAATCGACCTCATAAGAAACTCCAAAACCTTGAGTATAACCTATGCTTTCTCCTGTATAATTTGTATCATTTCCACGATTAAAAAATCTCGCTTTGAGCGAACCATCGTCATTAAGACGCAATTGTACTTCAACATCACCAACGATAACGGACTCGTTTACCCCACCAACTGGGATGCCTAATTTCCCGTTGATCGTTACTTTGTCGTTAATTTTTGTTGAAAGTGTTACCCCAACTTGTCCTTCTGTTCTAGAGTCTAAACTTCTTTTGTTTGCTTGTATAAAGTAAGGATCTATTTTTAGCTTATCATCTGGATTAGAAAAAATATCCTGAAATAAACTATTTGCTTTTTCTAAAAGATTTCCTGTTATTATGTTTTCTCCAACCCCTTTATCACTGAGGAAATTTCCTGAGGATAGTAATGCCATGGCTTGGGTTTGTCTTTTGTCGCTATCGCTTAATTTGTATTCTATTTCAGATTTTAAAACTGAACTTAGCGTTGGGAAATTAATAGATATGTCGGGGGTAGGACTTGTTAATTTGTCTGTTAGTTTGATTACAACTTCGGTAGGTATTTTTTTAGTAAATGAGGAGTTTTCTAACAATATACCTGGATTTGCTTCTGTGACATAAACTGCTTCCATGTTTAGTGTTGCGTTTAGCGGATCGCCGTCCCAGGAGATAGATCCTAATGGTTTAATTTTAAATTTTTTATCTATTATCCCTCCATATTTAAAATTATAAACTCCCTCGTACACTTGAAAATCTCCATTCATTTTAAATTTGCCCAAAGTATTTATTTCTAATGCTAGAGTTCCTGCGCCTCTACCTTTTAGAGAGTGTCCCGAGTTTTTGTCGATAATAACTTCTATTTCGGCGTCTTTAGTAATATCTAATTCAAAATTAAGTTCGACTCCTTTATATGTTTTTTGTTTTTTATTTTTTGTTTTATTTACAAAATCATCCTTTCTAGATTTAAATTTTATATAATCATTTTCTGAGGAAACTTCAGAATCTGTAATAGGAATTTTTACAGAAGTTCCTTTTTCAGATTTTGCATTTACAGTAATAACCAATCCGTTTGTGGGGCCTTTTATGGTTGCATCGCCATCTATAAAAGCGGTTCCGTAGTATAATACTTCCTCAGCGTCTTTAGTATCTAATGCCAATAACCTATTAGAGGCAAGGTTTAAATCTAGGAACCAATCGCCAAAATTATGGTGCTTAATACCACCACTTAAAATTCCTTTGGTGCTGTATTTAGAGTCTGTAATTTTTATATTTCTAAATGAAAACTGATTTTCTGTTACATCGACTACCGAGTTGTTTTCGAAATCATAATCGAGATTTAAGTAAGGAATTTTTAATCCTGATTTGTTTAAATATAACCTTCCTTTAATTTCTGGATTTTCTAATTCGCCTTCAAAACTAGCGGTTCCTGATGCTAATCCTCGAATATTAGTAATAACATCGCCTCCTAGGGCACTAAAAACTCCTATATTAAAATTATTGAGTCGCAGGTCTAAATCGAGTAAAGGTTTTTTGTTTTCGATAAATACGTTTCCATCGGCAGAGAAAGATTCTAAACCATCATTTTTTAAAACTGAATTAATTTTGAAATTCTTAAAACTATCATCGCCCGTTACATCGATTGCTAATTTTCCTAATGCTAAATTATTTATTTTTAAACTATCAATAGTTACTGATGCTGTTGGTTCGTAAATAGATTTGTTTTGTTTAAAATTGACTAATCCGTTTACTTTTCCTTTAAATTTTAAGCTATCTACCGAAGGGGTTATTTTGTCTAGATCTACATTTTTTAACGAAAGTTTTAAATCTTTATAGGTAGAATCTCGTAAAATACCCATGAGTTCCATTGCTTGATTTTTGTGGGACATAGATATTTTTTCGATAGAAAAATCGGTTAGTTTCTTGTTAAAAATAATTTTGTTGTCTTTACTTTCGTCTTCATTTATAAACCACAAATAATTTTTAAAATTTATTTCCGATTTTTTAATTCCAACCACACTATTTTTGTCTTTATTAATTGTATGATACAAGTTCAGATTATAAAAATCGTCTGCTTTTTTGCCTCCTTTAAACTCTGTTCTAAAAAACAATGTGTCATTTGCTGTTACATTTATAAGACTAAAATCAGATACTTTGTAGTGCTTTGTTTTAATGCTATCCATCTCGACATAAACATTATACAAAGGATTTTTATTGTCTATATCTATACTTATATTGTCAAAATAATTATTGTAAGCGGTAATATTTGGCGATTTAAAATTAAATTTAAATTCATCATTATCAGCGCTTATCATTCCTTTCATAAAGGTATTTTGGCCTAAAGAAACTTCTGGAAGAAAAATTTCGATTAATTTGCTGTACACATTAAAATCAAATTTCAAGAATTGTCCTTTGCTTACTTTATTTGGCAAATAATTAGCATACAAACTTCCTAAAGAGTTTTCTATTAATTTTTGAAGCTGATTAAATTGGAACTTTCCTACTACTTTTCCTTCAATAATATCGGGAGAGTTAATGGTCATAGTTCTAATTCGATTTTCATCGAAAGATGATTTTACGACAAAATCATCAAAAAAGTAAGTGTCTTTATTGTTTTCGTAAGAAGTACTATTTATAAAAACTTCTCCATACAAATTATCTATCGAGTTTCCTTGTAGCTTCATAGTAACGTCACCATGAAAAACTGAAATCGAGTCGGCTGTATATAATTTTAGTTGCTCTAGATTGGCATATTCTACATTGGCATGAAAATCGTACTTATTTACTTTATTGTTTAGGTTAAGAATACCATCAAAATTCATTTGTAAATTTGGATCATTTACCGTTATATTTCCTGTAAATATCGATTTTATCATGGTACCATCAACCACTATATTCTTATAATTGTACTGATCATAAGAAACACTTTGTATATTTCCTTGTAGTTTTGTGTTTAAATATTTCTGATTAAATCCTTTACCATCAACATTAACATCGAGATTTACAACACCAACATCGGTTCTACTTAAGAGTTTTCCTAAATTAAAATTATCTAATTTTACGTTTCCAATATAAGTTGCATTGTCTATATTATTTATATTGGTCATGGTCAAATTAGACTTTACATTTCCTAGAGCTGTTTTTAGTAAAACAGCTGCTTTTATAGTTTTTAATGTAACTTCGGTCGTACCAGAAATTGTAAATGTGCCAAATTTCTTGAAAGTAGTTGGCAAATTATTCCCTAAAACTCTTGGCAAAATGGCATTTAAATTGTTATAGGTCGAGGATATTTTTGAGTAATTTCCTTTCATATAAAAATCGCCTTTATTTTTAGAAAAAAGGTTTTTGAAAGTAAAATCGCCTATAATTTCGGATTTATTGTAATCTATCAGCTTGAGCTTTTTTGTAGAAAAATTATTTAGTGTTCCCAATAATTTCCCGCTCAGATTAAACCGTTGATTTTTCCCGAATTCGCCATAAAAATGTTGTAAATCATTAGAAGAAATAGAGGCTTTATCTACTTTTACATCAAAAATAACTTTATTGTTAAAATCTGAGAAATCTTTTCTATCATATCGTAATGCTATGCTTCCTTCTAGGTCAGATTTCGGGGTTTTTACGGTTAGTTTTTCTAACAGAATATGCTTTTTAGTATAAGTAAATTTCGATATAAGATCATCAATCACAAGACCTCGATTGTCTACAAACGACATTTCTTGTATATAAGTTGTCACATCGGGACCAAGAATTTTAAAATTTTTAGTAACTGCATTTAGTCTTTTAGCACTAAAAAGTAGTGGTTTTTCGATATTATAGTCGTTAAACGAAAATTTACCATTGGTTAAATTAAATTTATTTGCCGTTAGCAAAAACTTTTTCTTCGATTTAGAGGGTTTTCCGTCATCTAGCAAATCGATAAATTTATCTAAATTATTATCTTTTTCGCCTTTGTAGTTTTTAAGATTAAAAAACAATCCGTCGAGAGCAACATCGCCAAAATGCAAATCGCCATCAATTAGTTTTTTAGCATCAAGAATATTTGTTTTTAATCTATTGATGTAAAATAAAGTGTCCTTTTTGTGGTCTCTAATTAGAACTTTTTTTAGCTTTACACCACCAAATATCGTAAAATTAGCTTCCTGAATAGTTATATTAGTACCAAATTCTTTATTTAACTGCTCAGTCGCATATTGTCCTAGCATAGTTTGAACTGATGGCAAAGAAAGCGCAATACCAAGTCCTAACAATAGCAATACTAGTCCCGTAAGAAATAATAAAGTATATTTTCTAAGTTTTTTTAGAGCTGTATTTTTTTTCTTTTCTTCCAATAATAGTTTTTTGCAAAGGTAAACAGCCCTAAACCTTTAGATTTGATAAAAAATCTTTATTTTTGGGCTTCGATGTAAAATTAATATTTTATATCGGTTTATCAAATATAAAATAAAATCTGTGCCTTTTATGCATCAAAAAAACATTTTTATTCTAGCTATCGAAAGTTCGTGCGATGACACTGCGGCAGCCGTGATGCAAAACAACAAAGTATTGTCTAACATTGTTGCACAACAAGCTATACATGAGCAATATGGCGGCGTAGTTCCCGAACTAGCCTCACGAGCACACCAGCAAAATATAGTTCCCGTGATTGATGTAGCACTCAAAAAAGCCAATATTACTAAAGAACAATTGTCGGCCATTGCCTTTACACAAGGGCCAGGACTTATGGGGTCTTTATTAGTAGGCAGTTCGTTTGCAAAAAGTATGGCAATGGCACTAAATATTCCGCTTATTGCCGTAAACCACATGCACGCTCATATTTTAGCTCATTTTATTGATGAAGATGGTTATGATAAACCAGAATTTCCGTTTCTAGCCCTAACAATTTCTGGCGGACATACGCAGATTGTAAAAGTAAACAGCTTTTTTGATATGCAAATTATTGGCGAAACTACAGATGATGCCGTAGGGGAAGCCTTCGACAAAAGTGCCAAAATATTAGGTCTACCCTACCCTGGTGGCCCATTAGTAGATAAATATGCACAATTGGGAAATCCGAAAGCGTATAAATTTACCAAACCAAAAATGCCAAATTTAGATTTTAGTTTTTCTGGACTAAAAACCCAAATTTTATATTTTATTCAGAATAATGTAAAAGAAAATTCCAATTTTATTGATGAAAATAGGAACGATATTTGCGCTTCTATACAACATATTATTATCGAAATTTTGATCGAAAAACTAAAACTGGCGGTACAACAAACAGGAATAAAACAAATTGCAATTGGCGGTGGCGTTTCTGCAAATTCAGGAATTAGAAGCACATTGAAGGAAGCCGAAAAAAAATATGGCTGGAAAACTTTTATCCCAAAATTTGAATATACGACCGACAATGCAGCTATGATTGGTATCGTAGGTTACCAACGCTTTTTAGAAAATAAATTTAATGATGCTTCTGTAGTTAGCAAAGCACGAATCGATTTTTAATATGCAATTATTTTACAATCCAGAGATAAATACTGAATTAAAAGAGTTTTCCTTTGATAAAGAAGAAAGCAAACACATTATTAAAGTATTGCGCAAAACAGAAGGCGATATTTTACATGTAACCAATGGTTTAGGAAATTTATTTTCGACCAAAGTTATTTTAGCTTCCGAAAAAAAATGCACTGTAAAAATAGAAACAACCGAAACATATCAACCAACGGATTTTTATATTCATCTGGCAGTGGCACCAACAAAAATGAATGATCGCTTCGAATGGTTTTTAGAAAAAGCTACCGAAATGGGAGTTCACGAAATTACGCCTATTATATGTGATCGTTCCGAAAGAAAAATCGTTAAGAACGAGCGTTTCGATAAGATTATTTTGTCGGCAATGAAACAATCGTTGCAATTTTTTCTGCCAAAGTTAAACGAACCTATTTCGTTCAAAGATTTTATTAATGAGCAACACGACGGAAATTTATGTATTGCACATTGCGAAGAAACTAACAAAAAACTATTAAAAAACACTATAAAAGCAAAAGAAAAATACACTATCCTAATTGGTCCTGAAGGCGATTTTTCTGAAAAAGAAATTCAATTAGCACTAGCTAACAATTATATTCCTGTATCGTTAGGAAACACACGATTGCGAACAGAAACTGCTGCCGTGGTTGCTTGTCATAGTGTGGTTTTTGTGAATGAGTAAGATTTTAGATTAACCAATTTAGATTGCAGATATATGAAAAAAATAATTTTATTTTTAATTCTAATTACAACTCCAGTATTATCACAAGAAATCGCTTTACTCAAATATAGTGGTGGCGGCGATTGGTACGCCAATCCTACCTCGCTACCCAATTTAATAAAATTTTGCAATCAGAATATAAATACGACCATAAAAACCAAACCAGTTACGGTTACTCCTGCAAGTGCCGATATTTTTTCGTACCCGTTTATTCACATGACAGGACACGGTAATGTAGTTTTTAATGATGCGGAAGTTCAAAACTTACAAAATTACTTGCGTTCTGGTGGTTTCCTTCATATTGATGATAATTATGGCATGAATCAATATATAAGAAAAGAAATTTCAAAACTTTTCCCTAATGAAGCTTTAGTCGAAATTCCAGCCAACCATGCCATTTTCCAAAAACCGTTTCCTTTCACTGACGGATTACCTAAAATTCATGAGCATGACGGGAAAAGACCTCAAGCTTTTGGCATTTTTATAGATACTAAATTAGTATTACTTTATACTTACGAATGCGATTTAGGAGATGGTTGGGAAGATCCCGAAGTGCATAATGACCCACCAGCTGTTAGAGAAAAAGCCTTAAAAATGGGGGCTAATATTATGAGTTATATTTTTAAAAACTAACAGTTATAAAATATTAGCAGGATTTACGCTTTAAACATACACATTAAACGCGATTTTTTGTTTTATTTTATAAAAAACAAAAAAAAAGTCTTATTTATATGAATATAATTTAAATAAAACAAAAACCTCTTTAGCTTATTTTACTACTAATACCCAAGTTATTAATACTTAACAACTTTTATTATTTGTAATTTTTTAATTAATTTATTTTAAAAAAAAAATTGTAAAAAGATTAATTATTTATATTATTGCTAAATAATTTAAATAAAAATTAACAAACCAACCCCAAAATTAACAAATTATGAAAAAATTATTATTAACTGCTTCGGTAGTATTCTTTATGTTTTCTTGTCAAAAAGATAACGAATCTACAGTTAACGCTGCTCAACCAAACGCTACACCATCTGCAATTGCATCAATTGAAAATAGAGGATGCGCATCTGAACAAATGTTAGCATTAGATTTACAAAAAGATCCAGCATTAGCAGCAAGAATGGCTAATATTGAAACTCAAACAAAAAATGTACTAAGCACAAGTAGAATTGTAAATGGAGTTATCGAAATTCCTATGGTATTTAATGTTCTTTACAATACCGCAGCAGATAATACCTCGTTAGCACAAATTCAATCGCAAGTTGATGCACTAAATAAAGATTTTAATGCAACAAATTCTGATTATAATACAGCAAATAACCCTTACAGCAGCGTGAGAGCAAATATTGGTATTCGTTTTGTGTTAGACAGAGTAATTAGAAAACAATCTCCTAAAACTATATGGTATTCTGAAGACGGATATATGAAAATCGCTGCTCAAGGCGGTATGGCTCCAACATCTCCAACTACTAAACTTAACGTTTGGGTAGTAAATAATTTAGCAAGTAGAACTTCTGGTCAGTTATTAGGATATGCACAATTTCCAGGAGGATCTTCTGCAACTGACGGTTACGTTTGTGGAAATTATTGTTTAGGAACAATAGGAACTGCTGCTGCACCATACAATTTAGGAAGAACTGCAACTCACGAAATAGGTCACTGGATGAATTTACGCCATATTTGGGGAGACGGAAACGGCTGTGCTTCAGATTTAGTTTCAGATACTCCGTTACATGATTCACCAAACTTTGGCGTTCCAGCAGTAGGACACAGAAGTACTTGTACAGGTACTCCATTAGAAATGTATATGAACTATATGGATTATACTGATGATAATGCTATGTATATGTTCTCTTTAGGTCAAAAATCAAGAATGAATGCACTATTTGCAGTTGGAGGCGCAAGAGCTTCTTTCAGATTATAAAATATCTTTTTAAACATAAACTTAAAACTCGCTCTTGTGGCGAGTTTTTTTATTACATTCGTTTTTAAATTCAAATAAAAAATGACATCTAAAATTATTGCAAACGGAATTATAAAAGCATTACTAATTATTGTTGCAATTGCAATGCTATTATTCTTTTTATATCAGATCCAATCAGTAATTATCTATTTGATAGTTTCTCTAATACTAACCTTAATTACAAGTCCATTTGTTGGCTTTTTAAAAAGAAAACTAAAATTTTCTAACACAATAGCTGTTGTATTTACAATGTTTTTATTAATGCTAACTTTCGTGGGATTAATCATGATGTTTGTGCCACTTATCTTAGCCCAAAGTGAAAATTTATCTTTATTAGATACTAAATCTATTGAAAATAGCGCAACCCAATTAACAAATCAATTTAAAATATATCTAACAAACCATCACATTAATGCTGGAAATTTACTCAATTTTTCGAGTTTAACATCCAAAATAAATTTCAACTTTATACCCACGATTCTAAATTC
Source organism: Flavobacterium psychrophilum DSM 3660 = ATCC 49418 (assembly GCF_002217405.1). Taxonomy (GTDB): domain Bacteria; phylum Bacteroidota; class Bacteroidia; order Flavobacteriales; family Flavobacteriaceae; genus Flavobacterium; species Flavobacterium psychrophilum. Next base: position 86,421 of record NZ_MUHE01000010.1, on the reverse strand, counting down.
TATTTTAGGAACAATAAGCAGTTTTGGTATGGGATTGGCTTCGGTTTTATTTATTACTTTTTTCTTTTTGAAAGACAAAATTATCTTTACAAATGGCATGAAAATAATTTTACCAGACAATCACGAAGAAAAAATCCTAAATTCATTTACTAAAATAAACGAAATGTTAAGCCGTTATTTTATTGGATTATTAATTCAATTATCGATTGTATTTATTTTATATCTAATCGTTTTACTTATTTTTGGAGTAGAAAATGCTTTTGTCATTGCATTTTTATGTGCTTTATTAAATATTGTTCCTTATGTTGGCCCACTAATAGGATCTGTTTTAGCAGCAATATTAACCATGATTAGTAACCTAGGAGGCGATTTTCAAAATGATATTTTACCTACAACATTATACGTTATGTTTGGGTTTTGGGTAGTACAATTAATAGACAATAATATATCGCAACCCTTAATTTTTTCAAAAAGCGTTAATTCTCACCCACTAGAAATATTTTTAGTTACCCTAATTAGTGGATTCCTTTTTGGAATAACAGGAATGATTATTGCTATTCCCTTTTATACCATGCTAAAGGTAATTGCTAAAGAATTTTTGCCTGAAAATAAAATTGTACAACTCATTACAAAAAACATCTAATGATTTCCTCTTTATTATCTTTTGAAATTCAAGAGTTTATCGCTCTAAATATTGATGCTAATATCTCAAAATTAGCATTGCAAAAAAATCCTTTTCCAGAAATTCCTTGGGTCGAAATCCTCACACAAATTTCGGCAAAAAGCAAAGCAAAAGAAAAGTTACCTACTTGGTATGCACACCAAAATATTATGTACCCCAACAAAATATCAGTAGAACAAACTTCGTCAGAAAAAACGGCTTATTATAAATCTAATCTCGTGTCGGGCCAAAGTTTAATCGACTTAACGGGTGGTTTTGGTGTAGATGATTATTATTTTTCAAAAAAAATAAATCAGGTTTACCATTGCGAATTAAATCGAGAATTATCTGAAATTGTTGTGCATAATTTTGAGGTTTTAAATCAAAAAAACATCACCTGCTTACAAGGCGATAGTTTTGAAACACTAAAAAAACTAAATCAAAAATTCGACTGGATATATATAGACCCTTCCCGAAGAAGCGATACAAAAGGCAAGGTATTTATGCTAAAAGATTGCTTACCTAATGTACCTAAACTGCTGGAAGATTATTTTAAATTTTCTAATAAAATACTCATAAAAACAGCACCAATACTAGATATTACTTCAGGTTTAAATGAATTACAAAATGTAAAAACAATACATATTATTGCTATAAATAATGAAGTAAAAGAATTATTATGGGAAATAGAGCAGAATTATAAAGATGCAATTACTATAAAAACTATTAACTTTAATAAAGAAAAAGAAGATGTTTTTAATTTTATTTTAAATAAAGAAATAGAAAATAAAAAATATACTTTACCAAAAAAAAATATTTACGAACCCAATGCTGCCCTCTTAAAATCAGGAGCTTTCGAGCTGATTGCAAATCATTTTAAAATAGAAAAACTACACCAACATTCCCATTTATACACCTCTAATGAAATAATAAATTTCCCAGGACGAATATTCGAAATTAAAAATCGTTTTGAATATAATAAGAATGAAATGAAAGAATTTCTAGAAAATACCAAAGCCAATATTACCACCAGAAATTTTCCAGAAACCGTTGAAAACATTAGAAAAAAATGGAAAATAAGCGATGGCGGAAATAGTTATGTTTTTTTTACAACCGATGCAAATAATTATAAAATTGTTTTAATTTGCGCAAAAATTTAAACCCAATGAGAATTCCTATAATTATTTTATTTTTCTGGTTTCAATCTACTTTATTTGCACAAAAACCTTGCGAGTATAGTGTAAATATTACAGACTCGATTGGTACGCTAAAGGAAACCAAAAGCTGTTTAGTTTATGAAAAAGTTTTTGGAAATTCGGCCCAACTTATTTTTTTGTCATTAATTTCAGATAATGGCACACCTATTTTAAACCTTCAACTTATTCAAAAAAGTACCGATTTTATTACGCCAAAATGTTTAGACAAAAACTCTAAAATATATTTTCAGCTATCTAACGGGAAAATTTATACCTTAATAAATGCCAGCCAAAACGAATGTGATCATTTAATTTACAATACCAAAGAGAAATTAAACAATCGATTATTAAATGCTCATTTTTTGTTTATGAAAGATAATTTTGAAGATTTAAAAAAATATCCAATTACAACCATGAGAATAAAATTAGCATCAGAAACTAAAGATTATATCCTGCAAAAAGAGCTTCGTGGCGAAAAAACATTTGGTATTTTTGAACCCGAAAATTTATTTATAGATAATTTTTTGTGCATCGAGTAGTTACTCACATTTCCACTTAAAATTAGACAAATTGTCTTTTCTAGAATCTATTAGGTTGTAATGCCACCATTCTGAATCTAAAGATTCGAAATTATTTTTTGTCATTATTTTTTTTAATAATTGTCTGTTTTTTAAAATTTTTACAGAAAAATTACTGTAATTATGGCTCGATTCTATTCCAAAAAAATCAAAAACAGTCCCCATATTTAGCCCTACACCTTTCTCATCGACTAAAGTAATATCTACTGCACCACCACGGTTGTGTATAGACCCACTTGCGGGATTTGCTACGTAATTTGCATTGGGAATAATTTGCCACATTTTTTTCTGAATATCAAGTGGGCGGTAACAATCTAATAATTTTATTCTGTAGCCTTTTTTTATAAACTCTTTATTGGCTCTAATAAGGGAATTTATAGTTTTTAATCTCAAAAAACAAGATTGGCAATCGTAAACTTTGCGCTTCAGGAAATTATCTTCCGTAGCATATTTCATATCTAAAATAAAATTAGAACTATAATCTTTTATATTTACCAAGGTGGTGTCGCTAATAATTACCTGATTTTGTTGGGCATTTTGTGCTTTACAGCAAATTATACCATTTAGCATAAATCCTAAAAGCAATAGTTTCTTTATTTTCATTATTATTTTGAAGTTTGAAAACAAATATAAATAAAAAAACCACCAGTTTCCCAGTGGTTTGTAGCTTACTTTTTGATGTATTTCTTATAGCCGAAATAACCTAAACCAATAATCAGAGCGACCCCCCATAATTGTACTACAAATGCAATAATTGCTTCGAGCATAAACCAGCCTGTTTTTAGGCTATCCCAAATTTGTAAACCAATGTTGGGTCTGTAAGCGTTTATACTTTTTTCATTACCAACCATTTCTTGTTTTACGGCTTCTCGCTGGTAAATTTGTAGGGTAAGTGTGCTAAAATTTACTTGGTCGTTTATAGATAAATTTTCGAGTTTACTAGCATCATTTTGTGCTTTTTTGGCATCTAAATGATCTTCGGCACCAACAATATCATCTAATTTTTTGCCTCTACTATCAATCGCTTTTTCAAGTCTTTTCTCAGAAATATTACTGCTTCTTTGTGCCATTTGGTTAGACAAGATTTGCAAAGTAACATCATCTGCTTTTATAACCCGAAAATCAAGAAAATCTATTTGTTTTGCAATGGTTTTTATAACTGTATCTAATCGTTTGTTGGGTACACGAATGGTAATATTATTTTCGACCGTATATTTTGTAGTAACTAATGTGCTGTCTGGGCTTACCTTAGTTTCATCTTTGTTAGAAACAGTACTTTGCAGGTTGGTATAAGTAACAAAACCCCCAAATTTTGTAGTTGCATCTTCAATAGCGTAAGTAGATTTGGGAACATTTTTTACTTTAAATTTAATGTCGGACGTTCTAACAAATTTTCTTTTAGAATTTTTGGGTTCGACTGCTGCTGCTGAAGATATTACTTCTTTTCCATTAGAATTTTCGGTAACAAATTCTTCGGCAGTTGGTGCTTCTTCTGAAGCTTGTTTACAAGAGTAGGCAATAGTTACTAGTAGTAATGCCAAACCAATTGCGGGTGTTTTTTTCATAATTTTCATATTTAATATTAATTGAGGATATTGCTTTAAAAGGAACTTATAGGTAGTTTTTCAATCAATAATTTAACATGAATTTATCTATTATTATATAATTTTAGATTTACCAAAAACTGTGCCGAAATTTTTTATTCATTACAAGTAAAATGTTGTAATTTTGTTAGATATTCATTTTCAATTTGAGAACATCTATTTTTAAGGATTTACAAGATCCTATTTTATTTAAAAAGCAACTTTTGGCTTGGGGAAATCAGTTTAGAGAGGTTATTTTTCTAGACAGTAATCATTATCCGCAACAATATTCTAGTTATGATTGTGTTTTGGCTGTAGATGCCTTTACATCAATAAAAACAGACTCTTACAATGCTTTCGAAGATTTAAAGCAGTACCAATGTCAAGCACGAGATTGGATTTTTGGCTACTTATCGTATGATTTAAAAAACGATACCGAAGATTTAATTTCTAAAAATCGTGATGGTTTGTTTTTTCCTGATTTATTTTTCTTTCAACCTAAAAAGTTATTTTTATTGAAAGGAAATCAAATAGAAATTCAATACCTCAATATGTGTGATGACGAAGTTGAATACGATTTTATAGATATAAGCAAAAAGCAAGAAATAAAAGGCAAAAGTGATGTTAATCTTAAAATAGAACCACAAATATCTAAAGAAAAATATTTAGCAAAAGTGGGCGAAATGCTATCACGCATTAATCGTGGCGATATTTACGAAGCTAATTTTTGCATGGCTTATTTTGCAGAAAACGCTACAATAAATCCATTAGAAATTTATACTAAACTAAATACAATTTCCGAACCGCCATTTTCTGTTTTTTTTAAAAACAATACAAATTACTTACTTTCTGCATCGCCAGAACGCTACTTGCGAAAAGAAGGAACAACAATAATTTCGGAACCTATAAAAGGAACTTCAAAACGATTTTCTGATGCAATTGAAGACGAAAAATCGAAACTAGAATTGTCGCAAAATCCCAAAGAACGATCAGAAAATGTCATGATTGTCGATTTGGTTCGCAATGATTTATCGCACACTGCTACAAAAGGCACTGTTGTAGTAGAAGAATTGTGCAAGATTTATACTTTTAAGCAAGTACACCATCTTATTTCTAGAATTACTTCGCAAGTTTTACACACAACTTCCCCGATTGATATTCTAAAAACTACTTTCCCTATGGGAAGTATGACTGGTGCCCCTAAGATTTCGGCAATGAAAATTATTGAAGAATTAGAAGAAACAAAACGTGGTTTGTATAGTGGCACAATAGGCTACTTTACGCCTACTGGCGATTTCGATTTTAATGTTGTAATACGCAGTATATTATATAATTCTGAAGAAAAATATGTCTCTTTTTCTGTTGGAAGTGCCATTACTGCTGGCTCAATTGCTGAAAATGAATATCAAGAATGTATATTGAAAGCTAAAGCAATGCTGGAAGTATTGCAATAACATTGGTATTTATTTTATTACCGCAGATTAAAAATATTACCACAAATTTTTTTAAATCATTTTAATACGTTTAATCTGTGGCAAAAAAAGTTAGGTTATAGGGAATAACCCTAAATAAAAATGAAATAATTACTTTTAAAAATGCTTTTAAAACTAGAAAATCATCTCACCAAAAACTTGCCTTTTCTTAAAGAAAAAAAGCTCCTTTTAGCCACAAGCGGAGGAATAGACAGCATGGTAATGTTGCATTTATTCCAGAAACTAAATTACAACATTGCCATTGCGCATTGTAATTTTCAATTGCGTGGTTTAGAGAGTTTTGGCGACCAGCAATTTGTGCAAGAGTATGCTTCAAAAAATAAAATTCCGGCATTTGTAACTCATTTTGATACCGAAAATTTTGCCAAAGATTATAAATTATCAACTCAAATTGCCGCTAGAGAACTTCGATACAATTGGTTTTATGAATTGCTAGAAACCGAAAATTTCGACTTTATTCTCACCGCACATCATGCCGATGATAATCTAGAAACATTTATAATTAATCTAACAAGAGGAACAGGATTAGACGGATTGACTGGAATTCCTGAACAAAACGAACAAATTATTCGCCCCTTATTACCCTTTTCTCGTTCAGAAATAGAAGAATATACTAAAGAAAACAGCATACAATGGCGAGAAGACTCGAGCAATGCTTCCGATAAATATTTACGAAATAAAATTCGTCATGATTTAATTCCTATACTAAAAGTATTAAATCCTAATTTTCTAGATTCCTTTCTAAAAACACAAAATTACTTACAAGAAGCGCAAGTTATGATCGAAGATGCAACGATTATGATTTATCAGCAAGTTGCCAAAGAAGATAATGAAATTATTTCTTTCGATTTAAAAAAGCTAACCCAATTACCCAATTACAAATCCTATTTGTACCAATGGCTGAGAGAATATGATTTTACTGCTTGGGAAGATATTTACAATTTGGTCGAATCTCAATCAGGAAAACAAATTTTTTCAAAAAAATATCGATTACTAAAAGACCGAGATTTTTTAATTTTATCACTCATAAAAGAGTTAGAAAACGAAGCTTATTTTATAAAAACAAACCAAAAAGAAGTTAAAATTCCCTTAAATTTTTCTATTTGTAAAGTAAATGACATTTCTAGTCCTAAAAATACAATTATATTTGTTGATGAAGATAAACTTCAATTTCCATTAACCATCAGAAAAAGGAATGAAGGAGATTCTTTTTATCCCTCAGGAATGAAGGGCAAAAAGAAGTTGAGTAAATACTTTAAAGATGAAAAAATGTCATTAATAGAGAAAGAAAACACTTGGCTTTTATGTTCCAAAAATAAAATTGTTTGGGTAATAGGAAAACGTGCCGACCAGCAATTTGTAGCAAATAAAACAACCCAAAATATTATAAAATTAGAATTATTATAATGAAATCAAAGATTCAAAACCCTAGCTTTTGCAAACTAAAAAAGCAATTTCCAAATAACAAAATTAAAAGTTTTATGAGTACAAAAATAATTGCTGTACTCTTATTTTTTACAGTTTTAAATACACAAGCTCAAATTCTAGATCCCGTAAAATGGAACTCCAGAGTCGAGAAAATTTCTGAAACAGAATATAACTTAATTCTTGAAGGAAAAATAGATGCTGGTTGGCATATGTATTCTCAATTTACACCAGACGGAGGACCACTTCCAGCAGTTTTAAAATTTGAAAAAGGCAAATACGAATTAGTAGGAAAAACCAAAGAAAGCAAAACAAAAACAGCTTTTAATGATGTTTTTGAAGTAAATGAAACTTTTTTCGAGAAAAATGTGACTTTAACCCAAAAAGTGAAAATTACAAATCTAGATTTAAAAAATATAAAAACTGATTTAGATTACCAAGTTTGTAAAGAATCATGTATTAATGTAAATAAATCATTTTTATTTACATTTTCAAAATCAGATATCCAAGCTACAAAACCTATAATTGCTCTTAAAAATGTAGATTCTTCTACAATAACAAAACAAACTGTAAAAACTGATATTGCAAAACAAAAAAAGGCAAATATTTCTCAAAAAAAGGAAGAAAAAAGTGAAAATAATGGTATTTGGTCTATCTTTTTACTATCAATTTTAGGAGGATTATTTGCTACCATTACACCTTGTGTTTTCCCAATGATTCCTATGACAGTTAGTTTTTTCTTGAAACAATCATCTAGCAAATCTAAAGGGAAATTTAATGCCTTTTTCTACGGGTTTTGTATCGTTGCAATTTGTGTATTAATAACAATTCCGTTCCATTTAATAGAAGGAATAAATAGGGATATTTTTTCCGAAATATCCAATAATGTTTATTTAAATATTTTCTTTTTCATTATATTTACAGTATTTGCCATCTCCTTTTTTGGAGCTTTCGAAATTACAATCCCTAATAAATTTGCAAATAAAGTAGATAATGCTTCTAACAAAGGCGGATTAGTAGGTGTGTTCTTTATGGCATTAACCTTAATTATAGTTTCCTTTTCTTGTATTGGTCCAGCAATTGGTTTAGTAATGGGAACTTCCTTAAATTCTGACGGAGGTGCTACAATTCTATCGATAGCAATGCTCGGATTTGGTCTAGGATTAGCATTACCATTTATGTTTTTTGCACTTGCTCCTAGCCTGCTTAGTAATTTGCCAAAATCTGGCGGTTGGCTAAATACTGTAAAAGTTGTTTTTGGCTTTATAGAATTAGCATTGGCAATGAAATTTATTTCTAATGCAGACATTGGTTTAGACTTACATTTGCTAGAAAGAGAAGTTTTTATTGCGATTTGGATTGCCATATTTGGGGCATTATCGCTATATTTATTCGGGAAATTTACCTTGCCACATGATAGCCCAATAACTCATATAGCTGTTGGTCGGATGGTTTTGGCAGTAATCACATTATCATTTACAATTTATATGATTCCTGGACTTTGGGGAGCGCCACTAAAAATAATATCTGCATTTCCACCGCCAAGTACTTATAGCGAAAGTCCACAAGGATTTGGAAATAATAACATTGCAAGTAATACAGCACAATTACCTAAAAATGCGGTTTATGGAGTTCATAATTTAGTATCGTTTGAAGATTATGAAGAAGGTTTGGCTTATGCCAAAGAAGTAAACAAACCTATTTTAATAGATTTTACAGGAAAACAATGCCAGAATTGTAGGGTTATGGAAAACAATGTTTGGTCGGACGAAACGGTTTTAAAAATTCTTAAAAATGATATTGTATTAATTTCTCTTTACGGTGATGACAGAAAAGAATTAGCTACAAATGAGCAATATCTATCTAAAGAAACTGGGAACAAAATAACAACTATTGGTCAGAAATGGAGCGAATTTCAACGGTTAAATTATGGTACAAACGCAAGACCCTACTATGTTTTAATAGGTTTAGATGAAAAAAAGTTAAACAAACCCGTTCCTTACACTCCAAACATTCAGGAATATAAAACTTGGTTAGAAGAAGGAATTTCTAATTTTAAAAAACAATAAAGTTTAGTCTATATCTAGTAAAAACTAAAAGGTACTGAAAAAGTTTTTTTTCGGATAAATTAATCGGCTTAATTTTATTAAATATAGCATTTTGCGTTAGGGATTGCTTGGAAAGTTGGCTATTTTAGGCTCTGGTGCAGTGAAAATCCTTTTTGAGGTTTTTTATACCTCAAAAAGATTACTTCACCTTTTTTTTATTTTTATAAGAGTTCCGTGAACTTCGGTTGTAACATAAAACCCGACCCTTGTGGTAACGCCCAAATAATAAGATTTAAAAAAATGTTTATTGTAGAATTAATCAATAAAAAGGAGTAGAAATCTTAAATTTTATACTCCTTTTTTAATATATTTAGCTGTAATTATAAGCGTTTTCAAATGTTAGCATAACAGCAATTCCTGCTGCTAGAAGATACGCAACAAAACGCAACTCTTTATTAAATAGAGTAATACAAAAAAAAGAACATCAATTTTCCGAGAGTTTACTAACTGATTAGTAAGTCTCGCATATAGAAAATACAATAGATATACTATTTACAAAGAACCCGTATAAGACAAAAACCGACTCATAGAAAGTACAATAAAAAGAAGTCGATCAAAATAAGCGTAACTTGTCATTGTCTTCTGTAATTTTAGAAAAAAAATTATAGCATGAGCTTCTACTAATAGATTTGCTCGTTTTATATAAAAACACATTTACTTTTACACAAAAATATACAATTTTTTAGGTTATAATTTAGGGTTTACTAAGTACAATAATTTTTCAAATTGCCAAAAAAAGTTATCTTTGTTGCAAATATCCTATTCATAAGGTCTATTGCTTTTTATTACATCGATTACTTAAGTATTAAGAAATAATAATTAATATAAAATTAAAAGGAAATCCTCTAAAAACAAATGAAAAACTTACAAACTATCATAGAACAAGCTTGGGAAAATCGTGCTTTGCTACAAGAAGAAACAACTACAAATGCGATTAGAGAAGTCATAGATTTACTTGATGCTGGAACTTTACGCGTGGCAGAACCAAAAGGTGATGCGTGGCAAGTAAACGAATGGGTTAAAAAAGCGGTCGTGATGTACTTCCCTATTCAAAAAATGGAAACTTTTGAAGTAGGAATTTTCGAATATCATGATAAAATCCCATTAAAACGTGGTTATGCAGAAAAAGGAATTCGTGTCGTACCACACGCCGTAGCACGTCATGGCGCTTATATTGCTAGAGGTGTTATCCTCATGCCAAGCTATGTAAACATTGGCGCATATGTAGATGAAGGTACTATGGTAGATACCTGGGCAACCGTAGGAAGTTGTGCACAAATAGGAAAAAACGTACATTTATCTGGTGGCGTAGGAATTGGTGGCGTACTAGAGCCTTTGCAAGCAGCACCAGTTATTATTGAAGATGGCGCTTTTATTGGTTCTCGTTGCATTGTGGTTGAAGGAGTACATGTAGGAAAAGAAGCTGTTCTGGGTGCTAATGTTTGCTTGACAGCCTCGACAAAAATTATCGATGTAACAGGAGAAACTCCTATAGAAAGAAAAGGATATGTTCCTGCAAGATCAGTCGTAATTCCTGGTAGTTATACTAAGAAATTTGCTGCAGGAGAATTTCAAGTACCTTGTGCACTAATTATTGGTACTAGAAAAGCATCGACAGATTTAAAAACTTCTCTGAATGACGCTTTGCGCGAATATGATGTAGCGGTATAGAGCGCTAACCAAAATTATATATGGAAAATTTAAAATTATTTTTTGAAGGAAATGATTATTGTACAATTTTTTTTAAAAAAAATGTAAAACATATTAGTGTAAATTATAATGAATGTGACTTTGTAGTAAGTTCTAATTTTGAATTTGGAAATGCAAACAAAGAATACATTCAGAAAAGTTTAAATAAATATAATAATTCCCCAAAAAGGGTCATTGTTTTTCTAATTAGTGACTATAATAATGAATTAAAAATCCCTTCAAATGTAATTTTATTTAGAACTTCAATATATAAATCTATTAAAAAACAAAATGAGTATATTTTGCCATATATATGGGAATCGTTTTATGATGATTTTCAATCTCTAGCTAAAACAAAAAAACCAATAGTTGGCTTTTGTGGCAATGTAAAAAACAATACTGGCCTCAGAGAAAGTACAATGCAGAAAATAGAATCAGATACTCGCATTGCAACAAATTTTATAAAACATATAGGTTTTGGAGGAGGAAAAAGTGAGCTTATTGAGCGATTTAAAAATAATATTTTAAACTCTCATTTTACAATTTGCAATAGAGGAATGGGCAATTTCTCGATACGTTTTTATCAAGTATTATCTTTAGGAAGAATTCCAGTTTTATTAGATACTGATATGGTTTTTCCGTTTGATAAAAAAATAAATTGGGATTCCTATATAATCAAAGCAAAAACAGAAACTCAATTAACACAAAAAATAAATAATTGGTGGACTCAAAAAAATGAAACTGATGTTATAGAAGTGCAACAAAAATGCAGACAACTTTTTGAGGATTACTTTTCTGAAAAAGGCTTTGGTTCTCAAATTTTTAATTTTCTGATTATTGAAAAAAATAACCCTAAAATTATCAAATCAGAAAAACCTTTTTTTCTGAAATTTCCGCATCTAAAATATAAAATCAAGAAAAAAATAGCTACTATAAAAATTAATTTAAATAAGAAATCATAAACAAATAAAAATACAGAACGTCTTTTTTCGCATAAAAGTCAAATAGAAATTATAGATAATTATTAGTTTTCAAAACTATTATAACGAACAACATTTTCACTAATATTAATCAATATGAATTTATTTTTCATTTTAAATAATGGTAAAAACCCAAAATGGAAGTATTATTTAAAAAATATAGCCTTAGGATTTCTCCCTAAAATTATATTTAGAATACGGCTAAAACCAATTTTAAAAGAATTTGAAAAAAGAATCGACAAGCAATATATATTAGATAGAGTAAATTACTACAATAAACTTACAGTGATAACTTCACTACATGAAAATGCAAAAAAATTAAAAGAGAATACTATACAAAAAGAAGGCTCGGTATATTATTATGATACACAAGAAATCATACGCTATTTTAAACCAAACCTAAAATGGTTTTATTGTTATGGAGATATTACCCACATTCCGGAGAATCCCTCTATCTTAAAAAGTCGCCCTATTAGCAATAATAACCAAAATAGTATTTTACTAAAGCTAGATAAAGTTCGCCATTTCATTTTTTTAAAAGACCGAAAAACATACCAAGATAAAGCAAACAAAGTAATATTTAGAGGTAAGATAATTGGCAAGCAACAACGAGTAGATTTTATGCAAAAATTCTTTGGAAACGATCTCTTTGATATAGGAGATGTCTCGAAACACCTAATTAATCCACAGTGGAAAACACCTAAAAAAACACTTTGGGAACATTTAAATTACAAATTTATCATGGCAATAGAAGGAAATGATGTAGCCAGCAACTTAAAATGGGTAATGTCATCAAATTCTATTGCAGTTATGCCAAAGCCTACTTGCGAAACTTGGTTCATGGAAGCAAAATTAATACCTAATTTTCATTATATAGAAGTAAACCCTGATTTCTCAGATTTAGAAGTAAAAATACAATATTACTTAAAACACCCTGAGAAAGCACTAGAAATTATTAAAAATGCCAATGAGTACTGTGCTCAATTTTTCGATTACAAAAGAGAAAAAATAATTAGCCTACTGGTAATGGTAAAATATTTTGAAAAAACAAATCAATCCTACTAACTTTTTTTAAAGAGATACTAAAAACACTCAAATCTACTTTTAGTACATTTGTGTTGGGGGTAAACAGAATTTAAACTGTTTTCGAATTTCAGTAACTTACAAAAGCCATTACAAGCAAACTTATTCTAGAAAAATATTAATTTTAAAGAACAAATGAATATAGGATACGAAGCAAAAAGAATTTTTCATAACAAAACTGGCTTAGGCAATTATAGTAGGGATTTAGTACGTATTTTGGCTACTTATTATCCTAAAAATAGCTATTTTCTTTACAATCCTAAAAAAAATAAAGAAGCCCTTTTTACGACTAATTCACCTGTTATTTTCGAAAAATTGCCTACTACCTCATTTTATACTAAATTTTATAATTTGTGGAGACAAAAAGGAATTATTAATGATTTAGAAGCTGATAAAATTGAACTATTTCATGGATTATCTGGTGAAATTCCTTCTGGATTAAAAAGTAAAAACATAAAAAGTGTGGTTACAATTCATGATTTAATTTTCATGAGATACCCACACTTATATTCTTTTCTTGACAGAAAAATACATTATTATAAATTCAAAAAATCAGCAAAAAATGCTAATTTAATAATTGCAATTAGCCAACAAACTAAAGAAGACATTATTACTTATCTTAAAGTTCCTGCCCATAAAATAAAGGTCATTTATCAAGGTTGTCAAGCGGTATTTAAAGAAAAATATTCGGTAGAAGAAAAGAATAAAGTTACTGCAAAATATAATTTACCCGCAACGTTTATACTAAATGTAGGTACAATTGAAGAACGAAAAAACGCTTTAACTATTGTAAAAGCCATTAAAAATATTGATACCAAACTGGTATTAATAGGAAAAAAAACTGCTTATGCTGACAAAATAAAAACCTATATCAAAGAAAATGATATAGAAGAAAAAGTAATTTTCTTACAAGGTTTAACCAGCAAAGAATTAGCAATTACTTATCAACTAGCCACAGTTTTTGTTTACCCATCGGTATTTGAAGGTTTCGGGATTCCTATTATTGAAGCATTATTTTCTAAAACACCTGTTATTACTACAAATTCTGGTGTTTTCCCCGAAGCTGGCGGACCAAATTCTATTTACATAAACCCTAATAATGCTGAAGATTTAAAAGTAGAAATAGAAAAACTTTTGCTTAGCGAACCTTTAAGAAATGAAATTTCAGATAAAGGTTTCAACTTTGTTCAGAAATTTAATGATAATCTCATTGCAAAAGAAATTATGCAATGCTATGAATCTTTATTTTGATGCAAATCATATAATTTTGCATATTTTATAAAGCTACCAAAGGCCGATAACATACTCCAAATGAAGCCTTGATACCCATTTAAAAAATTTCGATGAAGGAAATAAAATCGAATAAAATCGAATGGAAATTTGATTATTACTTTAGCCAATGAAGCTTTTTTTCCTTTTTCGAACAAAAATTCCCCACTTAAAAGTGAATATTTAACTTGCTTTTGTATTGCTGTCGAAACATCAAAAACGGTATAATGAAGCATTTCGTTTTTAAGCACCCCAATTTCCCCATCAACTGTAATAATTTCATGCACTTTGTTTTCGATAAATTTCCCCTGTTTTTTATTAAAAAACCGAAGAATTGGCTTCTTGTTTTCGCTACCTGATTTAAAAATTTTATGCAAAAAAACATGAGTTCTAGGAATTAAGTAGCCATTACATGAAAAATCGATGTTTTTAATTTCTGATATTAATTCGTCCGACAAAACTTCGTCTGCATCGAGTGATAAAACCCAATTATTAGTGGTCTGATTTAATGCAAATTGCTTCTGCTTACCAAAATTTTCGAATTTATTATAAATCACTTTGGCACCTAATTTTTCGCAAATTCTAATTGTTTTATCAGTACTTCCAGAATCGACAACAATAATTTCATTTGCCCAAGAAAGTTTTTTAAGGCATTTTTCAATTATTTTTTCTTCGTTGTAAGCAATTATAAATACTGATATTTTTTGCATAATTATATTGTGGTTAAAAAATCTTTAAAAGATCCAAATTTATAGTTTCTTTTGTTCATCCAAACTAACATGCGATCAAAACGTGCGATCATTTCTTTGCCGCTATTTTTAGAAACATACGCAGGAAAGCCAAATTTTTCGGGCTGTTTCAAATTCGTAAATTCCCAAGGATGAAAATAAATATTTAAATAATTATCTTTATTAATTGTCCATTTAATTAAAATTTGGTACAACCACAAAGGCAAATTATGAAAAGACAACCAGAATAATGGAAATCGAATAATTGGACTTACCGATGCTGGAATTTGCCACACTCCTACTTGTTTAAAATAAGTCCTAGGTTTATCGAAATGATTGTATCTACCAGGTAAATAGGTGGGATTTATAGACGAATTGTATAAATAACCAGCTTTAAAAATTTCTTTTTCATCAACAGGAAACATACGAGGCATACGGTAACCTACCACTTTAGTATTGGTTATTTCTTCTAATTTTTCTCTAGATTCTCGCAAATGTTCTATTGTAAAGTCGCTATGATAATAACTATGAGAAGCTATTTCGTGTCCGTTGGCAATAATTCTGTTTATAATATCGGGAGCATTTTGAGCAAAAATAACTGTACTAAAAAAAGTAGCTTTTACCTTATTTTTTTCTAATAAATTTAAAATTACTGTTGTTCCTTCTATAGAAATTGCTATTTGTTCTTCGAAAGAGATTGATTTACCATATTCGAAAGGCATGTCAAATTCTTCGATATCAAAACTTAATAATACCATTATTTATAATTTGTTTCTTTAATTAGATAATTGGGACGACCTTTAGATTGCATAAAAATTTTACCTACATAAATTCCTACAATACCTAAAACTATTAGATTTAATCCTCCGAAAAATACGATGGTAAAAATTACCGATGCCCATCCAGAAATGGCTAAACTATAAAAAA
This sequence comes from Flavobacterium psychrophilum DSM 3660 = ATCC 49418, assembly GCF_002217405.1. Taxonomy (GTDB): domain Bacteria; phylum Bacteroidota; class Bacteroidia; order Flavobacteriales; family Flavobacteriaceae; genus Flavobacterium; species Flavobacterium psychrophilum. The sequence continues at coordinate 70,701 of NZ_MUHE01000010.1, read as the reverse complement.
GGCTATAAAAAACATAAGTACAATAGAACAAAAATCCGATTCCTGACAACAAAAAACCTAAATATATAGACAAATACAAAGGTTTTGTGCTAAAGGAAGTTATGCCATGCAAGGCTAATTTTATAAGTGATTTTATAGAGTAAGTACTTTCGCCTGCAAAGCGTTGCTCTGGGATATAAGGGATTCCTATTTGTTTAAATCCAATCCATTTGACCATTCCTCGTAAAAAAAGTTCGTATTCATTAATATTTTTTAATGATTTTATTACTTTTTTATCCATCAATCGGTAATCTGCAATACCATTTTCTAAATTAATATCAGACAAATAATTTACTAATTTATAAAATACTTTCGAACCTATTCTGTTTTTAAAACTGGCATCTGGGTTATTTTCTTTCCTAAAAGCATAAATTACTTCGTAACCGTTTTCCCATTTTTTAATCATTTCTTTGATTAATGCTGGTGGGTGCTGCAAATCGGCATCAATAGTTACTAATGCGTCTCCTTTTGCTATATCAATTCCAGCTTTTAGGGCTTGGTCTTTTCCAAAATTTCTAGAAAATTCTATATATTTTACAAATGATTTATTTTCGGCTTCTGTTTTTAGAATTGAAACAGAATCGTCTATACTTCCGTCATCTACAAAAATTAATTCGAAATCATAAGTAATTTCGGCAAAAACATTTTCAATTTCATTGATGATTTTTGAAATATTTAGTGATTCATTAAAACAGGGTATAACAATAGATATTTTATTATTTAAACTCATTTTTAAGTTGTTATAGAACGGTATTTATTAAATTGCTTGGTTAGCATTTCATAAATTATAGCAATCCAGATAAGCACACAAGGCAAGGCTTTTAGTGCATAAGGACGAATATAATTTTCTCTTAAAAATTTAGGCATTAAATCTGATGGAGATAAACTTGTTAAAATCATAGCAAAAACAAATAAGAATACATGAAATTTTGATATTGGTTTGGGCTGAATAACAAACCAAATTGCAACGCCTAGAAATGCAATAATATAGGTTGGTGATTCTGATCCTGTACTAAAAATAACTGTAAATATTAATACCGAAGCTAATAGCATTAATCTAAATCCTTTTTCTTTGTATTGTTTTATTCTCAAATATTGCAACCCAAATAATATAATTCCGCTAAATAAAAAGGGTAGGTTTGAAATGTTGCTGTCTTGCATAAATCGTCGAACCATTCCCATTAAACAGATATCTTGATAGGAAGTTAAGTTTGTGTTTTCGGTGTTTTTATCAATAATATCGTAAAACCATTGCTGATAAGTTTGAATAATATAGTCTGGAGATGAAATAAGCATAGGAAGCGCAAAAAGGATAACGCTCCAGAAGATTAAGGATGCTATAAACTTAATTTTATCTTTGGTAAAAAAGAAAAATGCCAACCCAACAATACCATACAATTTAACAAATACTCCTAAAACTATAAAAAAAGCTGCCCAAAAAACTTTTTCTTTATCTACATATACAAAGGAAAGTATAATAAGTGCGGTCATTAAAGGATTAAACTGAAGCCCTAACAAAGTAGTTAGAAACTCATGAAAACAGATCCATAAAACAGCTGCTATTTGAGTTTGTTTTAGTGGTAGTTTTGTAATTGCCCATACTAAAACTGAGGCATTAAAAATTCCCCATAGCACTATTCCAACACAATCTGGTAGCATAGCAAAGGGAGCGATTAGCAAACTAAAAACTGGTCCGTAATGATTGTGATCGAAATATTCAGAAGGATATTCACTATATAAAGGAAGCTTATTTATGGTATGAAAATAAACTGCCTTAAAAATTTTATAATTATTGTATCTACCAATAAATAACTGTTTTACAACAGAAACAATGGTAACAAGAAGCCATATTGCTATAATATATTTTTTATCTGTAAAAAAAGGATGCTTAAAAATGTTTCTAAAAAAATTATTCATACTAACAGTCTATTTAATACCTAGTTTCTTCTTTAACCTAATTTTTCTTCTTGCTTTTTCTTGAAACTCCGAAGCATATTTCCACATTAATTGAAAGGTTTCTTCTTCAGGTTTTCCGTATAATTTTGCGTATTCAAAACTTATAATTTTTATCATCGCTTCACTAGGTGTGATACGATTAAAATTTTTCATTCGGGTCTTAAAATCCATTTCTTTATGAAATTTCATTCTATTTAAATCTACCAAATAAAACTCATATTTATCTTGACTAACTTTTTTTAAGAGTGTATTTCCAGAAGAATGATCTAAAAATTCGATACCTCTTTCATGCAGATTGAATGTAAAGTATGTAAATTGCTTTAGTATATCATCTAAGTTTTCATTTGGAGTATTAAATAAATCTTTAAAAACATAATCTGGCGATAAATGCTCGCAAATATAATAACTATCTAATAATCTAAAGGCAGATTTATTTTCATAAAAACCAATAGGATTAGGTGTTCCAATTCCTTTCTCTGATAATATTTTGGCATAGTTATAAGAACGTTCTGCTTTAGATTTTCTGAAAAATTTGTACACAATTCCGTTAAAAAAAAAGGGGATTTTAAATGATTTTACATTTAAAATTATATCATTATAAGGTATTGTTTTTATTTTATTTCTTTTACCTATTACAAAATCGCTCCCTAAAGAATCAAAATTGGTAATAATGTTGAGCAATTCGTTATTCATAAATATATTTTGAAAAACAAAAATAGACTAATTTTAGATTTTAAATATTCTGATTTCAAAAAAATAATTAAAAAAAGTAAAATTAAAGTCGAAAGTCATCAAGTTTTAAGCCCGCAAAGACCTACCACACTAACTTATTATGTTTTTAATTTTTGTAACAAAAAATAAGTAGTAGAGTAAATTAATAAACTAGACCTTTTTATAAAATTGCCTTTTTGGCTTGTTACTTTAGCAAAAAATATTAATACCTTTGTTAGGTTATAAAATTTAAAAATGTCTCAAAAAATTTGCATCATTAGTTTTGACCACTGGAACTACGACAAACACATAGTTGATAAATTAAATGAAAAAGGTATTGATTCTTTTCACATAAAAATTGGTGGTTTTAAGCATAAAAATATAGGTACAAGAATTATTAACACATTTAGTAAAATAGTACTTGGAAAAAATCCTAAGATAAAAAAACGTCAGGAACATATTATAAAAATGCTTGAAGAAAAAGGTTTTCAAGATCAAATCCTAGTCATAAATCCTGAAGTTATTAGTTTAGAATACCATCAGAAAATAAAAAAATTTACACCTAAATATATTGCCTATTTATATGACAGCGTAGAAAGATGCCCTATCGAGCATTTGTTACATGGCGTATTTAACGAAATATACTCCTTCGATAAAGGAGATGTAAAAAAATATGGTTTTAAAGAAACAACAAATTATAATTATCTCGAAAAACAACCTATAACCGATGGTCTTTCGATTAAAAATCAGGTTTTATACATTGCTTCTTTTGACAATAGACTGGAGAAAGTCATGTTGCTAAAACAAGCTTTCGAGAAAATAAAAGTGAGTTATAAATTTATAATTGTAGGAAAAAAAACGAGTTTATATAAATTAAAAAATGTTTTTTCATCGAAAATATTAGGAATCGAATTCAAGAGAAATCGCATCAAACAAAATGATTTAAAAAAATTATATGCACAAACACAAACCATACTCGATTTAGTTAGAGATAACCAATCAGGGCTTAGCTTTAGAGTTTTTGAAGCCATGGCTTTTCAGAAAAAACTAATTACAAATAACAAAAATATTAAGACTTATAATTTTTATAACCCTAATAATATTTTAGTATTAGAAAATGAAAACTATGATTTTGATAAATGTTTTTTTGAAACCAATTACGAACCACTTTCTGATAAAATTTATTACCAATATTCTTTAGACAATTGGGTGAATACTATTTTCAAAATATAAATAAATGAAAACATCGGTAGCATTATGCACATATAATGGTGAGAAATATATTAAGGAACAATTAGATTCTATTTTAAACCAAACAAAAAAAGTTGACGAAATTATAGTTTGCGATGATTGTTCATCCGACAAAACTGTCGAAATTTTAAATCATTATTCTTCGACAAATCCTGGTTTATTTAAGATTTATATTAATGAACAAAATCTTCGCAGTGTAAAAAATTTCGAAAAAGCAATTACTTTATGTACTGGTGATATTATTTTTCTGTCAGATCAAGATGATTTTTGGGTAGAAATTAAAGTAGAAAAATATGCTGAATATTTTAATAATAACCCTAAAATTGATGCATTAGCATCAAACGGTTATTGCATCGACGAAAGAGGAATTGTTCATGATAAATATGCAATTTGGGATGTACCTCAATTTTTAAGAGAAAAAAATATCGATTATAATTATTTCAATATGATTAGTTATTTAGAAAATATTGCAACTGGAGCTTCAATGGCTTTCAGAAAAAAAATCATACCCGAAATAATACCTTTTCCAATAATGAAAAATTTTCATCATGATGAATGGATTGCATTAGTTTCTAGCAATAATAATGCTTTTGAAATGTTGAATGAAAAATATTTTTACTATAGAATTCATAATAATCAACAAGTTGGAGGTGTTTTTTTTAATGAAACCCAAAAAGAAAAATTATTACTAACAGAGATTTTTGATTATAAAAATTATGAAATATCATTTTATGGTTATAAAAAAAGATTGAAAAAAATCATTAATTCATACAATCAAATAGAAACTTTTTTAGCTTTTCAAACAAATTTAGACAATCGATTTGGCTTCGTTTTATTAGAACTAAAAGAATTAATTAATAACACAAAATTTGAAATGAAGAAAAGATATTTTATTAAAACCAGTTTATTAAATTTTACAGATAAACTATTAAAAAAACGTCAATTTAGTTAGAAAATGAATATCTCATTTTTAACCAACAAAAAAAAACATTCGTAAAAAATTACGCTTTTATTTATTTTTATTTTTATTTTTACGTTTTAATTTTCTATTTCTAAAGTATAGTTTAACATCTAATATTGTAGTAATTAACTTGCTTTTATAAACGAGACGAAGTTCTTCCTTTAGTTTTATATTTTCTAAATAAACAGAAATGTATCCGTTTTTGATTGGATCTATTCTAAAATTCTCTAATATTGACTCTATTTTAGTTTTAATTTCATTCCCTATTTTTATAGTTGAGAACTCATTTAGTATTGTTTCATTACCTTTATTTGCAATTTCTTTAATCGCAGTTGAATTTTCTTTTACTCTTTTCATTAATTCTCCCATGTACTCAAAATCAGGATCAGACCAAATCGTATTTTTGTCATAATTGATGATTTTTGAATCTACTGTACAGGTTTTATAATCAACTAAAAAGCTATTTTCATTATTCATAAATTCTAGATTCCCTGAGTAACCCGTTGCTATAACTGGTTTCCCAAAAAACATAGCTTCGGCCATGGTGAGACCAAATCCTTCTGAACGGTGAAGAGAAACATAACTATCGCAACCTTTTATAATGTTATGTAAAGTGTATTTCTCGAATATTTTTTCTACAATATTTATATTTTCAAACCCTTCTATTTCCTCCAATAATTTTAATTTTTCTTTTGCAAACCTAGTAGCTCTAGAGGTTTTGATCGTTAGCGAAACTGTTTTATCGTGCTTGTCAAATGCTTTTTTGAATGCTTTAATTAAATTTATAGGATTTTTTCTTTCGAGTGTACTGTTGTAATCGAAAATAAATAAAAAATTAAAACTTGATTTATCATAGAATTTTTCGGCTTCCTCATCGATTGTATCTGGTATTACAATTTCAATAGGATAATGAATAACCGTTACTGGTATGTTAGTAACCTTAGAAATTACATTTTGACAATATTTTGCAGGCACCCAAATTTCATCAAAAAAGCTAATATTATCTACATATTCCTGAGGGAAATATTCAGACTCCCAATTTAAATAATAGATATTGTATTTATTTTTAAACAAGCCAGAATCCTCAAAATAAGTTAGCGGTAAGCTTGCCTCTCCTGGTCCTAATAACACTAAATTTATTGAATAAGGAGCTTCTTTTGTAAAGTTTTCGAAAGTCTTATCTTCGTGACGATGATTTGTTTTTATGTCTAAATTTATTAATGCTACTGGAATATCTACGCTTTGCATAGCTTTTATTAGTAATCTTACGGCTTCACCTAGACCAAATTCACCATTTATATATCCAAAAACGTTAACGCCAATTTTCTCTTTCATAGTTAAAATAATTTACAAAAAAACAAATGCAAAAGTAATTTAAATTACCTTTTAATAAAACTTCAGGGACAAAGATATACTTTTGATTAATTCTTTTTCGGGTTGTTTTAAAAAAATGTACTTTTGCATAAAAGCAGTTAATAAAAATTTAATATATATACATGAAAAAAGCAATCATAACAGGTATTACAGGACAAGATGGTGCATATTTAGCTGAATTACTTTTAAGCAAAGGATATGAAGTTTACGGGACATATAGACGTTCTAGTTCTATGAATTTCTGGAGAATTGAAGAATTAGGAATTCAAAACAATCCAAATTTGCATTTACTAGAATATGATTTAAATGACCAAACGAGCAATATCCGACTAATAGACAAAGTTCAGCCAGACGAAATTTATAATTTAGCAGCACAAAGTTTTGTAGGGGTATCTTTTGATCAACCAATTTCTACGGCACAAACAACCGGAATTGGGGCTTTACATTTATTAGAAGCTATTAGAATAATTAATCCTAAAATTAGATTTTATCAAGCCAGTACCTCAGAAATGTTTGGTAAAGTACAACAAGTACCACAAACCGAGGACACCCCTTTTTACCCAAGAAGTCCTTATGGTTTTTCGAAACTTTTTGCACACTGGGCAACAATAAACTATAGAGAAAGTTATGATATTTTTGGTGTAAGTGGTATTTTATTTAACCACGAATCGCCCTTAAGAGGAAGGGAATTTGTAACAAGAAAAATTACAGATACCGTTGCTAAAATATCTCTTAAAAAACAATCTATATTAGAATTAGGAAATTTAGATGCACAAAGAGATTGGGGTTATGCCAAAGAATATGTAGAAGGAATGTATAAAATGTTACAATACAAGGATGCAGAGACTTTTGTTTTAGCAACCAATAAAACATTTACTGTTAAAACTTTTGTAGAACTTTCTTTCAAACAAATTGGCGTCGATCTAGTTTGGAAAGGTCAAGGTGTCGACGAAAAAGGTTTTAATCAAAAAACTAATGAATTATTAGTTCAAATTAACCCAGCATTTTTCAGACCTTCAGAAGTAGAATTGTTAATTGGTGATGCAAAAAAAGCAAATGATTTATTAAACTGGCATCCTAAAACAAGCTTAGAAAAACTTTGCTCAATAATGGTGGAAGCCGATATAAGAAGAAACACAAATGGATTCTCATTCTAAAAAAGTTTTTATTACTGGAATAAATGGTTTTACAGGAATTTATCTTTCTAAATATTTTGCCGATAAAAACTTTGAAGTTTTTGGTTTAGCAAATAGTAATAAAAGTAAAAATCCTAATATCTTTATTTGTAACTTATTAGAAAAAGAAAAACTAAGTGCAATTATAAAAGAAATTCAACCAAGCATCGTAATTCATCTTGCAGCAATATCTTTTGTTGGACATGAGAATCTTAACGAAATGTATGATGTAAATGTAATAGGAACACAAAACCTGCTAGAAGCAATAAAAAACGAATCGAAAGATAGTATTCGCAAAATAATTATAGCAAGTAGCGCAACCGTTTACGGAAACCAAACTGAAACAGTACTTTCAGAAGCTTTATGTCCTAATCCCGTAAATCATTATGGGATTAGTAAACTAGCTATGGAATTTGTTGCCAAAACTTATTTTGACACACTACCAATAATTATAACAAGACCGTTTAATTATACAGCACCAGAACAAAATGTAAATTTTGTAATACCCAAAATCACGAAAGCATTTAAAGAAAAAGCTAGCGTATTAGAACTGGGAAATATTAATGTATATAGAGAATATAATTCGATAAATTTTATTTGTGAATGCTACCATAAGTTAGCAATAAGTGATTTTTTATCAGAAATTGTGAATTTATGTTCTGGAAAAACACATTCGCTAGATGAAGTTATAAATGCCTGCAAAGAAATTTCAAAACATAATTTAGAAATTAAGATAAATCCAGCTTTTGTAAGAAACAACGAAATATATAAATTATCCGGTTCCCCTGAAAAACTAAATGGTATGATTAGTTTAACAGATGATTTTTCGATAAAAGAAACTTTAAAATCTTTTTTTTAAACAACCCCAATTAGTTCAAAAAAAAAATTTACAACAACGCCCTTGTAATTATGAAAAATTTAGTATCCATAATAGTTCCGTGTTACAACGGAGAAAACTATTTAAACAATACATTAGAATCTGTTTTTAATCAAGAGTATAAAAACTGGGAATGTGTAATTGTTAATGATGGTAGCACAGATCAAAGTTCAAATATAATAGATAACTGGGTAAAGAAAGACAATCGCTTTTTTCACCACCATCAAGAGAATCAAGGGGTATCAACTTCAAGAAATAATGGCGTTCAATTGGCTAAGGGAGAGTACATTTTTTTTCTTGATGCTGATGATTTATTACCTTCAAATTCGATACTGGATTTGATTAATTCAATTGATATCAAATCTGATTTTGTCGTAGGAATAACCCAAATGAGAAACATTCTTACAACTGAATTTTTAGGTGAAACACATCATTTTAAATACACTCAGGGCACATTAAAAAATTTGAATAAGGAAATAATTCTGAAAATAATTGAAGAAGGACATTGCGTTACGGTAATGAATAAAATATATCGTAAAACATTCATAGAAGATAATTCGCTTCAATTTAAAAAAGGAATTTTACATGAAGATTATTTATGGTTTTTTGAAACCTGGTTTTTAGCAAAACAAATCTCATTTTGCAATAAGGAAACTTACTATTATCACACAAATAACATTCATTCCATTACAAATAACAAAAAAGATCAAAACATAATATATATTTTAAAAGCATTCGATATTATTAACGAAAAATATTATAATAATATTATATTTAAAAATTATAAAGAAATTATAGGTATATATTTAACTTACTTTAAAACCTTGATTTTAAAAGAAGTAAACACTATAGAAATAAATAATAACACCTTAAAGCTTGTTCATAATAAATTTAAGAAAAACCAATACCCAAGATCTAAACCTTATCTATCTTTATTAACAGAAAACAAACATTATATATTTACTTTGCTATCCTTTAATACGATTAAGACAATAAATAAATATTTTGAAATTATAGATTCTCCAAAAAAATATGATAGATATAAAAGACGTTTTATTCTAAATCGCCCATTATTTTTCAATTTTTTTAAAATAAAACACTATAATAAAAAATTTATCTGGAAATTAAAGATTTAAAACCTTCTTAATATGGACATCAACCAAGAAATACACAACGCCTACGAAGTCATCAAAGAAGGCGGAATCATTCTTTACCCTACCGATACCGTTTGGGGAATAGGCTGCGATGCTACAAACCCTGAGGCAGTTGCCAAAATATACAAACTCAAACAAAGAGCCGAAACACAAAGCATGATTTGCCTCATGAATGGCGAAAAAATGATGTACAACGTTTTTAAAGACATCCCAGAAGTAGCTTGGCAAATTATGGATGTGTCCGAAAAACCAACTACTCTAATATTAGACAATCCTAGAAACATAGCACCAAACTTAATCGCAACAGATAAGACACTTGGTATTAGAATCGTAAAAGAACCATTTTGCTTCAAATTACTAGAAAGAATGAAAAAACCTCTAGTATCAACTTCAGCAAATATTTCTGGACAACCTACCCCTATTGCGTTTAAAGATATTAGCCCAGAAATTTTAAAAGGTGTAGACTATGTTGTAAATTTGCATCACGAAAAAATTGGAGGAAAACCATCTACAATCATAAAATTAACGAATGATTCGCAAGTAAAGGTCATTCGCAAATAAAGTTTTATATTATAGTTTGTCATTTCGACCAAGGAGAAAATACAGAAACAAGAAATGAACTATAAATCAGCACTAAATAACAAAATTTTTGAAATAATTTCAGAAGCTTCCCAAGAACTTAGCATAGATAGCTATGTAATTGGCGGGTTTGTACGTGATTTGATTTTAAAAAGAGAATTTAAAAAAGACATAGATATTGTTGCAGTAGGCTCAGGAATCGAGTTGGCACTAAAAGTTTCAGCATTATTACCACACAAACCTAAAGTACAAGTTTTTAAAACATACGGAACAGCGATGCTTCGTTTTGAAGATACTGAAATAGAATTTGTTGGAGCAAGAAAAGAATCTTACAATCTCGAAAGTCGCAATCCTGTTGTAGAAAACGGAACGCTTGAAGATGACCAAAACCGTCGTGATTTTACAATAAATGCCTTAGCAATTTCCCTAAACAAAACCAATTACGGCCAACTTTTAGATCCTTTTGATGGCTTAACCGATTTAGAAAACAAAACAATAAAAACCCCTTTAGATCCTGATATTACCTATTCTGATGATCCTTTGCGAATGCTTCGTGGTATTCGGTTTGCAACACAATTGGGTTTCGCCATTGAAGAAAATTCTTTAAATTCTATCGCTAAAAATACCGATAGAATAAATATTATTTCGGGCGAACGAATTGTCGATGAATTAAATAAAATCCTTTCGTCAGATAAACCCTCAATAGGATTTTTATTATTGTTTAAAACAGGATTGTTAGATATTATTCTTCCAGAACTAACCGCTTTAAATCAAGTAGAAGAAATAGAAGGTCATACACACAAAAACAACTTTTACCACACGTTAGAAGTCGTTGATAATATTTGCCCAAATACCAATGATGTTTGGTTGCGTTGGTCTGCATTATTACATGATATTGGCAAAGCACCAACCAAACGTTTTAATAAAAAACAAGGCTGGACTTTTCACGGACATGAGTTTTTAGGAGGTAAAATGGCAAAAAAAATATTCGAACGTTTACACATGCCCCTAAATCAAAAAATGAAATTTGTACAAAAAATGGTTATGATGAGTTCTCGTCCCATCGTTTTGTCCGAAGATATTGTGACTGATTCTGCAGTGCGCCGTCTCGTTTTTGATGCTGGCCAAGATGTAGAAAATTTAATGACTTTGTGCGAAGCCGATATTACCACAAAAAACCCAAATAAGTTTAAGAAATACCATAAAAACTTCGAAATTGTACGTCAGAAAATCATCGAAGTAGAAGAACGTGATTCTGTCCGAAACTTTCAACCGCCAATTACTGGTGAACAGATTATGGAAATTTTTGACATAAAACCAGGTAGAGAAATTGGCGTTTTGAAAGAAGCTGTAAAAGAAGCCATTTTAGAAGGGGAAATTCCAAATGAATACCAAGCAGCCTATAAATTTGTTTTAAAAAAAGCTGAAAAATTAGGTTTAAAAAAAGTGTTAAATTAACAAATAATTAATATTTAATTATAATTTGTTTTAAAACAAAAAATATCTAAACCATATAACTTTACATGTTGAAAATTTATAATTAATGAAAAATAATAAATCTGTAATAATCTGGTTACTTTCGGGGTGCTTTTTAGTATTTATAATGGTTGTCGTGGGCGGAATCACAAGATTAACAAATTCTGGTTTATCGATGACAGATTGGCATCTAGTAACCGATACGTTCCCTCCGCTTACTGAAGCTAAATGGGAAGAAACTTTCGAAAAATATAAGCTTTTTCCAGAATACCAAAAAATAAATATTCACAACGATTTTACACTGTCAGATTATAAATTTATCTATTTCTGGGAATGGTTTCATCGATTTATTGGCAGAATAATTGGATTGGTTTTTATTATTCCTTTTATTTATTTCTTGATAAAGAAAAAATTGAATACCGAAACCCTAAGAAAATGTGCAATTCTACTAGGAATGGGTGCTTTTCAGGGTTTTTTAGGCTGGTTTATGGTAAAAAGTGGTTTAATTGATGCACCAGATGTAAGCCATTTTCGCCTTTCATTACACTTAACTTTTGCTTTTATAACTTTTGCTTACACCTTATGGGTTGCTCTAGATTTAATTTATCCTGAAAAAAAACAAGTAATTCTCCCTTTACGAAATATCGCTAGGATTACTTTGGCAATAATAATTCTGCAAATTATTTACGGCGGATTTGTTGCTGGTCTTAATGCCGGATTAATACACAACCATTGGCCTTTAATGAGTGATGGGCAATTCTTTCACGAAAGTATTATTCTAGAAAAAGAGTCTTGGTTTGCAAGATTTACAGAAGGTAAAAGTGGTGTGCAATTTGTACACAGAACCATTGCTTATTTTGTAGCTGGATTAATAGTATTTTTAACCTTCAAAAGTAAAAAACATACACTTTCGTTAGAACAAAAAAACGGATTAAACGCATTACTTATAATTGTCTTTATACAATTTACACTTGGTGTGCTAACTTTATTATACAGCGTTCCGCTTTGGTTAGGAGTTATACATCAAGCCATGGCATTTATATTACTAGCAACTACAACTTATACTTTACATAGATTTAGTAAGTAATATTTAACAAAATACAAACTATTATTTATACAAAAAATAATAGCTAAAAAAGATTACTTTTGTAATCTGACTATATTGTCACATCTATTCGTTTTCACACTTAAATGTCTAAACTCGCTGCTCAGGATAAATTTTTAGATTTATCAGATTACGGAAGGTCTTTTGGAAAATTACTTGCCAATTCTCTCAAAAAAACACGCTTCACACCTATTCATGTAACGCTACTCTTTGGGCTCTCTGGTCTAATTGCAATTGGTTGCATATTGAGTAAAAATTACTTTTTTGCAAGTCTTTTTATCATACTAAAATCAGCAATAGATGCTGCAGATGGCGAACTTGCAAGACTAAAAAACACACCCTCGTATTCTGGAAGATATCTAGATAGTGTGTTTGATATTGTCTTAAATTTTATGTTTTTGATGACGATTTGTTACGTTTCTAAAACATCCTTTTTAATAACAATTTTAGCCTTTTTTTGTGTTCAATTGCAAGGAACTTTATACAATTATTATTATGTAATCTTAAGAAACAAATTAGTTGGAGGAGATACAACAAGTAAAGTTTTTGAGTATAAATCACCTCGTGCTTTACCTGGAGAGAGTCAAAAAACAGTAAATATTTTATTTAAAATTTACACCTTGGTTTATGGGATTTTCGATAAGATAATTCATTATTTAGATAGCAATGCTTATAAAGTAAAAACGTTTCCAAACTGGTTTATGACTTTGGTTTCTATTTATGGTTTAGGATTTCAATTACTCATAATTGCGGTGATGCTCCCAATGAATTTAATACAATATATCGTTCCCTTTTTTATCATTTATACGATACCTATGTTTGTTTTTATTGGGATTAGAAAAGTATATTTTAAAGCTTAAATTTACTATCAATAAAATTGATTGTAAACAACTAAAAAACTAAACACCATTACTTTAACATCACTTAGTTAATCATAAACTTTATTTAAAAATCATCCTATCCAAGATTTAAATTCTTGTACTTTTTCTCGAGAAACTACGACTTCTTCTTCTTTATAAGTTGGCAAAACAATCTTTAATCGTGAGTTAGAATACAAGATAATTTCTTTAACAGATTTTAAAGGAACAATAAATTTCCTACTAATACGAAAGAAATTTTCTGGATCTAAACCTTGCTCTAAAACTTCCAGAGTCAAGTCTATCAGGTAATTTCTGTTGTCGAAAGTATGAATATAGGTTCCTTTATTTTCACTAAAAAAACATTCTATTTCTTCTATTAAAATAATTTTTAGTTGTTGCCCTATTTTTACAATAAATCTGGTTTTGAAATTTTTATCAAACGGGTTTTGAAACATTTTTTTTATAGCTTCGAAATCTAAATTTACAGGAATATTTTCTGTTTTTTGAAATTGATTTCTGAATTTAAAAATAGCAATTGACAATTCATCGTCATCAATAGGCTTCAACAAATAATCTATCGAATTTAGTTTGAAAGCTTTTAATGCGTACTCGTCGTATGCCGTTGTAAAAATTATTGCCGATTTTATGGTTACTTTTTCAAAAATTTCAAAAGATAATCCGTCAGATAATTGAATGTCTAAAAATATCAAATCAGGATGTTTATTATTAGAAAACCAAGCTATCGCTTCCTCGACCGAGTGTAGCATGACATCGACTTTTACTCCAAGTTTATCGAGCTTGCGTTGTAATAATCTTGCTGCTGGTTTTTCGTCTTCAATTATTATAGTTTTCATGTTTTTAGGTTCAAAGTTACAACGATACAAGGTTTCTGAGGTTTTGAATCTCGGAACCTTACCACTAATTTACTCCCATTTCTCGTCTTTATCATTTTCTATTAGCGCTTTGATTTTCTTTTCTTCCCATTCATTTCCAAAAAATATATTTTTACCAAAAACAGATATTCCGTGGGCTACTAAACCAACGCCCCAATACAGCCCACTCGAAAAGGTTTCCCAGCGCCAAAATATTTCACTTTCTGATTGATGCCTGAGGTAACTACTGCAAAGAAAAAAGGCATTTACCAGAATATAAACCAATAAATGAATATAGAAACTTTTTATCCTTTTTACTCTTTTTAATGCCCTGTCATAACGCGTGTTAGAACTTATGTTACTTAATATATTGTCATCAAAGAAACGATTATTCATTCTCATTTTATACTTATTTAAAGCGTTCTTTTGTCCTTTTTTCGATGTCTATAAACTCTTTTATCTTTTTTTCTTCCCAATCTTTTCCAAAAAAGGGCAACCACTGAAAAATAATCATACCGTGAATAACAACCCCTACGCCCCAACCCAATAATGGCCAAAAAAACCATAAACACTCGGGGGAGGTAGCAAAATTAATTGCTAAAAGTATAAGATTTACAAGAATATAAGAAACCAAATTTCCGTAAAAACCCTTAATTTCGTTTACTCTTTTCTTTGCGGCATAATAGCGATCTTCATTATGATATTTATTTTCCATGATTATCTCCAGATTGTTTTTTCAGATTGTTTTTTCAGATTGTTTTTTAATCATATTTTTTATTTTTTGATCTTCCCATTTTTCCCCAAAGACCTTATACTCAAAAAACATTCCCAGCACAGAGATTAAATAAGCGACTATCCAGATTGCCATGGCAAAGTAATTGATATGTTTTATTGGGAAAAAATTAAGTTTCATTTTAAAATATTCTTTTAAAACAAAAATAATAACACCAATACTAAAAACAAAAGTGTGTATATAAAATCCTTTCAGCCTTGCCACCTTGCTTTGAGCTATATTTAAAATTTCTTTATTTTGATAATAATTTTGATTTTTTTTCATAATTATTTGCAATTGTTTTTATCTTGTTTGTCTAAAATTTCTTGAATTTTTCGTTCTTCCCAATGGGTTGTATATCCAAAAATTTTGAAGGCGTGCATCATTAAACCAAATCCCCAACCCACAGCAGAATACCAAAACCATTGAAATTCTGGCGAAAATCTTAAGTTTATAAAAACTAAAATAGGAATCACACAACAATAAGATATTAAATTACCATAAAAACCTTTTAGCTCTTCTACTCGTTTTTTTGCACGATAATAGGCATTATTTTCTGCATAATTAGCGTTTGTTTCTAATACAGTTATTTGTTTTGTTAGTATGGGTATTCTTACGCTAAATGTGTTTTCGGTTTGTTCGATTAGGACTTTTCTATTAGAAATAATCCCGTAACGGTTAATGATGTTTTGCAATCCAAGACCTTTTCTATCTTGCAAAACGTCTTTCTTCTGAAAATTATTTTGAATGACTAAATAATCACTATCAATAAAAATCTTAATATGCAACGGTTTCTGTTCTGAAACCACATTGTGTTTCACTGTATTTTCGAGTAATAATTGTAATGAGAGTGGTACTACTTTTGCGTCTTTTATTGCTATAGACGGAGCAATGTGATTAATTGTTATTTCGTATGTTAAACTATTTTCGAAACGCATTTTGAGCAAGTTCATATACGTTTTTGCGAAAGCTAATTCCTCATCGACCGAAACTAATTCTTTGTCTTTTTGTTCGAGAACATATCGATAAATTTTAGATAAAGAAGTGGTAAATCGTTGTGCGTTTTCGGGATTTTCTTCGATCAAAGAGCTTAAAACATTTAGGCTGTTAAACAAAAAATGTGGATCGATCTGATTTTTTAAACTTTCAAATTTTGCGGAAGCTGTTCCTGCAATAATTTTCTGCTCGATAACTTCTTTTTTACTTACGTTTTTCCAGTTAATCATAAAACTTCTGGCGTGCATAAAGGTAGATATACCAAGGGATAAAATAATATAAAAAAGATGTATTAAAACGATTCTTTCGCTAAAAAAATCGGCGATTGGTAGTTTCATTAATATAACAAAAATAACATAATTTACACCCAAAACTACTGGAATTGTATATAAAATAGTGGCTATAACCCCCAAATAAACTCGCAAATTTGTTTGTTCTAACCAATCCCAATTTTTATCTAACACATTATTTATCAATCCGTTGCCAAAACCAAGTCCGAAAGAATACAAAGAACTAATTAGAAAGGAGAATCCAATATTTTCGAGGCTATACTCCTGATTGATTAGCACCGAAATTAAGGTAAATAGGACCGAAATTTTCAGACAAGCAATAGTCCCTTTTTTAATCTCTGAAAAAGTACGTATTCTCTGATTCTCCATTTTTTCATCTTTTTTAAAAGCAATAATAAAATTCTGAATATTACAATTTATTGCTTAATTATTTACAATTTTTTATTGCTGCTGTAGCTCTTTCTAATCCCCATTTTGGCGAAAAAACTGTTTCTGGCTTAAAAGTAGCAAAAAGTCCGATAGCTTTTTCTACCTCCCCGCATAATTGTTTTACATCGGCGCCAGTCCATTTTGCACCACCTATTGCAAATTCGGCTTTGCAATATACCACTCTTGGATTTTCTGGAGCTAATAAACTTGCTAATGCGTAAATTTGGGCAATTTTAGGCGAAAGTGTCATACCGTAAGCCATAGGATTAGAAGCCAGCAATGCTGTTTTTGCCATAGCCTGAATAACTAAAAGCTCTGCATTGTTTTTGTTTTTTGCTAATTCGATATCTAAAGCGGCATTTGCTTTGTCTAGAAAAACAGATACTTTTTCTTTATTTTCTGGTTTAAATGCTTCCGTTGTGTTTACTAACGCCACATAATAGTTAGGCAACCAACTACTTTTTTCTGCCGATGCTATTCGCTCAAACATGTCCGATGCTTCGGTATTTTTTCCTTCTTTCCATAATCCGAATGCTTTGCCCATACCCTGCTCAAATTGAGTTTGCGCACTTACTAAACTGGTTACAAAAAATGCGATAGCGATGATAACTTTTGTCATAATTTCTAATTTTTTAATTGTTTTAATTCTGATGTAAATTTATATTGATTGTTTTTGTTTTAAAATTGATTTTTACTGAACTGTATTTTTATGATACTGAATTGTAAAATACCCTCTTGTTTTACAAATCCTTCAATTGATTTGTTTTTTTATTAGTACTTATCGTCCAGAAAAAACCTACAAAAAAGAAACGATTTGCTGGTGGCGTGATGGCTTGACTCTCATAAATATTATTACTATTTTTAGCATTGGCATATTGATATCCGTAAATAGCATTAGTATTTAACAAATTAGAAATACTAATATAAATAATTTTTTGTGGTCGCAAAATATAAGCCCAACCTAATGACAAATCAGTATATGATTTTGTTTTTTCTGCCATAAAATTATTGGTATTTGGATCATTATAAGGTCTTCCTGAACTATACGAATAGGTTAATCCTAGCTGAGATTTTAAACTTTCTATCCAGTATTTTGTTACTACCGAAACACTATTTGTGGCCACAAAACTAGGAGTAACTTGTTGTGTGTAATTTTTGTAATTTCTTTTAGAATCTATATAGGAATAAGAAATAGCATATTCTAGGTTTTTAATAGTTTTGCTGTCTTTCCAGAAAATATCTAAACCTTTAGCGTAACCAAAACCATCATTATTATAAGTACTATTGTAAGTTGCCTTATTAGAATCGTATTTTATTAAATTAGAATAATCTTTAAAATAAGTTTCTACACGAAGCATTTTTCCATTAGTATTATACATATAATTTAAAATATAATGAGATGCTTTTTCGTAATCTAAATGAGGATCGAATTTTAGATAATCTTGTTTCGCTGTTTGATTAAAAGTACCGTATGCTACAGAAAACTGACTGTTTTTAGCCATTTTATAACCAAAAGAAATCCTTGGTTCTACCACAAATTTGTCAACTACAGAAGCATTCGAACCACGAACTCCGAGATTTAATGCTACTTTTGGACTAAACATGATTTCGGCTTCGGTAAAAAGTGCTGTTTGTACGTTTTTATATCCATAATTAATAGCAGAATGAGTTGTTGCCGTATAGCTTTCATCAAAATGGGTGTTAAAAATTTCTGCTCCAAAATTCAATTTAAAATAATTAGAAAACGATTCTCGAAATTTTAATTTATAATGAAAATCCCTTTCGGTATTATTTAATTTATCTGAAACAATACCTATTGTATTTTTGTTATAACCAAAACTCAAACCAGTTTGAATTTGTAATCTATCACTTACCTCACCTTTATAAGACGAATTGATATAAAAATTATCGTTGTGTAAATCGAACCTAATTTTATTGGAATAATTAATATCTTCCTGATTCAAATCTAACGAAGTATGATCGTAAGTAACATACAATTTAAACAACCCTTTGTTGCATTTATAGCGATAAATACTTTGTCCAGAAATAGCTTGTACAGGTTTGTTCCAATCTGTTTTTTGAGGAACAACTAACTGATAGGGTGCTAGGTTAATATAGCTGACATCGAAACTCAAAGAACTTTTTTTAAATTTAGATGTTTTTCCTATTCCTAAACCCAAAGTCATAATGCCTATATTAGTCACATCGTCTGCAGGTTCGTTTATAGAATTCATGAGTAAAACGCTAGACAAAGCAAACCCATACTCGGCAGAATAGCCTCCTGTAGAAAACGACATATTACTAAATAAATTAGGCGAAAACCTATTTCGAGTTGGCAAATTACTAACCGAAGCGTTGTAGGGTTGCGACACTCGAATACCATCTACATAGGTTTGGGTTTCGTCGGCTTCGCCACCACGAACAAAAAGCCGACCGTCCTCTCCTACCTTTTGTGTTCCAGGCAAAGTTTGCATTGCAGCAACAATATTGGCATTAGAACCTGCCGTGGTATAAATATCCATAGCTTTTAATGCCGTAATTTTAGAATGATCGCCCGCCCTAAAAGTTCCTGCCGATATAACAACCGCATCGAGCATATTAATGCTTTGTTTAAGAACGATGTTTTTGTTTTGATAATTAGTTACATCGATATTAATTTTTAAAGTTTCGAAAGCCATCAAACTAAGTACTAAAACTTGATTGCCTTTTGCTGATGTTTCGAAAATAAAATCTCCATTTTCAGTCGATGTTGCTCCGTCATAAGTGCCTTCAATAAAAATATTAACGCCAGAAATGGGAATGTTTTTTTTATCGACAACTTTGCCTGAAACTGTAATTTGGGAAAAACCCATGATTGATAATAATAAGATTACAATGTTTAATATAATTTTCATAATGTTTTTTTGATAATGCAAAGTTGAATTATAACCAATAAATTTGAAATTTATATTTACTGAATTGTAGAAATATAATGATGAATTGCTATGCTTTTTTTGGGCTAAATTTTTATTAATTACCCCGTTGGACATAATTAATAAAAATTTAGCCTTTTAAAATATAAACCAAATAAAGAGATACAAAAAAGAGTTCAACAAACTAATTATTAGCCCACAAAACTATGTATTGCATCATTTTATGATTAATCTTACTGAAATAATAAATACACAATTCTTTATCCTGCCCAATTTGCATATTTATCTCGAATACAGAAGATCATTAAAATAATTAAAATTGCTGTATATTTTTTTTATATATCATTCTTACGAAAACAATAGCATTGTACATCAGTCTTTTAAAAAAAAAGCTGTATATTTGTATCCCTAATTTTTAAAAAATGAAACTTAAATTACCTCTAATTATTTGGATACTTTTATTCTTTACTACAATATATTATACACAAGCCCAAGAAAAAAAAATATTATTTGTAGGTAATAGTATTACCTATTTTAATGATATGCCCATACTATTTCGCAACATTGCAAATAATAAAGCCAAAAATGTGGTCACCCAAATGTACGCAATAGGCGGAAAAGGATTTGTAAACCATGTCGCAGATCCTGCTGTATATAATTTGTTTAAGAATAATGTTTGGGATACTGTCGTATTACAGCCAGGAACTGGTGAGTCTTCGGGTACTTCCTCTACGGTAAATACAACAATACAACGTGGTCAAAAACTAATAGATTCTATAAAAAAGTATAGTCCTTGTGCTAAAATTATATTGTACCAAATCCCTTACGGAGTGCCATCGTCAACTACTTATCCAGCTTATTTTAATATACAAACTAAAATTAGGGATTCTATTATAAAAATGGCCGATAACCTACATGTCGCTTTTGCCCCTGCTGGAGAAAGTGCCAGAATGCATTACACTGCACAACAAGATTTACTACTACATAGTAGTTACAATGATATTCACCCAAACTTAAACGGATCTTATTTAGTTGCCGCAACAATGTTTGCAACAATTTTTCAGGAACCAGTAACAGGAAGTACTTTTTATGGAGGATTAACACAAGCAACTGCCGAATATTTTCAGGGTATAGCAGATCAGGTTGTTTTGCCCAATAAACCTTTATGGCGCATAAATAATTTCGATCTTCATGCCGATTTTAATTTTATCGTAAATTCTAATTTAATTTCTTTTACCAATACCTCTAGCAACGCTACTTCGTTAGAATGGGATTTTGGAGATGGAGACATATCTACAAATAACAATCCAACACATATATACACAACCCTAGGAATTAAAATTGTAAAGCTAAAAGTAATTAGAAACAATTGTGAAGAAACAATAGAAAAAGAAATCGTTATAAGAACACTCAATACCAACTCATTTGAGAAAAAAGCGCCGTCAATTTATCCGAACCCTACTTATTCGCAACTTAACATTTCAAACACTAACGAATTTAATATAAAAATAACCAATTCTATAGGCCAGGAAGTATTTACTAGTAAGCATCTAAAAAAAACATGGCAAATAGATGTGTCAAATTATAGTACAGGTATTTACTATATAAACATTCAAAACCAATCGGTTTATAAATTTATTAAACTATAATTAAAAATCTTATCAACAAATCGTAATTTGTAATTCGTAATTCGTAATTTATATTTTACCTTTGATGCTTTAATAAAAATACGATTATGGTTTACAAATTCAGAGTAATTCTTGACAATGAAGACGATGTTTTTAGAGATATTGCAATACTTGCCGATGATACTTTAGAAGATTTGCACAATGCAATTTTCAATTCATTTGGTTTCGACGGAATGGAGGTGGGCTCTTTTTATACTTGCGATGATACTTGGAATCAGGAAGATGAAATTCCCCTTTTTGATTCAGGCGATATACTTGGCCAAATGAAAATCATGAGCGATTACTTGCTTTCTGATATTTTAGACAAGGAAAACAGAAAAATAATTTACGTTTACGATTTTATAAACATGTGGACATTTCTAGTAGAACTAGCGGCTATCGAAGAAATATCTGCTAGTGCAACGTATCCAGAAACTATTTTTTCGCATGGAGAAATGCCAGACGATTCTGGCGAAAAAAACTTCCTTGCAGATCAAGACGAAGAAAGCTATAACGAATATGAAGATGATATAGACGACGAAGATTTAGATATGTTTAGCGGCGATGATAGTTATGAAAATTACGGATTCGAAGATAATTGGAATTAAATTTTGAGCTGCAAAGTTATTAAGGCACAAAGGTTTTAAGAAAATAAAAAATGAGCACATTTAGGGATCTACTAAGTTAGCAAAAATCGATGGCTTTAGTAACCGAAGTGTATCAAATGACTAATACATTTCCTAAAGAAGAAATTTACGGACTAACATCACAAATAAGAAGAAGTACAATTTCAGTTCCAAGCAATATTGCCGAAAGTTACGAAAGACACGGAAATAAAGATTATTTAAAATTTCTAAACATAGGAATTAGTTCTCTTTTCGAAATGCAAACACAATTTGAAATTGCATACAATTTACAATATATCAACGAAATTCAATTTAACAAAATAAACGAAGAAAGTAAGAGAATGTTAAGTTCATTCATCAGAAGAATAAAAGAAAGAGTTTAATTATCTGCTTTTTCCTCTGAACCTTTGCCACTTTGTACCTTATACCATTAAAAAAAATGATTAACCTTTTCAACACACATATCGAATCCCTTTCTATTCACAGAGTAGGAAATGTAAGTCGTAACGAGGATATGTTTTTATCTGAAAATCCTTATGGGTTAAATGACGAAATCATGCCATTACTAAAGGAATATTTCCTTAAATCATTTCGGGAAAAAGAAGAAAATTATTTTCAGTTTGCTCACGAAGTAGATTTAGAATATAATGAAATGTTTAAATTTGCAACCGAAATTTTCGAAAATCCAAGCAAAACTCATGACATTTCAAAAAAAATAACCAAACATCTTTTCGAGCAATCAAACCATCCACATATAAAAAATGGAGAAGTTTATGTAACGCATCTTACCAATATTTCTATCGATAATAATGTTGTTGATGCTATAGGAATATTTAAAAGTGAACTTAAAGCCGATTTTCTTCAGTTTGAAGAAAAAGGAACAACGCTAGAAATGATCTTGCAACAAGGAATTAATTTGAATAAACTAGACAAAGGTTGTTTAATTTTTAATTACAAAAAAGAAGAAGGTTATAAAATTCTTACTGTAGATAGTAATCGTTATGATGCTCGCTATTGGCTAGAACATTTCCTATCGGTAGATGCTTTTCAGGATGAAAATTTTAAAACTAAAAAATATTTAAAATTTTGTCAGGATTTTGCAAAAGATGTTGTTTTTCCTGCAGAAGACAAGAAAGAAGAAGTCATGTTTATGAACAGAGCAGTAAATCATTTTGCAAAAAATGACCAGTTCGAAGAAAGCAATTTTTTGAATGAAGTTATAGATAACCCAGATCTAATTTCAGAATTCAAGAACTACAAAGTAGACAAAGGCGAGAAATACAGTATCGAAGATTTAACTAGTTTTCCTATTGCAAACGCTGCGGTTTCGGATGCAAGAAGAACCATGAAAAATGTAATCAATTTAGATACAAATATTCAAATAAAACTAGATTTTATAAACCCAGAAAGCGCCGAAAAATTTGTAGAAAAAGGATGGGACGAAGAAAAACAAATGTATTATTATTTGGTTTACTTTAATAAAGAGCAAAAATCCTAGTGCATTAGTTTAATTTTACAGACTAAAAAATTGTGAAGTTGAATATATAAAATCTCACCGCAAATTCACAGATTATTTAACAAAAACTGCGAATTTGCGGTTTGCTTTTTTTTTTTAGAAGTTGCAAAAAAAATAGTCACTATTTTTTTTGTAACAAAAAACAAACGCTTTCGTCTTACTATAATTAATCAAAAAATAAAACCTTTTGGAAACTATTCTTACAATTACCAACCTTAATAAGATTTACAACAAACATGTTCATGCTGTAAAAAACCTCTCGATCAAAATTTATAAAGGCAATGTTTATGGGATTTTGGGACCAAATGGTTCAGGAAAATCGACAACATTAGGAATTGTTTTAAATGTAGTAAACAAAACATCAGGAAGTTATAGTTGGTTTGACGGAAAAACACAAACACATGAAGCGCTAAAAAAAGTAGGTGCTATTATCGAGCGCCCAAACTTTTACCCTTATATGACGGCTAAAGAAAATCTAGAACTAGTTTGCAAAATTAAGAACATTAATTATGCTAAAGTTCAAGAAAAGCTAGAATTAGTAGGACTCGTAGATAGAAAAGATAGTAAATTTAGCACCTTTTCGTTAGGAATGAAACAACGTTTGGCTATTGCTTCTGCCCTACTTAACGATCCAGAAATTTTAATCCTAGACGAACCCACAAATGGTTTAGACCCTCAAGGAATACATCAAATACGGGATATTATTAAGCATATTGCTTCGCAAGGAACCACTATTTTACTGGCTTCGCATTTGCTAGATGAAGTAGAAAAAGTATGTACCCATGTTTTGGTCTTACGAAAAGGCGAAATGCTATATTCTGGAACAGTAAACGGAATGACAAACAACGAAGGTTTTTTTGAATTGAAATCTGAAAATCATCAAACATTAAAATTAGTTTTAGCAAACCATCAAGCTGTCGATAAAATAGTTGAAGAAGAAGGAAAAGTCTTAGTTTACTTGAAAGGAAATTTAGAACCCGCAGATTTAAACAAATATTTATTTGATAATAATATTAGTTTAGAACATCTTGTAAAACGAAAAGTAAGTTTAGAAGAACAGTTTTTAGAACTAACAGCTAATCATAGTGATAACAATTTCAAAAATCGATAAAAAAACTTTAACAATCTCTGTGAAAAAATAAAACCATGAAAAGATTATTATCTATCGAATTACAAAAAATTTGGAAAAATAAAGCAAGTCGTGTTTTAACAATTACCTATTTTGTATTGCTTTCCTTTATTGCATTAATAGCTTCAATTAAATTTGATTTAGGTGCTTTTAAATTAAATCTTGCCGAAATGGGAATATTTAATTTCCCTTTTATTTGGCATTTCAATACTTATATTGCTGCAATATTAAAGTTTTTCTTGGCTATAGTCATCGTATCTATGATGGCAAACGAATATAGTTATGGTACTTTAAAGCAAAACCTTATTGATGGCATGAGTAAAAAAGAGTTTATTTTATCTAAATTTCTTACGGTTATTTTATTTGCTTTATGCTCGACCGTTTTTGTTTTTGTAATGAGTATAATTCTTGGTTATAGCTTCTCGTCTTATACAGAATTGGGGATTGTATTTTCGGGTTTAGAATATATTTTAGCCTTTTTTGTAAAATTGGTTGGTTTTTTCTCTTTCTGCTTATTTTTAGGCATTTTTGTAAAACGTTCTGCCTTTGCACTAGGATTTTTATTTGTGTGGAATATTGTGGAAGGAATTGCTAAAGGAATGCTAACTTTTAAAATTTTCCCTAATAGCAATACCGCTCAAAATATTACGCAATTTTTTCCATTAGAAGCAATGTCAAATTTGATAGTCGAACCATTCTCTAGGTTGTCAGTCATTAAAACCATTGGTACACAAATAGGTGTAAACAATATTAAGGATTATACTGTACATTTTACTACAATTCTTATTGTTTTGGTCTGGACTGTTATATTTATGTTAATGTCTTATAAAGTTCTAGAAAAACGAGATTTGTAGTATATTTGTAAACTATGAAATTACATCTGCAAATTTTTATTTTTAGTATTATCTTATTTGTATCTACAAATACATTTTCGCAATACATTCAAATTACCGACAATGTTACTGCACAAGATTTAGTACAAAACACACTCATAAATAGTTCCTGTGCCCTTGTTTCAAATTTTTCTGCAACAGGCGGAAATTTTGAAACTGGAAAACAAAGTTATGCTTATTTTAATGCTGGAACAAGTGGTTTTCCTTTCGCAAAAGGGATTGTACTTAGTACAAGTAGAGCAGCTTCTACTAAAGGCCCAAACAACAGTTTATTAAGTGAAAATGCAACTGGCTGGTTTGGTGACACAGATTTAGAGCAAGCGCTAAATATTTCTAACACATCAAATGCAACTATATTAGAATTCGATTTTATACCCTTTGCAAGTAACATCAGTTTCGATTATTTGTTTGCTTCCGAAGAATATCATGGTACTGCACCTTGTAAATACTCTGATGGGTTTGGTTTTTTGCTTAAAGTTGCGGGAAGTTCTGCACCATATCAAAATTTAGCTTTAGTACCTAACACTAACATGCCTGTAAAAGTAACCTCCGTTCACAGAGATATTCCTAACGGTTGTTCGGCAATAAATGAAACGTATTTTGGCAGTTATA
Source organism: Flavobacterium psychrophilum DSM 3660 = ATCC 49418 (assembly GCF_002217405.1). Classification (GTDB taxonomy): domain Bacteria; phylum Bacteroidota; class Bacteroidia; order Flavobacteriales; family Flavobacteriaceae; genus Flavobacterium; species Flavobacterium psychrophilum. The sequence goes on along the minus strand of NZ_MUHE01000010.1, from coordinate 44,469 downwards.
ATGGCCCAAATGCATCTATAAACTTTAACGGGCAAACTGTTGTCATGACGGCAAAAGCAACGGTTATACCTGGTACAAAATATCATATAAAATTAGTTATTGCCGACGAAACAAATCCGCAATATGATTCTGCCATTTTTCTAGGCGCAGGAACCTTTCAGGTAGGTACAGATCTTGGAGAAAACAAACTCATTGCTACAAAAAATCCGCTTTGTCAAGGAGAAACCTATCTATTAGATGCTACAGAAGCTGGTATAAATAGCTACAAATGGTTTAAAAACGGAATCGAAATTATTGGACAAACAAATCCAACATATCAGGTTTCGACAACAGGAACATATAGTGTAGAAGTAAGTCTTGGCGCAAAATCATGTATTGCAAAAGGAAAAGTAACTATTGAATATAGCCCCATACCAGTACTTAGCAATAAAACTTTAGTGCAATGCGACGATGATAATGATGGAAGCACTATTTTTAATCTTACCAAACTAGATGATTTGATTAAAAATTCAAACGACAATACATTAAGTGCCGTAACTTATTACGAAACCATTGGTGGTATTGCTATTACAAACCCATCAAATTATACTAGTATTCCTAAAACCATTTTTGCCGAAGTTTCTAACTCTAATAACTGCAAAAGCATTGCACAAGTAACATTACAAATTAACAACACAGTCTATTTGCCTTATCTAAAGAAAAAATGCGATACAGTTGGAGCCCAAGACGGTATAACTTCTTTCGATTTAAATACTGAAATTACTCCCAATATTGCCCCCGGATTAGTCGTTAAATATTATGCTACAAAAAATAATGCAATAACTCAAAATAGCCCACTACCAAATAATTATACGAACGTAATTGCAAATAGTGAATCCATTTTTGCCCGAATTATTAATGGGCCTGATTGTAGCGGAATTATTGATGTGAATTTGAAAGTTGATGTTTTAAAACCAGATAATTTTGAAGATGAAATTATTGGTTTGTGCCAAGGATCATCTGTTTTTTTAAGCGTTGACCCAATTTTTTTAAACTACACATGGAGTAATGGTGATGCTAATTTTGAAACAGAAATTTTTACCCCTGGCAATTATTCGATAGAAGTTACAAACTCAAACGGATGCAAAGCAACTAAAACATTTATCGTACAACCATCGGCACCAGCCACAAATATTGATGCTGTGATAAATGATTTTTCAGAAAACAATAATACAATAACTATTACTTATACCAACAATGGCGGCGATTATATATTCTCGATTGATGGAGTAAACTATCAAGAAAGTCCCGTTTTTACAAATATTTCTCTTGGCGAGTACACCATTTATGTAAAAGATAAAAATGGTTGTTTGCCAACTCCATCAAAAGTAATTTATGTATTAGATTACCCTAAGTTTTTTACACCAAATGGAGACGGAATAAATGACACTTGGATAATACAAAATATAAAAATTAGACCCAGTGCGACCATTAATATATTTGACCGATTTGGAAAATTATTAAAACAATTAGATTCGAATTCTGCAGGCTGGAACGGAACTTATAATGGCGAAAACTTACCCTCCGACGATTACTGGTTTGTGCTAACCCTTTTGAATAACAAAACTATAAAAAATCACTTTATACTTAAGAGATAAATAACTACTTTTGGGGGATTAAATTAATTTTTTACCAAAATGAAATTATTAAAAAACGTTACTTTTTTTATTTTTTTGCTTATTTCTCAAACCATATATTCTCAAAATGACTGTACAGATGCACTAACAGCTTGTGGAAACAACAGTTACACAGACCTATATATAACTGGATCAGGAGTTAACGAGATATCAAATGCTAACACTTGCGATGGAAACGAAACAAACTCATTATGGATTAAGGTTAATATTAGAACTGCTGGTACTCTCGGCTTTACTTTAACACCTCAAAATACAAATTTAAATGTCGATTTCGATTTTTATATTTTTGGACCTACTGCAACTTGCGGAAATTTAGGTAATGCAATCAGATGCTCAACAACAAACCCTGCTGCTGTAAATGCCACAAATAATACCACAGGAATGAATGGCACCGAAACAGATACATCGGAAGGTCCTGGAGCAAACGGAAATAGTTTCATAAAATGGCTAGACGTGCAAATAGGAGAAACTTATTACATTGTTATTGATCGTTTTGATGGTAATAGCAACTTCTCGATCAACTGGACAGGAACAGCAACCTTCAATCAGCCTCCTACAATAAATACCAATCCCAATGCGGAAAACACTTTGAACATAGAAAAATGTGACTCTGACAACGTACAAGATAATAAAACAAGTTTCAATTTTACTCAAAATGCTACTTTAGCTATTGGAAATCAAACTGGTGTTACAGCTAGTTTTCACACATCTCTTAACGATGCCACGGTTAATGCAAACCCTATAACAAACTCTACTAATTTTAGGAACACATCAAATCCTCAAAATATATACATAAGACTTACAAATATTGCTACAAAATGCTTTACCACATCAGGTTTCTCACTTCATGTAACTCCGTTTGATACAAATAATCCAAACGACCTAAAAGAATGTGATTTAAATAATGATGGTTTTGTTACTTATACACTTTCAGCCAATAATGCAACGCTAATTAATGGAAATTCTGATATTGCTGTATCCTACCACCCAAACAACAATGACCTTATAACCTTAGCCAACAACTATACTAACCAAACTGCTTTTACAAATGAAACTATTTGGGCAAAAATTAAAAATACAGTAACAGGTTGTTATGCTTATAAATCTTTAAATTTAATATTAAATAAAATTCCCCCTACAAATCCTACAACTCTTATTCAATGTGATTTAGAACTATTTCCAGACGGATTAACAACCTTCAATTTAAATGAAGCCAATGCCTTTTTAACAAATAACGATACAAATCTTTCAACAAAATTTTATTTAAATCCTACAGACGCCCAAAGCCAGTCAAATTCAATAGCACCAAATTTTCAAAATACAACAAACCCTCAGGTTATATCAGTTCGAGTTATTAATAATACAACAGGATGCTATTCTATTACAACTCTAACACTAAAAGGAATTACTAATCCAACCCGAAATGTTACATTAGAAGAATGCGATGACGATGACATTACTACCATAGGATTTACAAAATTTAATTTATCCCAAGCTGGTTTTGAAATTTCAGGAAATACAGCTACTTATTTTCAAAATTTAAACGATGCCTTATTAGAAGAACATGCAATTGCTACACTATTTACTAATACACAAGCTAACAACCAAACCATTTATGCTAGAATAGAAAATGGAAATAACTGCAAAGAGATAAATTTAATTACTCTTAAAGTAAATCCGCTACCTTCTTTTGAAATTCAGAACAATGAAATCTTATGTTTAAATAACCCCACAAAGCCCGTAAATTTAATAGTAAAAACAATTGATGACCCCAATTTATATTCATATAAATGGACACCTAATGAACAAATTACGCAAAATATTAACACATTTTTACCAGGAAATTACGCTGTAGAAGTTGAGAACAAATTAACACATTGTAAAAAATCAAGAAGTATTACCATAACCCCTTCAGAAACAGCAATAATTAAAAATATAACGATTACAGATTTAGTTAACAACAACACTGCGGTAGTAAATATTTCTGGTACTGGAGATTATGTTTATAGCATCGATGAAGAATTTGGACCATTCCAAGAAAGTAATATTTTTTCTAATGTTACAGCTGGAATACATCAAATATATGTTAAAGATTTAAATGGTTGCGGTACTGTTCCTCAAGAAATAAATGTGTTAGGAGTTCCTAAATATTTTACACCAAATGGAGATGGAATACACGATTATTGGAATGTAGAAGGTATAACCGCCACTTTTAATGCCAATACTACTATTACCATTTTTGACCGTTTCGGAAAATTAATAAAACAAATTTCTCCTTTAGACCAAGGTTGGGACGGAACAGATAACGGACAAAAACTTCCCGCAACAGATTACTGGTACACAATTCAGTTTGAAAACGGAAAAAACATAAAAGGCAATTTTTCTTTAAAACGATAATAAATAGAAAAGGCTCAAAAACAGGAGCCTTTTCTTATTTCCATTTTAAACTTTCCATCAAAATTCGCAAATCATTTTTTATATAATCCGCTGCTGGTAATACCGAATCGTAATTGGGTTTTGCATAAAAATAAACAGAACCTACAAGAAAATGTTTCGTACTATCTGTTAAATAAAATTGTGATTGCGAAGCTGCATTACCGCCCACTTCATAAAACATTCCGTATGCTTTTCTTTCTTTGTTTGCATAAGGTTGCTCGCTAATCCCGTCCGCTTTTATAACATGTTCGTAAGTTAGTTTTTGAGCATCACGCAACAAATCCTTTAGATTGTTATTTACAGATTTATAATTCAAATAAACCGTTGCTTTTAACTTTGGATAATCGATATCGAAATTACAATTACCCTTATCTACAACCTTTCCTAATGTATTATATTGAAATGTATAACCGCATGTTTTATCGAAATTTGAATACTTGGGTTTTGGGTAATTTAGGCTCAAATAAGCTTTAGGTTTAGGCAAAACATCGTCTTTACAACTAACAATGCAAGTTGTAATACCTATAAAAAAAAGAGAAGTAATATATTTATTAAACATTTTTTTTGTTTTAAAAAGGCAAATCATTTTCTACAGTTGAATCGAAACTTGTTGTTTTTGGTGCTTCAGAGGCTGTTTTTACAATTTCAGAATCTTTTTTAGTATTCAAAAATGTAAATTCAGTAACTTGTATTTCTGTTGTGTATTTAACAGTTCCATCTTCTGCTTGCCATTGGCGCGATTTTATCCTGCCTTCTACATATATTTTATCGCCTTTAGACAAGTATTTTTCACAAATTTCGGCAGCTTTATTTCGAACTACTACATTGTGCCACTCGGTCGAAGTTATTTTTTCATTAGTAGATTTATTAATATAAATCTCATTTGTTGCAAGCGGAAATCTCCCGATGCAATTGCCTCCATCAAAATAATGCATTTTAATATCTTCCCCTAGATGACCTATTAGCATGACTTTATTTAACGTTCCGTTCATTATAATTTAATTTGAGAAAACCAAAGATAAGGCATTTTAATTAAAACCTATTATTCTCGATAAAATTGTGAAGCACAATAGGAAAAGGAAATTTATTTAAATTTTCAAAATCCAGACCGTTTTCTAATATGGTATTTCTTCTAATTTTCCAGAATTTAACATGCAAATGTTGGTGTGTTAGTTTGTGTATTATGGTTTCGGTTTCCATTAATAATATCTCGGAAATATCATCAAATTTATCTTTAATTAATTGTAAAACAATATTTTCTGGCTCTAAAGCTTCGGTTTCAACCAATGGAAATTCATATAAATTATGCCAAATTCCTTTAACTGTTCGCTGGTTTATTGTTGTTTCATTATTATTGTCTAATATATATAGATAGTTCAAAAACCTATTTTTTACTTTCAATCGCTTAATTTTTACTGGCAATTGGCCAACTATTTTTAGCGAAAGCGCAGCACAACTTGTATTTAAAGGGCAAAAATAACAATTAGGATTCTTAGGAACACATTGCAAAGCGCCAAACTCCATAATAGCTTGATTAAACAAGGCTGGATTATCTTTCGATATTAGTTCTTGAGCCAAAAGCGTAAATTCTTTTTTGGCTTTTCCCGAAGCGATATCTGTTGCTACATTATAATAACGAGAAAGCACCCTAAATACGTTTCCATCAACAACAGGAACCACTTCATTATAAGAAAAAGAGGCAATTGCGGCGGCTGTATATTCTCCAACCCCTTTTAATTTTAGTAAATTTTTATAATCTGAAGGAAAAATTCCGTTCAAATCATTAGCAATAAATTTTGCCGTAGCATGCAAATTTCGAGCCCGAGAATAATATCCTAACCCTTGCCAAAGTTTTAAAACCTGCTCTTCGGTGGCATTAGCCAAATCGAAAACCGTAGGGAATTTTTCCGTAAAAGCCTTATAATAAGGCAGTCCTTGTGCAACTCTTGTTTGTTGCAGCATAATTTCCGACAACCAAATTGCATACGGATTTGAGGTTTTCCGCCAGGGCAAATCTCGCTTATTTTCTAAATACCAAGCGATTATTTTTTCAGTAAAATTCATTATAATTATTTGGTTAGCAAAAATAAAAATTTATGTGATTAAATTTTAATCATTTAGCTTGAAATATTGTTTATTTAATTTATATATTTGCAACCTCAAAAAATTACATAAACATAATTACGTATTAAAATGACAAAGGCAGATATCGTAGCGAAAATTTCAGAGAAATTAGGACTAGAAAAAGGAGATGTACAGGCTACAGTAGAAACTTTTATGGAAGAGGTTAAAAATTCATTAGAAACTGGAGATAATGTTTACTTAAGAGGTTTTGGAAGTTTTATAGTAAAAACAAGAGCCGAAAAAACAGGAAGAAATATTTCTAAAAACACAACGATTAAAATCCCAGCACACAATATTCCAGCATTTAAACCTGCAAAAGTATTCGTAGAAGGAGTAAAAACAAATAACGAAGCAACAACAAAATAAATTATTAATCAATAAAACTACACATTATGCCAAGTGGAAAAAAAAGAAAAAGACATAAGGTAGCAACGCACAAACGTAAAAAACGTGCAAGAGCTAACCGTCATAAAAAGAAAAAGTAGTTTTAAACTACTTTTTTCTTTTTTAAACGTTCATTGAAATTGAGGAAAGATAAATAGATAAAAGACAAAAGATAAAAGACAAAAGTTTGTTATCTAGAATATTTTATCTAAAAAAATCTAATTTTCTCCCAGGTAAAAACCTGTAATGTTTAATCCATCTGTACTAATTTATTTTAGATTTTAGACTGTCATTTTTTAGATTTTTTTTAAATCTATCAATCAATCTAAATATCTATTATCTAAAAATACAGATAAAAATTTACACATGAATAAAGAATTGATTATTAGATCTAGTTCTGACGCTGTAGATTTTGCCTTATTAAAAGATGGAAAATTAATCGAATTACATAAGGAAGAAGAAACAAGCAATTTTCAAGTAGGTGATATTTTTATTGCCAAAATAAGAAAACCAGTTGCTGGTCTTAATGCTGCTTTTGTAAATGTAGGCTTCGAAAAAGATGCCTTTTTACATTATCATGATTTAGGACCTAATCTTGCTTCTCAGATGAAATTCATAAAACTTGTAACAACAGGTAAAATAAAAGATTTCTCCCTTAAAAGTTTCCAATTTGAAAAAGAAATTGATAAAGATGGTACAATTACCGATGTAATTGCAGTTAATCAATCAATTCTTGTACAAGTGGTAAAAGAACCAATATCTACCAAAGGACCAAGAATAAGCTCAGAGCTTTCGCTTGCCGGTAGGTATATAGTTTTAGTACCCTTTTCTGACCGCGTTTCTATTTCTCAAAAAATAGACTCTAAAGAAGAAAAAGACAGGCTAAAACGCCTTGTACAATCTATCAAACCAAAAGGATTCGGTGTTATTGTTCGCACAGTAGCAGAAGGCAAAAAAGTTGCAGAAATAGACAAAGACTTACAAAACTTGATGGACAAATGGACATCTATGTGCAAACGTATTCCAACAGCACATCATCCATCAAAAGTGCTAGGAGAACTAAACAGAGCATCATCAATATTACGAGATGTTTTTAACGATACTTTTAGCGGAATTATTATAGATGACGAAGAACTATTTAACGAAACGAAAGAGTACATACAACAAATTGCTCCCAGTAAAGAATCAATGGTAAAGCTTTATCAGTCAAAAGACACTCCAATTTTTGAAAAGTACAGTATCGAAAGACAAATAAAAACTTCGTTTGGAAAATCCGTATCGATGAGTAAAGGTGCTTACCTAATTATAGAGCACACCGAAGCCATGCACGTTATCGATGTAAACAGCGGAAACCGATCAAACAAAGCCACCAATCAAGAAGACACAGCGCTCGAGGTAAACATGATTGCCGCTGCCGAAGTAGCAAGACAATTGCGTTTAAGAGATATGGGTGGTATAATATGTGTCGATTTTATAGATATGTCTAATCCAGACAATCGTAAAGTACTGTTCGATTTCTTAAGAGAAGAAATGAGTGACGACAAAGCAAAACACAAAATATTGCCTCCTAGCAAATTCGGAATAGTACAAATTACTAGACAAAGAGTTAGACCAGAGGTAAATATTGAAACTCGCGAAGAGAATCCTAATAATGAAAACAGTGACATTGAAGCACCTATTTTAATTATTGACCGAATTGCTTCCGATCTAGAAAGAATTATAAAGTTGCATAAAAAAGTAGTACTTAACGTACACCCATTTATAGCTGCTTACCTTGTAAAAGGATATCCATCAATACGTTCAAAATGGTTCTTTGAATACAAAAAATGGATAAAAATCATTCCACGTGACTCCTACACGTACCTCGAATATCATTTTAATGACAACCAAGGAAAGGAAATAAAAGACTAAATAAAAACCGTTTCATTATAACAATGAGACGGTTTTTTTGTTTCCAAACCCTACAAAAAATTATCAAAACTTTACAAGCCTATTACTTTGTCATATTACAACTTCTTCACTATCTTTGTAATAAAAACTGAGTCTTAATAAGACACTAGATATATGATAAAATTAGATAGAAAAGAAATACTCAAAGCTTTAGAAACCATTTCTATAGCAGGCGAAGGAAAAAACATGATCGAAAGTGGCGCAATCACTAATGTAATCACATTTGGAGACGAAGTTGTAGTCGACTTAGTACTTTCTACACCAGCCATGCACATCAAAAAACGTGCAGAAGACGACATCCGAAAATTAATACAAGACACCTTTTTGGCAACAGCCAAAGTAAAAGTAAACATCAAGGTCGAAACACCTGAAAAAGCAAACGAAATAAAAGGAAAAGCCATTCCTGGAATAAAAAATATCATTGCCGTAGCCTCAGGAAAAGGAGGCGTAGGAAAATCTACTGTTACAGCAAATTTAGCCGTAACACTAGCAAAAATGGGCTTTAAAGTTGGCGTACTAGATGCCGACATTTACGGACCAAGCATGCCAATTATGTTCGATGTAGAAAACGAAAAACCTATTTCTATCGAAGTCGACGGAAAATCTAAAATGAAACCAGTCGAAAGTTTCGAAGTAAAAATCCTATCCATCGGATTTTTTACAGCACCAAGCCAAGCCGTTATATGGCGTGGACCAATGGCTGCCAAAGCACTAAACCAAATGATTTTTGATGCAAATTGGGGCGAACTCGACTTTATGCTAATCGATTTACCACCAGGCACAGGAGACATCCACTTATCAATCATGCAATCCCTACCCATAACTGGCGCAGTAGTTGTAAGCACCCCACAAGCCGTGGCTTTAGCAGATGCAAAAAAAGGAGTATCAATGTTCCTCTCAGACAGCATCAACGTACCCGTTTTAGGAATTATCGAAAACATGGCCTATTTTACACCAGAAGAATTACCCAACAACAAATATTACATTTTCGGAAAAGAAGGCGCAAAAAACCTAGCCGAAGATCTACAAGTACCATTTCTAGGAGAAATCCCATTAGTACAAAGCATTCGAGAAGCAGGAGATTACGGCAGACCAGCAGCACTACAAACCGCATCAATAATCGAAACTATTTTCGAAGAAGTAACAAGAAATGTAGTAAGAGAAACCGTAGCCAGAAACGAAAATTTACCCGCTACCGAAGCCATAAAAATTACAACTATGGCAGGTTGTTCAGCAGCAAATAAAAAATAGATTATGACACCAGAAGAACTAACATTAAACGTAGAAAAAGCCTTAGAAGAAATCAGACCTTTTCTGAATTCCGATGGCGGTGATATAGAATTGGTTTCAATAGAAGACTCTAAACACGTCAAGGTTCGCCTACAAGGCGCTTGTAACTCATGCAGTGTAAGCCAAATGACCATGCGAGCTGGAGTAGAAACCACAATAAAAAAATACGCACCACAAATAGAAACCGTAGTAAATATAGCCTAAAATTGGGCGTGACCCGAAGAAAAATCGGGTCGGGCTTTCCGTTACAATCTTTTTTTCGGAGAAAAACCTCAAAAAAGGATTTCCACTGCAATCCCTCACGCAAACCAACAATATTTTTCAAAATATAATTAGATTTTCAAAAATTTAAAGTCTTTAGCACTTTAAATCTTTATACTTTAGACTAGAATAAAATGATCGAAACAGATATACTCATCATCGGAGCAGGTCCAACCGGACTATTTACAGTATTTGAAGCAGGACTACTCAAATTAAAATGCCATATAATAGACGGACTACCCCAACCAGGAGGGCAACTAACAGAATTATACCCCAAGAAACCCATTTTCGACATTCCAGGCTACCCATCAGTATTAGCAGGAGATTTAATAACTAATCTAATAGAACAAATCAAGCAATTTCAACCAGGATTTACCCTAAACGAAACTGCCGAAACTATCGAAAAATTAGAAGACGGAACATTTATAGTAACCTCAAACAAAGGAACAAAACACCACGCAAACTCTATAGCCATTGCAGGAGGATTAGGAAGTTTCGAACCCCGAAAACCCATTCTAAAAGATATCGAATTTTACGAAAATGACAAAGGTGTAGAATATTTTGTAAAAGACCCCGAAAAATTCCGAGATAAAAAAGTAGTCATTTCAGGCGGGGGAGATTCTGCCCTAGACTGGAGTATTTACCTATCTAATATAGCTTCCGAAGTAACACTAGTACATCGCAGAAATGAGTTTCGCGGCGCTTTAGATTCGGTAGAAAAAGTACAGGAATTAAAATCGGCAGGAAAAATAAAACTAATTACCCCCGGAGAAGTCGTAGGTTTTAAAGGTTCTGAAAAAATAGAATCAGTCGACATTCAAGTTAACACAACACTTACAACAGTTCCTTGTGACTATTTTATTCCACTATTTGGTCTTACCCCAAAACTTGGCGCCATTGCAAACTGGGGATTAGAGATTGAAAAAAATGCCATCAAAGTAAATAATGCCTTAGATTATCAGACCAATATCGAAGGAATTTATGCCATAGGCGATGTAAATACTTATCCTGGAAAATTAAAATTAATTCTTTGCGGTTTTCACGAGGCAACACTTATGGTACAAAGTGTGTACCAACGCATAAATCCTGGAAAAAAATATGTTCTAAAATACACAACCGTTTCAGGAATTGATGGTTTCGATGGGACTAGAAAAGAAGCAGAAAAACAAGTAGTAAAATCGATCGAGTAATGACATTAAATCATCCTGAATTAGTCGATTTAATAAAAAAAGCATACTCTGCCGAGAAAGCTGCAGCATTTGCTTATCAAGGTCATGCCGCCTCGGTAAAAGATGAAACAGAGAAAAAAGAAATTCGTCAAATAGAAATCGATGAATGGTTTCACCGTAAGGAAGTTTTGCAAATTATGAATGATTTTGATATTTCTATTTCAAAATATTACGAGTTCAAATTTCATATTATTGGAAAAGCAATCTCAGCAAGTTGTCATATTATAGGTTGGTTTATGCCTTTTTATTTCGCTGGAAGATTAGAAAGTGGCAATGTTTGCGAGTATTTCAGAATGAAACAATTTTTTAATTCACTCGGAATTAATACTTATGACACAATGCTTTACGAAATGGGTATCAAAGAAAAAGAACACGAAATCTACTTTTTAGAGAAAATAAAAACCAATAAATTTTTACCTTTTTACGAAAAATATTTTTCTTGGGGAAACAACCAAAGTTTCAATAATATTGATTTAGACAAAAAATATCCCGTCGAAAATTCTAATCATTATTGCAAAAAATAATTCTCTCTACTTTTTTGTGGCCATATAAACACCCAATAAAATTATAAAAGCACCCAAAAACTGTAAAGGATTAAGCATTTCTCCATCAAGAATTCCCCAACTCATAGCCACAACAGGGATAAAATATGTTACTGATGAAGCCGTAAGTGGAGAGGTTATTTGTACCAATTGAAAATACAAAATATTAGCAACACCAGTACCTAAAACACCAAGCAACATAACAAACAAAACCGAATGTTGCACAGTCGCTTGTGCAATCACATTTGTAAAACCAGAACCAAATAAGATGATAATTGCAGGTATTAGCAATACTGCAAAATTTCCCGTTGTAATGCTTAACGGACTCACATCAGATAAATATTTCTTAATCAAATTTACATTCAAAGCATAACAAACAGTAGCAATAACTACTAGAATCGTACAAAAAAAATTAGTATCCCCATTTGCTGAATTTCCATTAATAACTAATATCAAACAACCACTAAGACCTAAAACAACTCCTATTATTTGGTTTCTTCGAAAAGAAAATCCAAAAGCTAATGCCCCCAAAAGCATAGTATATAATGGTGTTAAGGAATTTAAAATTCCACTAACAGAACTTTTTATTCCCGTTTGAGCATAAGCGAATAAAAAAACAGGAAAAAATGTGCCTAAAAAGGCTGTAAAGACTATAAATTTCCATTTAACAATAGGAATTTTAGCCAAACTTTTAAAGCCTACAATAAGCAAAAAAATAGTTGCAAAAATAATTCGCAATGAACCTAACTGATAAGGATTTAACCCAACCAATCCTCTTTTCATGAGTATAAATGAGCTTCCCCAAATAAGCGAAAGGACAATCAATAAAATCCATTTATTAGTTTTAATGTGCATAGTTTAATTTTTAATTCCCAAAATTCTGTTATTTTTATGAATATCAACTCATTTTTTGTATATTTTTGTTAAACAATTATTTTTTGCACCATGAAAAACATTAAAATAACATTAGGAATACTAATTGCAACTGCTTCAATATTTGTAAGTTGTAAGAAAGAAAACACAGTGTCTAAAACCGAAAAAACTTCTGTTACAACAACAATTTCAAAAACAGACTCGAGCATTAGCAAACAGGCGAAGCAAACGACAAGTTTTAATATTGAAGGAATGACCTGCGCTATAGGTTGTGCAAAAACAATCGAAAATAAATTAGTAAGCCTTGATGGCGTACAAAAAGCAACGGTCGATTTTGATAAAAAAATGGCAATTATACAATATGATGCAACGGTACAAACCCCAGAAAAATTAGTACAAACTGTAGAAGCGGTTGCTGATGGTAAAACCTACAAGGTTTCGAACGTAAAATGATTTGCAAATAAAGTAATAATGCTGTTATTATAAAATCAGGTAACTTTTCGTATAAAAAAAGCCATTCTAAAAAATAGAATGGCTTTTTTAATTTACATTAAGTTATCTAATTACCTATTTTAATCTGCAATTAAATTTATTTGTCGTAAACACTTTCTTTATTGAAATGTATTGTCAACAAATAGTAAACTACTGCTCTGTATTTATTTTTATTAGATTTACCATACTTTTCTAAAACTGCATCGATACCATTATCTAAATGGTCACCATCTGCCAAACCTAATTTTTTAATTAAGAAATTATTTTTTACAGTATCTAATTCAGATTGCTGGCTGCCTGCTACTGTTGCTGCATCTTTATTGTAAATAGATGGCCCACAACCAACGGTTACTTTCGTTAGTAAATCTATATCGGCAGTATGTGCGCATTTTTCTTTCAAATCTGCTGCATATACAGCTATAAGTTCGTCTCTTTTACTCATAATAATAGTTTGTTGTGTTGTTGTTATTTTAAAATCAAATATAATATATTTTTATTATAAATAATAAACAATCTTAGGTTAAATTCTTAAAATAATTTAATAACACTAAATCATTAACTTTTGTAGGTGTAAATACCTCTAAAATTATCGATTTCTTAGTATTTATCGTAATTTTTAGTTTTTCTTCTAATGTTTTTTCATCAACAGCCTTTTCGTATCCAAAATTATACATTTTAGCGAGATATTTTGCCGTTAATCTATGAGAAGTTTCAAAATAAGTATTGAAAGTTTCATTTTCTTTGTGTCCTGGCAATATTCTAAAAATGCCTCCACCTCCATTATTTAGTAAAATTATCTTAAAATTTTCAGGTATATAATTATTCCATAACGCATTACTATCGTACAAAAAACTAATATCGCCCGTAATGAGAATCGTTTCTTTGCCTGAAGCTATCGCTGCTCCTATTGCTGTCGAGGTGCTGCCATCAATCCCACTAGTACCACGATTGCAAAATACTTCGATACTAGAATGTATAGAAAATAATTGTGCATAACGAATTGCCGAACTATTACTTATTTGCAACTGGCTGTATAAAGGTAATTTTGGCAATATAATCTCGAAAGCTTTAAAATCGGAAAACGGAATTGTTGCTAAATAAGTGTTGGTTTTCTGGGTTCTTACTTTTTTTATTTCTAAAGAATATGGCAAATAATTACTTTTTAAAGAATTTATTTTTGGTATAAATTCTTTAAAAAAAACACTTGGCAAAACTTCAAAATGTTTTGTCAAACTACCAAAAGTATCATAAGCACGCAACTCATCTATATGCCAATGTTGTTGTGGTTTGTATTTTCTAAGAAATGCTTTAATCCTTTTAGAAACTATCATTCCGCCCATTGTTATTAGAATTTCTGGTTGAAAATTAGTAAAATCATCATCTGTAAATGGTGTGATAATCGCATCTATATTGGTTATAAAATTAGCATGATGCACGTTCGATGTTACTTCGGTCATGACCACCACCGAAGTATCGTTTGCCAAAAAATCTATAATAAATTGTTGTATAACATTTGGATCGCAACCTCCTATTAGAATTAGCTTTTTCTTGGCATCATTCCATCGATTTACAAAAACATCTAGGTTTTCTAATGGCTTATTTTCTGTATCAAAATCTATTATTTTTGTATTAACAGAGATTGTATCGACCGTTTCATACAAAGGTTCTTCAAAAGGAACATTAATATGTACTGGCCCTTTTTTGGTCGTAGCCAAATGTATCGCTTCTTGAATTTTAGTATCATTTTCTTCCGATACATTTTCGACTAAATTGGCATTGTACAAACTATGGTTTGCAAATACATTTTCCTGACGAATAGTTTGCCCATCGCCAATATCTATCTTACTTTGAGGTCTATCGGCAGAAATAACCACTAAGGGAATTTGACTATAAAAAGCTTCTGCAAAAGCGGGATAATAGTTTAATAATGCTGACCCCGAGGTGCACACAAGAGCTACTGGTTTCTTCAATTGTTGTGCTATTCCTAAAGCAAAAAATGCGGCGCAACGCTCATCGGCAATGCTATAACAGGTAAATACTGGGTTATTTGTAAAACCAATAGTGAGCGGTGCATTTCGTGAACCTGGAGAAATTACAATATGGTGCAATCCTTTAGTATTACATATTTCGATAATACTTTGTGCTAAAGGTATTTTTGGATAAATCATCTTTTTTAGTTTCAAAGTATCAAAGTTACAAAGTTGTAAAAGGTTTTTGATACTTTTACACTATAAATTTATTTTAAAATGAATATAGAAATAAGACCTTTCCAAATTGAAGATACGCAAGCTATTTTAGCTATTATTAACTACAACATTTTAAATTCGACCGCTTTATATGACTACAATCCTAGAAATTTAGCCACACAAATTGCTATTCTTGAAGAAAAAACAACCAAGGGTTTCCCTATAATTGTGGCTACCGAAAATAAAATGGTAACTGGTTTTGGTTATTATAGTGAATTTCGTTTTAGAGAAGCTTACAAATTTACGGTCGAACATTCTATTTATGTACACAAAGATTTTCATGGAAATGGAATAGGAAAATTGCTATTATTAGAATTAATCTCTTTGGCGAAAGCCCAAAAACTACACACAATGATTGGTGTGATTGATGCCGAAAACAAAAGCAGTATTACTTTTCATGAAAAATTTGGTTTTAAAAATGTTGGAATTATTAAAGAATCAGGTTTCAAATTTAACCGTTGGCTAGATTCTGTTTTTATGCAACTTATTTTAGAATAAATAATTCCTGAAAACTATAAAATTGAAGATTATAAAGACTTTTAAGGGTTTTTAACTTTCATATTAAGACTTTTCAACATTACTACTTTAATACTAATTTGATTCTTACCTTTGGCAAAAAATAAAAAAATGTCAAACATATATTTAGGTTACCATTTCATAGTCGAGCCAAAGGAATTGGGTTCAGAAATCCTTATTGCCGAATTAGGCGAAAAAGCTTTTGAAAGTTTTGTTGAAACAGAAACTGGTTTTTCGGCTTTTGTGCAAAAATCGCTTTGGACAGAAGATATTATGAATGATGTTTATATTTTAGAAAATCCAGAATTTAAAATTTCTTATACTTTCGAAGAAATAGAGCAAGTAAATTGGAACGAAGAATGGGAAAAAAACTTTGAAGCGATTGATGTAAACGGAAATTGTCATGTTCGTGCCCCTTTTCACCCAAAAACCGATGCCGAATTTGATATTGTTATCGAACCTAAAATGAGTTTCGGAACGGGTCATCACGAAACAACACACATGATGATTCAGCATTTATTAGAAATAGAGGTTACTGGAATGAAAACTTTAGACATGGGTTGTGGCACAGCAATTCTTGCCATTCTTGCCGAAATGAAAGGCGCACAACCTATTGATGCTATTGATATAGACAATTGGTGTTACCTGAATTCTATCGAAAATGCAGAACGAAATAATTGTAAGCATATTACAGTTTATGAAGGCGATGCAGCTTTGCTAAAAGACAAAAAATACGATTTAATCATTGCCAATATTAACAGAAACATACTTCTAAACGATATGCAAGCTTATGTAGATTGTTTGAACCCAAAAGGAACGATACTTTTTAGCGGGTTTTATACCGAAGATATTCCCTTTATAAATGCTTCTTGCACTGAAAAAGGGCTAACTTATGTTAAAAAATTTGAGCGAAACAACTGGGTATCATTAAAATATGTAATTTAGTCATAGCGTTTAAAAATAAAATATATTAAAGTTCTAAAAAATGGCAACAATAGAAAAAACACAAACAGAAACTGATGTTCTAGAATATGTAGCAATTAACAACGAAATTGTATTATTTAATGACGATGTAAATACTTTCGATCATGTTATAAATACCCTAATTAGAGTTTGCCATCACGAGGAATTACAAGCAGAACAATGTGCTTTACTAGTACATTATAAAGGCAAATGTGTTGTAAAAACTGGAACTTTCGACGAGCTAAAACCACAATGTTCTTCATTGCTAGAAGCAGGTTTGAGTGCAGAGATAATATAATCATTCTTTAACAGCAATTTTCAATCTACAAAGATGGAACAATACGGAAAGATACTAATTATTGCTATGCCTATTTTCTTGTTATTGATAATAATAGAAAAAATATATGGCTATTACAAAGGTATAAACTACGCCCCTGTAATAAATAGTATTTCGAGTATCAGTTCAGGAATGGCAAATGCTGTTAAAGATGTTTTAGGACTAAGTGTTTCTGTTTTTTCCTATGAATGGTTGGTTTCTAAAATGGCCATTTTTACTTTAAAAGCCTCTGTATATACATATATTATTGCTTTCTTAGTTATCGATTTTTATGGTTACTGGACACACAGATGGTCTCATCTAATTAACTTTTTCTGGAACAAACACGCTATTCATCACAGTGCATAAAAACAAATATTCGATCATCTGGGAATGTATGCGCTTTGCTCTTGCCATAGGAATCATTCTTCATTATGGAGATTGGTTTTGCTTTAACACAATAGTATCGAAAGGAAATTACTTTATTTTGGCATACTTATCTGTTTCGGTACTGGCAAATATTTACTTGATTACTATCGATTTCAAATTAGAAAACAAGTCATTTTCAAACACTTAATTAAAAATGAGAAACTCATTTATCTATTTTATAGTAATAAGTACTATTTATTTGCTGCTATTTATTTTTAATCAGGACAATACTGCTTGGTATTTTAAGCCCTTCTTGTTGCCTTTTTTAATATTAGCCACTTATAAATCTGATGCGTTTGAAACAAAAA
Source organism: Flavobacterium psychrophilum DSM 3660 = ATCC 49418 (assembly GCF_002217405.1). GTDB lineage: Bacteria > Bacteroidota > Bacteroidia > Flavobacteriales > Flavobacteriaceae > Flavobacterium > Flavobacterium psychrophilum. The sequence continues at coordinate 26,434 of NZ_MUHE01000010.1, read as the reverse complement.
AATGGTTATTGTATGCCCTAACCTTTTCTTGGATTGGCGATATTATTCTGCTATTTGCAAGCAAAAACGAATTGTATTTTATCTTAGGATTAGTTTCGTTTCTAATTGCTCATATTTTGTTTATTGTACTTTTTATTAAACAAAAATCGGAAGGGAATTATACTAAAAAATGCCTGTTTTAGTTGGGTTTTGTGGTTGTATTGGTTTATATTATAAGTATATTATCGTTATTATTTACAAAACTTGGAAATTTAAAAATACCTGTTTTTGTTTATGCTTTTACCATTTCGATAATGCTTATTACGGCTATAAAAGGTTATTTTACATGGCAAAAACCCATGAATATATTAATACTAATTGGTGCCTTATTTTTTATTGTATCCGATAGTTTTTTGTCTATCAATAAATTTTACAACCCCATTTTAAGCGCCCAATTTATTATTATGTTTACTTATCTTGTGGCGCAATATTGTATTACTGCTGGAGTTTTAAAAATGAATAAAAAAAATTAATGTGGCAATTTATCTTTTATAACTCCGTAAAGGAATGTGCCTAAAAGTGCGCCAACTAATATAATACCAACACTCATAAATCCTGCGCCAATAAGTATAAAAATAGGCCCTGGACAAGAACCTACTAATGCCCAACCCAATCCGAAGATTAGGCCTCCAATCCAATAGCGAAAAGAACCTTTTTCTTTGTCGATAATCTCAATAGGTAATCCATTAATATCCTTAAGATTATTTCGTTTCATAATCTGAATTCCAATAATGCCTGTAGTTATTGCAACCCCAATAATACCGTACATGTGAAACGATTGAAACATAAACATTTCGTATATTCTGTACCAAGAAACCGCTTCAGATTTGGTTAATACCAATCCGAAAAGAAAACCAACTGCTAAGTATTTAAGTAATTTCATTGTATTAAAATAAAAGTGGAAAAATAAAATGAGCCATAATTAAACCGCCAATAAAAAACCCAACAACGGCTTTTAGCGATGGCATTTGTAAATTACTAAGTCCAGAAATGGCATGACCAGAAGTGCAACCTCCAGCATAACGAGAACCAAACCCTATTAAAATTCCTCCAATTAGCAAAATAAAAATCTTTTTAAATGACTGAAAAACTTCGAACCCAAACATACTATTGGGTGCTATTTTACCATCTGGTGCTTCGATACCAAATTTAGATAATTGTTTAATCGTTTCTGGATTTAATGCCACATTAGAAGGGTCTGACAAAAAATGAACCGCTACAAAACCGCCAATCATGGCACCTATAACTACAATTAGATTCCAACGTTGTGTTTTCCAATCCCAATCGAAAAACGAAACATACTTACCTACTCCAGTCATAGAACATAAGCTTCTAAGATTAGAAGACATACCAAAATGTTTGCCAAAATAAATTAATAATAGCATTATAATTCCGATTAAAAAACCAGAAATTGACCAATGCCAAGTATGTGTGATATATTCCATTAAATGTTTTTTTATACAAAAATAGCAGAATCTTCTTATATTTGTTAGAATTATACTAAGATTTAAAAAAATGAAAAAAAATATTATTAGTTGCCTTATAATTTTATTAATGTCTTCTTGCATTAGTACAAAATTGACAATACAAAATATAGATGAATTAGCTATTAAACCAGCATTAAATGAAGGTTTTAGCAGTTTTATAATTACAAAAAATGCGACGTCAAAAAAATACGGCTATGACCCAGATTATCCTGTAAATGTAAATTTTACTTCGGAAGAAGATGGGCTTAATAATCAGATTAGATTTCTGAAGGCTTTAGCTGGACCAAAAGGTGAAAAAATTAAGTACACACAAAAAGATCCTTGTTGCCCATTTCCTAGTAAAAGAGCAAATACTGGAGCAGGAATAATAGATGTTTTTGAAATAACTTGGGAAGGACAAAACAAACCAATTTTGCTTTATATAAACAAATTCGAAAAAGGCGAATTATTTATCCCTATTGGTTTATCGGCTAGAAAATGATTTAATAAAAACAAAAAACATGAATTCATTTTGGAAACTAATCATTGCTCAAACCATTCTTAAATATAAGAATAAAAAATCTGTAGCTAAAAAAGAGTATTCGAACTTTGTACTTGCAAAAGGTTATAGAGAATTTTTAATTCATGTTAAGCGACTCCTCAAGGACTTAATTCTTGTAACAATTGGTGTTTTCTCGGCATCATTTGGGTTTAAAGGATTTTTGCTAACCAACCATTTTATAGATGGTGGAGCAACAGGTATTTCTTTACTTATTTCGGCACTAACAGATATACCGCTTTACATACTTATTATTTGCGTAAACATTCCCTTTATACTGCTTGCTTACAACATTTTAGGAAAAGAATTTGCGATCAAAACAACTATAGCCATAACAGGACTTTCAATAGTATTAGCAACAGTTACTTTTCCTAATATTACAAACGACAATTTATTAGTAGCCATATTTGGTGGTTTTTTTCTTGGAGCAGGGATTGGTTTTGCCGTTCGTGGTGGTGCAGTTATAGACGGAACTGAAGTATTGGCTATTTATTTAAGCCGAAAATTTGGAACAACTATTGGTGACGTTATAATAGTGATTAATGTATTTATTTTTGCAGCAGCGGCCTTTTTTTTAGGTATAGAAATTGCTTTATACTCGATGATAACCTATTTAGCAGCCTCTAAAACATTAGATTTTATTGTAGAAGGTATCGAACAATATACTGGAGTTACCATTATTTCGTCACATAGTGAAGAAATACGACAAATGATTATAAATAAAATGGGACGTGGTGTAACGATTTACAGTGGGAAAAAAGGTTACGGAAAACGTGGTGAAACAAAAGATATAGAAATTATATATACCGTTATTACTAGGTTTGAACTTAACAAATTAAATACCGAAATCGAAAAAATTGAACCCACAGCTTTTGTAGTAATAAATAGTGTGAAAGACACTAAAGGTGGCATGATTAGAAAACGTCCGTTAGAACAATAATATGCTGATGAATTTAAAAAATTAAACTAAAAATTCTTCAANNTTGAAGAATTTTTAGTTTAAATACATTACCAGTAATCGAACTAGATTAAACAATAATGCTTATCGCATTATATATTAAACAGTTTTAATTTAACTGCAAAAGTACTTCCTAAACCCAACTCACTCTCTACGCTTATGGTTCCGTTTTGTGCTTCGATAAATTCTTTACTAATTGCTAAACCCAATCCAGTTCCTAATTTGTGACTCCCAGGAATTTGGAAATATTTGTCAAAAACTTTGCTTTTATAGCGATTATCAATTCCTTTTCCTGTGTCGATAACTTGAAATATGATATGGTTATTTTCTTGTTTTAATTTTACAATTATCTTACTGTTTTCAGAAGAATATTTTATAGCATTAGTTAAAAAATTAATGAGAACCCAAGCCGTTTTTTCTTTATCTGCCTTTATATTGGGAAGCTTTTCATCGGCTTCAACAACTAGTTCTATTTGTTTTTGTTCGGCTTGAATTTTTACGGCTTCTGTGGCGTAATAAACAATATCATAAGGATTACTTTTTTCTATGTTTAGCTGAATATTTCCTGTTTCTACTTGCGATAGTTCTAGCAACTCGCCAGTAATTTTTAGCAAACGTTGGCTATCGTCCTGAATACTTTCTACTAAGTATTTTTGCTCTTCATTTAGGATTCCTGTTTGTTCTTTTTCTAATAATTGCAAACTAAATTTTATAGAAGAAATTGGTGTTTTTAGTTCATGAGAAATTGTGGCAATAAAATTAGTTTTGGCAAAATCTAATTCTTTAAATGGGGTAATATTTCTTAATATAATAACATCGCCAATGTATATAGTATTTTCTTCTCCTGTGGGCTTTATTATAATATTTACAATTTCTTTTTCAAAATAACTTTCTTTTCCATCGGCAAAAATTTTCATTGGAACTGCTTTTTGCTTTTCATCTTCTAATTCGGTCATGATTAAAGATTTTACTAAATCATTTTTTAAAGCCAAATTTGCCGCTAATTTTCCTATAACCTCATCTAATTTTACGCCCATTATTTTTAAGGCTTCATTATTTGCAAATAAGATAAACCCTTGCTCATCTAATCCTACAATTGGATCATGCATGTTATTGATGAGTGTTTCCAGTCTTTTCTTTTCAAAAGATAATTTATAGAGATTACTATTGTGATATTCTTCGAGTTTTTTTGCCATCGTATTGAATGATTTTGCTAAATCACCAAACTCATTATGACTCATAAAATGTACCCGTTTCGAATAGTTTTTATTCGCAATTTCTTTGATACTCTCTGTGAGTTCTTGAATTGGATTGGCAATATTATTGGGTAAATTTACCAGCAAATTAAAGGCAATTAGAAAACAAAGTGTTCCTGTAATAGCAATCCACAAATTTGCAGTTTCGGCAGTATGTTTAGCGATATCGCTTTTCTGTTTTATCGCTTTCATGTTTAATCCCATGATTTCGAAAATATCGACTCTAATTTGATTTTTGATACTTATTGCGCTAAAATTGTGTTTTAATAAATCAAATTTATTTTTCAAATCATTTGTGGCTTTGGCCTCGCCTAGTTCTGTAACATTATTTACTTGTTTGAGTAAATTTGTTTCAAAAACCGTAATTTTATCTATTTCACTATCATTTATTTCATCTAATAAAAGTAGCATATTTCTAGAATATTCTAAAGTATTATAATTGGCTTTCAGAATGTTTTCGGTATCTTTTTTAATAGAAAACATATAGAAACCACTTACAAATGTGAGAATTAATATTAGTACAAATAGCAATCCTACTCCCAAATTTAATTTAGTTTTTATTCTCATTTTTATTCTTTTTTGAGGTTGTTTTTTCTATGATAAAATTATTAAATCAATATTGGATGAGGATAAATTGTGAAGTAATTTATTGAAGATAGTGGTAGACAAAATGACTTTAAACAAACTCAAATGCGGTTTACCAATACAAACCGTAGTTACTTCTTTTTGCTTAACTACCTCCAAGATAGCATCTGTGATCTTCTTGTTTTGCACTTTTATAACTTCGCCACCAAGCTGTGTTGCTAATTTGAAATTATTAATTAAATGTCGTTGTTTGTCGAGCGCAATTTTATCACTGTTCTCACTAGGTATTTCAACATATAAAACATACCATTTGCTATTGTAATAACTGGCCAAACGGGCCGTTTTTCTAATCACGATTTTAGCCATTGTATCGTTACTACTAATGCAGGCTAGGAATTTATCGTGTTTCAAAGCGAGATTTTTAGGAACTTCATTTTCTACTTTTCGAACAACTTGACTGGCCACTTCTTTCAATGCCAATTCCCGCAATTGCAAAATTTGGTCTGATTTAAAAAAATTATTCAACGCAGTAGGAATTTTATCGGCAGTATAAATTTTGCCCTCTTTCAAACGTGCAATCAATTCATCAGCAGTCAAATCGATATTAACCACCTCATCTGCTAATTTCAAAACACTGTCAGGTATGCGTTCCTGCACCTCTATATTGGTAATGAGCTTTACATTTTTATTTAAACTCTCAATATGTTGGATATTTACAGCCGAAATCACATTGATTCCCGCTTCTAAAATCTCCAAAACATCTTGCCAACGTTTTTCATTTTTGCTCCCCTCAATGTTAGTATGTGCTAACTCGTCGACAATAACCACTTCGGGACGCAGGTTAATGATGGCTTGCAAATTCATTTCTTCGAGCTGTTTTCCTTTATAAAAAAGGGTTCGTCTTGGTATGATTGGTAAACCGTCAATTAACTCTTGGGTTTCCTTACGGTTATGGGTTTCTATATAACCAATTTTTACATCAATACCATTTTTCAACAAGGTATGTGCTTCCTGTAACATTCTAAAAGTTTTGCCCACACCAGCACTCATCCCAATGTAAATTTTAAACTTTCCTCTGCGTGATTTCTGAATTAAATCGAGAAAGTGTTTGACATTATTTTCTTTTTCGTTCTCCATAAATTAAACTAAGAGTTAAATTTTTTTGTTTATAAAAAACCCTATTTAAACCATTAAATAAATTAAGTTTGTGAGGCTTAATTTATTAATGGTTTTCAATAAAAATTTTACTTTTTAGCAACTTTTTTTTAAATAGATATAGCTAAAGATGTAGTAACAAACACGTTCTTATCCGTAGGATTATTGCCTTTCAAAAAGACATTATCTTTACTATTTAGAGTTCGGGCTTCTATTCTAAACATTACATTTTCTGCGGGCAAATAATCAAAATTGGTAGAAAAACCAAAGGTCTTAAAACCATTTGGCGTTCCTGTTGCGATAATAACACCTTTCGCATCATTATAATATTCGCCTCTTGCAGCCAATTGAATTTTAGATATTGGTTTGTATTGCGCCACCAAAATTGGAGAATACCAAACATTATAATTACTACTCCCCTTAGCCGCTTGTTGTGCACCAATATCAAAACCTGCTATCATACTTGTTTTTTCGGTAACTTTAAATTGCCCGTAAAAATTATTAAAATAACGCCATTTCTTATCTACATCTGGTTGTTCGTTACCAACATAAGTACTCCAATTTAAGACAACACCCGAAACTGCCTTATACGTAATTTGTGTTCCAAAAGCTGGTGTCTGATTGCCATCAACTTTCTCAATACGTTGCCAACCATTCAAATACATAGCCGCCAAATACCATTTTTCGGACGCAGAAGTATAACCAATTTTTACTCCAGTATCATAATATGGCGAATTTTCAGCCAGAATACTCCTAGTAAAAGTCATACAATCTTTACCAATCGCACTTTCAAAACCAATATGCGAAGACATTACTCCAGCATCTACCCAAAGGTTTTTATCTTTCGAAATTCTAACACCTACATTTGCCTCATTAACATTTTTTAGCAATCCCTGTTCCCCCGCCATATTATACTGAGGATACGTTCCTGCCATTAACGCAAAATTCCCACGAACATTCTCCTTCGCATAATTTACTTTAACCATACCCAAATTCAGGTTCATTTCATTCGATTTATTGTAATTATAAATAAATCCTGGTCGAGTATGATTGTCTGGTTTCCCAAAATCATAACTATAATAAATATCTACATAACCCGAAAACGCAATAGGACTTTTAGACACTTCCTGAGCACTAATCGTTGTAAAACCAAAAGCTATTAAAGCTGTAACTATTATTTTTTTCATTTTTATTGTTTATTTTAAGGAGCTATTTCCAGCTATTCGCTTCAATCTTTTGTGTTCGCAAAAAAAGCGAACACAAAAGGATTTCCACTACTATCTGGGCTAGGGAACTTGGGGTAACAAGGGCTTTTGTTATCCTTCAAGGTTTCCAAAACCTGTTAGACATTATCATTTTCATTCAGTTTCTCATCATTCCAATTTGTCATTTCGACGAAGGAGAAATCACATCACGTTGATCTAGATTATGTGATTTCTCCCAAAAGGTCGAAATGACAAAAGATCGAACCCCTATTTTAATTCATCTAAAGCCACATTCAACTCCAGAACATTAACTGTTGAAGTTCCCGCTAATGTAGGTTTATTAATTTTATTTTCTACCAAGGCTTTTACTTTTTCTTCAGACAATTTGCGCACTTCGGCAACTCGTTTCACCTGAATAAGCGCCCCTTCTGGCGAAATATTCGGATCTAAACCACTCCCCGAAGCCGTAACCATATCGGCAGGAATTTCTAATTTTTTCAAATAAGGATGTGCAATTAGAAACGTATCAATTCTTTTTTGAACCAAAGCCAAATAATCCGGATTACTTGCTGCTTTGTTACTTCCCCCGCTTCCCGCAGCATTGTAATCTACCGCCGATGGTCGTCCCCAGAAATAATTAGATTGATCAAATTTCTGTCCAATTTTCTGATACCCTACCACTTTTTCGTTTACAGAAATAGTTTCTCCTTTCCCTTTATTTGGGGCAAATTGTGCAATTCCATAAATCGCCAAAGGATAAATGACTGCGAATAAAACGACCATTAAAAAGGTCAATTTTAATATTGAAAATATATTTTTCATTTTTTTTGTTTATTTTGTAAAAACGTTGCATAGCAACGTCTCTACGTCATTATTACATAAATAACGCCACCGCCATATCGATTAATTTAATTCCAATAAACGGGACAATCAATCCTCCCAAACCATAAATTAATAAATTTCTTTTCAAGATGGCACTGGCACCAATTGGCTTATAATTTACCCCTCTTAAAGCCAGCGGAATCAATATCGGAATGATAATCGCATTAAAGATAACGGCCGATAAAATTGCACTTTCTGGACTATGCAAACGCATAATATTTAAACCCTCAAGAGCAGGAATAGCCGTGATGAAAAGTGCAGGAACAATGGCAAAATATTTGGCAACATCATTCGCAATCGAGAACGTGGTAAGTGTTCCTCTGGTCATTAATAACTGTTTTCCTATTTCGATAATCTCAATTAACTTGGTTGGGTCATTGTCTAGATCTACCATGTTTCCGGCTTCTTTAGCAGCTTGTGTGCCGCTATTCATGGCAACACCAACATCGGCTTGCGCAAGAGCGGGTGCATCATTGGTACCATCTCCCATCATCGCCACGAGTTTACCGTTTTGTTGCTCATTTTTAATGTAGTTCATTTTATCCTCAGGTTTAGCTTCGGCAATAAAATCATCGACACCAGCAGCTTGGGCAATAAACTTAGCAGTTAATGGATTGTCTCCAGTAACCATCACGGTTTTTACCCCCATTTTTCGCAAACGGTCAAAACGTTCTTTCATTCCCGTTTTAATGATATCCTGCAATTCGATAACTCCTTGTACTTGGTTATTTTTTACAACAACCAGAGGCGTTCCTCCTTTTGAAGAAATAGCAATAACCCTTTGAGTAATATCCTCTGGAAAATCATTACCCGCTTGAGTCGCTATGTTTTTAGCAGCATCTTGCGCTCCTTTTCTAATATTGGTTCCGTCTTTCAATACAACACCACTAGTTCTAGTTTCGGCAGTAAATTTGATTAAAGTAGCTCCTTCAATAGACAGTTTTTGAGCCAATTCAGCTCCTGCCAATTCCACAATACTTTTCCCTTCGGGCGTATCATCTGCCAGTGAACTCAACACCGCTGACTTAATAAAATCCTCTTCTAAGATTCCTTTTGCAGGATAAAAATGGGTTGCTTTCCGGTTTCCAATAGTGATTGTTCCTGTTTTATCTAAAAGCAATACATCTATATCTCCAGCAGTTTCTACCGCTTTTCCAGATTTTGTAATTACATTGGCGCGCAACGCTCTGTCCATTCCTGCAATCCCTATAGCCGAAAGTAAACCACCAATAGTTGTTGGAATCAAACAAACAAAAAGAGAGATAAAAGCAGCAATCGTAATTGGTGCATTGGCATAGTCAGCAAACGGTTTCAAGGTCACGCAAACAATTACGAATATTAAGGTGAAAGCAGCCAACAAAATCGTCAAAGCAATTTCGTTTGGTGTTTTCTGACGGCTTGCCCCTTCTACCAAAGCAATCATTTTATCCAGAAAGCTTTCGCCCGGTTCGTTGGTCACGATTACTTTAATTTTGTCAGACAATACTTTTGTTCCTCCCGTAACTGATGATTTATCTCCACCAGATTCCCGAATAACTGGTGCACTTTCCCCAGTAATGGCACTTTCATCAATCGTTGCCAGACCTTCAATGATTTCGCCATCGGTGGCAATTAGATCGCCTGCTTCGCAAACGAAAATATCGCCTTTTTTCAATTCAGAAGAACTTATATTTTTAATTTCACCATTGGCAAAAAGTTGTTTGGCAGGCGTTTCTTCACGTGTTTTTCTTAAACTGTCGGCTTGTGCTTTGCCACGTGCTTCGGCAATGGCTTCGGCAAAATTGGCAAACAAAAGCGTTGCTAATAAGATTAAGAATACGATGAAATTGTAAATAAAACTACCTTGGTCCTGTGCGCCAAATAAAATGGCAATACACACAGCAAACATAATGGCAGTCCCTATTTCTACGGTAAACATTACCGGATTTTTGAACATCGTTTTCGGGTTCAGCTTCACAAAAGATTGCACCAAGGCATCTTTCACCTGCTTACTCTCAAACAATGATTTAGATTTATTTTTAGTCATTTTGAAATGAGTTAACTGTTATAAGTTTTAAGTTTATGGGTTTCGGGTTCTAAGTTTAGTGATGCACTTCTAACCTCTAACTTCTAACCTTTAACTTTTTTTATTTTAATGTAAAATATTCTGCTAATGGTCCTAAAGCCAACGCTGGAAAGAAAGACAAAGCAGCAATAATCGCGATTACAGCAAAAACCATTACTCCAAAAATGGTAGTATCTGTTTTTAAAGTTCCTGCACTTTCTGGAATGTATTTTTTATTAGCCAATAATCCTGCAATAGCCAATGGCCCAATTATAGGAAGAAAACGACTCAATAACAATACAATTCCTGTAGTGATGTTCCAAAACGGATTATTATCTGCTAAACCTTCAAAACCAGAACCATTATTGGCAGCACTCGAAGTATATTCGTACAACATTTCCGAAAATCCATGATGTCCTGGATTATTCAACCAGCCTGTTGCGTTACCGCTAAACCAATAACCCATTGCGGTATCATTCGCAGCAAAATAAGAAGCCAAAGCCGTTCCCGACAAGATCAATAAAGGATGTAGAATAGCAATAAATGCAGCAATTTTTACTTCACGGGCTTCAATTTTCTTTCCTAGAAATTCAGGGGTTCGTCCCACCATTAAACCCGAAATAAACACCGCGAGAATAATAAAAATATAAAAGTTCAAGATCCCTACTCCGCATCCACCATAAAAAGCATTAATCATCATGGCCAGCAATTCCATCGAACCTGAAACTGGCATCGAACTATCGTGCATACTATTAACTGATCCTGTAGAAATTACCGTCGTGGCAATACTCCAAAACCCAGTAACGGCAGGTCCAAAACGAACTTCCTTGCCTTCCATAGCACCAGTAGCTTGGGTAATTCCCATTCTTTCGATAGCTGGATTTCCGTTGAGTTCACTAATAACAGTTGGAATTACTAAAAGCAAGAAACCAACAGTCATTACACCAAAAATAACATACGAGAATTTTCTTTTCTTTAAATAAAAACCCAAAGCAAAAATCATTGCAAACGGAATGATTAATTGTGCCCAAAGTTCAACCGCATTGGTAAAATAAGTAGGATTTTCTAAAGGATGAGCAGAATTGGCTCCAAAAAAACCACCGCCATTAGTACCTATATGTTTAATGGCTATAAATGCAGCGGCTGGACCTCGTGAAATTTCAACAGTATCGCCTTGCAAAGTGGTAATGGTATCTTTTCCTTCAAATGTCATTGGTGTGCCGCTAAATAATAGAGCAACAGCAACGATAACAGAAAGCGGTAATAAAATACGGGTACAACTTTTGATGAAAAAATTATAAAAATTTCCTAATTTATCGGTAGTTCGTTCTTTCATAGCCGTGAAAACCATTGCTGCAGCAGCCATTCCGACACCAGCAGAAACAAATTGCAAAAACATTAAAAAGAGTTGTGACAAATAAGAAACGCCGCTTTCTCCGGAATAATGCTGCAAGTTGCAGTTTACTAGAAACGAAATGGCGGTATTAAAGGCCAAATCTGGTGGCATAGACGGATTATTGTCTGGGTTTAAAAATAGAGATCCTTGAAACAATAAGATAAAAAAGCAAAGAAAGAACCAAACCATGTTGATGCTTAAAAGCGCTTTGAGATGTTGTTTCCAGTTCATTTCCTCAGTTGCATTGATGCCGCTGATTTTAAAAATAAATTTTTCAATTGGATTAAAAATCGGGTCGAGCAATGTTTTATCGTTTGAATAGATTTTAGCAATATATCTTCCCAAAGGAATTGCTAAAACGATTGAAACTATAAAAATACTGATGACACCAAATAACTCTGTGTTCATATTATTTAATTTTAGATTGTTGAATATAGACGAATAGATGATAGACGAATAGATGATATATTTTTGACTTTTATTGTCTATAATTTATTTGTCTATGATCTGAATATCTCTTCTCATTAAAATTTTTCAGGTTTAATTAATACGTAAACCAAATAACCAAATACGGCAAGTGCGATAATAAATAGTGCTGTCATATATTTAGATTTTTTCGAAAAATTGAACGGTTTTAAAACAAATCGCAAAAAGCAAAGTTCCTAATGCGAGTAAAAGAATGGTGATTAACATAAGATTTAAGATATTTAGAATTTGAGATGAGAGACAAAGAGATAATAGACACAGCAATTAGAAACTAGGATTTAGACACTTTATACTTCATTTTTAGCCTATTATCTAATACCATTTAAAGTTTAAATTTACTGGGATAAAAAAACATACAGTTTGTCATTCCGAGCAACGAGGAGTCTCATCAAGTTATTCAAATTATGAGATTCCT
>NZ_MUHE01000010.1:0-13910 GCF_002217405.1 Flavobacterium psychrophilum DSM 3660 = ATCC 49418 | reverse complement strand
TTTTAAAGATAAATTGGTATAATTATTTCTTTTATACTCCTGAGGTATTAATTTGTTTGATATATTCTGCCTTCAATAATTTTGGAAACAGATTAGAAATACTGCAATGACGCAATTCCATGAATGAGGAGACCGAAAAAATATACACATTAGAAATGGCATTTTTTGTTTCGTGGCTTCCTGTGGCAAATAGCCGCTCAGCCAAATCCAGACATTTTTTTGCTCTGGTAATATTCCCCGTAATGATTGCTTTCTTAGTGATTTCGGCAAAGCGTTCTGCTTGTTTGTAAACCGTAGTGACTTGATTTTTCATAAGAATGATTTTTTATGTTCTTTATCGCTTATGCCAAAAAGTATTCCGAAAAAATTAAAAAACCATAAAACACTACATATCAAATATTTGTGTTTTTATTTCTAAAAAAAGGTATAAAAAAAGCCTATCAAAATGATAGGCTTTTATTAAAATGATAGGTTAATTATTGAATATTATACTCGTCTAGCTTTCGGTAAAGCGTTGCAATACCTATCTCTAATAAGCGTGATGCTTCGGCTTTGTTGCCTTTGGTATAATTCAATACTTTCTGAATATGCAGTTTTTCGACACTTTGCATCGAAAATGCCGATAATGTTTTGTTAGTGTTGTCTATTTGGTGCTGAATTTCATAAGGCAAAACGTCTTGTGTTAAAATTTCTCCATTTACAAGAATAACAGAACGCTCAATTACATTTCTTAATTCACGAACATTTCCTGGCCAATGATAGGTTTCCAATTTAGACATAAAATTAGTATCAATACTCAATCTCTTCTTGTTGCCTCTTGATGCAAATTGTTCTACAAAATAGTTGGTTAAAGGTGCAATATCTTTTATTCTTTCACGTAGTGGTGGGATTTTAATCTCAAAAATATTCAATCTAAAGTACAAATCCGAACGAAAATGGTGTTCATCGCTTTCCTTTTTTAAATCCCTATTCGTTGCGGCAATTAGACGAAAATTAGATTTTCTAGGTGTCGTATCTCCTATTTGAATGTATTCGCTAGTTTCTAGCACCCGCAATAATTTGGCTTGCAGTTCTAGTGGCATTTCGCCTATTTCATCTAGAAACAAGGTTCCGCCATTGGCTTCTTCGATAAACCCTTTTTTGTCTTTTATGGCACCTGTAAAAGCCCCTTGTTTGTGTCCGAATAATTCGCTTTCTAGAATTTCCTTGCTGAAAGTACTGCAATTTAAAGCTACGAACGTTTTCCCTACTCGGTTGCTATTTTCATGAATGGCTTGTGCAAAAACTTCTTTTCCTGTTCCGGTTTCCCCCGTTAAAAGTACTGTAGAATCGGTTTTGGATACTTTTTTAGCCAAATCGATAACTTGCTCCAAACCTTTTGACTTTCCGATGATATTGTCGAAAGAGTACTTATCAGAAATTCGTTTTTCGAGTTGTTTGACTTTCTTTTGCAGCTGTACTTTTTCTAAGGCCTTATACAAAAGCGGGATTATTTTATCATTGTCATCGCCTTTTACGATATAATCGAAAGCTCCGTTTTTCATGGCTTGAACACCGTCGGAAATTTTACCAAAAGCAGTCAATAATATGACTTCTGATAAAGGAAAAGTAGCTTTAATTTTTTGAAGAAAATCAACCCCATTACCATCAGGAAGTTTCACATCACATAAAACTACATCAATATCATTGGCTTCTAATTTTTTGAAACCTGACTTCAAATCGGACGCTTCAAAAACTTCAAAACCTTCAGATTTTATGATTCTGGCAAGAAGATGACGTAATTTTTCTTCGTCATCAATAATGAGGATATTTTTCAAAATTAGATTTTTTTTATCAAAAAATTATATGACTATTGGTAAGAAATACAAGGTTTAGGAATTGTAAAACCGAAATATTTATCTGGAACTAAAATGTTTGTAAACCAATACGTTACATGACTTTATTTAAAAAAATACATTATATAAAGTATGGCATACGGTTATAAAAAATAAAACTATTAATTTGTAAATTAAAATAATAATTCACAAATTAATAGTTTTAATAGATTGGTAATAATTACAACTGAGAGAATATATAATTAGAAATTACAACCATTTGCGCATCATTAAGCCTAGCTTTTTTTTGCATACGAACTAAAACTGGTTTCCAACCTTCTTGGGAAAGTTCGTTTACTTTAGGTAATTTGTGACATCCTACACAATTATTTTCATAAATGTTTTTCCCAGCGGCTAATTCTGGTGTAAGTTCTATTTTTTTAACTTCGACAATTGGGGCAACGACCTTTGGCGAGCAAGAATATATAAATATTCCTAAAATTGCGACTGCTATAATCTTTATTTTCATAGTTTTAGCTTTTTAAATGTAAATATACAATCGTATTTATATTTTAAAATAATAAGTTTAAATAACGGCTAAACACTATAAATATACAGCATTTTAGGTTAGGAATTATTCGCTATACTTTTATTTTTGTTAGAGTTCTCTGAACTTCTTTTGTAACGAGAATCCTCACTCTTGTGGTACGACCAAATATAAAATTTTAAAATACTGTATATTTATACGTTAAGTGTTAATTTTTATACACTTTTAAGGCTTCTCCTAGAATTTGAACCGACTTAATTAAATCTTCTTTTTTAAGTACATAAGCTATTCTTACTTCATTTTTACCAACATTTGGTGAGGAATAAAATCCTGCAGCTGGCGCAACCATAACTGTTTCTTTGTTATAATTGTAGTGCTCTAAAAGCCATTGTGCAAAATGATCTGCGTCTGTTACAGGAAGTTGTGCAATACAATAAAATGCCCCTTTTGGTGTAGCTACTTTTACACCTGGTATTTTATTAAGTTCGACAATAAGTGTATCACGACGTTCTTTGTATTCGGTAATTACTTCGTCGAAATAGCTTTGTGGTGTATCTAGAGCTGCTTCGCTAGCAATTTGTTCGTATGTTGGCGGGCTTAAACGTGCTTGTGCAAATTTCATTGCGGTTGCCATAACTGCTGCATTTTTAGAAACAATACAACCTATTCTTGCCCCACACATGCTATAACGTTTAGATACTGAATCGATCATAATAGCATTTTCTTCGATACCTGCAATATTCATAATAGAATAATGTTTGTATCCATCGTAAGTAAATTCACGATATACTTCGTCAGCAATCAGGAATAAATCATGTTTTTTAACCAAAGCGGCTAGTTGCTCAATCTCTTCTTCAGAATATAAATACCCCGTAGGATTTCCTGGATTACAAATAAGAATTGCTTTAGTTTTTGGGGTAATTAGTTTTTCAAAATCAGAAATTGGAGGCAATGCAAAGCCTGTATCTATTGTCGAAATTACAGGAACTACTTTTACTCCTGATGCAGTTGCAAATCCGTTATAATTCGCATAAAAAGGTTCAGGAATAATAATTTCTTCACCAGCATCTATAGTACTTCCCATAGCAAAAAGTAATGCTTCGGACCCACCAGTTGTAATAATAATATCTTCCTTATTTATTGGCAATCCAATTTTCTGATAACTTAATGCCAATTTTGTTCTATAACTGTCAAAACCCGCAGAATGGCTATACTCTAATATCTCAATATCTGCATTTTTTACTGCATTTAGAGCAACTTCTGGCGTTTTAATATCAGGCTGACCAATATTTAAATGGTACACTTTATTACCGTTCTTTTTAGCAATTTCCGAGTAAGGAACCAGTTTTCTAATTGGCGATTCTGGCATTTGATGTCCTTTGTTTGATATTTTTGGCATGGTTAAATTTTTATGATATGCAAATTTGCAATTTTTTATTAAATAATTATCTAAAAGTACTCAAAATTATTAATCCCTCCTTTATATCTCCCCGCAACTTGTACCAAGTAATACTGCCACCACAAATTACACACATTCCCCCCTTTTTTAATACTCGTAAAATAGGAATTTGCACAACATACAATCAGCAAAAAAAACATAACATATCAAATTTAAACTCAAAAAAAAGCCCCGAACAATCGAGGCTAAATTTATCTAATTACTAGGCAAAGATTTTTTCTTTTCCATCATATTTACTTCTTCAGTAGCAACAACCGTACCTTTTATTTTTAGCGGAACCATCCCACCCTCATAGTTTATAGCGTTCGATTCTACAGTAATCGTTTTCCTAATAGGTCCAGGATTCATATTATACTTCACATCAATTTTCCCCATTTTTCCAGGCAAAATAGGATCCGTAGGTTTCGTAGGAACAGTACAACCACAAGACGACTTCACCTCTTTAATAATAAGAGGCTCATTCCCTGTATTTGTAAATTCAAAAGACCTAATACCACTATCATCATTTTTAGACACAGTACCATAATCTATAGTATTATCTTTGGCAGTAAACTCAATTTTCGCACCACTTTGGGCATGCGAAAGAAAACCAAAAGTAAAAACCAATATAATTGCAAAAAAATTTCTCATCTCAATATTAATTAAAAAATTATTCGTAAAAATAGTTTTGTTTCATTAAACATACAAATATTTTAACTCTCTTTTTATATTTAATCCATTTCCCTACTTTTGCATACAAAAAGTGTACCCAAAAAAAAATTCCTATTTTTAGGAGCAGAACAGTCACTTTTCAAAACAACATTATTCCTGCTGTACGTTACAATCTTGCCAAAAAAGGCAAGGATTTCCACTTCCATCAGGGCTAAAATTCAAATTAGTCGTTCATAACAACCAAATCAACAAATAACCAACCCAAGCGAAAGCAAACGGATGAAATAATCAACGAATATGACAGCACAATTCAACGCCAAAGAAACCGAACAAAAATGGTATGACTATTGGATGAAAAACAATTACTTTCACTCTACACCAGACCATCGCACACCCTATACCATCGTAATACCACCACCAAACGTAACAGGAGTACTACACATGGGGCACATGCTAAACAACACCATACAAGACGTGCTAATTCGCCGTGCCAGACTAAAAGGATTCAACGCTTGCTGGGTTCCAGGAACAGACCACGCATCTATCGCCACCGAAGCAAAAGTAGTAGCCAAACTAAAAGCCGAAGGAATAAACAAAAACGATTTAACCCGTGAAGAATTCCTAAAACACGCTTGGCAATGGACAGACAAATACGGAGGAACAATCCTCGAACAACTCAAACAATTAGGTTGCTCATGCGATTGGAACAGAACAAAATTTACTATGGATCCTGACATGTCAGCATCGGTAATAAAATCATTCGTAGATTTATACAACAAAGGACAAATATACCGTGGCTACCGCATGGTAAACTGGGATCCAGAAGCAAAAACAACACTATCTGACGAAGAAGTAATTTTCGAAGAACGCCAAGGAAAATTATACTATATCAAATACAAAATAGAAGGAAGCGAAGATTTCTTAACAGTAGCCACCACCCGCCCTGAAACCATTTTCGGAGATACTGCCATTTGCATCAATCCAAACGACGAACGCCATTTTAGTCTAAAAGGTAAAAAAGCGATTATCCCAATCTCAGGAAGAATAATCCCAATTATCGAAGACGATTATGTCGATTTAGAATTCGGAACTGGTTGCCTAAAAGTAACACCAGCTCATGATATGAATGACAAAACGTTAGGCGAAAAACACAATCTAGAAATTATAGATATTTTCAACGAAGATGCTACACTAAACAGCTTCGGATTGCATTATCAAGGCAAAGATCGTTTTGTAGTTCGTGAAGAAATATCAAAAGAATTAGAAACTTTAGGTGCCCTTTCTAAAATAGAAAACCACATCAATAACGTAGGAACATCAGAAAGAACAAAAGCCGTTATAGAACCTCGCTTGTCTGACCAATGGTTCTTACGCATGGAAGATTTAGTAAAACCAGCCATCAAAGCCGTTCTAGAAACCGAAGAAGTAAAATTATACCCTTCTCGTTTCAATAATACATACCGCCATTGGTTAGAAAACATTCGAGATTGGAATATCTCACGTCAATTATGGTGGGGACAACAAATCCCTGCCTATTTTTATGGCGACGGAAAAGAAGATTTTGTAGTTGCAGAATCTATAGAAGAAGCATTAGTTTTAGCAAAAGCCAAAACAAACACCCAAAACCTAACCATACAAGACCTAAAACAAGATCCCGATGCGCTAGACACTTGGTTCTCCTCTTGGTTATGGCCAATGGCTGTTTTTGGCGGAATTACAAATCCTGAAAACGAAGATTTTAAATATTATTATCCAACAAACGATTTAGTTACTGGTCCAGATATTTTATTTTTCTGGGTGGCCAGAATGATCATTGCAGGTTATGAATATACCGGAAAGAAACCATTTTCGAATGTGTATTTAACAGGATTGGTTCGTGATAGTCAACGCCGTAAGATGTCGAAATCATTAGGAAACTCACCAGAACCATTAGGACTAATCGAAAAATTTGGTGCCGATGGTGTTCGTGTAGGATTATTGCTTAGTGCTTCGGCAGGAAACGACATCATGTTCGACGAAGAATTGTGCAACCAAGGAAAAGGATTTACCAATAAAATCTGGAATGCTTTCAAACTCATAAAAGGTTGGGAAGTATCTGAAACTATTGCGCAACCAGAATCTAGTAAAGTTGCCATAGAATGGTATGAAGCTAAATTGCAACAAACATTACTAGCGATAGAAGATGATTTCGAAAAATACAGAATTTCCGATGCCTTAATGGCCATTTACAAATTGGTTTGGGACGATTTTTGTTCTTGGTTTCTAGAAATGATAAAACCAGCATACCAACAACCTATAGATAGCGTAACTTTTGCAAAAGCAATAGAAATGCTAGAAAATAACTTAAAATTATTACATCCGTTTATGCCTTTTTTAACAGAAGAAATTTGGCAAATCATTGCAGAAAGAACACCAGAAGAAGCCTTAATAATTTCGACTTGGCCAGAAATAAAACCATTTAACGAAAGTTTAATTTCTCATTTCGATAATACAATCGAAGTAATTTCAGGAATTAGAACCATTAGAAAAGACAAAAACATTCCGTTTAAAGATTTTATTGAACTTAGAATTATAAACAATGATAAGGCTTCAACCTATTTTGATTCGGTAGTAACCAAATTAGGAAATATTACCTCATTAGAATATGTTTCCGAAAAAGTAGATGGTGCTTTATCATACCGAGTAAAATCGAACGAATATTTTATTCCAATTACAGGAAATATCGATGTAGAAGCTGAAATTTATAAATTGACTGAAGAACTAAATTATACCAAAGGTTTTTTAAAATCAGTACAGGGAAAACTGTCTAACGAAAAATTCGTTACTGGTGCTCCAGAAAAAGTGCTAGAAATGGAACGCAAAAAAGAAGCTGATGCTTTGGCTAAAATTGCTACAATAGAGCAAAGTTTGGCTAGTTTAAAATAAATTTATCTTAGTATAAACCAAAAATTGCACTAATTTACATAAAACATTTTATGTAAATTAGTGCAATTTTGTTATAACTAATTAGCCATACCTTACACAATATTCTAATTACAAATACCCCCCTAAAGAAAAGGATACTATGCTAAAAATTAAGCTTCTAGGACAGCTGCTAATTACTATTTTAAAGTAAAACTTGTTTTAGAAACTAATTCGGTTTTATCAAAAATATTTACAAAATAAGCACCACTTTGAACATCTTTAACTTCCAAATCTTTTTCAACTTTAACCGTTTTGTTTTCGTACTTTACAGCAGCTACAAAACTATAAGTTAATGATTTTTCGCCAGAAACATAAGTGTTTTTCTCACCAAGAATATTATTCTTAGTATCTATTATTTGCACATAATAAGTTTTATCACCTGATTTAGCAATTTGATTTTCGGCAATCATAAAACTAATTTTTAAAACATCTGCTCTACTCGCTTTATCTGTCGAAATTTGCTTTCCAGATTTTTTTTGTCTTACTGCTGATGCTTCTAAATTTAAAACTGACAATTTAGATCCTTTCTCAATTGTATTAGCCATTTTAAAATTTCTATTTACAAGCGTATCTGCAAATTTTCTTGATTCTCCAAGAACAACAGCCGTACTATCTCTTTGTACAGTTAGTTTAACATTTTCTTTTTTAAGATGGTCAACCTGTTTCATCAAAACCGCTACATTACTTCTTAATTTTAAAGCTTCTGTTTTAAATTTTGACATAGAAGCAACATCTCCTTTAGATTTTTCGACATCGGCCATTAGCTGCTGAACTTTATCTCTTTCGGCAATTAACTCATCAGATAAAGTGGTATTTGATGATATTGCGGCATTAAGAGAATCCTTCTGAATCATTAAATCTTTAAGAACTGCATCTTTTTCGCTTATAAGTACCGTTTCTACAGCTTTACAATCATTAGTAATCTTATACACATACCACAAATTCCCTAATAAAAGTAAGGATAAAATTACAATGACTGCCTTAAGTCCTGAGTTGTTACTCTTTTTATTTGTCATACTTTCCATTTTGTAAACTCGTTTTTTTTTTTTTGTTAATTAATAAGCGCAATTTATATTATTATTCTGTAACTTTAAACGCAAGTTTAAAAAAAATAGTATTTTTGATTCATTATAATTTAAAATATGGAAAATTTAATACGTTTCAAACAATCTGATTTAGCAAAAATTACAAATTTCCGAAATGGAGAAGTAAAATTTGGCGAAAAAATGATTACAGTACCTAAAGATGAAAACATTACAGAATTCATTACCAATAGTGAAGCAAAATATGTTATTTTAGGAATTCCAGAAGACGTAGGAATTAGAGCAAATTTAGGTCGATCTGGAGCAGATTCTGCATGGAACAGTGCCATACAAAGTATTGCAAACATTCAGCATAATAGATTTTGTAAAGGAAATTTAGTCATAATATTAGGACAAGTAGATGTTTCGCAAGAAATAGAGTTGGCAAAAAATTTAGACCAAACAAAACCCGAAGACCGAAAACAACTGTTTAAAATTGTCGAACAAATAGACAAAGAAGTCTCTCACATCATTTTTTCGATTGTAAAAGCAGGAAAAATCCCCATTATTATTGGTGGCGGACACAATAATGCCTACGGAAACATAAAAGGCACGGCGCTTGCCAAAGGAAAATCTATAAATGTAATTAATTTTGATGCCCATTCCGATTTTAGAATTCTAGAAGGAAGACATAGCGGAAACGGGTTTTCTTATGCTTTTGATGAAGGATTTCTTAAAAGATATTTCATTTTCGGACTTCACGAAAGTTATACCTCAAAGAGCGTATTAGATTCGATAAAAAAAATAGAAGATAGGGTAAAATACAATACTTACGATGAGATTAAAATTCGCCATCAAAAATATTTCGAACAAGAAATGATTCAATCACTAGATTTTATCAAAAAGGATTTTTTTGGTATCGAAATCGATTTAGATGCCATTCCAAATATCGCATCGAGTGCCATGACATTAAGTGGTTTTTCGGTCGAAGAGCTAAGACAATTCATTTATTATTTTAGTCAAAACCAAAACGCAAGCTATATTCATATTTGTGAAGGAGCACCATCACTTGGCGAAGAAAAAAACAATCATCTAATTGGAAAACTAATTGGGTATCTAATTACCGATTTCATAAAAGGGAATTCGCAAGGATAATAATTAGTAATACAGTTATTTGTTATATCGGTTACATAGATTAACCAAATAAACAGTTAAACGAATAAACAAATACACAAATAACCTATCTTTGTACAAAATTAAAATATGTTATTCGAAGATTTATCATTATCAAAAAGTATACAAAGAGCTGTTTTTGAAGAAGGTTACCTTAGCGCAACCCCTATTCAAGAACAATCTATCCCAATTATATTAGCAGGACAAGACTTAATAGGTTGCGCACAAACAGGAACAGGAAAAACAGCCGCCTTTGCAATTCCTATTATTCATAATCTACACAGAATTGTAGGTTCATCAAAAAAAGAAAAACTAATTCGCACACTTGTTGTTACTCCTACTCGCGAGTTGGCAGTACAAATAGGCGAAAGTTTCGACACTTACGGAAAATATACGAACTTAAAACAGCTAACTATTTTTGGTGGTGTATCGCAAAACCCACAAGTAGAACAGCTAAAAAGCGGTATCGACATTCTAATTGCAACCCCAGGAAGATTGCTAGATTTACACAAACAAGGATTTATTAATTTAAACCATATGCACCATTTAGTGCTTGACGAAGCCGACCAAATGCTAGATATGGGATTTATAAACGATGTAAAAAAGATTGTAAAACTAACACCTAAAAACCGTCAGACCTTACTATTCTCTGCAACAATGCCTATTGCAATTCGTGAACTTGCCGAAATGTTCCTTACAGATCCCGCAACAGTGCAAGTAGCACCTGTATCCTCTACGATAGAAACAGTAGACCAACGCTTGTATTATGTAGATAAAGCTGACAAAAGACAATTATTATATCATATTATTAAAGAAGAAAAACTAAGTAACATTCTTGTTTTTTCCAGAACAAAACATGGTGCCGATAATATTGCCAAAGCATTAAAAAAACAAGGGCTAAATGCCGAAGCTATTCACGGAGACAAATCTCAAAATGCACGCCAAAGAGCTTTAGATAATTTTAAAAACAAAGCATGTGATATTCTCGTAGCCACAGATATCGCTGCTCGTGGTATTGATATAGAGTTTTTACCTTATGTCATTAATTTCGATTTGCCTAATATTCCCGAAACTTATGTACACAGAATAGGACGAACCGGTCGTGCAGGTCGAGAAGGAATGGCTATTTCCTTTTGCGGAAAAGACGAAGAAGGCTATTGGAAAGATATTATAAAACTCACAAAAGCAAAAGTTACTACGATAGACGAACACCCATTTCCTTGGAAAAAAGGTGCGCA
Organism: Flavobacterium psychrophilum DSM 3660 = ATCC 49418; assembly: GCF_002217405.1. GTDB lineage: Bacteria > Bacteroidota > Bacteroidia > Flavobacteriales > Flavobacteriaceae > Flavobacterium > Flavobacterium psychrophilum. The sequence continues at coordinate 3,042 of NZ_MUHE01000010.1, read as the reverse complement.
AGAAGCCACAAAAGTTAATAGTTCTAACCGAAGCGGAGAAAAGGAAAAATCTAGAAAATCCGATGCATCAAAGAAGAATAAGAAACGCTGGTATTAAAATAAATTAATTAAACAGCCAAAATAATTCGCCTAATAATTGCTAACTGCAATAAAATATCATCTTAAAAAAAGTTTATTGAAAATTAGTTTCGATAAACTTTTTTTGTTTTTCTAAATATTTTCAAAAAAAAAAAATCATAATTAATAGTTTTCTCAAGCCATAAGATTGCCAAAAAAGAAAAACAACTACTATTTTTTTTTAGACCACATTCCCCTTTTTATTTACAAATAAAACATCATATAAGAACTAAAATGTGTACTTTCGAATAGCTATTTTAGTTACTAAGCTATTTTATATATAAAAATTTTATCGCTAAGTAACTTATTCAAGCAAATTTTATACAAATATAAATTTTTTAAATTTTAAAAATGATTCTAATTATTATTGCTTTATTGTTGCTACTTATTGTAGTAATTGTTTTTTTAATTGCTATTTACAATAGTTTTGTAACCAAGCGAAATATGGTTGATGAGGCCTTAAGTGGTATAGATATAATGTTAAAAAAACGATATGATTTGATTCCGAATCTTGTAGAAACGATAAAAGGATATACAACATACGAAAAGGAAACATTGCTAGAAATTGTATCACTCAGAAATCAGGCTACAACTGAAAGTAATGGTGATAAGAAAATGAAACTAGATACTAATTTAAGTCAGGCAGTGACAAAAATTTTTGCTCTAGCAGAAGCTTACCCCGACCTTAAAGCGAATACAAATTTTCAAAGTTTACAAACAGATCTAGCAACTCTTGAAACAGATATCGAACGCTCTAAACGCTATTATAATGGTACAGTACGCGATTACAATATTGCAACAGAAAAATTTCCTAGCAATCTTATTGCAGGTGCTTTTGGTTTTCAGAAAAAAAATTTTCTTGAAATAAATGACACCACACAAAGAGAAACTCCAAAAATTCAGTTTTAATATATGAAGAAGCAAATTAAGAATATACTAGGTTTATTATTAACACTTTGCTTTGCTTATACCAATGCGCAAGAACGTATTTTAAATTTTGACACCAAAATAAAAGTAGAACAATCTGGCATCATAAAGGTTCTCGAGAATATTACAATCAAAGCCGAAAGAGTTCAATTTTTACACGGATTATTAAGAACATTGCCTTTAACGAGAAAAGATAATTATGGTAATAATATTAATGTAGGCTACACAATAGATTATATTAAAAAAGACGGAATTGAGGAAAAATATTTTACTAAAGAAAGTGATGGCAACTGGAAAATATACATAGGGAACAAAGATATTGATCTTGCTACGGGCGTTTATGTGTACCAAATTGCTTATAGCGTGCCTTATCAAATAGGATACTTTGATGATTATGATGAAATATATTGGAATGTTACAGGAAACGAATGGCAAATACCAATAAACAAAGTGAGTTGCGAGTTGTTATTACCTAAAGATAGCGATACGTTTTTGAACATTCATTCTTATACGGGATATAAAGGAGCTAAAGCATCAGAAGGTTCGGAAAAATTAAATGATCATAAAACTCGAGCTTATTTTTATGCTAACAATTTAAAGTCTAATCAAGGGCTAACCGTTGCAGCATCGTTTCCTAAAGGAGTGGTTTCTCCTGCTAGTGCCCTGCAAAAAACGGCATCGATTTATAGCAAGATAAAAGGAACTTTATGGCTGACCCTTTTTGCAATTGGTATGTTTATTTTCTACTTCTTGCAATGGCAAAAAAATGGAAAAGACCCTAAGAAAAAAACAATTATAGCCCAATTTAGACCTCCATTCAATTGGTCTCCTGCAATTGTAGGTTATGTTTATAATAAAGGTGTTAATGATAAAATTTATATGGCTTCAATGGTAAATACGGCCATAAAAGGAGCCATAAAACTTACATCAACTGTTGAAAAATCACTATTTACGACAAAAAAGCTATATGAAATTGTTGTTTTAAATACAGAAGTACCACATTTAAGCGAAGAAGAAAAGGCTCTTTTTAAACCTATTGCTAAAAAGAAAAAATTGCTAGTCAGCAGGACTTATTACGATGTTTTTGCTAAAGCTTATACTGGATGGATTACAAGTGTGACCAATCAAATTAATATTAATAGTTACTACACTTCGAACACTCGAAAAAAAAATATCGGGTTTTTAGTCTTAGTAAACATGGGATTATTTTTTGTACTACTAAGCAATAGTTCTGGCTACATTAATTATGGTTTTTTTATCATGCTAATAGGCTCATCTGCTACGACATATTGGTTGAGCAAAAAAATAGAAAAAATAGGTATGCAAATTTTGCGAGCAGTCTTGTGTTTTTTTGTAGTGATTCCTACTATTTTTACATATTTCGCCAGTTTGTTTTTTAAGTCATGGATTGAAATAGCAGTTCAAGGATTTATTTTTATAGCGTATATTATTTACTGCATTAATCTAGGAAAATACACCATTAAAGGTAGTGAAGCAATAGAAAAGCTAGAAGGATTTAAATTGTATCTTGAAACTGCCGAGAAAAATAAAATGAATATGCTTAATCCGCCTGAGCTTACACCCGAATTGTTTGAGGAATTATTGCCCTATGCCATTGCTTTAAATGTTGATGTGGTTTGGGGCAAACAATTTGAAACTTTACTCGAAACAGCAAAATATAATCCAGAATGGTATTCTGGCGATGACAGCTACAAGACACCAGAACGATTTATATCTAATTTAGGTGATGCCGTTGGGGCTTCACGTGTAGACCCTACACCTTCTAGATCATCTTCGTCAGACGGTAGTAGTGGTAGCTGGAATAGTGGTAGCTCTGGCGGAGGAAGTTCTGGTGGCGGTGGCGGTGGCGGTGGTGGCGGCGGTTGGTAGCCAATAGGCTATTTATAGGATACAGAAAATATGATGATATTATTATATAATTTAGACCTTTAAAATCGATAAAAATACTTGAAATCTATTTTTTTAGAAGCCAAATGC
>NZ_MUHE01000001.1 GCF_002217405.1 Flavobacterium psychrophilum DSM 3660 = ATCC 49418 | reverse complement strand
CGGCTTCGGATTTTGCTTGTGCTTTGGCATCAGCAAGTGCTTTGGCATCGGCATCAGCTTTTTCTTTGCGCAAACGTTCAGCTTCCGCTTGGTTGGCTTTTAGTTTGTCGGCTTCGGATTTTGCTTGTGCTTTGGCATCAGCAAGTGCTTTGGCTTCGGCATTTGCTTTTTCTTTGCGCAAACGCTCAGCTTCCGCTTGGTTGGCTTTTAGCTTGTCGGCTTCGGCTTTTGCTTGTACTTTGGCATCGGCAAGCGCTTTGGCATCGGCATCAGCTTTTTCTTTACGCAAACGCTCAGCTTCCGCTTTAGCATTTGCGGCATCTGCAAGTGCTTTTGCGGCATTTGTTCTTGCTTGTGCTTTGGCATCGGCAAGCGCTTTGGCATCGGCATCAGCTTTTTCTTTGCGCAAACGTTCAGCTTCCGCTTTAGCATTTGCGGCATCTGCAAGTGCTTTTGCGGCATTTGTTCTTGCTTGTGCTTTGGCATCGGCAAGCGCTTTGGCATCGGCAATTGCTTTTTCTGTACGCAAACGCTGGGCATCGGTTTTTGCTTTAGCATCAGCGGCTGCTTTTTCGTTTCTTAATCTTTGTGATTCTGCTAATGCATTTGCTTTGTCTTGTTCTGCTTTAAGTCTTGCGGCATTTGCGTTATTTGCTCTGGAATCTGCAGCTTCTTTTAGTTTTCTTTGTCTTTCTGCTTCTAGAACCGCTTTGTCTTTTCCTTGTAAGGCTAATAATTTATCGGCTTGCGCTTTTCTAAGTGCTGCTAATACTTCTGCTTTTTCTTTGGCGTCGGCTAATTCTTTAGCTTTTCTTACTTTTTCTGCTTCTGCTCTTGCTTTGTCTTTTTCGGTTTTTAGGGCTAATGCTTCTGCTCGTTCTTTTTGAAGATCGGCAGGCGTTTTTTTATTAACCGTTGCGTTTTTTGTTCCTGGATTTGTTTTTTTAGTAGCTTTTACTATTGGCTTATAGTCTTCAAAATCGCCATAACCTTTTAGTTTGTATGCTAATGTGATTTCGTGTGATAAGCCCAGGTTTGATAGATTTCCTATTCCTTTTTCGAGTGTATATCCTATTGATAATTTTTTTGCTACTGTAAAGCCTATTCCTGCTGAAATTCCGTAAAGGCTATTGTACCCTGCTTGTACCCAACCGGCTTTGGGTGCATTAAGAAGTAAGTTTGTGCTAAAAATAGTTTTTTCTTTTGCGGCTTCTCCTTTTACTATCATAGAAAATTTTCCGTTTTCGAATAGTCCTGAATTGTTATACAGGTAACCTGTGTACATAACGTGTCCTACGAAACTCTTTGCGGGGTCATCTGAAACTAAATCTGAACCCGAAAAATTATAGGTAAAAATGTTGTTTGCGGCTATACCAAAATCGATAAAACCAGTACTATAATTTAATCCTGGGTTTATGGTAACTAATGAATTTTTTGGTACGGTTTGTAATAAGGGTTCAGCTTCTCCGGTAACTATTTTTCCGGTGTTTAACCCGCTGTTTATATATGCTAAATTTAATCCGAAAGTAAAATTGCTGTTATTAGAAAGTTCGACATTTCTGGCAAAGTTTCCAACGATTCCGAATGTAGTTAGTACTCCGTAGTTGCGTTGAAATAATCCGAAACCTATTGCGTTATCTTCTCTAAATTTTCCTGAATAACTTGCAAAATAAGCTTGTGGTGCGTTTTCGAGTCCTGAGAATTGTCTTTTGTTGTACATACTAACAAAAGATTCATCTTCACGTACAAAACTAAAAGTTGGATTTATTAAGAATTTATTAAATTTTAGTGAGTTTTTTGCAGGCACATCAAACGAAACCACACCTCCTGTTTGTGCGTGGTTGGGTAAAATGAAACCTAAAATTAGTAATAAATTTATAAATTCTTTCTTCATGTTATTTTATAATTGTGATTGACCCTTTTTTTACAGGACTTCCGTCTTTAGAAATAATATAATAATATACAGGATTTGTAGATTTGAAAACGATTTCTTTTACTGGCCAATTATTTTGATAATTGACGGTTTGAAAATCGACATTTCCTTGTGGGTCTATAATTAAAACTTCGGTATTTGCATTTACATAGTCTTGAGGAATTACCCAAGTGTCATTTACTCCATCGGCATTTGGGCTAATAAGATTGGGTACTTGCTTTGGATTTATGCCTTCTTTAAGTAGGAAAAAAAATTCTTTAAAAGTATTGCAGCCTGAAGTTTGTTTTATTTTAACTTTATAATTTCCTACATCTGATGTAGTATAAGAGTTTGTTGTTGCCAACGGAATTAAAGTTCCGTTTAGATACCACTCGAATGTGGGACTTACCGCATCTGTGGTAACTGTAATGGTTTTTGTTTCGCCAGCCGAAATAATGTTTGCAAGTGGTTCTTGCTGTACATCGATACTTGAGTTAAATCCTTCGGTTGATAAAACAAATGGGGTTGAAGTAGATGAACAACCACCTTGATTTACAATTACTGTGTAAGATCCTGCTTGACTAGCTACATAAGTATTGGCTTGTGCACCAGATATTGCAACACCATCTCGAGACCACTGATACGAATATCCTGCCGTCACACTAAGTATGCTTGTTGCGGGAGGACAAATTGTATTGCCGCTACTTGAAGCAATTGTGAATGTGCTTCCGGCTGCAACGATGTTTACGGTTACTTTTACTGATTTTTCTATTTGACCATCATCAAGAGTAGAACAATTGCCATAATCTACAAAAGCTTGGTAATCTCCTGATGAATTAATATTTAAAAAAGAACCTGTTTCGCCTGGAACAAATACTCCATTTTTTTTCCATTTATATTTTAATGACGGAAAATCTACCGGAGAATCATTAGATGCTGGACCGTTGTCTATAAGAAGTTGAAAAATACCACTACCACAAATATTTATTGGTGATATTCCTCCGTTTAAAGTAAAATCTGCATTAAAAGCTTTATAATAAGCTGCCAATGCTGGCGAACTTTGAGGTCCCGTAGTTGTACCTCCTCGCACTCTAAATCTGTAATTTTCTCCTGCTGTTGTAGTTGGAACTTTAAAGGTAAAGCTTCCGGGACTAGTCGATGTTTGCGATGATAATATTGTTATGCCGGTTAAGGTAGCGAAAGATCCGTTTGCATCAGACATTTCTAAGACATAAGTGTTTGCTGTTGAGAATGTAAAATTTAGAGTAAAAGTGTTGAAACTTGGACTTGCACAGATTTGAGAAAAAGGGTAAGTTGGAATTCCAATTTGCCCAAAAGTTTTTGCTGTCGAAAAAAATGCCATTAAGACAAAAACGAAAACACACTTGTTTATAAGTGTAGTAATTTTATTTTTCATAACAATTCATTTTATTTTTTACACAAAAAATTGAAGCAGATTAGTTCGTTAAAATTGAAATTTAACAAAATCTAAGAAATCCATTAAAAGAATTATCTCTTAATGGATTTCTTAATCGCTATCATCATTGGTTTATTTGGAATTTGAAGCAGTTATCTTACTAATTTTTATTCTAAAATCTGGGTTGTTTTTAGTGTTGTATATATCTAAAAACATTTCTTTATTATCTGTATTTTGGTACAAGTTATAGTAAGATCCAGAACCATAATAATCTTCTAGGTCATCATTTGTAGTTGTATTTTCAACAAATATATTTCCTTTACAGTTATTAAAATATATTTCTTCAAATTTAATTTTCTTAAACGCACTTGCTTCTAACTTAATCTCACTGGATAAAATTGCGGCTGGATAAAACCCCGATACTACACTTCTTTTGATAGAGAATGAGGCGTTGTTTCCTACGTAAATAGCTTCTTTTACCAATCCTTTAGCAATATCATCGCTTAAATTTAAAGTAGTATTTACAAGCGAACAGTTTATGGCAGTAACATTTGTTTGGTTTTTAGAAAGATCAGCCTCTTCTTTCTTTTCATAAGAAGTTACATTCATACATCTTGATCTTGTTGAACTAGAATAAACGGAGTGTCTAATTGCTAATGAATTATCTATTTTGCATTGTGCGCCTTGTGTAAACTTAAAGTCATCACTACTAGATCTTAACGATACTAGTTTGCTCACTGTAACATCTCCGCCTAATATCTCGAAAGAATTTCCAGCTGCAAAACTACACATTACATTTTCGATAACTGTTTTACTTCCTACACTTGCTAAAGAAAAAGCATTATAATCTTTAAAACCTTTTATCTTTTTCCCTGCAAATTCTATCCTAAGGAATCTTACAATACCTGAATTACTTTGAGGATTTGTACCACCATAAATAGTTTGACTTGGGTCTAAATCGAAGTTTAAGGATGAAGCACCACCAAATTTGTTCATAGGAGCATCTCCAAGTATAGCCACTCCTCCCCAGTCCCCAGGTTTAGGTTGTGGTCTGTTTGATGTAAAAACAATTGGGTCTGTTTCTAAACCATTTGCCACAATTTGTGACCCTTTAGTAATAATTAAAGCACCATTTGTTTCGTAATCTCCTTTTATAACTGTACCAGGTTCGATAGTAAGTATTGCATTGTTTGTTACATAAACCGGTCCTTGCAAAAGATAAGTGTTCTTTTTAAATAAAGTTGTGTTAGCAGTAATTTTACCGTACAAAATCTGATTTGTTTCGTTATAGGTAGCGTTTGCTGGCTTAAATTCCGTCCAATTGCTTAACCAGTTACTGGCTCCAATTATACCTTTTTCTTGTTGTGCACTTGCAGTAAAAACTACAAAAAGCAACATCCATTTAATTTGTAATAGGTTTTTCATGTGGGGTAGGATTTAAAAGTTATTACTTGAGTAATTACTCGTTTATTTGCTCCAATGCTTTAAGCATTGCTTCGTAATATAATATAGAACTTACTAAGTTCCCTTTGTCTGCATAAGGCGTCATCGCTCTTTGAAAATCTACAGTCGAATTAAGAAAAGTTTCTGTATTTTGCTTTTGTAATGATAACGTTTTATCGTTTTCTGAGCTAGCAGGAACTCCAACATCTTGCATAGTTACACCAGGTTTTGTTGTCAATGCAATATAGGGCAAGGTATTTACAAGCACTTTTATACGCTCAATATATAATTCTAACAACAGGCCTTTGTTCATCCCATCTAATTCCGTTTTTTCATAGAATTTTTTCAAAGAAGCACCAGAACTAATAATTCCTAATGGTTTATTTGTTTTTTGAGCATTCGCATCGCTTACTGTAAATAATATAAATAAGCTAAAAAGGACGATTTTCTTCATTGTAATTGTTTATAATTTAAATAATTTAAAGTTTTAAATGGTTCTAAAAACAGCGCTTTAAATTCTAACTGCAAGTTTCTAATAACTTTTTAATAAAAAAAATTAATTTAACTTGTTTTCAAAGTTTAAAATACGTATTAGCAAACCCTAATTTCTTTCTTTTAAATTACACAACTAAAATCGTGCCAAAAACATTTTTAACGTAAAAAAAGACGCAAAGATTCAAAAAACATGGGGTATATTAATAGTTTTCTGTTTTTTTATAGACTGCAAAAATATATTTTTTTTACACTAAATTCCTAATATTGAGCAAATTTTGTTTCTAATCACACAAAACAAATAGTTCGTTTTAAAAAAAACACCTCTAAAAAATTTATTGCAGCACAAACCATATTGCAAAATTTATTCTATTCTACTATATTTGCAATATGCAGTTTAGCCAAATCGTAGGTCACGAACATATTAAAAATCATTTAATACAAAGCGCAACTGCTGGACGAATTCCGCATGCGCAATTATTTGTTGGTCCAGAAGGAGCAGGGGTTTTGCAAACCGCTATTGCTTATGCACAATATGTGTTGTGCAATAATATTGGCAACGAAAACCAAGGCGGAAACGAAAGTTGTAATTTAAAATTTGAACATTTTTCGCATCCAGATTTGCATTTTGTATATCCAACGGTGACTACCGATGAAGTAAAAACAAAACCAAAAAGCCTCGATTTTATTACAGATTGGAGAAAATTTCTTGCCCAAAAACCCTATGGAAGCATTTTCGACTGGTACAATATTCTTGATGTAAAAAACAAACAAGGCGAAATTAGGGTAGAAGATGCACAAGAAGTTCTAAAATCGCTTTCGCTAAAAGCCTATGAAGGCGGCTACAAAATCATGATTGTCTGGATGGCAGACAAAATGAATATTGCCGCTTCTAACAAATTGCTAAAATTACTTGAAGAACCTACAGAAAAAACACTGTTTATTCTTATTACAGAAAACGAAGAAGATATTATACAAACCATTCGTTCCCGATGTCAAGTCTTACATTTTTCGGCATTGAGCGAAAATGCCATTACCGAAGCACTAATTACTAATGAAAATATAGAAGCCAAAAAAGCACAAAAAATCGCACACAAATCGCAAGGAAATTATAACAAAGCCTTACAGTTTTGCCACGAAATAAATGAAGACTTACCGTTTGAAGAATGGTTTGTTACTTGGGTTCGTGCCGCTTTTAGAGCCAAAGGAAACGCAGCCGCTATTCAGGATTTAATCTTGTGGAGCGAACAAATAGCGGGTTTGGGGCGTGAAACACAAAAAAAATTCTTGCATTTTTGCATCGAAATGTTTCGACAAGCTTTACTGTTAAATTACCAAACCCAGAAACTAGTTTATCTAGAAACAACTGTTGAAAAATTTAGCTTAGAAAAATTTGCACCATTTGTAAACGGAAACAATATAAATGATATTTTTAAAGAAATTTCTGATGCCATATACCATATAGAACGTAATGGAAATGCCAAAATAATCCTAACCGATTTGTCTATAAAACTAACCCGATTAATTCATAAAAAATAAACATCTCTATTAATCCTTAATTATTTCAACAACGAATTACACAAATTAATACTAATTTTATTTTAATTCTTAAAAAAACAGTATTAATTCATACTAAACTTATTATTGAAAATTAAAAAAAACAACCTTATGGAAAACCTTGCTTCACTTTTTGTCTTATTTTTTCTTGCCATTACTTTCCTACAATCAGGATATGATAAATATACCGACTGGAACGGAAATGTATCCTGGCTTACCCAACATTTCTCAGGAACAATATTTGCAAACAAAATACCACTTGCACTAAAAACATTATTAGCTTTCGAGATTATTGCAGGAATTTTATGTGTAGTTGGCATGATAGAAATGTCTATAAGTGGCGGCACGACTTTTGGCAAATACGGTGCCTGTTTGTCTTGCGTTACTTTGCTTATGCTGCTTTTTGGGCAACGCATTGCCAAAGATTATGACGGAGCCAGAACTATTGTCATTTATTTTATTCCTGCAATAATGGGCGTTTATTGGTTGAGCTAAAAATTAGCATTTGTTATAAAATATGGCAAACTAAAAATGACTGAAATTAAAGATTTATCCGAAAAAACTTTAGTCTTAGAAAGAAACCAATACTTAAAAGTAAAAGGAAGCATTGATACAAATATCTATTTTGTAGAAAGCGGGAGTTTGCGCATTTTTGTTTCTGATGATTACGAAGAACAAATAATCAGATTTGGCTACGAAAATGATTTAATTGCTTCTTTAGACTCATTTTTAACCGAAAAACCTTCTGATTTTTGTATTCAAGCAATAAAAAAAACCATCGTAAAAATAATTCCAAAGCAAAAAATTATTGCGCTAATTAATCTGAATGAAGCAAATAAACAAACTTGGACAAAACTTTTAGAAAACATTGTTTTGCAGCAAATTGAAAGAGAAAAAGATATTTTAACAAGTTCGCCAAAACTAAGATTTCAAAGAGTTTTAAAAAGAAGTCCTAAATTATTTCAAGAAATACCAAACAAACATATTGCCAATTATTTGAGAATGAGTCCGGAAACTTTATCTAGATTAAAAAAATCTTGATTGAAATCAAGATTTGTAAAATTTAAAAAAGGGAACTTTGCAGAAAATAACACCTATGAAAACGCAATCGGAAACTTTAATTTTTAACTTAATTGAAACAACAAAGCAAAATATAAACTTTGTAGAATTACTAAAACAAAAAAACGATGCCCAATTAAATTGGAAACAAAACCCAGAAAGTTGGAGCGTTTTAGAATGCTTAGAACACCTCAATTTATACGGATATTTTTATATTCCAGAAATTGAAAAAACAATATCAAAGGCTAAATATAAAAACGAAACAATATTTAAAAGTGGCGTTTTAGGCAACCATTTTGCAATAAGCATGCTTCCTAAACAGAAATTGAATAAAATGAAAACTTTTAAGGATAAAAACCCTTTAAACAGCAATTTAGAAAGAAAAGTAATCGACGAATTTATAAATCAGCAAAGAAAAACAATAGATTTACTTAATAAATCTAGAAGTGTAAATTTGAACAAGGAAAAAGTAAAAATCTCTGTAACAAAATGGATCAAACTAAATCTAGGGGATACCTTTAGGTTCACAACAAACCATAACATTAGGCATCTTAAACAAATAGAAAATAACATTAATTTACAATCCTAATCGCAGAATTTGCAACTTCATAAAAAATAATCAAGAATATAAATTCTGCAAGTTTATCCTGTACACCATTTTATAATTTCATTTATGCAAAAAAACGGATTTAATTGGAATTAAATAATGGTTCGACGGGGTTCTCATGGAAATATTCAATTTGGTTCCAATGTCTAAATCGGAAATATCTTGAATAGATTTATACCATTTAAAGTTT